>NZ_LLZI01000059.1 GCF_001509485.1 Streptomyces sp. NRRL F-4489
GCGGCGGCCTCCGGGTGCGCGGCGGACACCGGGCGGGCGGTCGGAGCGGCCGCCACCTGGTCGGCGGTCGGCGCCGGGTTCTCCGGGCGGGGGTCGGACGTAGGGGACTTCTGCTGCACGTATCGACCGTAACCGGTGTCGCAGCCGCCCCCTGGCCGCCATGGGCCCCATGCGCCCCACGGCCGGCCCCCGTCCCACAGCCCAGGCGTGCCCTACGTCCCCACCTCCACCCCCACCCGCGCCAGAAACGCCGCCGCGGCCGGTGACGCCCCCAGCGCGCTCCACACCACCCGCTCCGTCCGCGCCGGCGCCGGCCGCACCCGGACGATCCGCAGCCCGGCCAGCCGCCGCGCGAACACCTCCGGCACCATCCCGATCCCCAGCCCCTCCCGTACCAGCTCCGCCAGGAACTCCACCGTGGTCACCTCGTACGCCACCTCGGCCGTCAGCCCCGCCGCCCGGAACACCTCCTCGCGCTGCCGCCGCGCCGCCGACCCCGCCGCGTAGTCCACGAACGTCTCCCGCGCCACCCGCGCCAGCGTCGTCCACTCCCGCCCGGCCAGCGGATGCTCCGGCGGCACCACCGCGACCAGTTCGCCGCGCGCCAGCACCTTCTCCCGTACGCCGGCCGTCCGCGCCCCCGGCACCAGCCCGACGAACGCCACGTCCAGCGCGCCCTGCCGCACCCGTTCGATCAGCCCGTCGCTCATGTCCATCCGCAGGCTGACCCGCACCTTCGGATACGCGGCCCGGAACGCGCCCAGCTCCCGCGCGAGGTTGACGGCACCCACGGTCGAGATCGCCCCGATCGCCAGCCGCCCGCGCACCTCGCCGGTGGCCGCCTCCACCTCGGCCCGGGCCCGTTCCGCCGCCGCGAGCGCCTGCCGGGCGACCGGAACGAACGCTTCCCCGGCGGCGGTCAGCCGCACGCTCCGGCTGGTCCGGTCGAAGAGCCGGGCCCCCAGCTCCTTCTCCAGCCGCGCGATCTGGTGGCTGAGCGCGGACTGCACCACATGGCAGCGCTCCGCGGCCCGGGTGAACCCCCCGGTCTCGGCCACCGCGACGACGTACCGCATCTGCTGAAGCTCCACGCCGCGATCGTAAGCGCGCCCCGCCCTCCGCTGATCCATCTCCATTCACGATCGATGCGATGAAAACTATGCGTTGGACCGATCACCGCCCTCACCCGGAACCTGTTCCCATGACCTCCGCCGCACAGCCAGCGCCCCTCACCCGGACCGCGTCCGCCGAGCCGCCGCCCCCCGCCTCCCGCCTGGGCCGCGGCACCCTCCTCCTGATGTCCGTCGCCGCCGGCCTCTCCGTCGCCGGCAACTACTTCGCCCAGCCCCTGCTGGACGTCATCGGTCGCGACCTGCACCTCTCCCCCGGCACCGCCGCGCTGGTCGTCACCGTCGCCCAGACCGGCTACGGCCTCGGTCTGCTGCTCCTCGTCCCCCTCGGCGACCTGCTCGAACGCCGCCGCCTGACGGTCACCCTGTGCGCGCTGACCGCCGCGTTCCTGGCCGTGACGGCCAGCGCCCCGAACGCCGCGCTGCTGCTGGCCGGCACCGCCCTGACCGGCCTGACCTCCGTCGCCGCCCAGGTCGTCACCCCGTACGCGGCGACCCTGTCCGCCCCCGCCGAACGCGGCCGGACCGTCGGCACCGTCATGACCGGCCTCCTGCTGGGCATCCTGCTCGCCCGCACCGCCGCCGGCCTGCTCACCGGACTCGGCGGCTGGCGCACCGTCTACTGGGCCAACGCCGCCCTGATGCTGCTGATAGCGCTCCTGCTGCGCCTGCGCCTCCCGGCCCTGCGCACCACGGTCGGCCTGCGCTACCCGGCCCTCCTGCGCTCCACCCTCGCCCTCTTCGCCAACGAACCGGTACTGCGCCGCCGCGCACTGCTGGGCGCACTCACCTTCGCCGGCTTCAGCGTCCTGTGGACCGCCCTGGCGTTCCTGCTCTCCGGCCCGGCCTACGGCTGGCAGGAGTCGGCGATCGGGCTGCTGGGGCTGGTCGGCGCGGCCGGTTCGCTGGCCGCGACGGCGGGCGGGCGCCTGGCCGACCGGGGCCTGGCCCACCACGTCACCGGCGCCGGCGCGCTCCTGCTCCTGGCCTCCTGGGGCCTGCTGGCGGCCGGCGGCACGGGCGGCGCCTGGTCCCTGGCCGCCCTGCTCACCGGCATCATCATCCTGGACCTCGCCGCCCACGCCATCCACGTCAGCAACCAGAACCTCGTCTACGCCATCCGCCCCGACGCCCGCAACCGCCTCAACTCCGCCTACATGACCAGCTACTTCACCGGCGGCGCGGCCGGCTCCGCCCTGACCTCGGCGGTCTGGGGCCTGGGCCGCTGGGGCGCGGTGTGCGCGCTGGGGGCGGCCCTGGCCGCGGCCGTGACGGCGGTCTGGGCGGTGGACCGCCTCAGGCCCCCAACTCCCCGCCCCTGACCGCCGCGACGAACGCCGCCCAGCTCGCGCCGGAAAACACCAGCGCGGGCCCGGCGGGCCGCTTGCTGTCCCGAACGGGGACGGTGGAGTGGCCTCGGGCTACTTCCAGGCAGTTGCCCTGAGGAGTGTCTCCGCCGCTGTAGCTGGACTTGTACCAGCCGGTGAGCGTGGACGAGTCGGAGACGGTGTGCTCACTGCTGACCATGTGCGTGTTCCTCCGCTACGGACCTGACGAGGGCCAGTGACTCCTGTTGCGACAACGCGTCGCTCAGAGCTAGAGCGTAGGCGCTCTGACTGGAGGCCACCATCGCCGGATCGTCCATCAAATTGCCGGACTGGAAGCCTTCTACGTAGGCCACGGGGGCGGAGTCCTCGAAGCTCATGAGCGTGAGATCACCACCCAGGAGCGCGTGTGCGCCCACCCTGAACGGCAGGACGTGCAGCCGCAACCGTCCCACCTCGGCCATGGCCGCGATCTTGTGCAGCTGCGCCGCCATTACCTGCGGACCGCCGACGCGACGCCGCAGCACAGACTCGTCGAGCAACGTCCAGACCACCGGCTTCGCCGGGCCGTCGAGGATCCGGCCCCGCTGGGTTCGGGTGACAACCGCTTCGTCAAGCTCCTCTCGCGTGTGGTTCGGGCGGCGCGCGGCGAACACCGCCCGCGCGTAGTCGCCGGTCTGCAGCACGCCAGGCACCAGCGAGAGCGCGAACTGCTGGATCAGCTTGGCCTGCTTCTCCAGCTCCACCACCGCCGCGAAGTAGTCGGCGAACTTCGACTCCAGGTCCTCCAGCCACCGGAAGAAGAACCCGTCCGTGCCCAGCGCCCGGTCGATCCGCTTCGCGTCGTCCGGCTTGGGAAGCCGTCGGCCCGCCTCGAAGTGGCTGATCAGCGTGGGCGAGCACACCACGATCTCGCTCAGCTCCTCCTGCGTCATCCCGGCGGCCACGCGCCGGATCCTCAGCTCCTCCCCGTACTTCTCCCGCTGCGTACGGGGCCGGTGGCGCTTCTGCATGGGCTAACTCCCGGAGTTGAAAGGTCCGTTGTCAGGCTCAGCCTCCTAGCAGCGTAGGCAGCGAAACCCCGATTCTGTGAGGGATTCACCACACAGCGTGAATGAACGCGAGGGCCCTCGCGACCGGCGTGCACCGGCCCGAGGGCGTGGCCCTCAACCCCACGGAGGTTGACGACATGACCGAGCCTATTCCACAGCTCCTGGATGCCGGGCGGCTTCTCCCCTGGACGAGCCCGGAGGGGAAGCCCTGCTATCTCCTCGCGAGCGACGGGACCGGCTACGTCTCCCGCATGGCCGACCGGATCGAGGCGGAGCAGCTCGCGTCGGCGGCCGTCCTCCTGGAGGAAGCCGGGCAGCTGCTGCGCACGCGGACCTGGACGCCCGGCGAAATCCACCTGCTGGCGGTCGACTTGGCCATGTCGCTCACGAACGTCCGCCGGGTGGCGGTGAGCCGGGGCGCCCGGCTGCCCGCCCCCGCCCACGAGACCCCCGACCGGGAAGACCGTGAGAGGGAGGCCACGCGTCCCACCTGAGCCGACGGGCTCAGCTCACCCTTCCGGTCCGTCCTGCGGGGAGCGCTCCGGACGCTCCCCTGAAGGATGCCGCGCCCCTCGCGGCACGGTGAGGGAAAGGCCCCGCCCGCCCGGCCACTCCGGCCCGGCCGGGCGGGGCCGTACGGCCGGGCACACCTCGATTGGATGGCGGGGAATGCTCTGCTCCCGAGTAATCACAGGATCTCATCCACACCATCGCCCGTCAGCTCTAGGAGAACCCATGCCCGACATCACCTGGGAAGACCCCTTCTGCGCGGAAGGCAACAACTGCTTCCGCCTCGGCACCGACGCCGACGGGAACGCCTACATCGCCGTCAACGGCAACGAGGACCACCACCTCACCGACTCCATAAACGCCCTGCGCACCCTCATCCGCGACATCAAGGCGGGCAAGGCGGATCACTTGCTCTGATCTTCTCTACCGGGCTACCCATCCCCGGCTTCGGGACGGCCGGACCGTCACGTGGTGGCAGAACGAGCCAGGGCGCCGAGAAGCCGCTCGACCCCAGGGGCCGTCGCGTGCTTCGCGAAGCCGGGGGCCAGCCCGCGGATCAGCGCGGTGCACCGGGGCGCGCCGATGCGGTCCGCCATGGTGAACGCGGTGTGCGCGGCATGGGCGGCCTGGTCGATCTCTCCGGAGCGCAGATAGTTCTCGGCTTCGTAGGCGAGGAACACCGCCCGGGTCTTCTCCCGGGCCGCGGGCAGCACGTCAGTACCTTCCTGGATCAGGGTGTGGGCCCGGCGGGCGTGCCCCAGGTCCAGCAGGCACCGGCCGGTGTCCACGGCAAGGTCGGAATGGGACATCCACGTGCACCACGACGGTGCGGTCCCTGTGCCGGCCGCCCGCTCGAAGTGATGCTCGGCCGCCCCGAGAGCCCGGGTGCACGGGCGTTCCTCGCCGAGGGCGGCATGGGCACGGGCCTTGCGCACGTACAGCACCGACCGAGCAGCCGGATGCAAGGGCCTGCGCAGGGCGCCGTCGAGGATGGCCACCGACGTGGCCGGGTCGCGCAACCACAGCGCCTGGTAGGCGAGGTCGGAGAGGACTCCGGCTCCCAGATCCCGGTCGCCCGCCGCGTGGGCGCAGTGCACGGCGGCATGCCAGAAGCGCGCGGCGGAGGCGTGCTGACCGTGGTCGAAGCGGTGCCAGCCGACCGTCTGCGCCAGCGACGCGGCGAGCCGGTGCAGCCGCTCGCCGACCGGCTCGGTGTAACGGCCCTCCTCGATGAGGCCGGTGACAATGGCCAGTTGGTCGTCGAGGAGCGGGGCGGTGTACTGGCGCTGCACCGTGGGGGCAGCGGTCAGGCTCTCGCTGATGGATTCCAGAGAGCTGACCAGGTCGGCGTCCACCGGCCGTCCCTGGTGCGCCGCGGAGAACGCGGCGGGGGTGGCCGTCGCCCATTCGAGGGCGAAAGTGGTAAGGGACGCGGCGGTGTACGCGACGAAATTGCGGCGGTCCATGCGGGCGGCGATGGCCTCTCTGAGAGCGTCGGCGGTGGAATGCGCGGCGAGCGCGCGGGGCTCGTCTTCTCCAGGGAGCCAGCCCGGCCAGCCGAGCGCGGGGACGAGGGCCGGATCGATGCCGAAGACGTCGGCCAGGAGCGTCTGCGAATCCCTGTCGGGCACGGCGCGGCCGGTCTCCCACTTCCACACCCGCTGACGGTCAACTCCTGATCGCAGTCCCCGGCGCCGGGCAGCCGCGCGCAACCGGGCCGCGAGGTCTGCCTGCGACCAGCCGCGCAACGTCCGGGCGTAGGCGAGAGGGTGTCGGATCGCGAGGTCCACGGACTTCATCCCATCATCTGGGTGCGGCCGAGAATACCGTCGCGCCAAGCGGGACTACACCAGGACTACAGTCAACTCCTTTGCCACCTCGAACAGTTGGGCTGTACTCGGAAATGCCCCCGCCGGCCGGCCGGGGTACCGAGTCAGCTTCCGGACTGCTACCGGGCGAGGAGGACAGGTGTCGCCTTCCACATTCGCAACCGCCGTCAAGTCGGCGCCCGGCTATCTCGATGTCGCGGCCAACACCCACGGGGAGGAGAAGGCGCTGCTCGCGCTGCGTGCTCTTGACCGGGTGGGGACGGACAGCCCCCGCCTGGTGGAGGTCGGGCCGGGCGGCGGGGCGGCCGTGGCGTTCCTGGCCTCGCGGCTTGCCGAGGGCGGGCGGCAGGAGAAAGACGTCCACCTCACTGTCGTGGAGGCCCCTGGCGTGGTGTCGGACGCACTGGCCTCCGCCATCGCGGCGTTCCGCCGGGTGGGGACGTGCGACCTCGTCACCGGCTTCGCCCAGGACCTCCCGCGTCTCCTGAGCGAGCCCGCGGACGTGGTCGCCGCCTCGGCGCTGATGCACGAGGTGTACTCCTACGGTGACGGCTACAGCGGACTGCACGGCCTGATCCGTACGATCCCCACGGTGCTGCGGCCCGGCGGCATGTTCGCCTACCGGGATGTGTACGCGGTCAAGGCGCCATCCCTCCACGACCGGGTGGTGCAGACCTACAGCGCGCTGTCCTGGGTGCGGTTCCTGCGGATGTTCCTGCCGCAGTACTTGCGGGAGGGAACGCACCCGTACCACCGGTCGGCGGACGTGGTGGTGGCCCGGCAGGACTCGCGGATCGTCCCACCCTGGGAGCTGAACGACACCACCAGCGTGCTGGCCTCGGCGCCGGTGGGGGTCTTCCGGGAGATCCAGCGCCACTACCTCACCCTGCGGGATCACCTCTGGCGTTCCGGCGTGCTGGGATTCGTTCCCTATCTGGACGGCCCCCTGGCGCCGGACTGGATCGACGCCAGGCGCGGTCACAAGCGGGTCCACTTCACGCTGACGGACACCGCGTGGCTCCCCACCTCACGGAAGACGATGCTGCTCGCCCTCAGCGAGCGGTACACCGATCACTACACGGTGGACGGGGACATCTTCGACGAATGCACCGACATCGCACTTTCGGCGTTCCTGGAGCTCGCCGACCGCGGCGACGGCGCCTGCGCTGACGTCTGGAAGAACTGGATCACCCGCGAGGGCAGGGAGACCTACGCGTACCTGACTCTCGATGCGCTGCTCGCGGCCTTCGCGGTCGGCTCCGCGGAGGCCCGGCAGGACGAGCGAACGGTGCTCATGCCGGTGACGGCGGCGGACGTGATCCGGCGCGACCGCGCCTACTACAACCGCTACCTGCAAAGGAATCTCGCGAATCCGCTCAGGGACGCGAAGCAACTGGTGCTCTTCGCCAACATTCCGGTCGGCGACTCGCGGTCGTTGGAAGACGGGATGCACTGCCTTCGGCAATGGTGCAGCAGGGCGAATCTGGCCCGTGTGTACGCGGCCGCGGGGTGGCGGGCCGCGGAGCCGGTCACGGAAACGGACACCTATTACAGCCGTCCCGATGTGGATTACCTGGTGACGGTGGAATGCCTGCGGGTCCGCTCGCGCGGCGATGCCACCGAGATCACGTACAAGCCGCCGTCCACCGGCCGGAACAGCGTCGACGGCATGGTCGCCAAAGAGGAGACGAACGTGGCGCTGGCCGGAGGTCAGGCCGACGTTGCCAACCGGCTCCTCGAATGCGTCGGGATGCGGCTCCTGGCCCGGGTGGCGAAGCGGCGTACGGCCTATCGCCACACCGGGCACCCGGACGCCGTGGTCACCATCGACACCGTGGCGGGAGCGGGCACCTTCGCCGAAACGGAGGTCATCGCCGCCGAACCGGACGCGGCTGCCGCGCTCGTCGCGCGGATCGAGCAGGGGCTGGGGCTGCTGGAGTGCCCGACCGTGGACCTGCCGTACCGCGATCTCGTCCTCAGGGCGGCCGGGGCGGTCGGGTAAGTACTAGGCGGTGCCCGCCTCGGCCGCCAGTATCGCGTCGCGGTAGGCGCGGGCTGCTGCGCGGAGGGCGGATTCCGGGTCGACGCCCTCGGACTCGGCGCGGATGGCCAGGGAGAGGAGTTCGTAGCCGATGCCGGGGCCGGTGGGGAGGGGGACGGTCAGGCCGGCCGTGCGGGCGCGGGAGGCGAGTTTGGCGGTGAGGGCGAGGCCGGGCTGGGCGAGGGGGATGCCCTCGGTGAGGGAGGTGCGCTGTTTTTCCTCGGCCTTGGTGCGGCGCCAGTGGGCCTTGACGTCCTCGGGGGTCTCGGCGGGCTCGTCGCCGAAGATGTGGGGGTGGCGGTGGAGCAGCTTCTCCACGATCGTGCCGGCGACGTCGTCGATCGAGAACGGCTCGTCGGGGTCGTCCTGGGCGATGCGGGCGTGGAAGACGACCTGGAGGAGGACGTCGCCCAGCTCCTCGCGCAGCGCCTCGCGGTCGCCCTCCTCGATGGCCTCGACCAGCTCGTACGCCTCCTCCAGGCCGTACTTGGCGAGGTCGCGGTGGGTGCGGGTGCTGCTCCAGGGGCACTCGGCGCGGATCCGGTCCATGACCTGGAGGAGGTCGAGCAGGCGGGCGCCGGGGAGGTCGTAGGAGCCGGGCAGCAGCTCCAGGTCGGGCATGGTCTCGCGGCCGGAGCCGGCCAGCCGGGCCAGGCCGTCGGTGAGCGCGCTCTCGCCGTCGGCGGAGGTGATCACGACGGCGGTGCGGGCGCCGGGGACGCAGTAGTCGACCAGCTCGCGGGCGGTGGGGGCGGCGATCTCGACGTCGATGCCGGCCTCGCGGAAGTAGGGCAGCTGGGGGTGGTCGGCGTCGGCGCAGAGCACGCGGTCGGCGGCGCGGAGGGTCTGCCACGCGAGCCAGGACAGCAGGCCGGGGGCGACCCGGTGGCTGGTGGTGAGCAGGACCAGGCGGCCGGGGGCGGGGGCAGGGCCGGGGGTCGGGGTGGTGTCTGCGGCGTCGGCGTTCACGTAAATGAACGTAACGCATGGGACTGACAGGGAGGGGTGGGGAGGCGGGCCGGTCGCCTTCCCGGCCCGCGCGGCCACGAGTGCCCCGCCCCGGCCGCCCCGCTCCCTCAGACCTGCCGCGGCCGCTCGTTCGACGGGACGATCCAGGGTTCGTTGGTTTCGGTGAGGAGGACCTGGCGGTCGTCCCAGGTGCCGTAGCGGGGGTTGACGTCGATGCCCATGGAGCGGGAGGTGCGGGTGAGGGCGGTGGTGAGGGTGCGCTGGCCCTCGGGGGTGCGGCGGTCGGCGTGCAGGTGGCGGGCGAGGCCGTCGAGGAGGAGCTGGTTGCGGACGGTGGCGTCGACGCGGTCGGGGGCGATGCCCTGCTGGAGCCACATCAGCTTCAGCCGGGCGGGGCCGCCGGCCTGGTCCTCGGCGGAGGCGCGCCACTTCTGGACGTCGGCGCGGGTGACCGTCACGCCGGCGTCCCGGGCGGCGCGGGCCAGGACCTCGTCGAAGATCATGCCGTTGAGGGTGGAGAGGCCGAGCCGGCCGGTGTTGGCGATCAGCTGGTCGCCCTGGGGGGCGGCGGCCTGGGCGGCCCGGACGTCCTTGACCCGGGCCTGGAGCTGGGCGACGGTGATCCGCTTGCCGTCCACCACGGCCGCGGCGCCGGGGTGGTCCTGCGTACCGCAGGCGGTGAGCAGCGGGGTCGCGGCCAGCAGCGCGGCGGCGGCGGAAACGGAGAGCGCGGTCCTACGGCGGAACACAGGGCCTCCCGGAGTGCCTTGGTTACCTGGTGACGACCTTGAGTGATCGAGCTTAGGGAGTCGGCGGGGCGCGGGCCACCGCTTCGGCCAACGAGCCGCGCGCCGGGTCGGTTGCGGGGGCCGGCGGCTCAGCCCTGCATCTGGCCCAGCCAGTACAGCGTGCGGCGGATCTCGGTCGGGAAGGCGTGGTGCGGGCCGTGCAGGCGCTCGGCGTCGTACAGGAGGCGGGAGAGGGTCTCCTTGGCGGCGCCGTGCTCCCCCTGGGCGAGGAGGAGGTGCCCTATGGAGCGGCGGATTTCGAGGGGGCGTACGGGGTCGTCGGCGTAGTGCTCGAAATACGGGAGGAGGGCGCGGTACTCCTCCAGGGCCTGGGCGACCTCGCCGAGCTGCTCCAGGCACTGGGCGGCGTCGTGGTGGAACTGGAGGGCCTGGCGGGTGGCGCCGGCGCCGGACTCCTTGGCGTACTCCTCGGCCAGGATGCGGAGTTCGGGCAGGGCGCGGCGGTACTGGCCGTCGTCCATGAGGGTCGCGGCGTACTGCTTGCGGAGGGTGCGGACCACCGGGGAGTGCGGGCCGTGGCGTTCGGCGGCGGCCGGGAGGATGCCGCCGAGGATGTCCACGGCGCGGGTGATGCGGCCCTGGTCGAGGAGAAGTTTGACCTCTTCGACGGCGGCCGCGACGTCCGGGCCGGCGGGCGCGGGGGTGCGCGGCGCCCCGGTGGCGGCGGGGCCGTACCCGGGGGGCGCCGGGTCCCCGTAGGGCGCCGGGGGCCGGGCGGAGTCGGCCAGGGCGCCCCAGGGGACGTCGCCGGCCAGGGAGGCGCGCGGGTCCGGGACGGGCCCCCGGGCGGGGGCGGCGGGCGCGGGCCCGGGGACGTGCGGGGTGGCGAGCACCGTGGGGGTGGGGGGGGCGGCGGCCGCGCGGGCCGGCCAGGGCTCGTGCGGCCGGCGGAACGGGCGGGTGGGGTCCATCG
>NZ_LLZI01000060.1 GCF_001509485.1 Streptomyces sp. NRRL F-4489
GGTGGGTGGGGTTGCGGATGGTGAGGCTGGCGAGGAGGGCGGCCAGGAGGAGGAGCAGGGCGCACAGGGGCATGGCGCGGTGGAAGGCGGTGGTGAAGGCGGGGGCGGAGCGGTAGGTGTCGGGGCCCATGCCGGCGAGGAGGGGGAGGGCGGCCACGGCGAGGAGGCCGGCGGCGCGGGCGGCGGCGTTGTTGACGCCGCTGGCGAGGCCGGCGCGGTCGACGTCGACGGCTGAGAGCACGGTGGCGGTGAGGGGGGCGACCAGGGTGACCATGCCGGCGCCGAGGACGACCAGGGCGGGGAGCACGTCGGCGGCGTACGAGGCGGAGGGGCCGACCCGGGTCATGAGGAGCATGCCGGCGGCGCAGAGCAGGGGGCCGACGGTCAGGGGGATGCGGGGGCCGATGCGCTCGCCCAGTGCGCCGGAGCGGGACGAGAGCAGGAGCATCAGCGCGGTGGTGGGGAGCAGCGCGGTGCCGGCGCGGAGCGGGGAGTAGCCGGCGACGACCTGGAGCTGGAGGACGGCGAGGAAGAAGAAACCGCCGAAGGCGGCGTAGACGCAGACGGTGACCGCGTTGACGGCGGAGAACTGGCGGCTGGCGAAGATCCGCGGCGGCAGCATCGGGTCGGCGCGCCGCCGTTCCACGTGGACGAAGACCGCGCCGAGCAGCACCCCGGCGGCCGCGGGCACCAGCACCGCCGGTGCGGCGCCGCGGACGGGGGCCTCGATCAGGGCGTAGCTGACGCCGGCCAGCGCCAGCGCGCCCAGGACGGCCCCCGGTACGTCGAAGCCGCGGGGCCTGCCGGTGACGCGTTCGCGGGTCTCGGGGACGTGCCGGAGCGCGAGCGGGACGCAGACCGCGGCCAGCGGCACGTTCAGGAAGAAGACCCAGCGCCAGCCGGCGCCGTCGACCAGCCAGCCGCCGACGAACGGGCCGACCGCGGCGGCCACCCCGCCCAGCCCGGACCAGGCGCCGACCGCCCGGGCCCGGTCGTCGGGGTGGAAGACGGCCTGGATCAGGGCGAGCGAGCCGGGGGTGAGCAGCGCCCCGCCGACGCCCTGGAGCGCCCGGGCGGCGATCAGTACCACGGCGTCCGGGGCGAGGCCGCACAGCAGCGAGGCCGCGGCGAACCACACGACGCCGATGACGAAGACCCGGCGCCGGCCGAACCGGTCGCCGAGCGACCCGCCCAGCAGGATCAGCGCGGAGAGGGTGAGCAGGTAGGCGGTGACGGTCCACTGGAGGGCCGCCAGGTCGACGTCGAGGTCGGCGCCGATCCTCGGCAGCGCGACGTTGACGACGGTGCTGTCGAGCATCGCCATACCGGAGCCGAGGACCGTCGTGGTCAGCACCCGGCGGCCCTGCGGCGAGGAGAGTCGCACCGCTCCGGGATCAGCTGCGTCCATGGGGTGAGCATGCCCCGGCCGGCGGCCGTGCGCGCGGCCGTACGGCGAAGGGCCCCGCGGCCGGGGTGGCGGCGGGGCCCTTCGGAGCCGCGGTGCGGCCGGTGGCTACTTCAGCTTGGTGCCGGTGGAGCGCAGGTTGGCGCACGCCTCGGTGACGCGCTTGGCCATCCCGGCCTCGGCCAGCTTGCCCCAGCTGCGCGGGTCGTAGGTCTTCTTGTCGCCGACCTCGCCGTCGACCTTCAGCACACCGTCGTAGTTGCGGAACATGTGGTCCGCGACGGGGCGGGTGAAGGCGTACTGGGTGTCGGTGTCGAGGTTCATCTTGACCACGCCGTTCTCCAGCGCGGTGGCGATCTCCTCGGCAGTGGAGCCGGAGCCGCCGTGGAAGACGAAGTCGAACGGCGCCGCCTTGCCGTACTTGGCGCCGACGCCCTCCTGGAGGTCCTTCAGCAGCTCGGGGCGGAGCACGACGTTGCCCGGCTTGTAGACGCCGTGGACGTTGCCGAACGAGGCGGCGAGCAGGTAGCGGCCCTTCTCGCCCAGGCCCAGCGCCTCGGCGGTGCGCAGCGCGTCCTCGACCGTGGTGTAGAGCTCGTCGTTGATCTCGTGGGTGACGCCGTCCTCCTCGCCGCCGGTCGGGGTGATCTCGACCTCAAGGATGATCTTGGCGGCGGCGGCGCGGGGCAGCAGCTCCTGCGCGATGGCGAGGTTGTCGGCGAGGTTCTCGGCGGAGCCATCCCACATGTGCGACTGGAAGAGCGGGTTGCGGCCCTTGGCGACGCGCTCCGCGGAGATCTCCAGCAGCGGGCGGACATAGCCGTCCAGCTTGTCCTTCGGGCAGTGGTCGGTGTGCAGCGCGACGTTGACGTCGTACTTCTCGGCGACCACGTGCGCGAACTCGGCGAGCGCGACCGCGCCGGTGACCATGTCCTTGTTGTACTGGCCGCCCAGGAACTCCGCACCGCCGGTGGAGATCTGGATGATGCCGTCGCTCTCGGCCTCGGCGAAACCGCGCAGCGCCGCGTGCAGCGTCTGCGAGGACGTCACGTTGATGGCCGGGTAGGCGAACTTGCCTGCCTTCGCCCGGTCCAGCATCTCGTTGTAGACCTCAGGGGTTGCGATGGGCATCTGTCCGCTCCTTGTGTGTGCGGGGTGTGCGTTCTTGGCCCTGACCAGGGGGCGAGGACTTCGCCGTGGCACATCTTCCCAGACTCACCGGCTTGCTCCACATCGCCCGTATGGCGGCCCCGTGCGGGGGAGGAGATGTTTCACGTGAAACACGGCGCGATGTTTCACGTGAAACGGTGCCCGTGGTTTCACGTGAAACATGGGCCGGTGTTTCACGTGAAACATCGGGCGCGCGGCAATGCCGCAGGTCAGCGCCGGACGCCGGGGTGGCGGGCGCCGGGCCGGCCGGTCAGCTCAGGCCGAGATCGGCGAGCTGGTAGCCGGTGAGGTACGGCAGGCCGGCCGCGTCGATGGCCGAGGCCGCGCCGCGGTCCACGATCGTCGCAACCGCAACCACCTCGGCGCCGGCCTCCCGCGCCGCCTCGACGGCGGTCAGCGGCGAGCCGCCGGTGGTGGAGGTGTCCTCGACGACCAGGACGCGGCGGCCCGTGATGTCCGGGCCCTCGATCCGGCGCTGCATACCGTGGGCCTTCTGCGCCTTGCGGACGACGAAGGCGTCCAGCCGGCGGCCGCGGGCGGCGGCGGCGTGCAGCATCGACGTCGCCACGGGGTCGGCGCCCAGCGTCAGCCCGCCGACCGCGTCGAAGTCCAGGTCGGCGGTGAGGTCCAGCATCAGCTGACCGACCAGCGGCGCCGCCTCGCTGTCCAGGGTGATCCGGCGCAGGTCGATGTAGTAGTCGGCCTCCTTGCCGGAGGAGAGCGTCACCTTGCCGTGCACCACGGCCTTGTCCTTGATCTGCTGCAGCAGCGCGCCGCGCACGTCGTCCGTCATGCGCACGAGCTTAGGACAGCACCTCGGCACCGGTGTCCGCCGCCTGCGGCGCGGGCCGGCTCCGCCCGGCTACAGCGCGCGCCAGCTCCAGGTCGTGGAGATCTCCAGCGGGTCGATCGGGGTGACCAGCCGCGGGGTGGTGTTCAGACCGTTCGGCGGGCCGGACTGCGGCTCCACGCAGACGGCCGCCTCCTGCTCGTCGTAGACCACCACCCACTCGGCGCGGCTGGCGACCGTCAGCTCCAGCCGGCCGGGCCAGGTGAGGGTGACCTCGACCCCGCGCGGCATACCGAAGCAGTCGTCCCACGGTCCGGGCAGGGGCGTGATCCGGCGGCCGGTCGGGAGGTGGTCGGCGCCGCGCTCCTCCTGCCACTCCGGGGCGAAGTCGATCCGGACGTCCTCGCCCTCGCCGAGGTCGCGCCGGAACCACGGGTGCCAGCCGGCCTGCGCCGGGAACGAGTCGCCGGTCGCCTCGACCCCCATGCTCAGCGTGAGCGAGCCGCCGTCCTCGGCCAGTTCGACGACCTGGGTGACCGTCCCCGGGTACGGCCAGGGGGCCGCCGGGTCGCTCAGGTCGTAGGTGAAGGCCGCCGCGGTGGGGCCGGTCCGCGCGGTGCGCCAGCGGACGTCGCGGCCGGTGCCGTGAATGGCGTGCGGCGGGGAGTTGACCGGCATCCGGTGCAGTTCACCGCCGTTGCGGAAGGTGCCGTGGTCGATCCGGCCGCACCAGGGCACCATCGGGAAGCAGCCGTACTTGTCGCCCTGGCGCAGCAGCTCGGTGCCGCCGATCCGCAGACTGCCGATCCGGCAGCCGTTGTCCGGGTGGACGGTCAGTTCGGTGTCGCCGGCCCGCAGCCGTACGCCGTCCCCGCCCGGCTCCCGCGCCGGGCTCTGCGTGGTCTTCTCGGTGCTCACGGAAGCGACCCTAGCGGTGCGCCGGCCCGTACGCCCGGACCCGGCCGCCGGCGGACCGCCGGGTCACCGGCCGCCTCCCCGGCCGGCCGGTCACCGGCGCCGCCGCAGCACCCGCCCGACCACCACCGCCGAGGCCAGCACCACCGCGGCGGCCGGCGCGGCCCAGCGCAGCGGCACCGAGCCCGCACCGGTCTCCGGCGCGGGCACCGGCGCGTACCGGCCGCGCGGCGGCGCGTGATCGACCTCCTCCGCACTCCGCCCGATCATCGTCCGGCGGGCGTGCGCCGCCTCCGCGGGCGCGTCCCCGTCCCCCTCGTCCAACGCGTCCGGCCCGTCCGCCGCGAAGCCGTCCATCAGCGCGTCATCCGCCGCCAGACGCTCGGCCCGCTCGGCGTCCGCGTCCTCGTCCGCGCCGGGCCCGGCGCCGGGCTGCCCGTCCGGATCATCCGGATCGGCGACCACACTGACGTCATCCTCGGCATCGCTCAGCGGATCCAGCGACGGCGGCGGCACCTCCGTATCGAAGATGCTCTGCGACACCGGCCGGGAACCCGCCCCGGGCCCGTCCGGCGCCCCTGCCGCCTCCGCGTCCTCCGGTGCGCCGGGAGCCTCCTGCGCCTCCTCGACCGGGCGTTCTCCGAGATCCGCCGCGAGGTTCTCCGCGAAGCGGTCCAGCAGCCGGCGCCCGGCGGCCGCCGCGGCCCGGTCGCCGGCGGCGGCGAGCCGCCCCTCGCTGCGGACCGTGCCATCGCACACCAGCGCCGTCCCGGGTCCTGGCTCGGTCGCCGGAACGCACCGCACGGTCAGGGTCAGCGCGACGGTCCCCTCGCCCCGGGTCTCGGTCCCGGCCGCCTCGACGGTCACCGGGCCCGCCGCGCCACCGGCCTCCGGGTCGTCGTCCGCCGGACCGCCGCCGACGGTGAGCGTGCCGCGGTAGGTGATGGTGGAGCTCCCGACGCGCAGCCGCAGCCGGCCCTGCGGGCGCTGCGGAGCGGCATCGGCGTCGAGCTGGACTCCGGGGACGCAGCGCGCCACGCGCTCGGCATCGGTGAGCGCCTGCCGCACGGTCCGGACGGGAAACGGAACGTACACCTCATGCTCCATGGCATGGGAGCCTACCCAGCGCCCCCCGCCCCAGCCCCCGCCGCGGCACGAATTTCCACGGAGGCGGGTCGGCAGGGCGACGGGGGCTGCCGGCCCCCTCCACCCCCGCAGCCCCGCGCTCACTCCAGGTACCTCGGCCGCATCAGCGTCGATGGGGGGAGGCCGGGGATGCGGTCCTGGGACTGGGCGCGGGAGGCGGATCGCAGGGCGGAGGGGCTGATGAGGGCGGGCGGGCCGGGTGGGGCGTCCGGGGACGGGGTGAGCCGGGGCGGCTGCCGGGCGGCCAGGACGAAGCCCCAGTAGCGGGTGCGGTCCGGGATGCCGGCGGGCCGCCCCGGGCCTCCGGCGCGCCCAGCGCCCGGCCCCAGGCCCGGGGCCCCCATCTCCCGGCCGTCCGTCCCGGGCCGGGCGCACGCGCGGTGGTGGGGCACCGAGCGGTCCGGGCCGCCGGAGAAGCCCGGTGAGCGGCCGGGGATGCGGTACGGCAGGGTGCGCAGGCCCACCGAGCGCAGCGTCGCCTCCACCGTCCAGAACGTGCGCGGCCGGGCGAGCGGCGGTCCGGCGTGCACCACCAGCCGCCCGTCCGGGGCCAGCATCCGCAGGGCCAGGCCGTAGAACTCCTGCGAGTAGAGCTTGGTGCTGGCGGTGATCCCCGGGTCGGGGAGGTCGGAGACGATGACGTCGTAGCGATCCGATCGGTCGGGGCCGGGCACACGGGCGGCCGAGGACGAACGGCTGACGGAGGACGAACGATCCCCGGAGGCCCGGCTGTTGGCGGCGGCCGCGCCATCGGCGGTGGACACCCGGCCGGCGGCGGGCGAACGGCCCCCGGTGGGCACCCCGCCGGCGGCCGGCGAACGGCCCCCGGCGAGCAACCGGCCGGCGGCGGACGCACCGCTCGCGGCGGCCGAACGCCCCGTACCGCCCGAACGCCCCTGCGCCCGCAGCCAGTTGAAGGCGTCGGCGGTGACCACCCGCACCCGGGGGTCGTCGAACGCGTGGCGGTTGAGCGCGGACAGGCCCGGGTCGGTGCGGGCCAGCCGGACCACCTCGGGGTCCAGTTCCACCACCGTCACCGAGCGGGCCGCGCGGTAGCGCAGCACCTCGCGTACGGCCAAGCCGTCCCCGCCGCCGAGGATGAGCACCCGGCCGTGCGGGCCGCCGGCCATCGCGGGGCCCACCAGCGCCTGGTGGTAGGCCCGTTCGGTGTCGGAGCTGACCTTGAGGCGGCCGTCGAGGAACAACTCCAGCGGGCTGCCGGAACCTTTCCTCCCGCGCCCGGAACCGGAACCGGGACCCGAACCCGGTCCCGCCCCGGGCGGACCGCCCACCCCTCCGGTCAGCACCACCTCCTGGACGCCGGTCTGCTCGGCGACCCGGGCCGGCGCCCCGTACACCGCCCGGCGCGCGGCCGCCTCGAACGGGCCGGACAGCGCCACACCCGCCGCGAGCAGCGCCAGCACCAGGACGTTGACGGCGGCCAGCACCCAGCGCGCCCGGGCGGTCAGGTCCCCGCCGAACAGCCACAGCACCAGGACCGCGCCGGCGACGAGGTTGACCCCGCCGGTGACCAGCGCGCCGCTCAACTGCCCCAGGCGGGGCAGCAGAACGAAGGGGAAGGCGAGGCCGCCGACCAGCGCGCCGACGTAGTCCGCGGCGAACAGATCGGCCACCGCGCCACCCGCGTCCTGCCGCCGCACCCGCTGGATCAGCGTCATCAGCAGCGGTATCTCCGCGCCGATCAGCACGCCGATGGCCAGCGAGAAGCCGACCAGCGCGGAACGGGACTGGCCCAGCCACGCGAAGCAGGCGTAGAGCGCCATCGCCGAGCCGCCGCCGACCAGCGCCAGCACCGTCTCGACCGCGGCGAACCCGACCGCGGCCCGGCAGCGCAGCCGCTTGGCCAGCAGCGCGCCGACGCCCATCGCGAAGACCATGAAGGACAGCACGACGGACGCCTGGGTGACCGAGTCGCCGATCAAGTAGCTTGCCAGCGCGACCAGTTCGAGTTCGTAGACCAGGCCGCAGGCGGCGCAGACGAAGACCACCGCGAGGACCAGCAGCCGGCCGAGCCGGGCCGGCACCGGCAGCCGCGCCGGCGCCCTGGCTTCCGGCGCCTCCGGGACATCCGGCACCTCCGGCGTCTCCGGGGCGCCTGGCGCGTCCGGCACCTCCGGGGCCTCCGGCGGGCCGCACACACCGGCGGCGAGAGGCTCTGGCGGGTCGATCATGACATGAACGCTACGTGACGAGATGGTGTCGTTACGTCACCCACAGGAGTGCACTGTCCGTGCTGTGCACACCAGTTGAACAGCGATCCAACCGGCCCGCCGGCCCCGCGGCCGCGCCACGGACCCCGCCCTCAGACCGGTACGGCCGCCCGCACCCCGACCCGCGTCCGGGTGGCCACCAGCCGCCCCTCCTGCGGGTACGCGTGCCAGGTCCGCCAGCGCACCTGCCCGTGCCGGCGCTGCGCGAGCATCGCGGTGAACGCGTGCGGCGAGCCGGGGAAGGTGCCGGCGAGACCGTGCGGATGCTCGGCGACCAGCGCCAGCAACTCCTGCGCGCGGCCGGCGAAGGAGCCCCGGGAGAGCGTCTCGACGTGCGCGGCGAACTCGTACTCCCAGTCCCCCAGCCGCTTGGCCACGCCGAGCGGCAGCGGCGTACTGCTGCCCGGCATACAGGCGACGGTCTCGGAACAGGTGCCGTTCTCCTCGTCGAGCAGCACCTGGTGCGATGCGCCGAGCAGCCTCAACTGCACCTGCGCGCCGCCGAGTTGGAGGTTCATCACGGCCAGCGCCGGCAGGGGTTCCCTGCCCAGGGCCCAGGCCAGGTCGGATGCTCGGGTATCGGTGTAAGCCGTTTTCAAGGTGGTGAGCATGGGTCGGCTCCGCAAGCACGCAGTGGATGGTGGGCCGGCCCGCCCGAGATGGGGATCAGGGATGCATGACTGCCTGCCGGCTCGTGCCCACGCGGGGTCCGAGAACTGGGGGATTCTCATGGACGAGGGAATCACGGATGCGGTGGCGCCCACAGCGTTTTTACCCATCTTCGCCCTGGTTCCATCCCCTAGAGGGCCATGCAGTTCACCTGTTCAAACACCAATCGCACAAGTAAGGTTGGGCTAATTTTCGCCATCCGACAGTCGCATATGCGGGGCCGCATGAGCGGGGCGCATGTGTGCCGGTGGCGGCGGCCCGGCGGACCCGGTGCGGCGGCCCGGCGGCACCGCCCGAGCGGCCCGTCCGGCCCCGGGAAGCGGTGTGCCCACGGCCGCGGAATGGTTCGTTCCGCCGCCGTGGGCACATCCGGTCGTCAGTACATCCGTACGAGTGCGCCCGGGGGCGCATCACCGCCCCCGGGCGCCGCGCTCCGGCTCAGGACCCCCCGCCGCAGCCGCCCCCGCCGCCGCAGGACGAACCCCCGCCGCAGGAGTGCCCGCCGTGGTGGCCGCCGCCGCCACCGCACGAGTGGTGACCGTGGTGCCCGTGGTGCCCGCCGCCCGACGATCCGGACCCGGACCCGGAATCCACGGCGCCCCCGCCGGCCACCCACCAACTCCCCCCGCCACCACCGCTGTTCCGGCTGCGGCTGCTGCCACCGCTGTACCCCGTGGACCGCCCGGACGCCCGGCGGCCCTTCCGGCCGCCGCGCGCGGCGGCCACCACAACCGCCAGCAGCACGACCACGATCCCGGCGAAAACCAGCAGGACCATCATGTTCCGCACCACGCTCCTCCCCTTCCCCCGCAGCGAGGCTTCGTTCCCCGTCGGCGCCCCCGTCGGCCCCCCGGTGCGGGGCTCCTGCCCGGGCCCCCCGCGGCGCAAAGCACAGTTGAGGAACTCCAGAGCTTCGGCGGAGGATGGCCGCATGGACCGACCGCTGCTCAACCGACGCCTCGCCGCCTTCGGCACCACCATCTTCGCCGAGATGTCCGCGCTCGCCGTCCGCACCGGCGCGATCAACCTCGGCCAGGGCTTCCCCGACGCCGACGGCCCGGAGGAGGTGCGGGAGGCCGCCGTCCGGGCGCTGCGCGACGGGCGCGGCAACCAGTACCCGCCCGGCCCCGGCGTCCCCGAGCTGCGCACCGCCGTCGCCGCCCACCAGCAGCGGTTCTACGGGCACCTCGGGCTCGGCTGCGACCCCGACACCGAGGTGCTGGTCACCGCCGGCGCCACCGAGGCGATCGCCGCCGCGCTGCTCGCCCTCCTGGAGCCGGGCGACGAGGTGATCGCCCTGGAGCCGTACTACGACTCCTACGCCGCCTGCATCGCGATGGCCGGCGCCCGCCGCGTCCCGGTGACCCTGCGCCCGTCCGCGGAGACCGGCCGCTACCACCTCGACCTCGACGAACTGCGCGACGCGATCACCGGCGACACCCGGCTGCTCCTCCTCAACACCCCGCACAACCCCACCGGCACCGTCCTGTCCCGCGACGAACTGGCCGCCGTCGCCGAACTCGCCGTCGAGCACGGCCTCTTGGTCGTCACCGACGAGGTCTACGAGCACCTGGTCTTCGAGGGCGAGCACCTGCCGCTGGCGTCGTTCCCCGGGATGCGCGAGCGCACCGTCACCATCGGCTCGGCCGGCAAGACCTTCTCCTTCACCGGCTGGAAGGTCGGCTGGGTCACCGCCCCGGCCGATCTGATCGGCGCCGTCCGCTCCGCCAAGCAGTTCCTCACCTACGTCTCGGCCGGCCCGTTCCAGTACGCGGTGGCCGAGGCGCTGGCCCTGCCGGACTCCTACTTCACCGCGCTCCGCGACGACCTGCGGGCCAAGCGCGACATCCTCGCCACCGGCCTCGCCGACGCCGGCTTCGGCGTCTTCCGCCCGGCCGGCACGTACTTCATCACCACCGACATCCGCCCCCTCGGCGAAACGGACGGCTTCGCCTTCTGCCGCTCCCTCCCCGAACGCGCCGGCGTCGTCGCCATCCCCAACGCGGTCTTCTACGACCACCAGGACGAGGGCGCCCCCTTCGTCCGCTTCGCCTTCTGCAAATCCGTTTCCTTGCTGGAGGAAGCCGCCAGCCGCTTGAAGCGGCTTTAGGGGGCGGCGGGGGCTTTCAAGGGGCGGCGGGACTCTCGGTCCGCCGCCCCTTCCGCACCCCGGCCCCCCGCCCCGCGCCCGCCACCCGATCGCCCACCACCGCTGGCGGGGTGGGGT
>NZ_LLZI01000061.1 GCF_001509485.1 Streptomyces sp. NRRL F-4489
CGTCCGCAAGGACTTCGTCTACGGGGAGGACGTAACGATCGGCGACTGGACGATCCCGACCCGGGGCCTGCCGCGCTATGCGTGACTGCTACCGCACCCAGCCGCCCTTCCACAACTGCGAAGGCTGCGAACGCGCCATCCGCTCCCCGGGCCCACCCCTCTGCCGAGACTGCCGTTCCGAGCCCGAAAGAGGACCCCTGGCGTGAACGCCCGGCAGGGCGCCCCCCACCGGTACCGCGCCATACGGGATTGCGCGCAGTACGCCACCGAAGCCCTCCCCGGCACCTTCGAGGTCACCAAGGAAGGCATCCTGCGGCACCCCGACGTCGTGGTGATCACCTGGACCGACCTCAACGTCGAAGGGTCCATCGACCCCCGCAGCGTCATCGCCGCCATCGAGATCGTCTCCCGCTCCAACCCGGACAACGACTGGGTGGGCAAGGTCCGCGACTACCCCCTGATGGGCATCCCGGTCTACGCGGTCTTCGACCCCCGTACCGGCACCGGAGCCGTCTTCACGGACATCCACTCCACCCCGGACGGCCCGCGCTACGCCGTCCGCAAGGACTTCGTCTACGGGGAGGACGTAACGATCGGCGACTGGACGATCCCGACCCGGGGCCTGCCGCGCTATGCGTGACTGCTACCGCACCCCTGAGCGACGCCCCGCCATCCTCCAGGTTGACCAGCATGCGCACGGTGACGGCCCGGCCGTGTTCCTCGATGACGCGGAGCACTCGCGCCACGTGGTCGCGGTCCGGGATCACGATGTTCGCCGCGACCTTCACCCCGAGGCGGGCGGCGGTCTCGATCGTGGCGGCGAGGGCGTCCAGCTTTCGCGCCGCCAGTTTCGGGGAGGCCAGGCGCGGGGCCTGGACGGCGGCGAGTTCCTCGGGCGTCGTGCCGAACACGGAGAGGTTGATCCGGTCGAGCCCGGCCGCTGCGCACTCGGGGAGGACGGCGGCCCCGTTCTCGCCATTGCTGGTGAGTCCGACCGTCAAGCCGAGGTGGCGCGCGATGCGGACGAGGTCGGGGAGTTCAGGGTGGAGGGTGGGCTCGCCGCCGGTGAAGTGGACTTCTGTTGTCGGGAGGCTGCCGCGTACTGCCGCGAGTGCCAGGGCGAAGTCCGCGTCGGCCGTGATCCGCCCGGGCAGGAACCCGGCGCCGTTGGTGGCGAGGTAGATCGAGACGCGGCCGGAGCGACCGGGCGTCCCGGTGAAGTCGCCGGCCTCGCGGCCGAGGTTGTCCGCCGTGACGGGGGTGCCTTCGTTGTGGCAGAAGGTGCAGGCGAGTCCGCACGCATCGATGATCTTGACGCGGAGGGTGCGGTCCGGCACCACCGTGACCGGTAAGTCCTTCGGGTCGATCTTGATCATTGCTGCCTCCTGGTCGGGCCGTGGGGCGGGCGCCCCGGCCGGCGGGTCGTGGACAGGCCCTACGTGAAGCGGAGTTCGCTGATCGCCTCGAGGTCGATGCCGTAGCGGGTGAAGACCTTGGTGGTGTTTTCGCTGGTCAGGCCGGATCGGGGGAGGGCGAGGCGGTCGGCCGTCGCCCATACCTGTTCCTCCGTGTCGGCCTCGATCTCCAGGTAGGGCGGGATGCGCGGCCAGGTGTCGATCTCCAGGCGTACGCCGTCGAGGAGCCAGGACGCGCGCCGGTTCTCCTGGTAGCCGCGGTGCGTCAGCCCCATGAGGCCGAGCAGCGCGTGGGTGTCCTCGAAGGAACCGACCGTCGTTTCGGTCTCCCGGGTGCCGTCGATCGCGTCCGAACTGATCGTTTTGACGCACAGGGTGACCGCGCCGCCGGAGTCCCGCAGGCGGACCCATCGGCCCGGCACCGGGGGCACGGTGTCGTAGACGTAGCGGCGCATGAGGCGCTCGCCCTGGAAGGTCCCGCCGGCCGCCCGGATCCGCTCGGCCATGGCGGCAGGGTCGATGTCCAGTGCCTTCGCTTCGTACTCGATGGTGTGCATGGCGGCTGGCTCCTTCTGGTGTGCCGTTCGTAATCGGCCCCGTCGGCCGCTGTTCGCCTCGCAGCGACCGTAGAGCGGGCGGCGGCCAACTACCAACGGCATTGCGCGAGTTTGCAGCATGCTGTTTGACGGGCCCGAATGCCTCACCCGACCCTCATGAGGGCGCGCATCTTCGCGCAAGGCGGCAGACAGGAGACCGACCATGAAGCTCCGGTTCCTTGGTAAGAACTCCCGGCAGGGCGACTGCCCAACCCTCTACGCCACCGACCGCGACACGTACCTCGTCCAGGGATGGAAAATCTTTGCGAACGACCTGCTCATGCAGCTGACCCTCCCCGAGGGCGAGACGGCCGTGGAAGTGCCGACCGAACTGTTCGAGCACCTGGAGAAGGACGGTCTGCCCTCCGGGGAATTCACACGGCTCGGCGACCCCCTCATGGTGGAGACGCCGGGTGGCACGTACGTTGTCCAGGGCTTGGAGGTGACCGACCCCGAGGCACTGGCGCATATGAGCATTCCGGACTACGAGACCGTGGTCGAGGTCCCCAAGGCCGCGATCACGGCGCTACTGGAGGAACCGCGTGGAGCTGATCTCCAGCGCCGAGCGCAACCTGCTCTTTGAGCGCTTCGCGCACGACGCCTTCCATTTGGAGCTGAGGGATGACTACTCGGTCCCGGACGAGGAAGGCCCGTACGAGAGCTGGCTTCGCGGGGTCGATGACGATGCGTTCATGGCCCCGTGGACTCAGCTCATGAAACGGGTCACCGACTCGGGAAGGACCGTGCGCCGGGTCCGGGTCGTCACCGAGCCGCACAGTTCCTATATCCAGTGGGAGCACGCCACCACCCACGTCAACGAAGAAGCCGGCGAATCCATCCGGTGGCTGCCGCGGCACAGGCTCCCCGAGGGCCTGGTGTTCCCCGTGGCCGGTGCGTTGGGCGCCCGGCTGCGCGGATTCCGCAAGGATGCGGGATTCAACAGCGGCCGGGCCTTCGCCGCTGCCACGGGTTGGCAGGAGTCCAAGGTCTCGCGTATCGAGAACGGCAAGCAGAACGCGAGCGAGGACGATATCCGCGTCTGGTGCCGGACGACCGGCCACGAGGCCGAACTCGCTGATCTGTTAGCCACCGTCCGGCACATCGACGAGATGTGGCGGGAATGGCGCCGGCAGATCCAGGACGGGGCCGAGAACCGTCAGAAGAAATCCCTGCCGGTCTACCGAAGGACCAAGGTCTTCAGAATCTGGGAGCCCAGTGTCATCTGGGGCACCCTCCAGACCGCGGACTACGCGGAGAACATCTTCGAACAGGTGGCGAACTTCCACGAGAGCCGCCCCGACACCCAGGCGGCTGTCGCGAAGCGCCTCGAACGGCAGAAGTACCTCTATGAGGGCGACAGGATCTTCAATGTGCTGCTCGGTGAGCAAGCCCTCTATTCGAATCACGGCGGCGCGGAGGTCATGCGCGGGCAACTCGACCGGCTCCTGGCCGTATTGGCGCTTTCTCGGCTCAGTCTGGGGATCCTCCCGCGGTCCGCGCCCCTTACCCTCTGGCTCGGCCACGGATTCGCGATGTTCGATGACAGACTCGTCATGATCGAGACCTATTCCGCGGAAATGTCTGTGACGCAACCACGGGAAATCGAGCTGTACCGCAAGGCGTTCGAGCTTTATCGGCAATCGGCCGTCTACGGGCAGGCTGCCCGGAACCGCATCCTGACCGCCATCGAGCATTTCGCCCGTATGGGGAGGAACGGCAGGGGCTGAGGGCTGAGGGCTGTGGGCGCTACGGACCGGACGAGTGGACGATCCCGACCCGGGACCTGCCGCGCTACGCCTGACGACTACCGCGCCCCGTCGCCCGCCTCCGCGTGCTCCCACTCGCCGCCGCCGGCGATCACCCCGCCGCCGTGGCCGCCCACCGGGTCGAACGGGCCGACCGGCAGCGGACCGGCTGCCTCTGCGGCCCCGCAGGCCAACACCCCGGCACCGCCCAGCGCGGCGACGACAAGAAAACGGGCGAGACGACGAACCCGGACACCAACACCAACACCGGCACGAACAGGGACACGAAGGCGCATGGAACGCTCCTCAGGGAGAAGGGAGGGGAGGGGCACGGGCCGTACGGAAGAGACACGGCCGGCCGCTCGTCAGCGTGCTGGCCCGGGCCCTTCGGCACAAGCAACGTGCCGGGTGGGGCCTCCCTGCGGGTGAATGGGGGAAGGCGGCAGGTGGACGAGTTCCGGAGGGGCGGGGCTAGATGCGTGGTTCCGGGTGTCGTGGTGGGGGAGGGGTGAGGTGAGTGAGCGCGGGGGGTCGTATCGCGTCGGCGGCGGCTGAGCCGAGGAGCAGGCCGGGCAGGGCGTGGGGTTGGGCCTGCTCAGTGGTCGGGGTCGCCGCGGTGATGCGGTCCAGGCGGAAGCCTCGGCCGGCTCGTCGGGTGCGGCACCAGGCGATGAGGTACCACTTGCCGTCGGCGGTGAGGAGTCCGGCCGGTTCCACCGCGCGGTCGCTCTCCCGTCCCGACGCGTCGACGTAGGACAGGCGCAGCACCGTGTTGGCGGTGAGGGCTTGTTCCACGGCGGTGCGGACCGGGTCCGCGATCCGGGTCGGCAGGGTGACGATCCGGGCGGCGAGTTCCTGGGCCGCGGCCGAGGCGGGGCCGGTCATCGAGGCCGCGATCTTCTGGGACGCCGTGCGGGCCGCCCCGGCGTAAGGGGCCGAGGCGTCGGCCATGGCGAGCGCGGCGACCAGCGCGGAGGCTTCAGCGGCGGTGAAGCGGATCGGGGGGAGCGTGAGCGCCGGGTCGATCGACCAGCCCCCGCCCCGCCCGGGTGTGGTGCGTACCGGGACGCCGGTCTGCATCAGCGCCTGGAGGTCGCGCTGCACCGTGCGCGTGCTGATCTCGAACCGCGCGGCGAGCGCCGCGACCGTCAGCGGCCGCGGTGCCGCCGCGCGCAACTCTTCCACCAGTGCGTAAAGCCGAGCCGTGCGGTTCACGAGGGCGACGCTACGTCACGCGCCGGCCAGGAAGTCCCGCTGCCGCCGCAGTTCCCGCTCGGTGACGGTCAGCGGGAACAACGTGAAGCCGTGCATCGCGCCGGCGACGACGCCGAGCCGCACGGGCGCCCCGGCCGCCTGCCACCTGGCGGCCAGGAACAGCGAATCGTCCAGCAGCGGATCCTCGGTACCGACGACGATCCGGGCGGGCGGCAGGCCGGTCAGATCGGCGAACAGCGGTGAGACGTCGGGGTCGCGGCGCTGTTCCGCCCCCAGCCCCGGTGTGAAGCGGTCGTAACTGGTCCGCAGCGAGTCGGTGTTGCTCAGCAGCGGCCGGGAGCCGAACAGCCGCTGGCTCGGTGTCATCGACAGGTCGTACGCGCCGAAGAGCAGGTGGGCCGCCCGGAAGGCGCCGGTGATGCCGTGCCGGTCGCGGAGGCGCAGCAGGGTCAGGACGCTGAGGTGGGCGCCGGCCGATTCGCCGCCGATCAGCAGCCGTTGGGTGCCGAACTCCGCCGCGGCGTGGTCCACCAGCCACCGGGCGGCCGCTTCGCAGTCGTCGGGTCCGGCGGGAAACGGGTGCTCCGGCGCCAGGCGGTACTCCACGCTCACCACGGCCAGCCGGGCCTCTACGGCAAGATGCCACAGCCTCTCGTCCTGCCCGTCGGCCGAGCCGAACGCCCAACTGCCGCCGTGGAGGTGCAGGTACACGCCGTCGATGTGATCCGGTACGAACGCCCGGACCGTCACCCCGCCCGCGACGACGCGGTCCCGGCCCTGCGGCAGGCGCACCGGTGGCGCGTCGCCGCCGAGCCGGTTGCGCCGCAGCAGCGCCAGCACGTCCGCGTCCGGTACTCGACCGCGCGGCGGACGGCTCGCGGCAGCGGCCTCGAACTGGGCGTTGAAGGCCAGGGTCTCGTCGAGGCAGTCCTCGTCTGTGATCGTCATGGGGCGACCATCGCAGGCGTCCGCGACAGCCCCCTGTCACCTTTTCCCGGTGAGCTGCGTCACGCTGCTGTCGTTGGCTTGCTTGGCCCTGTCGCCTTGCCCGGCCGAGCGCCCTTGCTCGCCTTACTCGGCCCTGTTGCCTTGCTCGGCCCGGCCGTAGGCGGCGATGAAGGCCCGGACGCCGGCGTCGGTGCAGCGGTCGAGTTCGCTCCGCGTGTGCTGGGGGCTGCCGTGGAACATGGCCTTGTTCACGGGAATCCACAGCAGCAGGCCGGCGAAGTGGTTGGCGGCCAGGTGGGCGTCGGGGACGCGGAGGAGTCCGTGGTCGGCGAGGCGCTGGAAGGTGGCCGCCAGGGTGGCGAGGACGCGTTCGAAGCCTTGCTCGTACCACGTGGCGCCGAGTTCGGGGAACGTGTCGGCGTTGGCGATGATCAGGCGCCGCAGCTGGAGCACGTGGGGCTGGGTGAGGGCGGTCAGGAACTGGCCGGCCAGGCGGGTCAGGTTCGCTTCCAGTGCCTCGGCGTCGGCCGGGATGTCGGCCACCAGGTCGACCATGGCGTCGACCCGGTCGGTCGTGGCCAGGACGACCTCGGCGAACAGCTTCTCCTTGTCCGCGAAGTGCTTGTAGACGGTCTGCTTGGAGACCGCGGCCTGCTTCGCGATGTCGTCCATGCTGGTCCCGGCGTATCCCCTGGCCATGAACGCCTCGGTCGCGGCCTCCAGGATCGCCTTGCGCTTGCGGGCGGACCGGCCTTGCTCGCTCGCTTCCATCGCCAACCTTCAATCCTTCGGTACTGGACAGTCCAGTTCTGGTGTGCCACTCTAGCGCCCGGCTCCGACGGGTACTGCACCGTCTAGTTCTACGCAGGGGGGGAATCGCATGACCCAGACGTTCGGCGTTCCGGGCACGGCCCGCTCCGCGCCGGCCCGGCCGACGACGCGGCTTCTGCTGGCGGGCGGCGTCACGGCAGGTCCGCTGTTCCTGGGACTCGGAGCCGTCCAGGGACTCACCCGCGACGGCTTCGACTTCACCCGCAACGCGATCAGCCAGCTCAGTCTCGGCGATCTCGGCTGGATCCAGGTGACCGGCTTCCTGCTGACCGGCATGCTGGCCACCGCCGGTGCGGCCGGGATCCGCCGGGCACTGGACGGCGCACCCGCCGGCACGTGGGCGCCGCGCCTGATTGGCGTGTTCGGGCTCTCGTTCGCCCTCGCCGCGATATTCACCGCGGACCCGGGGGCGGGCTTCCCCGCGGGTGCTCCCGAGGCTCCCGCCGCCGTCGCCGTGCCGGCCTTCACCGCCGGAGCCGGACTCGGCCTCCTGTGGCTCACGGCCGTCACCGCCCGGCTGATGACGACGCTCCCCGCGGCGCGGACATAGCGGTACGCGCGCGGACGTAGCGGCACGCGCCCGCGCGTCGCGGGCGCGGCCATGGCAACGATCAAGATCACGACAGAGAGAGACAGGACACCGCGATGACCGGACCGGTGAAGGGCCCCGCCAGCTACTTCCCCTCGATCGAGAAGAAGTACGGCCGCCCCATAGCGGAGTGGAAGGACCTCATCCGCGCCTCGCCCCTGACCAGGCACATGGAACTCGTCGCCTGGCTCAAGGCCGAGCACGGACTCGGCCACGGCCACGCCAACGCGCTCGTCGCCCATACCCTCGCCGAAGACAGCGGTAAGTAGCCCCTTTCCGGTGGCCGTGCGCACACGGGCGCACGCGGCGGACCTCGGCCGACGGCATCGCACGAGGGAACACCGGCACTACCCGGCGGTAGTGACGTACCGCGCGTTACCCCAGCAGAATCGTCGCCACGGGTCGCGAAGCGGCGAAGGCACCCCCGGGAGGTTCTGTGCACGGCACGATGCAAGACGTACCACTTCTGATCAGCCGAATCCTGGAGCACGGCAGGACGGTCCACGGGTCGGCGCAGGTCATCACCTGGACCGGCGAGGGGGAGCCGCGGCGGCGCAGCTTCGCGGAGATCGGGGGGCGGGCGGCGCGGCTGGCGCATGCGCTGCGGGATGCGCTCGGGGTGGTTCCGGAGGAGCGGGTCGGGACGCTCATGTGGAACAACAGCGAGCATATGGAGGCGTATCTGGGCATTCCGGCGATGGGGGCGGTGCTGCACACGCTCAATCTCCGGCTCCCGGCCGAGCAGCTGACCTGGATCATCCAGCACGCCGGGGACCGGGTGATCCTCGTCAACGGTTCGCTCGTGCCGCTGCTCGCGTCCCTCCTGCCCCGGCTGCCCCAGGTGGCGCATGTGGTCGTGGTCGGGCCCGGTGACCGCGCGCCGCTGGCCGGCGGCCACGTCGCCGTGCACGACTACGAGGAGCTGCTCGCCGGCCGCCCGGAGCACTACGACTGGCCCCAGCTGGACGAGCGGGAGGCGGCGGCGCTCTGCTACACGTCCGGGACGACCGGGGAGCCCAAGGGGGTGCTCTACAGCCACCGTTCGCTGTATCTGCACTCGCTGCAGGTGAATACGGCGGAGGCGTTCGCGCTCAGCGCGCGGGATGTGACGCTGCCCGTAGTGCCCATGTTCCATGTGAATGCTTGGGGTTTGCCGCATGCGGCGTTCATGGCGGGGGCTTCGCTGCTGATGCCGGACCGGTTCCTCCAGCCCGCCCCGCTGGCGGAGATGATCGAGACCGTCCGGCCCACCATCGGGGCCGCGGTCCCGACCATCTGGCAGGGGCTGCTGGCCGAGCTGGACGCGCGCAAGCGGGACGTGGCCTGTCTGCGGACCGTCGTCATCGGCGGCTCCGCCTGCCCGCCCGCCCTGATGCGCGGCTTCGAGGAGCGGCACGGCATCCGCGTCGTCCACGCCTGGGGCATGACCGAGACGTCCCCGCTGGGCTGCGTCTCGCACCCGCCGGCCGGGCTGGACGCCGAGGAGGAGTGGGCCTACCGCGCCACCCAGGGCCGTTTCCCGGCCTCCGTCGAGGCGCGGCTGATCGGCCCGTCCGGCGAGGAACTGCACTGGGACGGCACCGCCGCCGGTGAGCTGGAGGTCCGCGGCCCGTGGATCGCGGGCGCGTACTACGGCGGTGCGGACGGCGGGCCGCTGCGGCCGGAGGACAAGTTCAGCCCGGACGGCTGGCTGCGCACCGGCGACGTCGGGACGATCACCCCGGACGGCTATCTGACGCTGACCGACCGGGCCAAGGACGTCATCAAGTCCGGCGGCGAGTGGATCTCCTCGGTCGAGCTGGAGAACCACCTGATGGCCCACCCGGGCGTCGCGGAGGCCGCCGTGGTGGCCGTGCCCGACGAGAAGTGGGGCGAACGGCCGCTGGCCACGGTGGTGCTGACGGACGGCACCGCGATCACGTACGAGGAGCTGCGGGCGTTCCTCGGCGAGCGGATCGCGCGCTGGCAGCTGCCGGAGCGGTGGGCGGTGATTCCGTCGGTGCCGAAGACGAGCGTGGGGAAGTTCGACAAGAAGGTGCTGCGGCGGCAGTACGCGGAGGGGGAGTTGGAGGTGACGGTGTTGGGGTGAGCTGTGTGGGGCGCCCCTAGGTGCCCCCGTGGGCAGGGGTGGGCCCACGGGGGCGGGCCCACCATGCAGCCTGTGGACGGGTCAGTTCGTTCCGATCTTCGCCAGCAGGTCGACGATGCGGGTCTGGACCTCGGCGCTGGTGGAACGTTCCGCGAGGAAGAGCACCGTCTCGCCGGAGGCCAGGCCCGGGAGCTGCGCCGGGTCCAGGTCGGCGGCGGTGTAGACGACCAGCGGGGTGCGGTCCAGCAGGCCGTTGGCGCGCAGCCAGTCCACGATCCCGGCGCGGCGGCGGCGCACCTGCATCAGGTCCATCACCACGAGGTTGGGCCGCAGCTGCGTCGCCAGGGCGACCGCGTCGGTGTCCGCACCGGCCCGGCCGACCCGCATCCCGCGCCGTTCCAGCGAGGCGGTCAGGGCGCCCGCGATGGCGTCGTTCTGCTCGATGAGCAGGACCCGCGGCGGGACGTCCTCGCGGTCGCGCGGGGCGAGCGCCTTCAGCAGCACCGCCGGGTCGGCGCCGTACGCCGCCTCCCGGGTGGCCTGGCCCAGTCCGGCGGTCACCAGTACCGGCACCTCGGCGGCCCCGGCAGCCTGGCGCAGCGACTGGAGCGCGGTCCGGGTGATCGGCCCGGTCAGCGGATCGACGAACAGCGCCGCCGGGTACGCGGCGATCTGCGCGTCCACCTCCTCGCGGGAGTTGACGATCACCGGGCGGTAGCCGCGGTCGCTGAGCGCCTGCTGGGTGGCGACGTCGGGGGCCGGCCAGACCAGCAGCCGGCGCGGGTTGTCCAGCGGCTCCGGCGGCAACTCGTCGTCCAGGGGCGGCTGCTGACGTTCCGTCACCTCGACCGCGCCGTTCGGGCCGTCCAGCGGCTCGGGGCCCTCGCTGCCCTCGTCGGGCGCGGAGATGGCGAACGCCCGGCCCTCACTGGCGTCCATGAGGTGCCCGTGCGGGCCGCCCGGCTGCTTGGGGCGGGCGGGCGGCTGCGGCTGGGGGGCGGCGGCCTGGTGCGGTACGGAACCGGGGGCGGCGGCCTCCCCGCGCTCCCCTTCTGGCGGGGGCGCGGCGAGCTTGCGGCGGCGGCCGGAACCGGCGGAGGTGCCGCCCGGCGGCGTACCGCCCGCGGGTACGGCACCGGGCTGCGGCCCCGGACGCCGCGGGTCGGCCAACTGCTGGGCGAACGGCACGCCCTGGCCGAGCGTGCGCACGCTGAACGCCCGCCCGGAGGTGTGCCCGGACTCGTCCGCGCCCTCGGGCAGCGCCGGCCGCCCGGCGGGGGCGGGGCCCTGCGCGGGGATGGCGGCGGCGCCCGGCGCGGCGGCCGCGGCCTCCTCGGCGGGGCTGGGGGGGGCCCGGCGGGCGGCGGGGGGGGCGGGGGGGGCCGGCGGCCCCGGCGGGGGG
>NZ_LLZI01000062.1 GCF_001509485.1 Streptomyces sp. NRRL F-4489
CCCCAAAGCCCAGCCCCCCACCCGCAAAACGCCCACCACCCCACCCCAAGGTCCCCTCGGAGCGGCCCGATGAGCGCTACCGGAACGGCCGGCGGTACCGCCGGCATACGTCTCACCGCCCCCGCGCCCGGGTGGTCCATCGCGGCGGACGTCGTCGTCGTGGGCTCGGGCGTCGCCGGGCTGACCGCCGCGCTGCGCTGCGCCGCGGCCGGCCGCCGGACGGTCGTCGTCACCAAGGCGCGGCTGGACGACGGCTCGACCCGGTGGGCGCAGGGCGGTGTCGCCGCCGCCCTCGGGGAGGGCGACAGCCCCGAGCAGCATCTGGCCGACACCCTCGTCGCCGGCGCCGGGCTGTGCGACGAGGAGGCCGTGCGGGCGCTGGTCACCGAGGGGCCGGACGCCGTGCGCCGGCTGATCGCGGCCGGGGCGCGCTTCGACACCGCCCCCGGGAGCGACGAGATCGCGCTCACCCGGGAGGGCGGCCACCACCGCCACCGGATCGCGCACGCCGGCGGCGACGCCACCGGGGCCGAGATCTCCCGGGCGCTGGTCGCCGCGGTCCGCGACGCGGGCCTGCGCACCATCGAGAACGCGCTGGTCCTGGACCTCCTGACGGACGCCGAGGGCCGCACCGCCGGCGTCACCCTGCACGTCATGGGCGAGGGCCAGCACGACGGCGTGGGCGCCGTGCACGCCCCGGCGGTGGTGCTCGCCACCGGGGGCATGGGGCAGGTGTTCTCCGCGACCACCAACCCGCCGGTCTCCACCGGAGACGGGGTCGCCCTGGCGCTGCGTGCCGGGGCGGAGGTGTCCGACCTGGAGTTCGTGCAGTTCCACCCGACCGTGCTCTACCTGGGGCCGGAGGCCGAGGGCCAGCAGCCGCTGATCTCCGAGGCGGTGCGCGGCGAGGGCGCCCACCTGGTGGACGCCGCCGGCACGCGCTTCATGGTGGGGCAGCACGAACTCGCCGAGCTGGCCCCCCGGGACATCGTGGCCAAGGCGATCATGCGCCGCGCCCAGGAGCAGGGCACCACGCACATGTACCTGGACGGCCGCCACTTCGGCCCCGAGATGTGGCAGCGCCGCTTCCCGACGATCCTGGCCGCCTGCCGGGCGCACGGCATCGACCCGGTCACCGAGCCGATCCCGGTCGCCCCGGCGGCCCACTACGCCTCCGGCGGCGTCCGCACCGACCTGCACGGCCGGACCACCGTCCCCGGCCTCTACGCGTGCGGTGAGGTGGCCTGCACGGGCGTGCACGGCGCCAACCGGCTGGCCTCCAACTCCTTGCTGGAGGGGCTGGTGTTCGCCGAGCGGATCGCCGCGGACATCGCCGCCCGGCTGCCGGCCGCCCAGGCCCCCGCCCCGGTGGAGGCCCGGTCCCCGCTGCCCCTGCTGGCGCCGGAGGCCCGTACCGCCGTCCAGCGGATCATGACGTCGGGTGCCGGGGTGCTGCGCAGCGCGGACAGCCTGGCCGGGGCGGCCGACGGCCTCGAACGGCTCCACAGGGAGGCCGTGGAGGCCGCGGAGGCCGTCCGGGCCGCCGGCCCCGCCGCCGACTCCGCCAAGCCCCCCGTGCCCGGTGTGGAAGCCTGGGAGGCGACCAACCTGCTGTGCGTGGCCCGGGTCCTGGTGGCCGCCGCCCGCCTCCGGGAGGAGACCCGCGGCTGCCATTGGCGCGAGGACCACCCGGACCGCGACGATGCCACCTGGCGGCGCCACTTCCGCATCACCCTCGGTGCGGACCGCTCCCTCGCCGTCCAGTCCACCCGGACCGCCGGCTTCCCGCCGACCGCCGGCCCGACCCCTCAGTCCGTCCCCACTCCCGATTCGGAGCCCAGCCCGTGAGCAGCACCCCCGACGACCTCCCCCTCCTCCAGATCGGCCGGCCCGGCGCCGCGCCCGCCGTTTCCGCCGGCGGCGGCTGCGGTGACGCCTGCGGCTGCGCCGGTGACGGCGACGCCTACGAGCTGGACCCGCTGAACTGCGGGCTCGACCCCGACCTGGCCGCCCTCCTGGTGGCCGCGGGCCTCGACCCCGTCCAGGTGGAGGACATCGCCCACATGGCCATCGAGGAGGACCTCGACCAGGGCGTGGACGTCACCACCGTGGCCACCGTCCCCGAGGACGCCGTCGCCACCGGCGACTTCACCGCCCGCGAGGACGGCACGGTCGCCGGGCTGCGGATCGCCGAGGCGGTGCTGTCCGTGGTCTGCACCGACGAGTTCGCCGTCGAGCGGCACGTCGAGGACGGCGAGCGGGTCACCGCCGGCCAGAAGCTGCTGTCCGTCACCACCCGCACCCGCGACCTGCTGACGGCCGAGCGCAGCGCCCTGAACCTCCTCGGCCGCCTCTCCGGCATCGCCACCCTCACCCGCGCCTGGGCGGACGTCCTGGACGGCACCAAGGCCCGCGTCCGCGACACCCGCAAGACGACGCCGGGCCTGCGCGCCCTGGAGAAGTACGCGGTGCGCTGCGGCGGCGGCGTCAACCACCGGATGTCGCTGTCCGACGCCGCGCTGATCAAGGACAACCACGTCGTGGCCGCCGGCGGCGTCGCGGAGGCGTTCACCGCCGTGCGCGGCGAGTTCCCCGGGGTGCCCATCGAGGTGGAGGTCGACCGGCTCGACCAGATCCCGCCCATCCTGGCCGAGGGCGCCGACCTCATCCTCCTGGACAACTTCACCCCGGAGCAGACCCGGGAGGCGGTGGAGCTGGTCGCCGGCCGCGCGGCCCTGGAGTCCTCCGGCCGGCTCACCCTGGACAACGCCCGCGCCTACGCGGAGGCGGGCGTCGACTACCTGGCCGTGGGCGCGCTCACCCACTCCGCCCGGGTCCTCGACATCGGGCTGGACCTGCGCGAGAGCGACGACGAGAGCCGCTGACGCCATGCTGCTGACCATCGACGTAGGCAATACGCACACGGTCCTGGGCCTGTTCGACGGGGAGGAGATCGTCGAGCACTGGCGGATCTCCACCGACGCCCGGCGCACCGCCGACGAACTGGCGGTGCTGCTCCAGGGCCTCATGGGCATGCACCCGCTGCTCGGGGAAGAACTGGGCGACGGCATCGAGGGCATCTCCATCTGCTCGACGGTCCCCTCGGTCCTCCACGAGCTGCGCGAGGTGACCCGCCGCTATTACGGGGACGTGCCCGCCGTCCTGGTGGAGCCGGGCGTCAAGACCGGCGTGCCGATCCTCATGGACAACCCCAAGGAGGTCGGCGCGGACCGGATCATCAACGCGCTGGCCGCCGTCGAGCTGTACGGCGGCCCGGCGGTCGTCGTGGACTTCGGCACCGCGACCACGTTCGACGCGGTCAGCGTCCGCGGCGAGTACGTGGGCGGCGTGATCGCCCCGGGCATCGAGATCTCCGTGGACGCGCTGGGCGTCAAGGGCGCCCAGCTCCGCAAGATCGAGCTGGCCCGGCCGCGCAGCGTCATCGGGAAGAACACCGTCGAGGCGATGCAGTCCGGCATCCTCTACGGCTTCGCCGGCCAGGTGGACGGCGTGGTGCAGCGGATGGCCCGGGAACTGGCCGACGACCCCGACGACGTGACGGTGATCGCGACCGGCGGGCTGGCCCCGATGGTGCTCGGCGAGTCCTCGGTGATCGACGAGCACGAGCCCTGGCTGACGCTGATCGGCCTGCGCCTGGTCTACGAGCGGAACGTCGGGCGGCTCTGAGGGCGGCTCCGGCGGCGGCCTGACGGGAGCGCGGCGGAGGGTGCGCGCCCGGTGCCCACTGGGGCGCCCGTGTGACGCGCGCCCCGCTGCCGCGCCACCGTTCACGAATTAAGCGGCTTTTGTCCGAATCGGTCGTAAAGTCGCCGCATGCCAATGCCATACGGACCCCGCGGCGGCATGGCCTTCGGCGCCGATGAGTTGCGTGTGCTCCGTCGCGCCCTCGCCCATGCCCTCCAGACGACCTCCCCCGCCGTCCCGCCGGCCCCCCTCGGGCCGGACCGGGCACAGGACGTCCAGGAATACCTCCGGCTGGCCGAGGCGGTGGACGAGGCGGTCCGCGAAGGCGCCCGCCTGCGCGCCTTCCTGCTCGCCGACCTCGCCCGCTACCGCGCCGCCCTGCCCGGTGCCGCCACCGGCTACCTCACGCGGCTCCAGGAGGCGCTGGCGGCCGGCCACGTCCCCGGTCCCGACGACCTCGCCGCGCTGCGCTCGCTGCTCGCCCGGCCCGCCACCGAGGCCGAACGCAAACGCCGCGGCGCCCTCCTGCGGCACTGCGAGCGGCTCGCCGAACACTCCGTACGGGCCCGGCTGCGCGCGCTCCCCGGCGGGCGCTGCGGCCCGGTCCCGGACGTCCCGCCGGGCGGCCGTACGACGGCCCGGCCGCGACCGGCCGGAACCGGCCACCGCGGCGGCCCGGACGCCGCCTCCGGGCCGGAGCCCGAGCGGGAGCCCCGGAGGGAGCCGCGCCCCGCCCCTCGCAGGGAACCGGCCAAGCCCGCGCCCGGCCCCAAGGGCCCGCGGCCCGACCGGCCCATCCCCACCCCGGGCGAGGTCTTCCCGCCCCGCCGCAAGCCCGCGCCGCCCCCGGAGACCCGCACCGCCTGAGCGCTGCGTACCCTGGCTTCCGTATTAGCCGCGGGCTCACGCCTTGAAGGAGGCCCCCACGCCATGGATTACGTCGCAGCGCTGCTTCCGCCCGTCGTGATGGCAGTGGCCTTCACGTGCCTGATCGTCACGATCGTCAAGAGCCAGGGCGGGGCGAACAAGGCCAAGGAGGACGCGGCCGTCGACGACGCGTTCGCGCGCGCCGAGGCCGCCGGGCAGGAGCCCAAGGCGTTCGGCGCCTGAAGCACCCCCGGGGGCGCGCCTCCTCCGATGGCCCCCTGAAGCGTCACCGCACCGCCGCCTTTTCCGGCGGCCGTCGCACCACGTACGGCCCGGGATTGACCGTCCCGGGCCGTACCGCCTTTTTCCCGGCCAAACGCAACGAGATCAACGGGCATTCACGACATCTCCCACTATTCTTCTTGTGTGCCGAGACGCTTGGGTGATCTGGAAGACGCGGTCATGACGCGGGTCTGGGAGTGGAACCGCCCGGTCACCGTTCGGGAAGTCCTGGAGGATCTCCAGAAGGAGCGGTCGATCGCCTACACAACGGTCATGACCGTATTGGACAACCTCCATCAGAAGGGCTGGGTCCGCCGCGAAGCCGAAGGCCGCGCCTATCGATATGAGGCGGTCTCCACTCGCGCCGCCTACTCGGCCGCACTGATGAACGAAGCGTGGTCCGCCAGTGACAACCCCGCGGCCGCACTCGTCGCCTTCTTCGGCATGATGTCGCCGGAACAACGGCAAGCCCTGCGCGATGCCGTCCGCATGGTGCAGGCCGACGACCCCGAGCACGACGGAGAAGAACACACCGCCGCCCGGGAAGGCTCCCGGGAAGGGCAACGGGAAGAGCGCCGGGAAGCGCCCCGCGAAGAACAGCCGCCCGCCGCCGGTGAAGCCCCGGCCGGCACCGGAGATGAACCCGGAGCGGAGGCCGGCCGCACGGAGCGATAGCGTCCGGGCATGCCAGCGCATTCAAAAGGGCTCACCGTCCGCCGCGCCCGGACCGGCGATGTCCCGGCCGTACGCCGCCTCATCGACGCCTACGCGCGCGAGGGGATCCTGCTCGACAAAGCCACCGTCACGCTTTACGAGGACATCCAGGAGTTCTGGGTCGCCGAGCGGGACGAGGACGCCGAGGTCGTCGGCTGCGGCGCCCTGCACGTCATGTGGGAAGACCTCGCCGAGGTCCGCACCCTGGCCGTGGACCCCGCGCTGCGCGGCGCCGGCGTCGGCCACCAGGTCCTCGCCAAGCTGCTGGCCACCGCCCGGTGGCTGGGCGTGCGGCGCATTTTCTGCCTCACCTTCGAAGTCGACTTCTTCGCCAAGCACGGCTTCGTCGAGATCGGCGAGACGCCCGTGGACGGGGATGTCTACAGCGAACTGCTGCGTTCCTATGACGAGGGCGTCGCGGAGTTCCTGGGCCTCGAACGAGTGAAGCCCAACACCCTGGGCAACAGCCGCATGCTTCTGCACCTGTGATCAGCGTTCTATGTCCGAATCGCTCCCCTATCTCATGGCTACGGAAGCATGCGTTCCCCGCTGTGCGGGCAAGTGAACCCTACCCAAGGGTTTGTGTTTTTCCCGGAAAAGCGGTTTGCTTTCCGTCGTAATCCGCATTCGATGAAAGGGAAACCTGGTGGCACAGAAGGTTCAGGTTCTTCTTGTCGACGACCTCGACGGTGGCGAGGCGCACGAGACGGTGACGTTCGCTCTCGACGGTAAGTCCTACGAGATCGACCTCTCCGACGCCAACGCGGAGAAGCTCCGCGAGTCGCTGGCCGAGTTCGTGAAGGCCGGCCGCAAGACCGGTGGCCGTTCCGCGGGCCGCGGCAAGGCCCGTCCGGCTTCCGGCGGCGCGCAGGACACCGCGAAGATCCGCGCCTGGGCGAAGGAGAACGGCTACAACGTCAATGACCGCGGCCGGGTCCCCGCCGACATTCGCGAGGCATACGAGAAGGCCAACGGCTGAGCGCCGCAGGCGCGATCCGATTGACCATTACGAGCACGACCCAACCGGGCCCGGTGGCATTCCGTCGCCGCCGCGCTCACGAGCCGTACGAGGTCGGGGGCGCCCCCACCGTCCCCGATTCCTGCCCCGATCCCCGTGGCGGGCAGGGAATCGAGTGCCTCGTACCCAGGCCGGGGAGGCCGCACCCAGCCCGCGGCCTCCCGCGCGCCGAAGCCGCCTGAGGGGCGGCACCCCGAGGGCGGCGCCGGCGCCGGCATCCGCCCCCCGGGCCCGCGTGCCGTGAGGTCCGCCGCGAGCGTGCCCCACTCCAGCCACTCCAGGATTCCCGGCAGCTCCTCCGCGCCGCCCGGCGCGATGAGCAGGAGCAGTTTCGGCCGATCCTGCGGGCGCTTCCCGCCGTGTGCGGGCCGCAGCAGCGCCACCGGGCCGGGGTACGGCAGCCGCCGCAGCACGGCGCGCCCCGCGTCGGCGGGCATCTCCAGGACGTCGAAGCGGACCCCGGTCAGCAGCTCCACCGGCTCGGTGCCGGTGGTCGGCCAGTGCAGCTCCTCCTCGTACCACCGGCGTACGGCGGCGAGGGGCGAGCGGGGTCGCGGAAGGGCGCGGGGCATGCCCGGTGCAACTCCCGACCCGGCGGAAGGTTACGTTGGGTGTGCGGAGCATTGCATTCCGTATAAGGCGGCGGGGAGTGCGGAAGCATCGCGGGGCGCGCGGTTGTTCGCCCGTAGCGGAGGGAAAAGGCCCGCGCCGCATGGAGTGTCAGTGGCAGCGGGTAAGAAGGTCTCAGTGGGAAGAGACGCTGTGACCGGCGCACGGAGCAGTTCGCCGCCGCCTTCGGAGGGCGGCGGGCGGTGTGTCGGCGAGGGGCGCGTTCGCCACGGGCGTAGTGGCGGCATGCGTATATGCCTGGCCTGCGGGAACATCGTCTCGCACCATCGAGTTGGAGCAGATGTCAGCTGTTCGGCAGTAAATTTCCCCGTCGGAGCGGGGTGATCCGGACGGGTGTCGGCAGTTGGAATGAGCTGTCCCGCCCTGCGGGACTAGCATGCGGAAGGACAGGGAGGGGACCGACCCCTTACTGCCTGACCGCTCTGAGGAGCGATTAACGATGTTCGAGAGGTTCACCGACCGTGCGCGGCGGGTTGTCGTCCTGGCTCAGGAAGAAGCCCGGATGCTCAACCACAACTACATCGGCACCGAACACATCCTCCTGGGTCTGATCCACGAGGGTGAGGGTGTCGCCGCTAAGGCCCTGGAGAGCCTCGGCATTTCGCTCGAGGCGGTCCGCCAGCAGGTGGAGGAGATCATCGGCCAGGGCCAGCAGGCCCCGTCCGGTCACATCCCCTTCACTCCCCGTGCCAAGAAGGTCCTGGAGCTGTCGCTCCGCGAGGCCCTCCAGCTCGGCCACAACTACATCGGCACCGAGCACATCCTGCTCGGCCTGATCCGCGAGGGCGAGGGCGTCGCCGCCCAGGTCCTCGTCAAGCTGGGCGCCGACCTGAACAGGGTCCGGCAGCAGGTCATCCAGCTGCTCTCCGGCTACCAGGGCAAGGAGGCCGCCACCGCCGGCGGCCCCGCCGAGGGCACGCCCTCGACCTCCCTGGTCCTGGACCAGTTCGGCCGCAACCTCACGCAGGCCGCCCGGGAGACCAAGCTCGACCCGGTCATCGGGCGCGAGAAGGAAATCGAGCGGGTCATGCAGGTCCTGTCCCGCCGTACGAAGAACAACCCGGTCCTCATCGGCGAGCCCGGCGTCGGCAAGACGGCGGTCGTCGAGGGCCTGGCGCAGGCCATCGTCAAGGGCGAGGTGCCCGAGACCCTCAAGGACAAGCACCTCTACACCCTCGACCTCGGTGCCCTGGTCGCCGGCTCCCGGTACCGCGGTGACTTCGAGGAGCGCCTGAAGAAGGTCCTCAAGGAGATCCGCACCCGCGGCGACATCATCCTGTTCATCGACGAGCTGCACACCCTGGTCGGCGCGGGCGCCGCCGAGGGCGCGATCGACGCCGCCAGCATCCTCAAGCCGATGCTGGCCCGCGGCGAGCTGCAGACCATCGGTGCGACGACGCTGGACGAGTACCGCAAGCACCTGGAGAAGGACGCGGCCCTGGAGCGCCGCTTCCAGCCCATCCAGGTCGCCGAGCCGTCGCTGCCGCACACCATCGAGATCCTCAAGGGCCTGCGGGACCGCTACGAGGCGCACCACCGGGTGTCCATCACGGACGCCGCGCTGGTCGCCGCCGCCACCCTGGCCGACCGCTACATCTCCGACCGCTTCCTTCCGGACAAGGCGATCGACCTGATCGACGAGGCCGGTTCCCGGATGCGCATCCGCCGGATGACCGCGCCGCCGGACCTCCGCGAGTTCGACGAGAAGATCGCCGACGTGCGCCGCGAGAAGGAGTCCGCGATCGACTCGCAGGACTTCGAGATGGCCGCCGGCCTGCGCGACAAGGAGAAGCAGCTCCTGGCCGCGAAGGCGAAGCGGGAGAAGGAGTGGAAGGCCGGCGACATGGACGTCGTCGCCGAGGTGGACGAGGAGCTGATCGCCGAGGTCCTGGCCACGGCCACCGGCATCCCGGTCTTCAAGCTCACCGAGGAGGAGTCCAGCCGGCTCCTGCGGATGGAAGACGAGCTGCACAAGCGCGTCATCGGCCAGAAGGACGCCATCAAGGCGCTCTCGCAGGCCATCCGCCGCACCCGCGCCGGTCTGAAGGACCCCAAGCGCCCCGGTGGCTCGTTCATCTTCGCCGGCCCGTCCGGTGTCGGTAAGACCGAGCTGTCCAAGACGCTCGCCGAGTTCCTGTTCGGCGACGAGGACGCGCTGATCTCCCTCGACATGTCGGAGTTCAGCGAGAAGCACACGGTCTCGCGCCTCTTCGGTTCGCCCCCCGGCTACGTGGGCTACGAGGAGGGCGGCCAGCTGACGGAGAAGGTGCGCCGCAAGCCGTTCTCGGTCGTCCTCTTCGACGAGGTCGAGAAGGCCCACCCGGACATCTTCAACTCGCTGCTGCAGATCCTGGAGGACGGTCGCCTGACCGACTCCCAGGGCCGGGTCGTGGACTTCAAGAACACGGTCATCATCATGACCACCAACCTCGGCACCCGGGACATCTCCAAGGGCTTCAACCTGGGCTTCGCCGCCCAGGGCGACGTCAAGACCGGCTACGAGCGGATGAAGGCGAAGGTCAACGAAGAGCTCAAGCAGCACTTCCGGCCCGAGTTCCTCAACCGTGTCGATGACACCGTGGTCTTCCACCAGCTGTCGCAGGAAGACATCATCCAGATCGTCGACCTGATGATCGCCAAGGTGGACGAGCGGCTGAAGGACCGCGACATGGGCCTCGAGCTCAGCGGCGAGGCCAAGTCGCTGCTGGCCAAGCGGGGCTACGACCCGGTGCTCGGCGCCCGTCCGCTGCGCCGCACGATCCAGCGCGAGATCGAGGACGCCCTCTCGGAGAAGATCCTCTTCAACGAGCTGCGTCCGGGCCACATCGTGGTCGTCGATGTCGAGGGTGAGGGCGAGGCCGCCAAGTTCACGTTCCGCGGCGAGGAGAAGTCGGCGGTGCCGAGCGCTCCGCCGGTGGAATCGGCGACGGGCGGCGCGGGTCCTAACCTGAACAAGGACTAAGGGCTGATGGCCTGACAGCCTGAGTCGAACGAAGCCGCCCCGGGACCGCAATGCGGTTCCGGGGCGGTTTTTTGTTGCGTTCGGTTAGGGGCGGGGGC
>NZ_LLZI01000063.1 GCF_001509485.1 Streptomyces sp. NRRL F-4489
CACCCCCGACCCCACCGGGCCCGTACGGAGCCGCCCCCACCCCCTGACACCGACCCGGCATCCCGCCATCCAGACGCCTCGCGTCCGCTGGCTGAGACAGTCCATGAGACAAGCGGGTCCGCCGTCTACGCTGCCGGCCACCCATCACGGGCGAAGTGGGGACAACCCCGGCCATCCGGGAAGACGCGCCTGGTGGGCGTCTCCGGGGCAGGGCCTAGACTCCCGTCCGTACAGATCGTGTAAAAGTCGTTTCAAGAAACGCAGTCAGGGAGCGAGGGGCGGACGTGCCGGACGCGACCGTACGCACCACCGTCGCCGCGGACTATTTCCAGGGCTATGCGGCCGTCGGGATCATCGCCGTGGTCGGGGTGCTGTTCGTCGCCGCGGCCTTCGGGGCCGGGCGGCTGCTGCGCCCTGTCGTGCCCACGCCCGAGAAGCTGCTGACGTACGAATGCGGTGTCGACCCGGTCGGCGAGGGCTGGGCGCACACCCAGGTCCGCTACTACGTCTACGCCTTCCTCTACGTCGTCTTCGCCGTCGACTCGATCTTCCTCTTCCCCTGGGCGACGGTCTTCGCCGCGCCCGGCTTCGGCGGTGTCACGCTGGTGGAGATGTTCGTCTTCCTCGGCTTCCTCGCCATCGGCCTGCTCTACGCGTACAAGAAGGGCGTCCTGGAATGGACGTGAACCCCGCCTCCGCCGCGTCCGCCTCCGCCTCCGCCGCGCCCGCCGCCCCGGCGCCCGTCCCGCTGCCGGAGCCGCGGCGCCTCGGCGCGCTGTCCCGGCTCGCGCCCGAGCCCATGAAGGTGGTCCTGAACTGGGGCCGCCGCTACAGCCTGTGGGTCTTCAACTTCGGCCTGGCCTGCTGCGCCATCGAGTTCATCGCCGCGTCCATGGCCCGGCACGACTTCATCCGGCTCGGCGTGATCCCGTTCGCGCCCGGTCCCCGCCAGGCCGACCTGATGGTCGTCTCCGGCACCGTCACCGACAAGATGGCGCCCGCGGTCAAGCGGCTCTACGAGCAGATGCCGGAGCCGAAGTACGTCATCTCCTTCGGCGCCTGCTCCAACTGCGGCGGCCCCTACTGGGACTCGTACTCCGTCACCAAGGGCGTCGACCAGATCATCCCGGTGGACGTCTACGTCCCCGGCTGCCCGCCGCGCCCGGAGGCGCTGCTCCAGGGCATCCTCAAGCTCCAGGAGAAGATCGCCCGGGAGTCGCTCGGCGAGCGCTACGGACAGGCCGGCCGGCCGTCCGCGGCCGCGCTCCGCAGCGGCCTGGTGACCCCGCCGCCCGCACCGGGCACCCCCGGGACCGCTGGGACCCCGGGGACCCCTGGGGAGGAACCGCGATGAGCGACCAGCCCGAGCAGCAGCCCCAGGAGCAGGCACCGGCACCGGCACCGGCACCGGCCCCGGAGCAAGCCCCCGTCGGCTGGCTGCCCGCCCCCGCCGCCCAGCTCTTCGGCCCGGGCGCGGCGGCCGAGCTGGCGTACGGCCTGCTGACCGTCGACGTGCCGGCGGACGCCTGGACCGCCGCGCTGACCGCCGCCCGCGACGACCTCGGCTGCACCTACTTCGACTGGCTGAGCGCCGTCGACGAGCCCGGCACCGGCTTCCGGATCTGCGCCCACCTCGCCGACGTGAGCCGCCCCGGAACGGTCCGCCGGCTGGTCGTACGGACCACCGTGCCGCACGACGCGCCCGCGCTGCCCACCGCCGTGGGCGTGTTCGCGGGCGCCGGCTGGCACGAGCGGGAGACCCACGAGATGTTCGGCGTGGACTTCACCGGCCACCCGCACCTGGTGCCGCTGCTGCTGCCGGAGACCTTCGAGGGCCATCCGCTGCGCAAGGACTTCGTGCTGGCGGCCCGGGTCGCCAAGGCGTGGCCGGGCGCCAAGGAGCCGGGGGAGTCCGAACACGGCGGGCCCAAGCGGCGGCAGATGCTGCCGCCGGGCGTGCCCGACCCCAACGAATGGGGGCCGCTCAAGGGCCAGTTGCCGCCCGCCCCGGCCCGTCCGGCGCGCGGTGCGCGGGCGGCGGGGGCGGCGGGCGCCGCGGCCGAGCGCCCGGCCCGGCGCACCCGCAGCGTGAGCGCCGGCTCGGCCAGCCAGCAGGCGGCCGCCACCGGCGACACCGCCGCGCCCAAGGCCCCCACCGCCCCGCGCTCCACCGACGCCCCCTGGCACCGCCCGGCCCCCGGCACCACCCCGGAACGGGAACAGGACCGCACCCCGGAAGCTCCCCAGGCCGCGCCGAAGCCCGACCCCAAGCCCGAGCCCGACCACAAGCCCGAGCCCCCCCAGGCCCCCGACCCCGAAGGAGGCGACACCCCATGAGCGACACCCTCGCGCTGGTGCTGCGGGTCCTCGCCGTCTTCGTCGTCTTCCTGGTCTTCCCGCTGGTCATCGGCCAGACCGAGCACAAGGTCATGGCCCATATGCAGGGCCGCCTCGGCCCGATGTACGCGGGCGGCTTCCACGGCTGGGCGCAACTGGTCGCCGACGGTGTGAAGTTCGCGCAGAAGGAGGACGTCGTCCCGGCCGGCGCCGACCGGCGGATCTTCCAGCTCGCGCCCGCCGTCGCGCTGCTGCCGTACCTCCTGGTCATGGTCGCCATCCCGGTGGGCCCGCACAACGCCGTCGGGCAGGCCCTCGACGCGGGCGTCTTCTTCGTCCTCGCCGTGATGGGCGTCGGCGTGCTCGGCTCGCTGATGGCCGGCTGGGCCTCGGCGAACAAGTTCTCCCTGCTCGGCGGCTTGCGCACGGCCGCCCAGCTGCTCGCCTACGAGCTGCCGATGCTGCTGGCCGCCGCGTCCGTCGCGATGGCCGCCGGCACCCTCTCGCTGCCCGGCATCCTCGACGCCTTCCACTGGTGGTGGGTGCCGTGGCAGATCATCGGCGGGGTGGTCTTCTTCACCGCCGGGCTGGCCGAGCTCCAGCGGCCGCCGTTCGATATGCCGGTCGCCGACTCCGAGATCATCTTCGGCGCGTACACCGAGTACACCGGCCTGCGCTTCGCGCTCTTCCTGCTCGCCGAGTACGCCGGCATCGTCGTGCTCAGCGCGCTGACCGCGGTGCTCTTCCTCGGCGGCTGGCACGGCCCGTTCGGCGCCGCCGGCCTGGGCTGGCTGTGGACGCTGGTGAAGACCGTGGCGCTCTGCTTCGTCGTCATCTGGCTGCGGGTCACCTATCCGCGGCTGCGCGAGGACCAGCTGCAGAAGCTCGCCTGGACCGTCCTGATCCCGCTCGCGCTCGCCCAGATCGCCCTCACCGGCATCGTCAAGGTGGTGATCTCCTGATGTCCCGCCCGTCGCACGACCACGACGCCGCCACGACGCCCGCCAAGCGGTCCCGCGGAATCCCCGGTTCCGGCCTGGCCAAGGGCCTGGCCGTCACGCTCCGCACGATGACGCGCAAAACCGTCACCGCGCAGTACCCGGACGTCCAGCCCGACCTCCCGCCCCGCACCCGCGGCGTCATCGGGCTGTTCGAGGAGAACTGCACGGTCTGCATGCTCTGCGCCCGCGAGTGCCCGGACTGGTGCATCTACATCGACTCCCACAAGGAGACGGTGCCGCCGGCCGCCCCCGGGGGCCGGGAGCGCAGCCGCAACGTCCTGGACCGCTTCGCGATCGACTTCGCGCTGTGCATGTACTGCGGGATCTGCATCGAGGTCTGCCCGTTCGACGCGCTGTTCTGGTCGCCGGAGTTCGAGTACGCCGAGACCGACATCCGCGAGCTGACGCATGAACGCGACAAGCTCCGCGAGTGGATGTGGACGGTGCCCGAGCCGCCCGCCCTGGACCCGGCTGCCGAGGAGCCCAAGGAGATCGCCGCCGCCCGCAAGACCGCCGACAAGCTCGCCGCCCAGCAGGCCGCCGAAGCGCAGGCCGCCGGCACCGACAATCCACAGGAGGAGGGAACGTGACGCTCGCCGCCGCCGGCCACGGCTTCCTCTCGCCCACCGGCGTCGAGATCGCCTTCGTCCTCGTCGGCCTCGCCACCCTCGGCGCGGCCCTGGTCACCGTCACCTCCCGGCAGCTCGTCCACGCCGCCCTGTGGCTGGTGGCCGCGCTCGGCGGGGTCGCCGTGGAGTACCTCCTGCTCACCGCGGAGTTCATCGCCTGGGTGCAGGTGCTGATCTACGTCGGCTCGGTGGTGGTGCTGCTGCTCTTCGGGCTGATGCTCACCAAGGCGCCCATCGGGCCGTCCCCGGACGCCGACTCCGGCAACCGCTGGGCCGCGCTCACCGTGGCCGGCGCGTCCGCCGCCACCCTGGTCTGGGTCGTCGCCGACGCCTTCCGCACCACCTGGATCGACCTCGGCGGGGCCGCCCAGGGCTCCTCGGAGGTCTCCGGGCGCAGCCTGTTCCGCTACTGGGTGCTGCCCTTCGAGGCGCTGTCCGTGCTGCTGCTCGCCGCGCTGGTCGGCGCGATCGTGCTGTCCCGCCGCGGCGGGGAGAAGGGCGCCGCCGAGGCCGTCGCGCCCGGCGCCGCGGGGGAGGAGCGGGACTGATGCACCTCGTCTACCCGGCCGTGCTGGCCGTCCTCCTCTTCTGCACCGGCCTGTACGGCGTGCTCGCGCGCCGCAACGCGATCCTGGTGCTGATGTCCGTCGAGCTGATGCTCAACGCCGTCAACCTCAACCTCGTCGCCTTCGACGTCTGGCTGCGGGACACCCTGCACGCCGGCCAGGCCCTGACCCTCTTCACCATCGCCGTCGCCGCCGCCGAGATCGGCATCGGGCTGGCGATCGTGCTGCTCGTCTACCGCAACCGCGGCAGCTCCGACATCGACCGCCTCCGCGACCTCGCCGAACGCCCCGCCGGACCCGCCGGCCCGGGCGCCGGCGACGGCGCGGACGGGGCGCGGCGGCCGCGGCCGGACACCGGGGCGGAGGCCACCGCGTGACGCTCACCACCACCGCCGTACTCGTCCCCCTCCTGCCCTTCCTCGGGGCCGCCGCCGGCTTCCTGCTGGGCCGCCGCTCGCCCGGCTTCGTCCGGCCGCTGGCCGTCCTGCCGACGCTCGCCTCGGCCGTCCTGACCGTCGCCGTCGCCGCGGGCCAGGGCGCCGGACCGGCCACCGACGTCGCCACCCGGCTCACCCCGACCGGCTCGCTCCCCATCGACCTGGCGCTGCACATCGACGGCTTCGCCGCGCTCATCGCCGTCCTCGTCGGCGTGGTGGCGACCTGCGTGCAGATCTACTCCACGGCCTACCTCCGCGACGACCCGCGCTACCCGTCCTACGCCGCGCTGGTCTCGCTCTTCACCTCCGCGATGCTGCTGGTCGTCTACACCGGCGACCTGATGGTGCTGCTGGTCGGCTGGGAAGTGATGGGCATCTGCTCGTACTTCCTCGTCGGCCACTACTGGGAGACCGAGGCCGCCCGGTCCGCCTCCCTCAAGGCGTTCCTGGTCACCAAGCTCGGCGACGTCCCCTTCCTCTTCGGCATCTTCGCGCTGGCCGCCGACACCGGCACCTTCCGGATCACCGGCATCCTCGGCCACATCGCCCGGGACGGCCTGCACCACCCGACGCTGATCGCGCTGCTGCTGCTGGCCGGCGTCGCGGGCAAGTCCGCGCAGTTCCCGCTGCACACCTGGCTCCCGGACGCGATGGCCGGCCCCACGCCGGTCTCCGCGCTGATCCACGCCGCGACGATGGTCGCCGCCGGCGTCTACGTCGTCGCCCGCCTCCTCCCGGTCTTCGCCGCCTCCGCGGCCGCGCTGGTCGTCCTCGCCGTCATGGCCGCGGTGACCATGGTCGGCTCCGCCCTGGCCGCGCTGGCCCAGGACGACATCAAACGGGTGCTGGCCTATTCGACCGTCGGCCAGCTCGGCTACATGACCGGCGCGCTGGCCGTCGGCGACCGCGGCGCCGCCGTCTTCCACCTCCTGTCGCACGGGGCGTTCAAGGCCCTGCTCTTCCTCGGCGCGGGCGTGGTCATCCACGCCGCGGGCACCAACTCGCTGGCCGCCATGTCCCGCACCGGCGGCCTGGCCCGGCGGATCCCGGACGCCTTCTGGACGCTGACCGTCGCCCTCCTCGCGCTCGCCGCGATCCCGCCGTTCGCCGGCTTCTTCTCCAAGGAAGCCGTCCTGGGCGCCGCCGAGCACGCCGCCACCGGCCACGCCGCCGGCATCCCCGGCGCCGCCGGCTGGACGGTCTTCCTCGCCGGTCTGCTCACCGCCCTCCTCACCGCCGCCTACGCCACCCGGCTGTGGCTGCTCGCCTTCCGCGGCACCGGCCCCGAGGCCGCCGACCACGGGAAGCAGCCGCTCGCCATGACCGCCGTGCTGTGGGTCCTCTTCGTCCCCACCGTCGGCTTCGGACTGGCCGCCCCCTTCCTGCCCGCGTGGTTCGACGGGCGCTCGCTCACCCCGACCGCCACCACCTCCGTCCTCGGCACCGGCGCCGCCCTCATCGGCGGCCTGGCCACCTACGCCGCCTGGCGGCACACCACCGCCCGCGCCGCCCGCGCCCCGCTCGGCGCGGTGGCCGCCGCGCCCGACCTGTCCCCGGCGGCCGCCGAGGAAGTCGCCATCGACGTCCACACCCCGGCCTACGGCGACATCGCCGGCGCCCCGGACCCGGCCGACCCCGGCCGGCTCCTCCTCGGCCCGCTGCACCGCCACGCCGCCGCCGGCTTCCACCTCGACGCCGTCTACACCGCGCTGTTCGTCCGGCCCGTGCGCGCCGCCGCGACCCTGGTCCGCTTCCTGGACCACGCGGTCGTCGACACCTACGTCAGCGGCGCCGGCGCCGCGCCCCGCTGGCTGGGCGCCGCCGTCCGCCGCGCCCAGACCGGGAACGTGCAGACCTACCTCGGGGCGCTGCTGGCCGGTGCGCTCGTCCTGGCCATCGCCGCCGTCCTCGTCGCTACGGGCACGGGAGCCTGACCGTGAACCACACCGCCATGCAGCTCCTCCTCGCGGGCTCCGTCGTCCTCCCCCTGCTCGGCGCGCTCGCCGCGCTGCTGCCGGCCCCGCCCGGTCTGAAGGGGAAGAACCCCGACCAGGCCGTCCTGCGGCACGGGGTGACCGTCACCGCCGTGGTGCTCGCCGCGACGATCGCGCTGGCCGCCGGCTTCGACCACGCTCACCCGGCGCGTATGCAGGCCACCACGGACCTCAGCTGGATCCCGGCGCTCGGCATCCGCGTCCACCTCGGCGTCGACGGCATCTCGCTCCCCCTCCTCGTCCTGACCGCGCTGCTGACCTTCCTCTGCGCGCTCTACAGCTACTTCGTGATGCCCAAGGGCCCGTCCCCCAAGGCGTTCGTGGCGCTGATCCTCGTCCTGGAAGCCGGCACCCTGGCCACCTTCGCCGTCCAGGACCTGATGCTCTTCTTCCTGGCCTTCGAGACCGTCCTGATCCCGATGTACTTCCTCATCGCCCGCTGGGGCGGTGCCGGACGGCGCGCGGCGGCCTGGAAGTTCATCCTCTACACGCTGCTCGGCTCCGTCGTCATGCTGCTCGGCCTCCTCCTCATCGGGCTGAAATCCGGCACCTTCGACATGGTCGCACTCGCCACTGACAACGGCCCGAAAGCCCAGCTCAGCCACACCGTCCAGCTCCTCGCGGTGCTCGCCGTCGGCATCGGACTGGCCGTCAAGTCCCCGATGTGGCCGCTGCACAGCTGGCTGCCCGACGCGCACACCGCCGCCCCCACCGCCGGCTCGGTGCTGCTGGCCGGCGTGCTGCTGAAGATGGGCACCTACGGCTTCGTGCGGATCGCGCTGCCGATCACCCCGGACGGCCTGCACACCGTCGCGCCCTACCTGGGCGCGCTGGCCGCCGCCGGCATCGTCTACGGCTCGCTGGCCTGCCTCGCCCTGGTCCGCACCGGTGCCAAGGGCGACCTCAAGCGCCTGATCGCCTACAGCTCGGTCGGCCACATGGGCTTCGTCCTCCTGGGCATCGCCACCATGACCCCCACCGGCGTCAACGGCGCGCTGTTCGCCAACATCGCGCACGGCCTGATCACCGGCCTGCTCTTCTTCCTCGTCGGCGGCCTCAAGGACCGCCTGGGCAGCAGCGACCTGGACACCCTCTCGGGCACCACCGGCGCCGCCCTCTACGGCCGCGCGCCCCGCTTCGGCGGCCTGCTCGCCTTCGGGGCCGTCGCCTCCCTGGGCCTGCCCGGACTCGCCGGCTTCTGGGGCGAGATGCTGGCGATGTTCGGCGCCTTCCACCCGGCCGCCGGCCTCAGCCGCCCCGCCTTCCTGACGTTCATGGCCCTGGCCGGCCTCGGCACCCTGCTGACCGCCGCGTACCTGCTGCTGGTCGTCCGCCGGGTCTGCATGGGCGGCACCCTCACGGCCGGCGCCGCCCCCCAGGAGGCGGCCCCCGCCGTCCCCGACCTCGCGCGCCACGAATACGCCGCCTGGGGCCCCCTGGCCGTCCTCACCGTCCTCGCCGGACTGTGGCCCGCGGCCCTCCTCGGCCTCACGAACCCGGCCGTCCAGCAGCTCCTCGGAGGCGGTAAGTGATGAGTCAGGTCACCTCGCTGGTCCAGTCCGTCGACTGGCTCGCCATCGCCCCGCCCACCCTCACCGCGGCCACCGCCCTGGTGGTGCTGGTCGCCGACCTCTTCCTGCCCGCCGCCCGCAAGCCCCTGCTGGGCTGGGTTTCGACCGCCGGCCTGGCTGCCGCCGCGCTTCTGCTGCTGCCCCTCCTGGACGGCCACCGCCGCACCTTCTGCCTCACCGGCACCCCCCGGGCGTGCAGCTACGCGGCCGACCACTTCACGCTGGCCATCCAGTTCCTGGTCCTCGCCGGCGCCCTGCTGACGGCCCTGCTGTCCATCGACACCGTCAAGGACCACGGCCTGCCCGCCGGCGAGTACTGGTTCCTGCTGCTCTCCTCCGCCGCCGGGGCGGCCCTGCTGCCCGCCTCCCGGGACCTGGCCACCCTGGTCATCGCCCTGGAGGTCGCCTCGCTGCCCGCGTTCGCCCTGGTCGGCCTGCGCCGCGGCGACCGGCTCTCCTCCGAGGCGGCGCTGAAGTTCTTCCTCTCCTCGGTGGCCGCCACCGCCGTGATGCTCCTCGGGGTGAGCTTCGTCTACGCGGCCACCGGGAGCCTGCACCTGACCCGGGTGGCGCACGCCCTGGCCGCCCTCCCGGACCCCCGCCTGGCCACTCTGGCCGGCGCCGGCGTCGCGCTCACCCTGGTCGGCTTCGCCTTCAAGACGGCCGCGGCCCCGTTCCACTTCTGGGTGCCCGACACCTACGTCGGCGCGCCGCTGCCGATCGCCGCGTACCTCTCCGTCGTCGGCAAGGCGGTCGGCTTCTCCGGCCTGATCCTCGTCACCGTCCAGGGCTTCCCGTCCTACGCGCACGTGTGGGGCCCGGCGCTGGCCGTGCTCGCCGCGCTGACCATGACCGTGGGCAACGCCGCCGCGCTCCGCCAGGACCCCGCCCGCGACCGGAGCGCGATCCGCCTGCTCGCCTGGTCCTCCGTCGGCCAGGCCGGCTACCTCCTCGTCCCGATCGCCGCGGCCGGCTACGCCCACGACCCGGCGCACGCCATCGGCGCCACCGTCGCCTACGCCCTGATGTACGCGGCGGTGAACCTCGGCGCCTTCGCGGTCGCCGCCCTGGTGGCCCGCACCCGCCCCGCCAACCGCCTCGCCGACTACCGGGGCCTGTACCACCGCCGCCCCCTGGTGGCGCTCGCCCTCGGCTTCTTCCTCCTCTGCCTGGCGGGCCTGCCGCCGGGCGTCATCGGCCTGTTCGCCAAGGTCACGGTCTTCTCCGCGGCGGTCGACGCCGGCCTGGGCTGGCTCGCCGTCGTCATGGCCGCCAACGTGGTGATCGCGCTCTACTACTACCTCCAGTGGACCGCGGCCCTCTTCCGCCCCGCCGAGGCCCCCGCGGGCGAACCCGCCGAGGCCCCCGCCGGCCGCACCCGCGCCCCGGTCCCCGCCGCCCTGGCCACCGCCCTGGCCCTGGCCACCGCCCTCGGCGTGGTCCTCTCCGGCGCCCCGCAGCTGGTCCTCCGCTTCGCCGCCGGCGCCCTCCTGTAGCCGCGCGCGGGCGCGCCCGTACCCCGTACGGCCGCGCCCGCCGCCCGCCCACCAGCCCGCCGTGCCCGGCACCCGGCCCTGGCCCCCGCCCCCGACCGCCCCCTCC
>NZ_LLZI01000064.1 GCF_001509485.1 Streptomyces sp. NRRL F-4489
CGTCCCGGTCCGCATCTCGAAGAGCTGCGAGCGGTTCGAATTTCGATCCGATTCCCCGTCGGCGGGGTGTTCACCACTTTAGCGGAATTCCTCGGTGACACCTAATCAGGCGCCCGGAATGAATTTCGGCATGCGGAATTCAGTCCCGTTGAGGAGGCCGTGCAGTAGTGAGTTGCCGCGATGCGGCGGGATGGCTGCCGCAGAACCGTTCCGGCTCATCGGCAACTCGGAGAACACTACGGGTCGGGGAGGGCCGTGTCAACCCGGGTCAGTCGAGGTCGCTCAGGCGGCCCTCGGCGTCCGGCTGGGCGGCCTCCACACGGCGCAGCAGACGGGTCAACGCGTCGCCGAGCACCCGGCGTTCCTCGCCGGAGAGGTCCTGGAGGAGCTCCTCCTCGAAGACCGTCGCCATGCGCATCGCCTCCAGCCACTTCTCGCGGCCCTCGTGCGTCAGCTCCACGATGACGCGCACGCGGTTGGTCTCGTCCCGCTCGCGGGTCACCAGTCCCTCGTTCGCCATGCGGTCGATCCGGTGCGTCATGGCGGCGGGGGTGAGACCGAGGCGCTTGGCCAGTTCGCCGGGGCCCATGCGGTAGGGCGCGCCGGAGACGACCAGGGCCTTGAGGACCTCCCATTCGGCGTTGCTCATGCCGAGCGTGGCGGTCTGGCGTCCGTAGGCGACGTTCATCCGCCGGTTGAGGCGCTGGAGGGCGGAGACGACCTGCTCCACCTGGGGGTCGAGGTCCTGGAACTCGCGCTGGTAGGCCGCGATCTGTTCCTCGAGGCTGGGCTCGCCGGGGGCGGGCGCGTCTGAGGGCTCTGGCATGCGGCGCAGTATGACACGAAAGTTATTGGCGTTGAAGCTCTTCGTCATGTAGTCTTTAGCTTCGAACTTTAGGGTCGAAGTCTTGAGGGTGTGACTGTCCGGACTCGGACGTCACGGGCGTCGCGGACGCGCCTCGGCTCGGCTCGGGGGGTTCCTGACACGTATCCGTCTTCACGACCTGACCTAGGAAGGTGAGTGTGACCACCGCGATGGGCGCCGCGCTGCGCCGGATCCAGCTGGGCAACGCGCTGAGCGCGTTCGGCAACGGCTTCACCGTGCCGTATCTGTACGTCTACGTGGCGAACGTGCGGCATCTCGGTGCGAGTACGGCTGGGGCGGTGCTGGCGATGCTCGCGGTCTCCGCGCTGGTCGTCCTGCCGCTGACCGGGCGGGCCATCGACCGGCGCGGGCCGCTGCCGGTCGCCGTCGCCGGCACCGTCGCGGCCGCCGTCGGCTCGCTGGGCATCGGCCTGTCGGCGAGCGTGCCGGCGGTGATCGCCTCGGCGGTGGCGCTGGGCGCCGGTATCGCGGTGATCCAGCCCGCGCTCGCCACGATGATCGTGTGGTGCTCGACGACCGTGACCCGCTCCCGGGCGTTCGCCACCCAGTTCTTCCTGAACAACCTGGGGCTGGGCATAGGCGGCCTGGTCGGCGGCCAGCTCGTCGACGAGGCGCACGCGTCGAGCTTCGTGCGGCTGTTCGCCATCGAGGCCGTGATGTTCCTGGTGCTGGGCGCCGCCATCGCGACCGTACGGCTGCCGCGGGTGCCGAAGGTCGAGGACGCGGTGCCGACCGGGGAGCGGGCCGCGGGGGCCTGGCGGGCGCTGTTCGGCGACCGGCGGATGGTGTGGCTGTGCGTGCTGGGCTTCGTGCTCTTCTTCGCCTGCTACGGCCAGTTCGAGTCGGGTCTGGCGGCGTACGCGACGGAGGTCACCCGGATCGAGCCGGCGACGCTGGGCATCGCCCTGGCGGCCAACACCGCGGCGATCGTCGCGGCGCAGTTCGTGGTGCTGCGGCTGGTCGAGCGGCGGCGCCGGAGCCGGGTCATGGCGCTGGTCGGCGTGGTGTGGACGGTGGCCTGGACAGCCGCCGGACTGTCCGGGCTGGTGCACGGGGCGCAGGCGGTGGCGACCGTGCTGCTGATCTCCACGTACGCGCTGTTCGGTGTCGGGGAGTCGCTGCTGGCGCCGACCGTCTCGCCGCTGGTGGCGGATCTGGCGCCGGCCTCGCTCATAGGCCAGTACAACTCGGCGTTCGCGCTGGTCAAGCAGCTGGCGCTGGCGGTCGGGCCGGCCGTCGGGGCGCTGATGGTCGGACACGGCATGTACGCGGCGTACATCGGGATGCTGGTGGCGTGCGCGGTCGGGATCACGGTGCTGTCGCTGCGGCTGGGCCGGATGCTGACGCCGGCGCAGGACCAGCCGCACCGGGCGGCCGTCCCCGCGCCGCGGGTGGAGGCCGAGCCGGTGGCCGCGGCGGTCTGACCGTCGGCCGGCCACCGCGCCGTCTGACCGGCGGCCGGGGGCCGGCGGCCGGGCGCCGGCGTCCGCCGGGGCGCGGTGGCGTACGGACCGGTTCCGGGGCAGTCGGTGCCCGAGCCGTCAGTTCCGGGGCAGAGCGAATTCGCACCAGACCGCTTTGCCGCCGCCCGGGGTCCGGCGGGAGCCCCAGGAGGAGGCGATGGTGGCGATGATCGAGATGCCGCGGCCGGCCTCGTCGGCCGGCTCGGCGCGCCGCCTGCGGGGCAGGTGCTCGTCGCCGTCGGTGACCTCGATGATCAGCCGGCGGTCCGTACGGCGCAGTCGCAGCCGCATCGGCGGGGTGCCGTGCTGGAGGGAGTTGGCGACCAGTTCGCTGGCGGCCAGCACGCCGAGGTCGTGCAGGTCCTGGGAGAAGCGCCAGGAGGCGAGCACGCCGGAGGCGAAGGCGCGGGCCCGGGGCGCGGCCTCGGTGCCGCCGTGGAGTTCCAGCGCGGCGTTGTGGAACAGCTCGGCGTCGTGCCCCTCGCGGATCGGGTTCTGGATGACGAGGATGGCGACGTCGTCGTCGTGGGCGGCGGTGATGCCGAGCGAGCGCAGCAGCCGGTCGCAGACGATCTCGGGGCTGCCGGTGGCGCCGGCGAAGGCCCGTTCCAGGGCGGCGACGCCCTCGTCGATGTCCTTGTCGCGCCGTTCGACCAGGCCGTCGGTATAGAGGACGGCGCTGCTGCCGGGCGCCAGCGGGACCGAGCCGGAGGTGTGCAGCCAGCCACCGGTGCCCAGCGGCGGGCCGGTCGGCTCGGCGGCGCGGTGGACCGTGCCGCCGGCGTCCCGGACGAGCATCGGCAGATGGCCGGCCGAGGCGTAGACCAGGCGGCCCTCGTTGGGGTCGTGGACGGCGTAGACGCAGGTGGCGATCTGGCTGGCGTCGATCTCGGCGGCCAGGCCGTCCAGCAGCTGGAGGACCTCGTGGGGCGGGAGGTCGAGGCGGGCGTAGGCGCGGACGGCGGTGCGCAGCTGGCCCATGACCGCGGCGGCGCGCACCCCGCGGCCCATGACGTCGCCGATGACCAGGGCGGTGCGGCCGGCGCCGAGGGTGATGACGTCGTACCAGTCGCCGCCGACCGCGGCGTCGGTGCCGCCGGGCTGGTAGGTGGCGGCGACCCGCAGGTCGTCGGGCTGCTCCAGCTCCTGCGGCAGCAGCGAGCGCTGGAGGGTGACGGCGGCGGCGCGCTGGCGGGCCTCGCTGGCGCGGAGCCGTTCGGCGGACTCGATCTGGTCGGTGACCTCGGCGCCGAAGACCAGGACGCCCTTGTGCGGGGCGAGGCAGGCGACCTCCGGGTCGGGGGCCGGGCCGCTGGCGGCGACCTCGATGGGGGTGCAGGTGAAGGTGTAGTAGCCGTCGCGGGTGCGGTCGCCGCCGGCGCCGGCCGGGACCTTGCGGGACTTGACCGTGCGGGGCCGGCCGCTGCGCAGGACCTGGTCCATCAGGGGCAGCAGGCCCAGTTCGCCCAGCTCGGGGAGGGCCTCGCGGGCGGTGCGGCCGGCCGGGCGGGGGCCGAAGACCGCGGCGTAGGCGCCGTTGACGTACGCCAGGCGGTGCTCGGGCCCGTAGACGACGGCGACGAGCGCGGGGATCGTGCCGAGGATGTCGTGGACGGACAGCGCGTCGACGGTGGGCGGCGCGGCGCCGGGCGCGGGGTCCTCGCCGGCGGGGCCCTCGGCGCGGGCGGCGGGGACGGTGCCGGACGGGTCGCCGGCGGGCGCGGCGGAGTGCGCCGCGGGCCCCTGGGGCGGGGTGGCGGCGCGGTCGGACCGGGCGGCGGTGCGCCGCTGCGTGCCGGGGAACTTGGCGCTCCAGCGCGTGAAGATCACGGAGGGGTACCTCTTACGTCGCGTCGGGGCGCGGGGTCGGGCCATCGGCGTGGGCGGGCGCCCCGTGGCGTGGCGAGGGGCCCTGCCGGCGCCCTCTGGCGGAATGCAGCAAACGTCCTGAATCCTCGTGATTGTCACTCTTCGCAGATACGAGCCCACCCATGGTCACACGTCCAGTGTGGCCGACCGGACTGACATCCGTCAGATGCCGGGCGCCGGGGCGCAGTTCCCGGTACCGGGGCGGCCGGCGCGCGTCCACCGGGCGGGGGGCCGGCGCCCCAGGTGGGGCGGCCGGTCAGGTGGTCTCGTTGTGCCGGCCGGTGCCGGCGGCGAGTTCGAATTCGGCGCGCGGGTTCTCCAGCGAGCCGAGCGAGACGATCTCGCGTTTGAACAGGCCGGCCAGGGTCCATTCGGCGAGGATGCGGGCCTTGCGGTTGGCGGTGGGCACCCGGCTGAGGTGGTAGGCGCGGTGCATGAACCACGCCGGATAGCCCTTCAGCTTGCGGCCGTAGACGTGGGCGACGCCCTTGTGCAGGCCCAGTGAGGCCACCGAACCGGCGTACTTGTGCGCGTAGTCGCGGACCGGGCCGCCGCGCAGGGCCGCGCTGACGTTCTCGGCGAGCACCTTGGCCTGGCGGACGGCGTGCTGGGCGTTGGGGGCGCATTCGGGGTGCGGCCCATCGGGGGTGGCGGGCGGCGCGGTCACATCCGGGACGGCGGCCGCGTCCCCGGCTGCCCAGGCGTGTTCGGCGCCGTCCACCTGGAGCGCGGCGGTGCACTTGAGGCGGCCGCGGTCGGTGAGCGGCAGTCCGCTGGCGGCCACGATCGGGTGGGGTTTGACGCCGGCGGTCCACACCAGGGTGCGGGCGGGGAAGCGGGAGCCGTCGCTGAGCCGGACGACGCGCCCCTCGCAGGACTCCAGGCGGGTCTCCAGCCGGACGTCGATATTGCGGGCGCGCAGCTCGCGGACGGCGTAGCGGCCCATGTCGGGGCCGACCTCGGGCAGGATCCGGCCGGTCGCCTCCACCAGGATCCACTTCATGTCCTCGGGGCGGACGTTGTGGTAGTAGCGGACGGCGTAGCGGGCCATGTCCTCCAGTTCGGCCAGCGCCTCCACGCCCGCGTAGCCGCCGCCGACGAAGACGAAGGTCAGCGCCGCGTCGCGGACGTCGGGGTCGCGGGTGGAGGAGGCGATGTCGAGTTGTTCGAGGACGTGGTTGCGCAGCCCGATGGCCTCCTCGACGGTCTTGAAGCCGATGCCGACGTCGGCCAGCCCGGGGACGGGCAGGGTGCGCGAGACCGATCCGGGCGCCAGGACCAGCTCGTCGTACGGGACGGTGAACGCGCCGTCGCCGGTCTCCGCGGCGGCCAGGGTGGCGATCGTGGCCTTGCGCTCCCCGTGGTCGAGGGCGGTGACCTCGCCGACGACGACCGTGCAGTGCGGCAGGACGCGGCGCAGCGGGACGACGACGTGCCGGGGGGAGATGGCGCCGGCGGCGGCCTCCGGGAGGAAGGGCTGGTAGGTCATGTACGGGTCGGGGTCGACGACGACGATCTCGGCCCTGCCCTGGCGCAGTTCCTGCTTGAGGGTCCGCTGCAGCCGCAGGGCGGTGTACATCCCCACGTAGCCGCCGCCGACCACGAGAACGCGCGCCGCATCGTCCGAAGACGGAGTCTTCACAGGTGTTCTCCTCGCGGTGTCGGCCGGCCGGGCGCCACCGAGCGGGCGGCCTGACCGGCGGCGCGGCCACCTTCGGGCGCTGCGCCCCCGGAAAGCACAGCACTGTTCCATGACGCATGCCCGGCGCGGCTTTGTCCACAGGCCGGTCGAAAAGTATGGCCGGAACGGGTGGCTGGGCGGAGTGGGACATTCCGTGTGTCCGGTGCGAAGTACGCTGGTCAGGCGGAGATTGGCGCGGAGTGAACGGAGGGGCGTACGGGGCGGATCGGGCCGGTTGGGCCGATCGGGGGGCGCGGTGTGCGGAAGGCCCCCTTCAATCTTGACGCGGGCTCAACTATGTTCGTACTTCGCTGGGGTGCCCCCTCTTTGTCGGGCCGCCCCGGCCGTCAGGGCGGGGAGTCTCCGGGGGGAGACGTCATTACCGGGGGATCACTATGCACATTCAAGGCTCTCAATGGCCGGCGGCGGTCGCGGTGACCAGCGCGTCCGACGGCGCCCACGGCACCAACGGCAGCAGTGCCCATGGCAGCGGCGCCGGCGGAACGGGCGCGCCGGCCGGCGCGGGCGGCCGGAGCACACCGCTGCGGGTGGATGCCCAGCGCAATCTGGAGCATGTGCTGCGCGCGGCCCGCGAGGTGTTCGGCGAGCTGGGGTACGGCGCGCCGATGGAGGACGTGGCCCGGCGCGCCCGGGTCGGCGTCGGGACGGTCTACCGCCGCTTCCCGAGCAAGGACGTCCTGGTCCGGCGGATAGCCGAGGAGGAGACCGCGCGGCTGACCGAGCAGGCCCGGGCCGCGCTGGGCCAGGAGGACGACCCGTGGTCGGCGCTGGCGCGGTTCCTGCGGACGTCGGTGGCCTCGGGCGCCGGGCGGCTGCTGCCGCCGGGCATCCTGCGGGTGGACGCGGCCGGGGACCGGACGGCGGACGGCGCGGGCGAACCGCGGCTGCCGGAGGCCGGCGCCGGGGCGCGGGTCCCGTTGCAGCGGGTGCCCGGTGAGGCGGACGGCGGCCGTACGGGCGCCGAGGCCGAGGAGACGCCGGGCGGCCAGGCGCTGCTGGAGGTCGTCGGCCGGCTGGTGGAGCGCGCCCGGGCCGCCGGAGCGCTCCGCGCCGATGTGACGGTCTCCGACGTCCTGCTGGTCATCGCCACGGGCGCGCCGGCGCTCCCGGACCCGGGGCAGCAGCAGGCGGCGTCGACGCGGCTGCTGGAGATCCTGCTGGAGGGGTTGCGGTCGCGGGCCGGGGGGTGAGACCGGCTGCGGCGGTCTGTTGCCGGGGCGGCGTGTTCGAGTCGGGGCGGTGAGGCCGGGGCCGCTGGGGTTGTTCCGGCGGTACGGCTTGTGCGTTCGTGCGGCTTCGTATGGGTGGTGCGGCGAGCCGGGTGTCGTCCTGTGACCCGGTGCGTCGTCACGTGACGTGGGGCTTCCTGTGGTGCGGCGGCACGGCTCCGCGCACTACACCCCTACGGGTGACCTCGATAGACCAGGCGTAGCCCGTACGAGTGAATACCCGGAAGGGTCCATACGGGTGAACTCCAGTGCGGGCGCCTCGGATGAGTGGTTGGCCGGCGGAGCACTGAAGCGCGCGCACGGGGTGTGGCACGCTTGCGCGGTGTTGCGGTGTGACGGCGGGTTCGGGGGCCTCGGCGATGGGTGTTGACGGGCGGGACGAGCGCAGCGGCGAGGACGCGGGAACACCGTCGGGCCAGGTACCGGGCCAGGGCGGGCCGCTGGGGGCGACGCCGCCGGCGGGCGGCGCGGGGAGCGGCGGGCCGAGCGTGCCGGCGCAGCGCAGGCGCACCGGGCAGCGGGCGGAGCCGTCCGCCGGACCGTTGGGCGGTGGCGTCGGCGACAGCCCTCTGGACGGTGGCAGTGCCGGGAGCGGCCCGTTGGGCGGTGGTGCCGGGGGTGGCCCGGTGGACCGAGGTGCCGGGGCTGGCCCGGGCAGCGTTCCGCCGCCGTCGGACGCCGAGTTGGTGGCCGCGCTGCGGGCCGGCGACGACTCCGCGTACGAGGAGCTGTACCGCCGGCACGCCGACGCGGTACGCCGGTACGCGCGCGGCTGCTGCCGGGACGCCCACACCGCCGAGGACCTGACCGGCGAGGTGTTCGCCCGCACGCTCCAGGCGGTGCGCGGCGGCGCGGGCCCGGACGCGGCGGTGCGGGCGTATCTGCTGACGACCGTCCGGCGGGTCGCCGCGAGCTGGGCGAAGACCGCCCGGCGCGAGCAGCTGGTCGAGGACTTCGCGGTGTTCGCGGTGTCGGCGGCCGGATCGTCCCTGGACGACGACACCCTCGACCTCGGCGCGGACGTCCGGGCGATGCACGAGGCCGAGCAGACGATGGCGGTCCAGGCGTTCCGCAGCCTGCCGGAGCGCTATCAGACGGTGCTGTGGCACACCACCATCGAGGACGAGTCGCCGAGCGAGGTCGCGCCGCTGCTCGGGCTCACCGCCAACGCCACCGCGGTCCTGGCCCACCGCGCCCGGGAAGGGCTCAAGCAGGCGTACCTCCAGGCGCATGTGAGCCAGTCGCTGACCTCGGGCGGCGACTGCGCGCGCTACGCCGACCGGCTCGGCGCGTACGCGCGGGGCGGGCTGCGGATGCGCGCCGAGCGGGGGCTGCGCAAGCATCTCGACACGTGCGCCCGGTGCCGCGGGGCGGCGCTGGAGGTCGCGGACCTCAACCAGCGGATCGGGGCGGTGCTGCCGATCGCGGTCCTCGGCTGGTTCGCGGCCGGGTACGCGGTCAAGGGCGCGGCCGCGGTCGCCGGTGTCGCCGGCGCCGGGGCGGCGGCGGGCGCCGGCGTGGCCGCGGCGGCTTCGGGGTCGGGAGCGGGCGCCGGAGCAGGAGCAGGCGCAGGGGCGGCTGTTGGTGCTGGTGGGGCGGCTGGGGCCAGTGGGACGGCTGGTGTGGCTGGTTTCGGTGCGGCGGGCGCGGGGGCCGGTGGGGCCGGGGCCGGCGGGGCGAGCGGCGGCGGGGCCGGCGGGGCGGCCGTGGGCGAGGGGCTGGCCGCGCCGGTGAAGATCGGTGTCGGGGCCGGCCTGGTGGTCGTGGCGGGCGCGGCCCTCGCGTTCGCACTGTCCGGTTCCTCGCAGCCGGACCCGCACCCGCAGGCACGCCCGGCCCAGCCGGCGCCGACCGCCTCCCGCGCGCCCTCCCCTGAGCCGCCGCCCGCCCCGCGGCCCCCGGTGAGCGCACCGGCCCCGAAGCCGCACCCCAAGCCGACCCCGGAGCGGCCGAAGCCCAGGCCCACGCCGACCCCGACCCCGTCCCCCACGCCCGCGCCGCCGTCGCCGAAGCCCACGCCGAGCCCCACGCGTCCCCCGGCCCCGGCGCCCACGCCTCCGGCCCCGCCACCGACGCCGTACCAGGTCAACGCGTTGCGGTACGACTTCGCGGGCGACGGCACCGCGCCGGAGGTCCGGGCCTTCGACAGCAGCTGGATGTGGAAGCGGAACCACCCGAGCATCGGCGGCACGGCCTACCCCCACGGGGTGAGCGTGCACGCGTCGTCCTCGGTGGTGATCGACCTCAACCGGCAGTGCACCGCCTACGACGCGGTGGCCGGCGTCGACGACCTCAGCCTGGGGCTGGGCGCGCTGCGCTTCTCGGTGTACGCGGACGGGGTCCGGCTGTGGCGGTCCGACGTCGTGCGCGGCGGGGATCCGGCGGTGCCGGTGCACGTCCCGTTGGCGGGCCGGAGGACGCTCCGCCTGGTCGTCGAGCCGGAGAGCGCCGGCGACTTGGTGGCGCTGGGGGATTGGGCGAGGTCGCAGATCAGCTGCCGGTGAGGTGAGGCCCGGTGGGGCGGGCTCGGTGGGGCGGGCTCGGGGCCGGTGGGGGTGGGCTGCGCCTGCGTGGGCTGCCCCCGTGGCGTTCGGCTGGCTGTGCCCCCCCTGTGCTGTCCGGCCCGTGCTCCCCGGTCCGTGCTGCCCGGTCTGTGCTGTGTGGTCTGTGCTGTGTGGGTTGTGCTGTCCGGTGGCCTACCACGGCACGACATCCGTCTGTTGACGGCCGCGGGCTGGGCGTCTAGCTGGCGTGCTCGCCTGGAGCCTGCTCGTCGTTCTCTGGTGGCTGCTCGTCGTTCTGGTGGCTGCTCGTCGTTGGTGGCTCCTCCTCGTTGGTGCCCGCTGGCTGGTGCCTGTGGTGCCTTGTGCCTTCTTCCTTTTTACGGCAACGATTACGGAGAGTGATTTGTTCCTGGGGTTTGGG
>NZ_LLZI01000065.1 GCF_001509485.1 Streptomyces sp. NRRL F-4489
CCACCCCGGGGGGCGCCCCCCTGCCTACCGGGCGCCCGCCCCCCGCCTGACGGGCATTCAGGTGCCCCGCCTCCCGGATGGCGGGCGGCCGAGCAGGGGACGTTCCGCGCCGCCCCGGGCGGTGCCCCGGGCCCGACCGGCCCGCGCACGGCGGGGACTTGAGCACGTCCGGCCGGCCGCCGCCGGGCCCCCGCCTGCCGCCGTTCCCCGTGCCGCCCGCCCCGGTGTCAACCAGTCTCGACTAGGGCCGATCCATGCACCCGCCCCGCCCGGTCCGGCCCGGCGCCGGACCGGCGGGTTCCCGACACCGCGAGGAGACCCCCGATGGAACGCCGCATTCGCACGGCCGCGCTCTGGACCGCGGCCGCGGCCGCCGTGCTGGCCGCCGTCGCCCCGAACGGCCCGGCGCGGGCCCTGCCGCACGACGGCCCCGGCCCCCGGCCCACCCCGCGCGGCATGCTCGACGCGATGCGCCGCGACCTCGGCCTCTCCCCGGCCCAGGCCCGTACCCGGCTCGCGCAGGAGGCCGAGGCGCAGCACGCCGCCCTCGCGGTGCGCCGGGCCCTGGCGGCGCCGCCCGCCGGGATGTGGTTCGACAAGGCGTCCGGCCGGCTCGTCGTCGCGGTCACCGGCCGGGCCGACGCCCGCCGGGTCCGGGCCGCCGGCGCGGTGCCCAGGACCGTCCGCCACGACCGGGCGGCGCTGCGCGCGGTGGTGCGGCGGATCACCGAACGGGCCGGCCGGGGCGTCCCGGGCGTCACCGGCTGGGGCATCGACGAGCGCGCCAACGGGGTGGTGGTGCGGATCGACCGCGCCTCCCGCACCGGCCGCACCGCCGGCTTCGAGGGCGACCTCCACCGCATCGCGCTCCGCTCGCGGGTCCCGGTCACCGTCGAACGCGGCGACCAGGCCCCCCGCCAGCAGAACGGCACGGTCATCGGCGGCGAACGCTGGATGCCGGGCGCCGACGGCATCTGCTCGATCGGCTTCTCGGTGACCGGCCCCGGCACTTTCCGCGGCTTCCTGTCCGCCGGCCACTGCACGCTGAAGGCCAACCAGCCGGCGTTCGGCAAGGACGGCAGCCGGATCGGCACCTCCAACCAGGGCGGTACGCACAGCGTCAACGCGTACGAGGGCGACTTCGGCCTGGTCACCGTCGACCAGCCGGGCTGGCAGCTGAGCCCGTGGGTGGCCGGCCAGGGCGGCAGCCCGGTCGCCGTCACCGGCGCGCAGGAGGGCATCGTCGGGATGTCGATCTGCCACTCGGGCCAGACCAGCGGCTGGCACTGCGGCGAGATCACCCGCACCGACCAGACCGTGGACTACGGCAACACCGTCATCTCCGGCCTCTCCTTCACCAACGCCTGCTCCGCGGCGGGCGATTCGGGCGGTTCGTACGTCACCCAGCCCGGCGCCCCGAAGGCGGTGGGGCTGCACTCCGGCGGCGGCGCGGCGACCTGCGAGACCGGCGGGGCCACCGTCACCATCTTCCAGCCGGTCGGCGAACCGCTGCGCAAATGGGGCCTGAAGCTGGTGACCGGCACGCCCTGAGCGGCATCCCCACAGCCGCCCCCGGCCCGGTTCCGGATGGCCCCCGTTCCTGAGCACACCGGGGCCATCCGGGACCGGTTCATGACCACACCTTTACGACTGTTTTAATGGCAACCGCTCCTGCGAGCTGTTCGCAACAACGGTCGATCTCCAAGAAGGGTGTGGGCATGACGTCCCGGTCCATACGGCGAGGCGCCACCACGGCGCTGGCGGTCACGATGGCGCTCACCGCGGCGGCCTGCGCCGCCCCGGACACCGGCCGGGGCAGCGGCAAGCCCGCCGACACCGCCGTCGTCGGCATCGCCTACGAGCCCGAAACCCTCAGCCCTCTCCTCGGCTACGGCAAGGACGGCAACTCCAAGATCTTCGACGGGCTGCTCACCCACGACGCGCGGATGCGCCTGAAGCCCGCGCTCGCCGCCGAGCTGCCGAAGGTCACCGACGACGGCACCACGTACACCTACACCCTCCGCCAGGGCGTCACCTTCAGCGACGGCAAGCCCTTCACCGCCGACGACGTCGTCTTCACCTACGACACCATCCTCGACGCCAAGACCAACAACGCCTCCAAGGCCGAACTCGACGCCCTGGAGAAGGTCGAGAAGAAGGACGACCGGACCGTCGTCTTCCACCTGAAGTACCCCTACGCCCCGTTCGCCGAGCGCACCGTCCTGCCCATCGCGCCCCGGCACATCGCCGGCAAGCAGGACGTCAACACCGGCTCCTTCACCACCCACCCGGTCGGCACCGGCCCGTACGTCCTGACCCAGTGGTCCAAGGGCGAGAAGCTCACCTTCACCGCCAACCCCCACTACTGGGGCGGCGCGCCCAAGGTGAAGCACTTCACCATGGCGATCATCAAGGACGACGACGTCCGCGCCACCCGCCTGCGCTCCGGCGACCTCGACGGCGCCATCCTGCCGCCCGAACTCGCCGCCACCTTCAAGGGCGACAAGCACCGCACCACCCTCGCCGCCAAGACCTTCGACTACCGCAACGTCACCCTCCCCACCGCCAACCCCGTCACCGCCGACCGCGCCGTACGCCAGGCCCTCGACCTCGCCGTCGACCGCCAGGCCATGGTCAAGGGCATCCTCAGCGGCGCCGGCAAGCCCGCCTACGGGCCGGTGCCCACCGACAGCCCGTGGTTCGCCAAGGGCACCGAGCGCCCCCACGACCTGAACAAGGCCGAACGCCTCCTCGACGACGCCGGCTGGACCAAGGGCCCCGACGGCGTCCGCGCCAAGGACGGGCAGCGCGCCGCCTTCACCCTCTGGTACCTCTCCGGCGACAAGCTCCGCCAGGAGCACGCCCTCGCCTTCGCCTCGGACGCCAAGAAGGCCGGCATCGAGGTGAAGGTCGAATCCGGCACCTGGGAGGCCATCGAACCCCGCATGAAGCAGGACGCGGTCCTCGCCGGCGGCGGCAGCCCCGCCGACCCCGACTTCGACCAGTACCTCCTGCTGCACTCCTCGCTCGCCGGCGACGGCTTCAACAACATGTCCCGCTACGCCAACAAGACCATCGACGAGCAGCTCGTCACCGCCCGCCGCACCGACGACCGCCAGGCCCGCAAGGCCGCCTACGACACCGTCCAGCGCGAACTGGCCAAGGACCCCGCCTACATCTTCCTCACCCACATCGACCACCTCTACGTCACCGACGACCGCTGGCGGGACCTCACCACCCAGGTCGAACCGCACGACCACGGCCTGGCCTCCGGCCCCTGGTGGAACGTCGAGGACTGGCAGCCCAAGAAGTGACCGCCCGCCCCGCCCTCCCCTGGGGGCCGATGGCGCGGATGACGGCACGGCGGGCCCTGACCGCCGTGCCCGTCCTCCTCGCCGTCACCCTCGGGGTCTTCGCGATCGCCGCCGCCTCCCCGTTCGACCCGGTCCGCGCCTACGCCGGCACCGCCGGCCTCACCGCGTCCCAGGAGAACCTCGACCAGATCCGCCACAACCTCGGCGTCGACCAGCCCCTCCTGGCCCGCTGGTGGCACTGGCTCACCCACGCCCTGACCGGCGACCTCGGCGACTCCGCGACCCTGCGCGCCCCCGTCTCCCAGGTCATCGGCGAACGCCTCGGCTGGTCCGTCCTGCTGTGCGCCCTGGCCTTCGTCCTCGCCGTCGCCGCCGGCACCGCCCTCGGCGTACTGGCCGCCCGGCGCCGCGGCGGCCTCCTGGACCGCGCCGTCACCGCCACCGCCTACGTCCTCGAAGCCGCCCCGCCCTACTGGCTCGGCCTCCTCGCGGTCTGGCTCGGCGCCCTCCAGCTCGGCGTGCTCCCCGCCGGCGGCCTCACCGACACCGGCAGCACCACCGCCACCGCCGGCCAGATCGCCCGCCACCTCGCCCTGCCCGTCCTCGTCCTGGCCGCCTCCCAGCTCCCGTGGTTCGTCCTGTACGTCCGGCAGGGCGTCGCCGACGCCCTCGACGAGGACCCCGTACGCGGCGCCCGCGCCCGCGGCCTGCGCGAACGCACCGTCCTGCGCCACCACGCGCTCCGCTCCGGCCTGCTGCCCGTCCTCACCCTCATCGGCTCCCGCGTGCCCGAACTCATCACCGGCGCCCTCCTGGTGGAGACCGTCTTCAGCTGGCCCGGCATCGCCGCCGCCACCGTCCAGGCCGCCACCGCCGTCGACTTCCCGCTGCTGGCCGCGCTCACCGTCCTGGCCACCGCCGCCGTCCTGGCCGGCAACCTCCTCTCCGACCTGCTGTACGGACTCGCCGACCCGAGGGTGGGATTCGATGGCTAGCACCACCGCCCCCGCCGCCCGCGCCCGCCGCGCCGCCGGCGCCCGCCACACCCTCCGCCTGCGGGCCTCCGCCGCCCTGCTGGCCGCCCTCGTCCTCGCCGTCCTCCTCGTCCCGCTGCTGTTCCCCCTGGACCAGCAGGCCGTCGACCTGGCCGGCAAACTCCGCCCGCCGTCCGCCGCCCACCCCTTCGGCACCGACGAGGTCGGCCGCGACCTGCTGCTGCGCTGCGTCTACGGCCTGCGGGTCTCGCTCCTCGTCGGCGTGGTCGCCGCACTGACCGCCACCGTCCTCGGCACCGCCGTCGGCGCCCTGGCCGGCGCGCTCGGCGGCGCCGCCGACCGGGCCGTGATGCGCCTGGTCGACCTCTTCTCCTCCGTACCGCACCTGCTGCTCGGCATCTTCATCGTCGCGATGTTCCGGCCCGGCGTCTGGCCGGTGATCCTCTCGGTGGCGCTCACGCACTGGCTGTCCACCGCCCGCATCGTCCGCGCCGAAGTCCTCTCGCTGCGCGCCCGCCCCTACCTCGACGCCGCGCTGACCGGCGGCGCCTCCCGGTGGCGGATCACCGTCCGCCACCTGCTGCCCGCCGTCCTCCCGCAGGCCGGACTCGCCGCCGTCCTGATGGTGCCGCACGCCATCTGGCACGAATCCGCGCTGTCCTTCCTCGGCCTCGGCCTGCCCGCCCACGAGGCGAGCCTGGGCATCATGGCCAACGCCGCCCGCAGCTCCCTGCTGGCCGGCGACTGGTGGCCCACCCTCTTCCCCGGCCTGTTCCTCATCGTCCCCACCCTCGCCGTCGCGGGCCTGGCCGGCGCCTGGCGGGAACGGCTCAACCCCCGCCGCCGATCGGAGCTGACGCTGTGACCGCCGCCCGCCCCGCCGCCGCGCCGCTGCTCTCCGTCCGCGGTCTGACCGTCCGCTTCCGGATGCCCGGCGGCCGGACCGTCGCCGCCGTCACCGACGCCGCCTTCGACCTCGCCCCCGGCGAATGCCTCGTCCTGGTCGGCGAGAGCGGCTGCGGCAAATCCGTCCTCGCCTCCGCCCTCCTCGGCCTGCTCCCCGGCAACGCCGACGCCACCGGCACCGCCCAGCTCAGCGACGACCGCGGCCGCACCGACCTGCTCGCCGCCCCCGAGGCAGAACTCGCCCGCTCGGTCCGCGGCCGCCGGATCGGCCTCGTCCCGCAGAGCCCGGCCGCCCACCTCACCCCCGTCCGCACCGTCCGCGCCCAGCTGGAGGAGACCGTACGGGAGCTGACCGGCACCCCGCGCGGCCCCGGACTGCGGGCCGCCGCCGAACGCACCGCCGCCCGCGCCGCGTTCCCCGCCGACCACCTCGACCGCTACCCCCACCAGCTCTCCGGCGGCCTCGCCCAGCGCGCCGCCACCGCCCTCGCGCTGGCCGGCGACGCGCCCCTGCTGCTCGCCGACGAACCCACCACCGGACTCGACCGCGACCTGGTGGACCGCACCACCGACGAACTCCGCCGCCACACCGACGCCGGCCACGCCCTGCTGATGATCACCCACGACCTGGTGGCCGCCGAACGCGTCGCCGACCGGGTCGCCGTGATGTACGCCGGCCGGATCGTCGAACTCACCGGCGCCGCCGCCTTCTTCGGCACCCCCGGCCCCCGCCACCCCTACGCCCGCGCCCTCCTCGACGCCCTCCCCGACCGCGCCTTCACCCCCATCCCCGGGATGCCCCCGGAACTCGGCGACCTGCCCGCCGGCTGCGCCTTCGCCGCCCGCTGCGACCGCGCCACCCCCGCCTGCGCCACGCCGCCCGCCCCGCGCGACGGCGTCGCCTGCCACCACCCGGTGCCGCCCGACAGGGAGACCGAGCATGCTCGAACTGCGTGACATCACCGCCGGATACGACCGCCGCGCCCCCGTCCTCCGGGGCGTCTCCCTCACCCTCGCCCCCGGTGAGGCGGTCGGCCTGCTCGGCCCCAGCGGCTGCGGCAAATCCACCCTCGCCCGGGTCGCCGCCCTGCTGCACCGCCCGGACGCCGGCACCGTCGTCCTCGACGGCACCCCCGCCCGCGGCTGGCGCCACCGCGCGCCCCGCGACCAGCGCACCGCCTTCGGCGTCCTCTTCCAGCAGCCCCGGCTCTCCGCCGACCCCCGCCTGCGGCTCGCCGACCTGATCGCCGAACCCCTCCGCGCCACCGGCCGCAAAGCCGAAGTGCCCGCCCGCACAAGGGAGTTGGCGCCCCTCGTCGGCCTCGGCGACGACCTGCTCAGCCGCCGCCCGCACGAGGTCAGCGACGGCCAGCTGCAACGCGCCTGCCTGGCCCGCGCCCTGGTCCTGCGCCCCCGCTGGCTGATCTGCGACGAGATGACCGCGATGCTGGACGCCTCCACCACCGCCGCCCTGGTGGCCGTCGTCGAGACCTACCGCCGGGAGAGCGGCGCCGGCGTCCTCGCCGTCGGCCACGACCGCACCCTGCTGGAACGCTGGTGCGACCGCACCGTCACCTGGACCGAACTCGCCCCGGCCACCGTGAATCCCGTCGCGCCCTGATCACCGATGCCTACGATGGGGCGCACGGGGCCCATGGGGCCAAGGGCGCTTACGGGGGCGAGAGCGCCCACGGGGCAGGGGACGGGAGGAACGGACATGAGCGAAGCGACGAAGCCGGCGGGTGCGGCGAGCGGGGTGTCTGCGGTGAGTGCGACGCGTACGGCGAGCACCGCCGCGGAGACCGCCGCCCCCGCGCCCTTCGCCGTCCCCGTCACCGTCCGCGGCTACGAGACCGACACCCAGGGGCACCTCAACCAGAGCGTCTACCTCCAGTACGCCGAGCACGCCCGCTGGTCCGCCCTCCACGCCGCCGGCCTCCCGCAGACCCGACTGGTGGCGCAGGGCATCGGCCCCGTCACCCTCGAAACCACCATCCGCTACCTGCGCGAACTCCGCGCCGGCGACGAGGTATCGGTCAGCTGCCGGTTCGTGTGGGGCGAGGGGAAGACGTTCGTCATCGAGCAGACCGTCCGCAAGGCCGACGGCACCCGGGCCGCCGAGATCACCGCCGTCTGCGGCATCCTCGACCTCACCGCCCGCCACCTCGTCCCCGACCCCCGCGCGGCCCTGCGCGAACTGGCCGCCGAACCGGGGGCGCTGGGGCTGGCGTAGGCCCCTGGGCGCGCCCCCCATGACAGGGGTTCCGCGCGGTCAGGCCCGGCGGGCGCAGGACGCGAGGCGCTCGGCGAGCGCGGTGACGAGGTCGCGGAGTTCCTCGGGGCGTTCGATGACGAACGGCCGGTCGAGGGCGGCGAGGACCGGAGGCAGCCAGTCGAGCCGCTCCGCCCGCAGTTCGACGCGGAACCAGCGCTCGGCCGCCCGGTCCTCGCCGGCCGCGGGCTCGTGCTCGTCCAGGCTGGCGACGCTCGCCGGGAGGTGGGCGCGGATCTGCTCAACCGTCCCGTGGATCCGCACGGCCACCTCGTGCCGGTACGCGGCCGCGGCGAACCCCGACACCACGCGCTGCGCCGGACCGGGACCCTCCGGCGCTTCGAAGGAGCCGGGCAGGGTCCGCGCGTCCGCGATGCGGTCGAGCCGGAAGGTCCGGTCCTCACCGATCCGGGGGTCGCTGCCCGTGACGTACCACCGGCCGGCATGGGCGACGATCCCGTACGCGTGCAGGGTGCGTTCGCTGCGCCGTCCCTCAGTGTCGGTGTAGCGGATCGAGACGGGCCGGTGGTGGCGCACGGCGTCGGAGATCGTGAGCAGGACGCCGGCGTCCGGGGCGTCGAACTCGCCGGCCCCGTCCGTGAAGGCCAGGGCTTCCAGGAGGGTGTCGAGCCGGCGCGCGAGGTGCTGGGGCAGCACCCGCCGGATCTTCGCCGACGCCGTCTCGCTCGCGGTGCGCTCCGCCGTCGCCAGCCCCGCCCGGCGGCCGGCGACCAGGCCGAGCAGGACGGCCAGCGCCTCGTCGTCGCTGAGCATGAGCGGCGGCAGGCGGTACCCGGGGGAGAGCCGGTAGCCGCCGTAGCGGCCGCGCACCGATTCCACGGGCACGCCGAGGTCGAGCAGCTGGTCCACGTACCGGCGCACGGTGCGCCCCTCGACGCCGAGCCGGTCGGCGAGTTCGGCCACCGTCCGGGTGCCGCCCGACTGCAGCAGCTCCAGGAGGGTCAGCACGCGGCCGGTGGGTCGGGACATGTCCGCAGCCTAGCGCCGATACCGGACCGATTCCGTCCGCTATTTCTCCTAGCCTCCGACGTGCACCCCTCCAGCACAGCCAAGGAGATTCCCATGGACTTCGTCTCGATCCGCGTCATCACCGGCGACGTGGCGCGCCTGGTCGGCTTCTACGAGCGCGCCACAGGGGCGCGGGCGGCGTGGGCCACCGAGGACTTCGCTGAACTCCGGACCGCGGGCGCCACCCTCGCGATCGCCTCCACCCGCACCGTCCCGCTGTTCGCCCCCGGTTCCGCCCGCCCGGCGGACAACCGCAGCGTGATCATCGAATTCCTCGTCGACGACGTGGACCGCGTGCACCAGAACCTGACCGGCTTCGTCACCGATGTCGTCAACGAGCCCACCACGATGCCCTGGGGCAACCGGTCGCTGCTGTTCCGCGACCCCGACGGCAACCTCGTCAACTTCTTCACCCCCGTCACCCCGGCGGCCATCGAAAAGTTCGCACGCTGACACCGCACACCGCCGTCACCCGCCCCGCACCCCCACCACCCGCACCTCCGTACCCCCCGCCCGGATCGCCCGGACCTCCTCGGCCGGCAGGCCGTCGTCGGTGATCAGCAGGTCGAAGCCGGTCAGCGGCGCGAGCGCGTACAGCCCGTCCTTGCGGAACTTCGTGTGGTCGGCGACCAGCACCCGCCGCGCCGCGCTCTCCATCATCGCCCGCTTGACCAGCACCGTTTCCGGCGACGTGTGGTAGCAGCGGCCCTTGGCCACCGCCGTCGTCGACAGGAACAGCACATCCGCCCGGTACGCCCGGACCGCGTCCGCGGTGTGCACCCCCATGAACGCGTCGTACGCCGGGAAGTACGCCCCGCCCAGCGTGATCAGCGAGATGCCCGGCTCCCGCGCCAGCGCGGTGGTCGCCGCCAGCGAGTTGGTCAGCACCGTCAGCGGCGCCCGCCCGGGCAGCTCGTGCGCCAGCATCAGGCAGGTGGTGCTGTCGTCCAGCAGCACCGTCTGCCCGGGCGCCAGCAGCTCCGCCGCGGCCCGCGCCAGCAGCCGCTTGGCCGCCGCCATCGTCGCCATCCGCTCCGCGACCGTGCCGTGGAACTGCGCCGACGGCAGCCCCGTCGCCCCGCCCCGCACCTTCCGCAGCCAGCCCTGCGCCTGCAGCGCGTCCAGATCCCGGTGCGCGGTCATCAGACTGATCCCGAACTCCGCGACCAGCTCCGACGTCCGTACGAACCCCCGGGAGACCACCGACTCCCGGATCCGGCGCCGCCGTTCCTCCTGGGCCTCGACCCGGTCCATCGCCCCGTTACCTCCGCTTCGCGCCGCGGCCACCCGAGTGAGGGCGCCGCGTGATGTTCACACGAAGGTAACGCGGCGCGCCCGGTGCGCGTGCCCACCGCAAGCCGCTCCGCGCCGACGCATCACGGCAGGTCCCGGCCGCGATGGGAAGATTCCGGCCACCCTTGACGCCCGTTTCACCCCGGCGGTTGCATCACCGCGTCGTCCCCCGGCCCGCGGACCCGCCACCCCTCCCGCCGGCCCGGACCCACCCCCTCCGCACCC
>NZ_LLZI01000066.1 GCF_001509485.1 Streptomyces sp. NRRL F-4489
AAGCGAAGCAGTCCGACAACCCACCCCAGAGCCCCCGGCCCCGCCACCACGAACCCACCAGGGGCCCCGACCCATAACCCCCAACCCCTCCGCCGAAGGCGGAAAAGAACGCCCCCGCACGGCGGGAGAGCCGACAACGTGGGAAGCCCCCCGGCGTCAGCCGGCGAGGTCAGCCGGCCAGCATCAGCCCGATCCCCACCACCATCACCCCCGCCGCCGCAACCCTCGGCAGGCCGAAGCGTTCCTTGAAGAACAGCGTGCCGATCGCCGCCCCGACGATGATCGACGATTCGCGCAGGGCCGCGACGGGGGCCAGCGGCGCACGCGTCTGCGCCCAGAGGACCAGGCCGTAGGCGAAGACGGACAGCACTCCGCCGACCAGGCCCCGCACCGCGTACGGGCGGAGTTCGGCGGCGAGGCGGCCGCGCCGGGTGGCCAGCGCGTAGACGGGGATCGCGATGCCTTCGAGGAACATCAGCCAGGCGATGTAGCCCAGCGGCGTACCGGAGGCGCGGACGCCGAGGCCGTCGACGGTGGTGTACGAGGCGATGGCGAGGCCGGTGGCGACGGCGGCCGTTATCGCCGGCCAGTGCGGGCGGGAGCCGGCGCCGCGGATGCCCCACAGGGCCAGTCCGACCAGGCCCGCGGAGGCCAGGGCGACGCCGGCCAGCACCCAGGGGCCCGGGATCTCGTGGACGAAGACGGCGGCGAGGACCGTGACGGCCAGCGGCGCGGTGCCGCGCGCGATCGGGTACATCTGGCCGAAGTCGCCCAGCGAGAACGACCGCATGAGCAACGCTTGGTAGACGACGTGCAGTACGGCGGAGACCAGCAGGTAGGGCCAGGCGGCGGCCGCCGGGAGGGGGGTGAAGGCGGCCAGCGCCAGACCGCACAGCGTGCCGCCGCCGCCGACCAGTGTGAAGGCCAGGAGCTGGTCGCGTATGCCGTGCGCGAGCGCGTTCCAGGCGGCGTGGGTGACGGCGGCCAGCAGGACGGCCGCCACGACCAGCGGCGTCACGAGGTCTGCTCGCGGACGTCGACCACGCGGCCGCCGGCGTGCGCGATCAGGGTCCGGGGGTCGAGCGGGAAGACGGTGTGCGGGGTGCCGGCGGCGGCCCAGACCGTGCCGTGCGCGAGCAGGCCGCGGTCGGCGAGGACGGGGGTGCGGGTGCGGTGGCCGAACGGCGGGACGCCGCCGATGGCGTAGCCGGTGGTCTCCCGGACGACGGCGGCGTCGGCCCGGGTGACCTTCGCGGCGCCCAGTTCCGCGCGGACCCGCTCCACGTCCACCCGGGAGGCACCGTCCATGAGGACCAGGACGGGTGCGCCGTCAGCGGCGAAGACCAGGGATTTGACGATCTGGGCGAGGTCGCAGCCGATGGCCGCGGCGGCCTCGGCCGCGGTGCGGGTGGCCTCGGGGAATTTCCGGATCTCGACGCTCAGGCCGAGGGCTGCCAGCGCCTCGGCGAAACGCGGATGGGCGGCGGTGGCGGTAGCGGTGGCGGTCGGGGCGGTCTCGGTGCCGGTCGCGGAATCGCTCATGGCCCGCACGCTAGCGAAAGCTGTACGGGCCATGCGAACGGGTTCCGGCGGCCGGGGCGCGCCGCCGCCAACGGCGCGCCGCCGGGCGTCAGTTGGCGGTGAGGATGGCGCGGACCACCGGGCCGGCGTTGGTGCCGCCGTGGCCGCTGGCCGGGACGACCGCCGCCGCGGCCAGGTCGTCGCGGTAGGCGGCGAACCACGCGTTCGGCTTGTCCTGGTTGTCGACCTCGGCCGAGCCGGTCTTGGCGCCGATGTCGCCGCCGATGCCCTGCATCGCCTCGGCGCCCGTCCCGGAGGTGGCGGTCAGCTTCATCAGCGACTTGAGGTTGGCGGCGGTCTCCGGCTTCATGGTGCGCGCGGCCTGCGCGAACGCCCGGCCGTCCAGCGACTGCGCCACGAGGTACGGCTGGTGGAACGAGCCGGAGCGGGCGGTGGCCGCGATCGAGGCGACGTTGAGCGGGTTCATCCGCACGCCGCCCTGGCCGATCAGCGACGCCGCCATCTGCGCGTCGTGCTGGACGGGGACGGTGCCGTCGAAGGTGGGGACGCCGGTCGCCCAGTTCAGGCCGATGCCGAAGACGTCCCGGGCCTCCTTGGTCAGGTCGTCGTCGGAGAGGTCCTTGGCGTGGCCGATGAAGGCGTTGTTGCAGGACGCCGCGAAGCTCTGCGCGAAGGTGCCGTCCGGGATCTCGGACTTGTTGAGGTTCTGGAACTTCCAGCCGCCCACGGTGACGAACTTCGGGCAGGGGTCCTTCTTGTCCGGCGCCGTCAGCCCCTTGTCCATCAGCATCGCCGCGGTGACGATCTTCATCGTGGAGCCGGGGGCCAGCGAGCCCTGGGTGGCGACGTTGAAGCCGTCGGCGGGGGAGTTGGCGAGCGCCAGGATCTCGCCGGTGCTGGGCTTCACGGCCGCCGCGGACGCCGACTTCTTGCCCTTGACGGCGTTCTCGGCGGCGGTCTGGAGCTTGGCGTCCAGGGTGGTCTTCAGGGTGCCCGGGGTGCCCTTGGCGAGCACCTTCAGCGTCTTGTCGGGCTGCTGGGCGTTGCTGTCGGCGGCCTTCGCGCGGTGGATGTACAGCTCCACACCGGGCTTGCCGTCCGTCTTGGCGCCGTACTTGGTGCGCAGGCTGTCCAGGATGCCGGCCAGGCTCGGGTGGTCCTTGGCGGTCAGCTCGACGCCGTTGCGGTCCACCGCCTTGATCGGCGGCGCCTCGGCCTCGCCGGTGCGCAGCTCGTCGCCCTTGGCCAGGCCCGGGTAGAGCGCGGACGGCTGCCAGGCGATCTGCGGCTTCCCGGTGGCCTTGTCGCGCTGGAGGGTGACCGCGCTGCCGTACGAGAAGGGGGTCTTGACGGACTTGTAGTCGATCTCGGCGGTGACCGTGTACGGCACCTTGTCGCCGGCCGGTGTGCCGGGCTTCAGCGCCACCTTGGAGAACTTCGCCTGCCGGGCGAACGAGGCGAGCGCGGTGCGGGCGGCGTCCGGGTTGTCGGTGAGCGCGGCGGCCTTGTCGGCGTCGCCGGACTGCCAGGCGGTCAGGAACGTCTGCGCGGTGGTGTTGACCTCTTGCGCGGTCAGCGGGCCGGAGGGCACCGAGGGGCCGCCGGCGCCCGGCTTGGCGTCCGCCGCCCTGACCGCCTGCGGCGACGACCCGTCCGAGCCGCCGAACAGCGTGAAGCCGCCGACGACCCCTGCCACCAGGGCCACCGATCCGCCGATCAGTCCGTATTTCACCTCGCGGCGCATGCCACCGATCCCCTCCCAGGAGCCTTCCGTCCGTGAGTACGCACCCAAGAACGTCTCCCGCACTCTAAGGGACACGGGCGGGCGGTACGTCTCGATCCGGGCACGGTCCGGTGACACGCTGTGGAACCGCCGTGACAGGTTCGTCACATCTCGGGGAGTCCCTAGACCCAGCTGTCGAACCACATGCGGTTGTGCCAGGCGCTCTTCGGGATCGGCATACCGGTATAGAGCGGATAGAAGTAGATGAAGTTCCACACGATCAGCAGGACCAGGACGCCCGCGCCGACCGCGCCGATGGTCCGCCGCCGCTCGTCCGCCCCCGGCGGCCCGATGATCGCGCCGATCATCATGGCCAGCGCCAGGCACAGGAACGGCACGAAGACCACCGCGTAGAAGAGGAAGATGGTCCGCTCCTGGTAGAGGAACCACGGCAGATAGCCGGCCGCGACGCCGCAGGCGATCGCCCCGGCCCGCCAGTCCCGCCGGAACAGCCACCGCCACAGCACGTACAGCAGCGCGAAGCAGGCCGCCCACCACAGCAGCGGCGTGCCCAGCGCCAGCACCTCGCGGGCGCAGCCCTCGGCGGCGGTGCAGCCGTCCTGCCCGGCCTTGGGGTCCTCGTAGAAGTACGAGACCGGGCGGCCGAGCACCAGCCAGCTCCACGGGTTGGACATATAGGTGTGCGGGGTGGTCAGGCCGGTGTGGAAGGCGTAGACCTCGGTCTGGTAGTGCCACAGGCTGCGCAGCCAGTCCGGCAGCCAGGTGAAGGAGGAGTGCTGGCCCTCGGGGCTGGTGGCCCAGTCGCGGTAGTAGCCGCCCTTGGTGGCGATCCAGCCCGTCCAGGACGCCAGGTACGTGGCGAGCGCGACGAGCACCGTGGAGGCGAACGCGGGCAGCGTGTCGCGCCGCAGCACCGCCCGGAACGGGTGCCGGGCCCCGGCCGTACGCCGCGCGCCCATGTCCCACAGGACCGCCATCAGCGCGAACGCGGCCAGGAAGTACAGGCCGTTCCACTTCGTCGCCGCCGACAGGCCCAGGCACAGCCCGGCCGCGATCCGCCACGGCCGCCACCCCAGCCGCAGCCGGCCGCCGATGTCCGGATCCGGCCGGGTCAGGCCGTCCGCGCCGACCGGCAGCGCCGCCGCCAGCCGGGCCCGGGTGCGGTCGCGGTCCACCAGCAGGCAGCCGAAACCGGCCAGCACCCAGAACATCACGATCAGATCGAGCAGCGCGGTGCGGCTCATCACGAAGTGCAGCCCGTCCACCGTCAGCAGCCCGCCGGCCAGGCAGCCCAGCGCCGTCGAGCGCAGCAGCCGCCGCCCGATCCGGCACACCAGCAGCACCGACAGCGTCCCCAGCAGCGCGGTCATGAACCGCCAGCCGAAGGGGTTCATCCCGAACGCCCACTCGCCCAGCGCGATCAGCCACTTGCCCATCGGCGGATGGACGACGTACGAGTGCTCGGGGGAGAGGAGGATCCGCGGCGGGTTGGCCAGCAGGGCGTCGTTGGCGTTCTTCGCCCAGGTGCCCTCGTAGCCGTACTGGAGCAGCGACCAGGCGTCCTTGGGGTAGTACGTCTCGTCGAATATCACCTTGTGCGGACTGCCGAGGTTCCAGAACGTCAGCACGCCCGCGCACAGGGTCACCAGCAGCGGCCCCAGCCAGCCCGACCAGCGGATCAGCCAGGCGGTGAGGCGTGGGCCCGCGCCGAGCAGGGCCCAGCCCCGGCCGTCCGGCTCCGGGAACGGCGCGACCAGCCGCGTCCGGACGTCGGGGGCCGGCCGCCCGGCGTACCCGAAGCGGCGCAGCCGCCGCTGCCACCCGGGCGGCCGGTCGGTCGGCTCCGGGGGGTGCGGGGCGGCCGCGTGCGTCGCGGCGGTGTCACTGGTCACCCGGCCCATCGTAGGGAAGGGGTCTGCGGAGCGCGGGCGTGCGCCGCCGGGCGGCCCCGGCGCGTCACCGGCCCGGTCGGCGGGCGGTCCCGGCCGGTCCCCGCCGGGGTGGCGGCCGCGGGGCTGGGAGGATGGGGGCGTGACTGGAACGCTGGTACTCGCAGGGACGCCCATCGGCGACGTGGCGGACGCCCCGCCGCGGCTCGCCGCCGAACTCGCCGCCGCCGATGTGATCGCGGCCGAGGACACCCGGCGGCTGCGCCGGCTCACCCAGGCCCTGGACGTGGTGCCGGCCGGCCGGATCGTGTCGTACTTCGAGGGCAACGAGGCGGCCCGGACGCCGGAGCTGGCGGACGCGCTGGCCGGCGGGGCGCGGGTGCTGCTGGTCACCGACGCGGGTATGCCGTCGGTCTCCGACCCCGGCTACCGCCTGGTCGCCGCCGCCGTCGAGCGCGGCGTGAAGGTCACCGCCGTGCCCGGCCCGAGCGCGGTGCTCACCGCGCTCGCGGTGTCCGGGCTGCCGGTGGACCGCTTCTGCTTCGAGGGCTTCCTGCCCCGCAAGGCCGGTGAGCGGCTGGCCCGGCTCCGCGAGGCCGCGGAGGAACGCCGCACCCTGGTCTACTTCGAGGCGCCGCACCGCCTGGCGGACACCGTCGCGGCGATGGCCGAGGTCTTCGGCGCCGACCGCCGCGCCGCGGTCTGCCGCGAGTTGACCAAGACGTACGAGGAGGTGCGGCGCGGCGGGCTGGGCGAGCTGGCGGCGTGGGCCGCCGAGGGCGTCCGCGGCGAGATCACGATCGTGGTGGAGGGCGCCCCGGAGCGCGGCCCGGCGGAGCTGGACGCCGCGGAGCTGGTGCGCCGGGTGCGGATCCGCGAGGAGGCGGGGGAGCGCCGCAAGGAGGCGATCGCGGCGGTGGCGGCGGAGGCCGGGCTGCCCAAGCGGGAGGTCTTCGACGCGGTGGTGGCGGCGAAGAACGCCGACCGGGCGGGCGGCGGTCCGGGCGCCTCCGGATGAGCGTGGGCATGCTCGACGGAGCGTAAAAGCCCAGCGTACGGGCGGGAAGCGACCGTTCAGAAGGTAAATGGACGGCATCGAAGGTAAAGCGAACGGGCGCCCCGCGATGCGTTTGTCCTACGAGCTGCCAAATCTGGGCCAATAGGTGCCGACTCGGCTGCCGTTCCGGCCCCGGAAGGAGTTCCCTGAGTACGGGACCTTCCGGCCCCGGAGAGCTTGTCCAGCGGACAAGAGGAGCGCACATGAGCGACATCACCAAGACGACGACGGCCGGTGCGACCGGCGCCGCGCCCGCCCCGACCCAGCCCGTCCCGACCCAGGCCCGGCGGCCCGAGCCCGCCGCCCGCGAGGCGTACGCCTTCTGCTGCATGAGCTGCGGCCACGGCTGGGAGCAGGCGTACGACATCGAGCACCAGGTGGACACCAAGGGCGTCACGCACGCCGTGTACTACGCGGACGGCGAGCGCGTCCCCTCGCCCCTGACCCATCCGACGTGCCGCAGCTGCGGCGGCACCGTCGTCCGCATCATGCGCTCCGGGCAGGTCTCGATGGTCTCCGACGCGATCGCGCACCTGCACCAGAGCCCGCAGCGGAAGTCCGCCCACCGCGCGGACGGCGACGGGCCCGCGCCGGAGCGGCACCACTGGCACCTCTCCGACCTGCTGCACCCCTTCCAGCACCACCGCAGGTGAGGCGCCGGCCGCCGTCCTCGTAGGATCGCGGCCATGGCCACGCAGGACAAGCACACCCCGCCGCCGCTGCCCGAACCGCTCCGGGTGCCGGTCGCGGACTCGCACACCCACCTGGACATGCAGGACACGACCGTCGAGGCGGCCCTCGCCAAGGCCGCCTCGGTCGGTGTGACCACCCTCGTCCAGGTGGGCTGCGACCTGAACGGCTCCCGCTGGGCCGCGGACACCGCCGCGGCCCACGACGCGGTGCACGCCGCCGTCGCCCTGCACCCCAACGAGGCGCCCCGGATCGTCCTCGGCGACCCGGACGGCTGGTCCCGGCAGGGCGCCCGCGAGCCCGGCGGCGACGCGGCCCTGGACGCCGCGCTGGCCGAGATCGACGCGCTGGCCGCCCGCCCCGAGGTCCGCGGCGTCGGCGAGACCGGCCTCGACTACTTCCGCACCGGCCCGGACGGCATGGCCGCCCAGGAGCGCTCCTTCCGCGCCCATATCGAGATCGCCAAGCGGCACGGCAAGGCCCTGGTCATCCACGACCGCGAGGCCCACGACGACGTCCTGCGGATCCTGCGCGAGGAGGGCGCCCCGGACCGGGTCGTCTTCCACTGCTTCTCCGGCGACGCCGCGATGGCCGAAGTGTGCGCCGCGGCCGGCTACTTCATGTCGTTCGCCGGCAACGTCACCTTCAAGAACGCCCAGCCGCTGCGCGACGCCGTCGCCGCGGCCCCGCCGGAACTCCTCCTCGTCGAGACCGACGCGCCCTTCCTCACCCCCGCCCCGTACCGCGGACGGGCCAACGCCCCGTATCTGATCCCGCTCACCCTGCGGGCCATGGCCGCCGTCAAGGACATGGACGAGGACGCGCTGGCCTCGGCCGTCGCCGCCAACACCGCCCGCGCGTTCGACTACTGAACGCACGGCCCGACGCGCGCCGGCCCGGCGGGAGTTGGGCCGGACGCCCGTACTCCGCTACATTCCGCGCTTGACCGGTTACCGGACGACACCCGTGGCAGGTGCAGCGTGAGCCCCTCACCCAGCGGCCACCGCGGCCGCCGCGCCCGCGGCCGCCGCCGGCGCCCCGCCGCCGCCCCCGAGCACCTCCGCCGGCTGCTGCCCCGCGCCCTGGTCGTCGCCTTCCTCGCCGGCGGCACCACCGCCTTCGTCGCCCAGGACAAGGCGATCCGGCTCAGCGTCGACGGCGACCCGCGCACCCTGCACACCTTCGCCGGCGACGTCGAGGGCCTGCTCGCCGACGAGGGCGTCCCGGTCGGCGCCCACGACATCGTCGCCCCCGCCCCCGGCACCGGCCTGACCAGCGGCGACGAGGTCGTGGTCCGCCACGGCCGGCCCGTCGTCCTGACCCTCGACGGGCACCGCCGCCGGGTGTGGACCACCGCCGCCACCGTCGAGGAGGCGCTGCGCCAGCTCGGCGTCCGCGCCGAGGGCGCCTACCTCTCCACCGCCCGCTCCCGGCCCATCGGCCGGCACGGCCTGGAACTCCACGTCCGCACCGCACGCACCGTCCACCTCGTCGCGGACGGCCGCGAGCACCTGGTCCGCACCACCGCCGCCACCGTCCGCGAGGCCCTCGCCGAGGCCGGCTTGGCCCTGCGCGAGGCGGACACCACCTCCGTACCGCCGGACAGCTTCCCCCGCGACGGCCAGACCGTCACCGTACTGCGGATCACCGGCCGCACCGAGGTCCGGGAGGAACCCGTCCCGTTCCGCACCATCCGCCGCCCCGACCCGCGCCTGCCGCGCGGCACCGAGCAGACCGTCCGCCCCGGCGCCCCGGGCCTGCGCCGCGTCACCTACCGCTGGGAGACCGTCAACGGCGTCCACCGCCGCCCCCGCCGCATCGCCACCGAGACGCTCCGCGCGCCCAGCCCCCGCATCGTCCGCGTCGGCACCCGCGCCGCCCCCGCCTCCGTCCCCGGCGCCGACCACCTCGCGTGGGGCGCGCTGGCCCGCTGCGAGGCCGGCGGCCGCCCCGACGCGGTGGACGCCACCGGCACCCACGGCGGCCTGTACCAGTTCGACACCGCCACCTGGCACCGCCTCGGCGGCACCGGCCGCCCCCAGGACGCCCCCGCCGAGGAGCAGACCTACCGGGCCAAGAAGCTCTACGTCACCCGGGGCGCGAGCCCGTGGCCGCTGTGCGGCCGTAAGCTTCACGGGTGAGCGAGCGCAAGACCACTGATGACACAGGCCCCCTGCTGGGCCCCGCCGATGTCCGGGAGCTGGCGGCCGCGCTGGGCGTCCGACCCACCAAGCAGCGCGGCCAGAACTTCGTCATCGACGCCAACACCGTCCGCCGGATCGTCCGGACCGCCGAGGTCCGCCCCGACGACGTGGTGGTGGAGGTCGGCCCCGGCCTCGGCTCGCTGACCCTGGCCCTCCTGGAGACCGCCGACCGCGTCACCGCCGTCGAGATCGACGACGTACTCGCCGCCGCGCTGCCCGCCACCGTCGCCGCCCGCCTGCCCGAGCGCGCCGACCGCTTCACGCTCGTCCACCGCGACGCCCTGCACGTCACCGAGCTGCCCGGCCCGGCCCCCACCGCCCTGGTCGCCAACCTCCCCTACAACGTCGCCGTGCCCGTCCTCCTGCACATGCTGGAGCGGTTCCCGACCATCCAGCGCACCCTGGTCATGGTCCAGGCCGAGGTCGCCGACCGCCTCGCCGCCGGCCCCGGCAGCAAGGTCTACGGCGTCCCGTCCGTCAAGGCGAACTGGTACGCCGAGGTCAAGCGGGCCGGCGCGATCGGCCGCAACGTCTTCTGGCCGGCCCCCAACGTCGAATCCGGCCTGGTCTCCCTGGTCCGCCGCACCGAACCGCTGCCGTCCCGCGCCTCCCGCGAAGAGGTCTTCGCGGTCATCGACGCCGCCTTCGCCCAGCGCCGCAAGACCCTGCGGGCCGCGCTCGCCGGCTGGGCGGGCTCGGCCCGGGCCGCCGAGGCCGCGCTCGTCGCCGCCGGCGTCTCCCCGCAGGCCCGCGGCGAATCGCTGGCCATCGAGTCCTTCATCGCCATCGCCGAGAACAAGGCCGCCGCCGACGCCGCCGCCGGCCAGGAGTCCACGCCGTGACCCGCCCCGTGACCCGCCCCGCCCC
>NZ_LLZI01000067.1 GCF_001509485.1 Streptomyces sp. NRRL F-4489
CAACTGGCCCGATCCGGACCACTTCCGCCTGGTCACGCTGCCCAACAAGGACGATCTGACGGACGCCGTCACCCGAATCGGCGCCTTCCTCGAAAGCTATCGGCGGCATTGATGCGGAGCTGGCCTTGCGGCTTGGTGCGGAACTGCCCCGGTGGGTGTCCTGGCTTGGCCGGGACACCCACCGGGCTCGGGGTAAGGCTCCACCCGAGGATCCCGGGCCCTCCGGGGAATAAGGGCGCCGGGGGTCTTCTATGCCTGTGCGTCAGCTAGCGGCTGAGGATCGGCGCTGTTCTCCGTCGTCTCGGCCTGAGGCCGGCGGATGAGGGCGAAGCTGGCAATGGCGCCCAGGAAGGCGACACACGCCCCGACGATGAAGGCGGTGCGCATGCCGGTGGAGAAGGCGTGGTCAGCCGCGGTCTGGAAGGCGCTGCGCAAGGCGATGGGCACGGAGGCTGTGGTGCCGTTGATGTTGCCGGTGGCGACTTCGGTGGCCAGTGTGCCCAGGTTGTGCTGCAGGCCGTGGAGCTTGCCAGCCTGGGCGGTCAGATCGTGGGAGACGGCTGCGGCCAGGACTGCACCGATGCCGCCGAAACCGGCGGTCATGCCGACGATGCGCATCGTGGAGTTGATGCCGGAGGCCATGCCGGATCGGGAGGCGGGCACGATGCTGATGGCGACATTGCTCATCTCACCGTTGATCAGCCCGGTCCCCAGACCGCTGATCAGGCCGCCGATCGCGTAGTTGGTCCAGTCACTGTGCAGTGGGGCGAAAGCCAGAACGGTGGCGCCGATGGCGACCAGGAGCTGGCCGAGACCGAGCAGAGATCGCGAGGAGATGCGGTTGGCCAGGCGTGCTCCGAGGGGGCCGGCGCCGAACAGGGGGACGGCGAAGGGGAGCATGGCCATCCCGGCCTGCAGTGGGGTGTAGTCGAGGACGCCTTGGAAGTACAGCGGCGTGTACAGGAACAGGCCCCAAAAGGCGATGGACAGCACCAGCGGGGCCAGGCTGGCCCCGAGGAAGGTGCGGTTGGTGAACAGGCGCAGGTCGATCAGCGGGTAGGGCTGGCGCAGTTCCACCGGGATGAAGGCGAGGGTCAGGACGGCGGCCGCGGCGAGGGTGACGACGATAGTGGGGCTGCTCCAGCCGATCTGCGGAGCTGTGACGACGGAGTAGACCACGAGCAGGACCGCGCCGCTGAAGAGCATCAGGCCTTTGAGATCCAGGCGTGTGGCGTGCGGATCCCTGGACTCTCGGGTACGCAGCAGCCCCAGGATGAGCATGGCGATACCGAAGGGCGCGTTGAGCAGGAAGGCCCAGCGCCAGCCGCCGAGGTTCACCGCCAGGCCGCCGATGAAGGGGCCCAGCGAGGCGCCCAGTCCGGAGGCGACACCGAAGACAGCGAAGGCGTGGACCCGGCGGGGTCCGGTGAATTCCTGCACGAGCAGGGCGAGTGAGGAACTGAACATTCCCGCGGCGCCGATGCCCTGGGCGACCCGGCCGACATTGAGCCAGACCATCGCGGGTGCCAGGCCGGCCAGTAGCGAGGCGACGGTGAAGACGGCCAGCCCGGACAGGAACACCTTCCGGCGGCCGAAGAGGTCTGCCAGCCCCCCACCGGCCATCAACAGGGCCGCGAACGCCATGGTGTACCCGTTGATCACCCACTGCTGGTCGCTGAAACTCACGGGGAATTCGCGGTGGATGTCGCGCAGCGCCACCGAGGCGACCGTGTAGTCCAGCGGGAGGAGAAATGTCGTCACGCTGCTGACGATCAACGTTGAGACTGCATAGCTCATGCGCAGCTTCGGGGTCATGCAATTCCTAGCTCAGCTTGGGGCGCATTTCGGGGTGCGGGCGCAAGCATCTGAACCGAGCTCTATGCAAGACCATCGGAAATGGTGAAGGGTGATGGCTCGTCGGCAGATGTCTCACGGCTCCCCTCCGGATGCACCGGGTGGGGAAACTGCTTACCAGGTTGATCCTGGCAGGACCACGTGCTCGTTTTCTAGCAGCTATCGGACCAGCACGGTTGGTCCTGTATCGGGGCAGAGGCACAAGCCCCGATGCGGTTCGGCTGCTGCCCATCCCTTGGGGGCGGGCTCATGACGGCACGGGGATGCGGCTCTCATCGACGATGGCGCTGGCCCAGTCCAGGAAGTCCGCTATCTCTGGCTGCGCCAGGCGGTAGAAGCGGTGCCGGCCCCGTGGCTCGACGTGCAGCAACCCGCCGGCAACCAACTTGCTCAGGTGGGTGCTGGCGGTAGAAGCTGCGGTGCCTGCGGCAAGGGCGAGTTCGCTGGCAGAGTATGCGTTTCCGTCAAGCAGCTTGTACAAGATGCGAACGCGACTGGAGTCCGCGAGGAGGGAGGCGACCATCACCAGTCGCCTTTCTTTGCTTAAGCCGCGTTTCCGAAGACTTGCGTTGCCGCTCTCGCGAAGCCCCCGGACTCGTGGCTGATCGGTGCTGCGTATCGCGTTGAGAGAACCGCTGTGCATTCGACCCAGCCTTTCTTCGCTGACGGCCGATGCCCAGTTCTGGTCATTGTCCGGGCATCGGCCGCTACGCCTTGGAACGCGCTCAGCTTGAACGATGGCCGTGCTGTTGGTCAGAAGTCGATGTCGACTCCGTATTCCTTGATCCACTTATTGAAGCTGACGATGTAGGACATGCTGTGAGCCGGGCTGGGGGCCGTTCCGATGTACGGGACGGGCTGCGTGCCCTCGAGCATGGCGGTGATCTTCGCGTGGTCCAGGATGTCGAAGACCGGTTCGTTGGGCTGCTCAAGGAGCGCGGCCAGCTGGGCGCGGACGTGCTTGAGGTACTTGTCGTCGCGTGCTGCGGGGTAGCCGCTCTTCTTGCGCCAGGCGACCGAGGCGGGTAGTGCGTCGGCGACGGCGTGCCGCAGGAGTCCCTTTTCCATGCCGCCCATCTGCTTGATGCGCCACGGCACGTTCCATACGTACTCCACCAGGCGGTGGTCGCAGAAGGGGACGCGGACCTCAAGGCCCACCGCCATGCTGGCTCGGTCCTTGCGGTGAAGCAGGGCCGGCAGCCAGTGGGTGAGGGCCATGTAGAAGACCTCGCGCAGGCGGGCGTCGGTACCGTTCTCGCCGTCCAGGCGGGGCACCTCGGCCATGGTCTCCAGATAGCGCTGACGTGCGTACTCCTGCGGTTTGATCTTGGCGATGAGTGTGTCGTGCAGGAGGTCTGCGAAGGCCATTCCCTCGCGCAGCCAGGGGAAGCCGTCGTAATGGAGAGCCTGGGGGTCTTGGAAGTAGTAGTAGCCGCCGAAGACCTCGTCGGCGGACTCGCCCGACAGGGCGACGGTAGAGCGTTCCCGTACACCCTTGAACAGCAGGTACAGGGAGGTATCGAAGTCTCCCCAGCCGGGCAGGTCGCGGGCGTGCAGGCCGATGTCCTCGTACTGGATGAGCAAGTCGTTGCTCAGCACGATGGGGGTGTGGTTGCACCGGACGTGGTCGGCGACCTCGCGGGCGAAAGGCGCATCGAGGGAGGACCACCAGGTGTCTTCCGGCTTGCTGCTACTGGTGATCTTGTCGCTGTCGACGAAGTCGACGGCGAAGCTGTCCAGCGTCTGGCCGGTGGAGGCGCGCAGGTTCTTCGCTGCCAGGGCGGTCATGGCGCTGGAGTCGACGCCGCCGGAGAGCAAGGAGCACAGTGGCACATCGGAGATGAGCTGCCGTGCGGTGATGTCGTCCAGGTAGTCGCGGACGGTGCCGATGGTCTGCTGTTCGGTGTCGGTGTGCGGGGCGCTGATCAGCTGCCAGTACCGTCGCTCGACGCCGCCGTCGCGGGTGAGCTCATACAGATGGCCGGGCCGCAGTTCGCGCATGCCGCGGTAGATGCCTTCGCCGGTGGTGCGGGGGCCGGGGAAGATCAGAAGTTCGGCCAGGCCGGTCTGATCCAGGCCGGCGTGGACCTTGGGGTTGGCCAGGATCGCTTTGGGTTCGGAGCCGAAGACCACACCCCCGTCCAGCGGGTAGTAGTAGAGGGGCTTGATGCCCAGACGGTCGCGCACCAGCAGCAGACGCTCCTGGCGCTGGTCCCAGATGGCGAAGGCGTACATGCCATTGAGCCGGTCGACGAAGGCGTCGCCCCACTCGAGGTAGGCGTGGAGAACGACCTCGGTGTCGGAGCGGGTGCGGAAGGTATGTCCCAGCGCGTCGAGCTCGGCGCGCAGTTCCCGGAAGTTGTAGATCTCGCCGCTGTAGGTGAGCACGACGTCGCCGGCCGGGTTGGCCATCGGCTGCTTGCCGCCGTCGATGTCGATGATGGCGAGTCGGCGGTGGCACAGGGCGACGTGGTCGCTGACATAGATGCCGTCGGCATCCGGCCCGCGGCAGGCCATGGTCTGGTTCATGGCGCGCAGCGCCGGATCCTGCTGCTTGAGGTCGTCTCGCCAGCTGACCCATCCGGCTATTCCGCACATAACAGTTCCTCTCGTCATCCTAAAGGCCGCCCGGCTGTTTTCGGGCAGGACGCCAGGTATTTGGGATTCTGCGTGCAGTGCTTGCGGCGTTATGACCGTGCCGCTTTTTCCTCGGTGGCTTCTTTGGCGGTCGGGCAGGATGAGCCCACGGTTTCATGGACCAGAGGGCGGTAGCCTGCCTGCAAGACACGGACGGTGCATCGAGGCGTAAGGACCGTGGCCTGTTGCGGCAGAGAGTGCCGGGTGACGGCTTCGGTGTAGCCGTCGTGGGTCCAGCGGAAGATGCGTGCCCCCCAGACAAGCCACGGCGCATCCTGCCACTGAATCATCGTCCCGTCCGGCAACGCATCCCTGTCCTGGTCATGGCGGATCTGACGTGATCGTCCAGGATCCAGTCGGTCACGCGCGAGGGCGTGGTCGATCGTATGCGCTGACGGTAGGTGATTTAGGCCGTATGCGGTCATCCATGCTTTTTTAAAACGCAGATAATCTGCGTTCCGGCATTCTGAGCACGGTCGGTGCCCGGCGGCGAAAGAGGTTGCTTCGTCGAGAAAAAACAGTTCCGTGTAGGAGGCAGGCCCCATGACCTGACGCTGTCGCCCTCGAAATTGCAGCCGGCAGGAGATCCAGTTCGTGGTCCGCCAGCTCCTGATCAGCTCCTGCTGTTGGTTGTGCAGTCGACCGCGATTACCGAGCATGGTCCCGCGGCTGGCGACGGCTTCGATTTCGCCGTACGGTGTCACGCGGTTTTGGAGCGGCATAGCCCTCCTTTCTTCGGGTCGTTGATGGTCTGCTGGGTGCCTCACGCAGCCAAGGTCGCGGGCAGGGACGGTGCCTCGCGTGCGGGGGCGAAAAGCTGGAAGTCTCCGGGATGGAGGTTCCACAGCTGCATCAGGGCGTAGGAGCGCCACGGGCTCCAGTGCTCCGCGCGGCGCATGGTGGGGGCGAGGGAGGTGGGCTGTCCCAGACTGTGCAGCGCCCGGCCGGTGGCAGGTGCCTGGGCAAGGAAGACATCGGGATCTTTCAGGGCCCGCATGACCAAGTAGGCCGCCCCCTGCCCGCTGAGTCCGGCCTGCATCAGCTGGCGTTCGGTCTGTGCCCGGTCACCACCGTCGTTCAGGGTCAGATCACCGGCGGCGAGCTCAGTGGCGACCCGATGGAGCAGGCCAGCCGCCTCAGCGGGAAGCATTTTGGCCAGCGGTGCCTCGGCCAGGGCCACGGCAGTTGGGAAGAGGTGGGTCACAGCACCGATCGGGGACGGCAGAGGCCGGCCCAGCCGCCGGGTGAGTGCGGCGGCCGCCGCAAAGCCCTCCCGCCCGGGCAAGGTCTGCCGCAAGACGGTTCGCAGCAATAGCTCTTCGGGGTCGGCCGCGCCGGGCACGCGCAGGCCTGGGTGGGCTGCGACGAGCGGGGCCATCACTGGCTCGCCGGCCAGGAGCTCTGTGATAGCCAGCGGGTCGGCGTCCAGGTCCAGCAGGCGCCGGCACCGGTGAATGGCGGTGGACAGGTCCCGTATGTCTTCCAGGCGGAAGTGGGCCTCGACGTAGCCGGTGTGGGCGGTCAGGGCGACAACTCCCGCCCCGCGCGGCAGTTGCAGGCTGCGGCGGTACGTCGCGCCGTCGATCTCTTCGATGCCTGGCACCGCGTGAGCGGCAAAGAACCGCAGCAGTGCCTGGCTGTCGAAGGGCTCACGGACCGACAGGCGCACCACGATGGTCCCGGCCGCGTGCTCGGCGGGCGAGTCGGCCATCTCCCGCAGGGCAGTGGGGGTGCGGTCGAAGATTGCGGCCATGGTGTCGTTGAACTGCCGGACGCTGGAGAAACCGGCGGCCATCGCCACATCCGTGATGCGAAGGCTGGTCGTCTCCAGCAGGATCCGGGCGGTCTGGGCCCGTTGAGCGCGTGCCAGGGCCTGCGGTCCGACGCCCACCTCGGCGGTCAGCAGGCGGTGCAGGTGGCGTGTGGTATAGCCCAGTTGCGCTGCCAACCCGGTGACACCTTCGCGGTCACAGACACCGTCGGCGATCAGTCGCATGGCGCGTCCCACGACGTCGGCCCGCAGATTCCATTCCGGGGAGCCGGGGCTGGCATCGGGGTTGCATCGCTTGCACGCTCGATAGCCAGCGTCCTGGGCCGCGGCCGCGCTGCGGTAAAAGCGGACGTTCTTCCGCTTCGGGCAGCCAGGACAGCTGGGGCGGCAGTAGATACCGGTGGTGACCACGGCGGAGTAGAACAGCCCGTCGAAACGGGTGTCCCGGCTCAGCGTGGCACGCCAGCAGCGTTCGAAGTCAAGCACGCTATGAACCTTTCCAGCGAGAGCTGCGTGGTGCTAGCAGCTATCGGACATGCAGGGTTCGTACAGCGGCCCCATGAGGCCGGTCCGGCGACTGCCTGCAACCGGCAGAGCCCTTCCAGACTCATCACGTCGGGCAGCATGCGGTCGCCGCCGCATGTCGGCAGGTCGATGACTTGCCCTCGCCGGCGGCGAGCCTCCAGCCGCGCCCGAAGCGAGGGACGGTCGTGTTCCATGCGCTGCGCAAGCAGTGCTCGAGCCTGGGCATGGTCGGGACTGCCGTCGTGGCGCCTGGGGTAACGGCATCGCTGCGATGTGGCCCCGCGCAGAATCTGGGTAGCGGCGTGACGCTTGCCGAGTTGGCGTTTGAAGGCGCGGCATGCGCGACACCACGCCTCTTCGCATCGCCACCACAGGGCCGCCCAGGTATCGATCACTGCCCGCAAGGCCCGCGTGACGGTGCGCCCCATCTTCATGGAGGGCGTCGATCGTGGGCCGGGACGGTGGCGTCGGTAACCGGACGGGTGGGGAGCCTGGCGGGCTGAGCAGCAGGCGGAGGTGGCCAGCGTGAGACGTCTGGCGCGTGGTGCTCGGGAAGTTTCTACTGTTGCCAGCCAGCCATCGGCTTCCAGACGCTGGACAGCCGCCGCCGCCGCGGTCCGGTGAGAGCAGCCGGCCAGCACCCTCAGGCGCCGGACACTGGCGGCCATGGTGAGGCTGTCGTGCATGAGCATGATGTTGGCGACTGCGCAGGTCCGACCGTAACAATTCAACCAACCCTCTGAGGGGTCGACATCCGCAACGCGTACGTACGGCCGGGAGGAAAGCAGACCAAGAAATGAACGAAACTCCTGCAGTAGGGAACCGGCGCTCGACTGGAAACTCCGTCGAGCGCCGGCATGACCTAAACCCATGATGCCAAAATCCCTTTGCGGTTAACTTACCGGAGAAGTAGCGTTAACTATTGAGCTCCGGTTCGATCATCCACGCAAGGCGTTGGGACTCTTCGCTGGTGCCTCATCTCAGCCCCTGCCGTCGAGACGGCGTCGCAAAAATGGACACTTTTACGATCGAATGCCTTCACGCAGCGAGATACAGCTGCGAAAAGTGCCCAGAATCACGTCATCCACCCTGAGTGTGCCTAGCGGGCCAGCCCCCCTTTCGCAACCTAAATCATCTCCGGATTAATGTACTAAAATCTCAACCATTTCACCGCCACCCCTCTTTCGATCTTGACGTGTTCTTTACCTTCACAAGGTGCACACCAGGACAATAGGGATCATGAGAGGGATAAAAAATACCGTCGAGTACACATGCCGCTGGCAACGAGATTGCGGACGCCCACCAACATGCGAGGCAGATGCGCAATATGTAAAACTCTTGGACCAATAATCGAAGAGTGCTTCGAAACAGACGCTCGCGAACAGTCGGCGGCCGGCGTCTGCGAACTCATCGCCGCCCGCCACGATCGCTCAAGGACACCGCGCGCCATCGAGACGATCCAGCACGGCACCCTGCTGCGGCCCGAAGAGCGCACCCGCTCCCGGGCGTTTGACCAAGTGGCCTTGGCAACGCGCCTACGTGGTTGCGGATCAGCTCGGAGCCGCCGACGCGCTGGAGCTCCTCGGCCATGTCCGCTCCACCCGGGTCGTCGACCGACCTGCAGGAGCTCGACCGTGAACTCGCCGCCATCCCCGGCTCTGTGGCCGCCGTCAGCGCCCGCGACCGCATCCGGGCAGCCCTCACCACATAGGCCCGGCCCCTCGCAAACCGGACGGAGGAGCGCTCGCGAAGCGGTTGACCACCTGCGGGAGATAGTCCGCCCAGGAGCGGAGCGCCGTCACCTCTTCCCTCGTGCGCACCGTCGTCAGCTGCTCCAGCTCAGGCTCAACACCGCGGGCCCGCTCAGCCAACGTCACGGCCTCGAACTGCTTGCGCACGAGCGGCTCCGGAAGTCGGGGCGCTCGAAAATGCACTCCGACATTGCCGTGCTCGCCGCGGGTGACAGCCCACAACTCCAGATCTTGATTTCCGACGTGGACACCGATCTCCTCCGCCAGCTCCCGAGCCGCATGCCGGCGCAGGCCCGCCAGATCCAACGGCTCGCCCTCCGCCGGAGGCTCCACCAGACCGCCTGGCAGAGTCCATCGGCCTGCAGCCGCAGTCGACGGCGACGACCGACCCACGACCAGGCCCAACTCGTCCACCGGCTGCAGAACCGCGACATACACCGACGAGGGCAGCCACGCCCCAGCACCCCGGATATGGCGAAGGAGTTGATACCGGTAACTCGCCCTTGCCCAGGCCAGCACCAACCCGGGCCCTTGGCGCTCCACGCCCACGCACGCCACCGCCGGTCCGTCAAAGAGCGACGGGTTCGCCGTCCCCGCCTCCTCCCAGAGTCCGTCCACTGCGGCTAGCTCCTCCGACGACACGCAGGGGAACTGAGCCTCGACAAAGCTCAACCGGACAGGCTCCAGGAACTCAACGGTGCGCGAGTCCTGCTGCTGCGTCATGACGTCATCCTGGCAAAGTGACCAGTCAGTCACTGCATGCTCACGGCTGTCCCCGTTCCTTGTGCGCTGCTCTTCTGCTGCGAAATCTTGGGCGCGGCCGGGCGCGCGGCGTAGAGAGCGGAATTCCGGAGGAATTTCCTTGCCATTCCGGAGGAATGGCAAGTCCCGAAGGGACTTAGCGATTCCCCGGAGGGGAATCGCATTTGACGCCCCGTAGGGG
>NZ_LLZI01000068.1 GCF_001509485.1 Streptomyces sp. NRRL F-4489
CCCGCCGCCTTCGCGGCCGCCGGCCGCTCCAGCAACGGAAGCTCGGTGAACAGGATCGACAGGTTGACGTTGAAGCGCGTGTCCGTGAAACCCATAGGGCCCGGCGCTCCTTCCGGATAGCGGATTTCGGTTTTTGCTTTACGGGATGGTGCGGGCGCCGGACGCGGCGGTCAAGCCGCGCCCGGCATCTGGCCGGAACGGGGCCGGAAACCGGCCCCGCCCGGCGCGGGCGTCAGACCTTCAGCGGCTTGATCGCGGTGGGGGCGTGGCCGGGCTCGGTGGCGAGCTCCTCCCACTCGTTGACCTTGTCGATCTCCGCGGCGGCCATCGAGATGTTGGTGATCCGCTCCAGGATCGCCTCGACGACGACCGGGACGCGGTGCTCGGCGGCCAGCTTCTTGGCCTCCTCGAAGGCCGCGCCCAGCTGGCTGGGGTCGGTGACCCGGATCGCCTTGCAGCCCAGGCCCTCGGCGACCTTGACGTGGTCCACGCCGTAGACGCCCAGCTCCGGCGAGTTGATGTTCTCGAACTCCAGGTTGACCTGGAAGTTGATGTCGAAGTTGCGCTGCGCCTGGCGGATCAGGCCCAGGTACGCGTTGTTCACCAGCACGTGGACGTAGGGGATCTTGTGCTGGGCGCCGACCGCCAGCTCCTCGATCATGAACTGGAAGTCGTAGTCGCCGGAGAGCGCGACGACCGGGGTCTCCGGGTCGGCCTTGGCGACGCCCAGGGCGGCCGGGATGGTCCAGCCGAGCGGGCCGGCCTGGCCGCAGTTGATCCAGTGGCGCGGCTTGTAGACGTGCAGCATCTGCGCGCCGGCGATCTGGGAGAGGCCGATGGTGGTGACGTAGCGGGTCTCCGGGCCGAACGCCTTGTTCATCTCCTCGTAGACGCGCTGCGGCTTCATCGGGATGTTGTCGAAGTGCGTACGGCGCTGGAGCTGGGCCTTGCGCTCCTGGGTGGAGGCGGCCCAGTCGCTGCGGTCGGGCAGCTTGCCGGCGGCCTTGAGCTCCTTGGCGACCTCGACGAACAGCTCCAGCGCCGCCTTGGCGTCGGAGGCGATGCCGTAGTCCGGGGCGAAGATCTTGCCGATCTGGGTCGGCTCGATGTCGACGTGGACGAACTTCCGGCCCTTGGTGTAGAGGTCCAGCTTGCCGGTGTGGCGGTTGGCCCAGCGGTTGCCGATACCGAGGACGAAGTCGGACTCCAGGAAGTTGGCGTTGCCGTAGCGGTGCGAGGTCTGCAGACCGACCATGCCGGCGTTCAGCTCGTGGTCGTCCGGGACGATGCCCCAGCCCATCAGGGTCGGGATGACCGGGGTGCCGGTCAGCTCGGCGAACTCGACCAGCAGGTCGGCGGCGTCGGCGTTGATGATGCCGCCGCCGGCCACGATCAGCGGCCGCTCGGACTCGTTGAGGAGCGTGATCGCCTTCTCGATCTGGGCGCGGGTGGCGGCCGGCTTGAAGGCGGGCAGCGGCGCGTAGGTCTCCGGGTCGAAGTCGATCTCGGTGAGCTGGACGTCGATCGGGAGGTCGATCAGGACCGGGCCGGGGCGGCCGGAGCGCATCAGGTGGAACGCCTGCTGGAAGACGCCGGGGACCTGGGCGGCCTCCATGACCGTGGTGGCGGCCTTGGTGACCGGCTTGGCGATCGAGGCGATGTCGACGGCCTGGAAGTCCTCCTTCTGCATCACCGCGGTCGGGGCCTGGCCGGTGATGCAGAGGATCGGGATCGAGTCGCCGGTGGCGGAGTAGAGGCCGGTGATCATGTCGGTGCCGGCCGGGCCGGAGGTGCCGATGCAGACGCCGATGTTGCCCGGGTGGGTCCGGGTGTAGCCCTCGGCCATGTGCGAGGCGCCCTCGACGTGGCGCGCCAGCGTGTGGTCGATCCCGCCCGCGGCCTTGAGCGCCGCGTAGAAGGGGTTGATGGCCGCGCCCGGCACTCCGAAGGCGTTGGTCACGCCCTCGCGCTTGAGGATCTCCACCGCAGCGCGGGCGGCTGTCATTCGAGGCATCGGTACTCCTGCGTCGACCTGTCACGGGCAAGTCCGGCCGAAGAGGCCGGGACCATCAATTCCGCATCATGGAATTAATGTTTTGCTTTATGGAAGGAACGTAGAGCGAGTCGTCCGACCCGTCAAGAGGTGTCCTGGCCAGTGGGCGGGTGGCGCTTGAAACGCGCGGAGGCGGAGGGATGCCGGGCGACCGGGCGGCGTCTCACCATGTGGACGTGGAACTGATCACATACGGGGCCTGGCATGGGCGGGTCATGATTGGGTAGTCGGGCGCGCGGCGGCGCGCGCCACCCGCTGGCCGCCGCCGCCGGCACAGACCGAAATTCTTCAGGAGTCCTCCATGCCCGCCCCCGTCCCAGCCCCCGCGCCCGCCCCGGCGAGCGGTTCACCGATCTACGAGAGCCTCGTCTCGGAACACGGCGACGTGCTCGCCGAGAGCCGCCGCGCCGCCCAGGAGACCCAGCGCGAGGCCGACCGGCTGCTGCACTTCGCCCCGCGCGACGGCAAGGACTGACGCCCGGCACGCGAAAGGGCGGGGGCGGGCTCTCGCCCTGCCCCCGCCCTCCGGCGCGGTGTCCTCGCGTTCCTTGACTTCCTTGCGTCAGCGGATCGGCATCCCCGACAGCGCGCGGGCGATGACCAGCCGCTGGATCTCGCTGGTGCCCTCGAAGATGGTGTAGATCGCCGCGTCGCGGTGCATCCGCTCGACCGGGTACTCCCGCGTGAAGCCGTTGCCGCCGAGGATCTGGATCGCCTGCGCGGTGACCTTCTTGGCGGTCTCACTGGCGAACAGCTTCGACATCGAGCCCTCGGCGTGCTCGAACTTCTTGCCCGTGGTGGCCATCCAGGACGCGCGCCACACCAGGAGCCGCGCGGCGTCGATCTGCGTGCGCATATCGGCCAGTTGGAAGGCCACGCCCTGGTTGTCGATGATCGGGCGGCCGAACTGCTCACGCGTCCTGGCGTACTCCAGCGCCTCCTCGTACGCCGCGCGGGCGGTGCCCACGGCCATCGCGCCGACGGCCGGCCGGGACGCCTCGAACGTCGCCATCGCGGCGTTCTTCACGCGCTCCCCGCCCTTGGCGCGCTCGCGGGCCCGGGCCAGCCGCTCGTCCAGCTTGTCCTTGCCGCCCAGCAGGCAGTGGCCGGGGACCCGGACGTCCTCCAGGACGACCTCGGCGGTGTGCGAGGCGCGGATGCCGTGCTTCTTGAACTTCTGGCCCTGGGAGAGGCCGGGGGTGCCCGGCGGGACGATGAACGAGGCGTGGCCCTTGGAGCCCAGCTCCGGGTCCACCACGGCGACCACGACGTGGACGTTGGCGATCCCGCCGTTGGTGGCCCAGGTCTTGGTGCCGTTGAGCACCCACTCGTCCTTGGCCTCGTCGTAGACCGCGCGGGTGCGCATCGCGGCGACGTCGGAGCCGGCGTCCGGCTCGGACGAGCAGAACGCGGCGACCTTGACGTCACTGGCGTCGCCGTACATCTGCGGGACCCAGGTGCCGATCTGCTCCTCCGTGCCGTTGGCTAGGACGCCGACGGCGGCCAGGCCGGTGCCCACGATGGACAGCGCGATCCCGGCGTCGCCCCAGAACAGCTCCTCCATGGTCATCGGGATGCCCAGGCCGGTGGGGTCGAAGAACTGCTGGGCGTAGAAGTCCAGGGAGTACAGGCCGATCTTGGCGGCCTCCTGGATGACCGGCCAGGGGGTCTCCTCGCGCTCGTCCCATTCGGCGGCGGCGGGGCGTATGACGTCCGCGGCGAAACCGTGGATCCAGTCGCGGACGTCCCTCTGCTCGTCGTTGAGCTCCATGGTGAACTCGGCCATGTCCCCTCCAGTGGTGCGTACAGCCAGCGATTACTTGCGGTAACACGCGCGGTGGCCCGAGTCTGTTACCCGCCAGTAAGGGATGTCAACTCCACCCGGGCCCGATCGCGCCGCGCGGTTCGGGAGACACCGAGCGGGGGTGTTACGTTGCGCGAGCGCCACGCATTCACAAGGGGGCACCACGAGCATGGACAGCATCGACCGCACCGGGCGGACCACCGGGCAGGCCGGCACCGAGCGGCACGGCACGGAAGGCGGCGACCGGCAGCGGTCCGCGACCGAGCGCAGACGGCGGGAGCTGCTGGAGGCAGCCGAACGCATCGTGCTGCGCGACGGCCCGGGCGCGTCGATGAACGCGATCGCCGCCGAGGCCGGGATCACCAAGCCGATCCTCTACCGGCACTTCGGCGACAAGGGCGGCCTCTACCGCGCGCTGGCCGTACGCCACACCGACGCCCTGCTGGCCAACCTCCGGGCCGCCCTGGACGGCCACCGGGTGCGCCGGGACCGGGTCGAGGCCACCCTCGACGCCTACCTGGCCGCCATCGAGGCCCGGCCCCAGGTCTACCGCTTCCTGATGCACCCGGCCGACGAGGACGTCCCCGCGGAGTCCGGTTTCGACGTGGGCCGGCACTCCGCCCCGCTGCTCCGCCGGCTCGGCGAGGAGCTGGCCGAGGTCATCTCCGAACGGCTCGACCTCGGGCCGGACGGCGCGGAGCGGGCCCGGGTGTGGGGGCACGGCATCGTCGGCATGATGCACGCGGCCGGCGACTGGTGGCTGCGCGAACGCCCCTGCTCCCGCGAGCAGTTGGTGCGCCATCTGACCGATCTGCTGTGGGGCCAGCTGGCCACCGTCAAGGACCTGGCGGGCGGTCCCGGCTTCTGACGCCGGGCGGCCGGGTCAGGCCGGCGCCGCGGCGCCGTCGGCGTCGTGCACGGCCTGGGCGTCCGGCCGGCCCGCCGCCCACGGGGCCCGGGCCGCCGCGCGCAGCGCCCGGCGGCGCCGCAGTCCGGTGAGGCGGTCGACGTACAGACCGCCTTCGAGGTGGTCGCACTCGTGCTGGAGGCAGCGGGCGAAGAAGCCGGTGCCGGTCACCGTCACCGGCTCCCCGGTGGCCGTGACGCCCGTCACCACGGCGCGGTCGTGGCGCGGGGTGCCGGCCTCGATACCGGGCAGCGACAGGCACCCCTCGGGGCCGCGGACCACCGGCCCGTCCACCTCCACCAGCCGGGGGTTGACGAGGTGGCCCAGATGCCGGCGGTCCTCGTCGTCGGGGCAGTCGTAGACGAACACCCGCAGCCCGGTGCCGATCTGGTTGGCGGCCAGGCCGACGCCGTTCGCGGCGTACATCGTCGCGAACATGTCCTCGATCAGCGCGGCCAGCTCGCCGTCGAAGGCGGTGACCTCCGCGCACGGGCGGGCCAGCACGGGATCGCCGTACAGACTCAGCGGGCGGGGGCGGCCGGAGCTGCCGGGGAGGGTGCGGTGGCGCATGCGCCCAGCGTACGGGCCGGACGGACCGGATGACGTCACACAGGTGGCGGAGTTCGGGCCGGGCGCCGGATCTCGATAGGCTGCACTCCGACCGAAGCCTCCGGCCGGTCGGCGGCCGCGGAGGAGGCGCTCCCCCGGCGGCCTTCGCGGGCAGGAGCGTGCCGGATGCAAGGAGGATCTAGGACGATGGCAGGCAACACGGAGCCGCTGTCGCCGCGGGCCAAGCTGGCCGTGACGGCCGGCAAGGCCGCGGCAGCGGTGTCGCGCGCGGCGGGACGCGGCAGCGGATCGGTGATCGGTGGCCGGGTGGCGCTCAAGCTCGACCCCGACCTGCTGGCCTCGCTGGCCAGGCACCTCGACGTGGTCCTGGTGTCCGCGACCAACGGCAAGACGACCACCACCCGGCTGATCGCCGAGGCGCTGCGGGCCAGCGGCCCGGTGGTCTCCAACGCGCTGGGCGCCAACATGCCCGCGGGCATCACCTCGGCGCTGGCCGGCGGCTCGGACGCCAAGTACGGCGTCATCGAGGTGGACGAGAAGTACCTGGCGACGGTGGCCCGGGACGTCACCCCCAAGGCCATAGCGCTGCTGAACCTCTCCCGGGACCAGCTCGACCGGGCCGCCGAGACCCGGATGCTGGCCGAGCGCTGGCGCGAGGGCCTGTCCGGCTCCAAGGCGCTGATCGTCGCCAACGCCGACGACCCGCTGATCGTCTGGGCGGCCTCGTCGTCCGCGAACGTGGTGTGGGTCGCGGCCGGCCAGGAGTGGAAGGACGACGCCTGGTCCTGCCCGTCGTGCGGCGGTGTGATGCAGCGGCCGGGCGACGACTGGTTCTGCGCCGAGTGCGGTTTCCGCCGCCCGACGCCGAGCTGGGCGCTCTCCGGCGACCACGTGCTGGACCCGCACGGCAGCGCCTGGCCGATCAAGCTCCAGCTGCCGGGCCGCGCCAACAAGGCCAACGCCACCACCTCCGCCGCGGTCGCGGCCGCCTTCGGGGTGCCGCCGCAGGTCGCCCTGGAGCGGATGTTCGCGGTCCAGGCGGTGGCCGGCCGGTACGACGTGGTGACGTTCCAGGAGCGCGAGCTGCGGCTGCTGCTGGCGAAGAACCCGGCCGGCTGGCTGGAGACCTTCTCGCTGATCGACGGACCGCCCACCCCGGTGATCATGTCGGTGAACGCGCGCGGCGCGGACGGCACCGACACCTCCTGGCTGTGGGACGTGGACTACACCCGGCTCGCCGGGCACCCGCTGTTCGTGCTGGGCGACCGCAAGCTGGACCTGGCCGTGCGCCTGGAGGTCGCCGGACTGGACTTCGAGGTGTGCGACACCCTCGACGACGCGGTGGCGATGGCCCCGCCCGGCCGCATCGAGGTCATCGCCAACTACACGGCCTTCCAGGACCTGCGCCGCCGGGTGGGCAACTGAGTGCGGTCCACCGACAGTCACGGACAAGGACGAGCGAGCATGAGTGACAACAGCCTGCGCGTGGTGTGGGTCTACCCGGACCTGCTCAGCACCTACGGCGACCAGGGCAACGTCCTGGTGGTGGAGCGGCGGGCGCGCCAGCGCCGCCTGGACGTCCAGCGCCTGGACGTCCGCTCCGACCAGCAGATCCCCACCTCCGGGGACATCTACCTGATCGGCGGCGGCGAGGACCGGCCGCAGCGGCTGGCGGCCGAGCGGCTGATCCGCGACGGCGGCCTGGAGCGCGCGGTCTCCAACGGCGCGATCGTCTTCTCGGTGTGCGCCGGCTACCAGATCCTCGGCCACGAGTTCATCAACGACCTCGGCGAGCGGCAGCAGGGCCTGGGGCTGCTGGACGTGGTCAGCACCCGCGGTGAGGGCGCCCGGTGCGTGGGCGACGTACTGGCCGATATCGACCCGCAGTTGGGGCTGCCGCCGCTGACCGGCTTCGAGAACCACCAGGGCGTGACGCACCTGGGCCAGAGCGCCCGGCCGTTCGCCAAGGTGCGGTTCGGCAACGGCAACGGCGTCGGCGACGGCTACGAGGGCGCGTGGAACGACACCGTCTTCGGGACGTACATGCACGGTCCGGTGATGGCCCGCAACCCGCACATCGCGGACCTGCTGATCAAGCTCGCGCTGGACGTCAACGCGCTGCCGCCGGCCGACGACCGGTGGTACGAGGCGCTGCGCCAGGAGCGGATCGCGGCGGCGACCGAGAACGCCTGACGGCCCGTGGGGAACGGCCGGATCCGGGTGCCCAGAGCCCGGATCCGGCCGTTTTCCGTGCGCGCGCGTCCGCACTGCGGGCGCCCGTGTGCCCGGGGGCGGCGCGCTTGTAGGCTGAGCGGCATCCAACCGGACGACGGGGTCCGGGCGTCCGGTTGAGTTTCGATGGGTTTGTACGAGCAATGCGCATTGGTGTCCTCACCTCCGGGGGCGACTGCCCCGGTCTGAACGCCGTCATCCGGTCCGTCGTCCACCGCGCCACCGCCGATCACGGGGATGAGGTGATCGGTTTCCGGGACGGCTGGAAGGGCCTGCTGGAAGGCGATCACCGCAAGCTCGACCTGGACGCCGTCGCCGGCATCCTGGCCCGCGGCGGCACCATCCTCGGGTCGTCCCGGGTGCAGCCGGCCCATCTGCGGGACGGTGTCGAGCGGGCCCGCGGCCACGTCGCCGAGCTGGGCCTGGACGCCGTCATCCCGATCGGCGGCGAGGGCACGCTGAAGGCGGCGCGGCTGCTGTCGGACGCCGGGCTGCCGATCGTCGGTGTGCCGAAGACCATCGACAACGACATCGCGGTCACCGACGTGACGTTCGGCTTCGACACCGCGGTGGGGGTCGCCACCGAGGCGCTGGACCGGCTGAAGACCACCGCCGAGTCGCACCAGCGGGTGATGATCGTCGAGGTGATGGGGCGGCACACCGGCTGGATCGCGCTGCACTCGGGGATGGCGGCCGGCGCGCACGCGATCGTGGTGCCGGAGCGGCCGTTCGACATCGACGAGCTGACCGCGCGGGTCGGCGCGCGGTTCGAGGCCGGCAAGAAGTTCGCGATCGTGGTGGCCGCCGAGGGCGCCAAACCGCGCGCCGGCACCATGCCGTTCGACGAGGGCGGCACGGACGTCTACGGGCACGAGCGGTTCGCCGGGGTGGCCCGGCAGCTGTCGGTGGAACTGGAGCGGCGGCTCGGCAAGGAGGCCCGCCCGGTCATCCTCGGCCACGTCCAGCGCGGCGGCACGCCGACCGCGTACGACCGTGTGCTCGCCACCCGCTTCGGCTGGCACGCGGTGGAGGCCGCGCACCGCGGCGAGTTCGGGATGATGACCGCGCTGCGCGGTACGGAGATCACGCTGGTGCCGCTGGCCGAGGCCGTGGAGAGCCTGAAGACGGTGCCGGCCGAGCGCTACGACGAGGCGGAGTGCGTGCTGTGAGCCGTTCGTAGCTCCCGCGGGACCCCGCGCGCGCGTCAGGCGCCCCCGGCCGATGCCCCGGCCGGGGGCGCCTCTACGCTTGTCGCCGGAGCATTGGTACGAATCAGGAGCGAGCGGATGCATCACAGCGGGCACGGCATGGACGGCATGAACATGGATCTGCCGCCGTTCACGCTGGGGCGGGGCCTCGCGTTCGGTGGTGATGCGTTCTTCCTGGTCGGCTGCGTGCTGGCGCTGGCGCTGTACGGCTGGGCGGTGGTCCGGCTGCGGCGGCGCGGCGACGCGTGGCCGGCGGGCCGGGTCGTGGCGTGGGCGCTGGGCGTGCTGACGGTGGCGGTGTCGATGTGCACCAAGCTGAACGACTACGGCATGGTGATGTTCAGCGTGCACATGGTCCAGCACATGATCGTCAGCATGCTGTCGCCGATCCTGCTGCTGCTCGGGGCGCCGGTGACGCTGGCGCTGCGGGCGCTGCCGGCCGCCGGGCGGGGCCGCAAGGGGCCGCGGGAGCTGCTGGTGGCGCTGCTGCACAGCCGCTACATGCGGGTGATCACGCACCCGGCGTTCACCATCCCGCTGTTCATCGCGAGCCTGTACGCGCTGTACTTCTCCCCGCTGTTCGACTTCCTGATGCAGTCGCGGGCCGGGCACATCGCGATGATGGTGCACTTCCTCGCGGTCGGCCTGGTCTTCTTCTGGCCGATCATGGGCGTGGACCCGGGTCCGCACCGGCCGGGCCACATCATGCGGATCCTGGAGCTCTTCGCGGGCATGCCGTTCCACGCGTTCTTCGGTATCGCGCTGATGATGGCGTCCGAGCCGATGGTCACCACGTTTCTGCACCCGCCGGCCTCGCTGGGCATCGAAGCGCTGGGCGATCAGCAGGCGGCGGGCGGTATCGCCTGGGCGTTCAGCGAGATCCCGTCGGTGGTGGTGCTGATCGCGCTGGTCTTCCAGTGGTACAAGTCCGAGGAGCGGGTCTCGCAGCGCGCCGACCGGGCCGCGGACCGCAACGGCGACAAGGAGCTGGCGGACTACAACGCCTATCTGGCGTCGCTCCACGCGCGGGGGCGGTAGGAAGGGCCCGCGCCGCCGCGGCCGGATCGGGCCGGGCGGTGCGGAAGGTGATCTGGCGGCACGGGCCGCGGCCGGGGACGATGGTCCCAGGCCGCGGCCCGTGGCGTTCGGTGGCGGCGGGCCGCCGTGAGGAGGTTGCGGGTATGCCCGGATCTGCCAGGACGATGGCCGTGTGCACGGTGGGCGCGCTGGTGGCGGCGACCGCCTACACCGTGGTGTTCGGGGGGAACGGCTGGGTGTGGTTCCTGTGGGTGGTGCTGGCGCTGGTGACCGCGGGGGTGGTGGCGGCGCGGCGGGCGTGACGGGGCTGGCCGGAACGGGTCAGAGCACGCGTCAGAAGCGGAAGACCGGTCCGGTGGCGGCGTCCAGGGTGCAGGCGTTGGGGTACTCCCGGTGCCAGTCGACGGGGAGGCCGCGCCAGCTGCCGGAGGCGGTGGCGGTCACCGGGTCGTACTCCCGGGTGCAGAGGTGCGGGTCGCCGGGCAGCGCGTCCGGGTCGCCCTGCGCGCGGGCCAGATCGGCGCAGGCGGCCGCGCCGTGCGGATGGGCGCCGCGGGTGTCCGGGCAGGTCAGCCGTACGCCGCGGAGCCAGCTGTCGCGGGCGCCGGAGACGGTCAGGAAGAGCGCGCCGGCGGGTTCCCCGGCGCGGGCGGCCGGGCCGAGGGCGGCGCACAGGGCCACGGCCGCGCCCGCCGCGGCGGCGGCACGGGAGGTACGGCGTCGGCGGCTCACGGGCATCGGGGCTCCTGGAACGCTCGGGGCGGTGGCGCCGGGGACGGCGCCCGGCGGCCCCAGGCCACTCCCCCGCGCCCCGGCGCACAAGCGGCCACGCCGGGCGGTCGCCCGTACGGACCGGCCGATTCGCGGGTCCGGCGGTACGGGCGGCCGCCCCCGGGTGCCCGTACCGCCGGGGGCGGCCGGAAGGTGCTCCCGGCCGTCCCCGGTGGTGGGTCAGCCGGCGGCCTTGACCGCCTTCTTCTGCGGGACGGGCGTGGCGTGCGGGGCGCAGGTGACGTCCGCCGCGTCCGTGGTGCCCTTCAGGAAGTACGCGTCGACCCGGTCGTTGATGCAGGGGTTGACCAGGCCGGTGACGCCGTGCGAACCGGCGTCCCGCTCGGTGATCAGGCGGGAGCCCGCGAGCCGCTTGTGCAGCTCGACGGCGCCGTCGTACGGGGTCGCCGCGTCACGGGTGCTCTGGACGATGAGCACCGGCGGCAGGCCCTTGCCGGTGCCGACCTCGACCGGGGTCTGCTGCTTGACCGGCCAGCTGGCGCAGGGGAGGTTCATCCAGGCGTTGGACCAGGTCATGAACGGCGCCTGGCGGTTGACCCGGGTGTTGTCGCGGTCCCAGGTCCGCCAGCTGGTGGGCCACTTGGTGTCGGTGCACTCGACGGCGGTGTAGACCGCGTTGCTGTTCTCGGCCTTGATGTTGCCGGCCGTGTCGGCGGGGTGCGGTCCGGCGTTGTCGATCAGCGGCTTGGCGTCGCCGGCCAGGTACGCGCTCCAGACCTGGGCGACCTCGGCCCAGGAGGAGTCGTAGTAGGGGGCGCTCTGGAAGAAGCCGGTCAGCTCGGCCGGGCCGACCACACCGCCGATGGGCTGCTTCTTGGCGGTGGCGCGCAGCTTCTCCCAGGCGGCCTGGACCTTCTCCGGGGTGTCGCCGATGTGGTAGGCCGCGTCGTTCTTGGCGACCCACTTCTTCCAGTCGCCCCAGCGGGTCTCGAAGGCGATGTCCTGGTCGAGGTTGGCCTGGTACCAGATCTTCTCGCGGGAGGGGTTGACGACGCTGTCGACCAGCATCCGGCGGACGTGGTCCGGGAAGAGCGTGGCGTAGACGGCGCCGAGGTAGGTGCCGTAGGAGACGCCGAGGTAGTTGAGCTTCTTCTCGCCGAGCGCGGCGCGGATCACGTCCAGGTCGCGGGCGGTGTTCGCGGTGGTCATCTGCGACAGCACGGTGCGGCCGGTGCGCTCCAGGCAGCCCTGGGCGTACGCGTAGGCGAGCTTGCGCTGGGCGCGCTTGTCGGCCTCGCTGTCCGGCACCGGGTCGGCCTTGGGGGCCTTGGTGAACTCCCGCGGGTCCTGGCAGGAGATGGGCGCCGAGTGGCCCACACCGCGCGGGTCGAAGCCCACGAAGTCGTACGCCTGGGCGGTCTTGGCCCACAGCGGGTTCTTGCCGGTGACGCGGGTCGGGAAGCGCATGCCCGAGCCGCCGGGGCCGCCGGGGTTGTAGACCAGGGCGCCCTGCCGCTGCTGCGGCGTGCCGGTGGCGGCGGCCCGGTCGACGGCGATCTTGAGGGTGCGGCCGTTGGGCTTGGCGTAGTCGACCGGGACGGTGACATAGCCGCACTGGATCGGGGCGGCCAGGCCCCAGTCGGCGGGGCAGTCCTGCCACTTGATGCCGGCCGCGGCGGCCCGGGCGGCGGCGATCGCCACCCCGCGCGCCTCGGTGGTGCCCCCGGGCCGGCGGTCTCCGGCGGCGGCGGGCGTGGCTATCGCGCCGGCGAGGAGCGCGCCGGTCACCAGGGTGCCGGCGGCGCCGAGCGCTGCTGTTCGTCTCACGTGGTTGATCCCCCTGCATGGTGCGCCGCTTGTGGCGGCGATGATCACAGAGCTACAGGGGGATCCTGTCGTGTACGGGCCAGGTTTGACCAGATCGGGCCGTAATTTCTTTATCAATCCGTAGGGTTGGCGCGCCGGCGGCCGGGAAGGAAGGCGGCCGCTCCGGCGCCCGGTAACGGGAGGGCCGGGAGCGCGCCCTGCCCCGGGACGGGCGGTCAACAGAGCGCCGACAACGGGCCGAGGAGAGGCGAGAACAGGTCATTCGGCCCCGGCCGGGCGCATATGCCGGTGCGGTCCGTACCAGCTTCAGTAACCTTCCGCGCAGGCTCTCCCACGCACCGCCATGTGGGGGAGCCTCCGCGTTGTGCCGTGCGCCGCCTGGTGCGGCGCGCCCACCGGAGGGAGATGTCAGGTGCCCGGTATCGACCAGGTGTTGGCCCGCGCGATGGGGATCCCCGGAGTCCTGGGGGCCGGGCTGACCGACTGGACCAGCGGTCTGACCCTGGGGACGGCCGGCCGCGCCCCGCACGGCGACCACGACGCGACCGCCGCGGACACCGCGGAGGTGGTGCAGGCGGTGGCCCGGAACGCCACGTTCGACACCGCCGGCCAGGGCGCCGGGCCGCTGGAGGACCTGATCGTGACGACCGGGGGCGGCTACCACCTGATCCGCCTGGTGCCCACCGCCTTCGACAGCCAGACGTGCCTGCACCTCTGGCTGGACCGCGAGCGGGCCAATCTGGCGCTCGCCCGGCTGCGGCTGCGCGAGCTGGCCGGCGAACTGGCGGGGAGCTGACGGCCCGTCATGACCTCGCTCTCCGCACCCGGCCCGGCCCGTCCGCCGGACGACGCCCCGGATCCCCTGGTCCGGTACGCCGCCGAGCGGGCCACCGGCGCGCTGCGCGGCCCGGACGGCTGCGTCTACCTCCACCAGGGCGCGGTGTACTGCGTCGAGTGCCCGGCGGCCCCGGGGCCCGGCGCCCGGCTCGCCGCGGCCGGGCGGCTGCCGGCGGAGTGCTGGCACCACGCCGAGGAGGCGGCCGGGGCGGACCGGCGGGGCGGGCAGTTCCTCGTCGGCCGGGGCTGGCTGAGCCGCGGCGAGCTGGAGCTGTGCCAGCTGACCGCGATGCTCGACGCGGCCTGCTTCGTGCTGCCGCCGGCGCCCGGCGGCGTGGCGTTCGCCCCGGGCGAGGCGCACTGGCTCGGCGTCGTACGGCCGGTGGGCGCCGGGGCGCTGCTGGCGGCGGTGGCCCGGCGGCGGGCGCAGCTGGACCGACTGGGCGCCTGGGCGGCGGCCGATGGCGCGCCGGTCGTGCCGGTGCCCCCGGAGGAGGCCGGGCGGCGGCCGCTCACCGGGCGGCAGCGGCGGCTGCTGGCGCACGCCGACGGGCGCCGCACACCGGGCCAACTCGCCCTGGCGCTCGGCCAGTCGGCGTTCCTGACCGTCCTGGAGGTGCGGCGGCTGGCCGCGGCCGGCCGGGTGCGGCTGCCCGCGCCGGCGGCGCTCCCCCGGCGGCGCCCGGGAGCGTTCCGGGACGGGCGGCCGGCGGCGGACGCCCCGGTGGGTCCCGCGGTGTGGCGGCTGCCGGACCCGGGCGTGCTGACCACCGCGGATCCGGACACCGCCCTGCTGGTCCGGCTGCGTACCGCACTGGAGGAGAACCTGTGAACCCCTGCGAACCCCGCCCATGAGGCACGTCTTCACCCCGCGTGCCAGGAGAAGGAGCGTCAGAAAGCCGATGACCAGGGAGACCGAGGCGATCGCCGCCGGCGTCCGGGAGGAGCTGCGCGCGCTGCGCGGCCACGTCCGGCAGCTGCACGGCGGGATGGTCGCCAGCGCCGACGGCATGGTGATCGCCCATGACCTGCCGGACATCGAACCGGACGGCCTGGCGGCGCTCACCGCCGCCGCGATCGGGGTGGCCACCCGGCTGACCGACGCGACCGGGCAGGGCGGCTTCGAGGAGTCGCTGACCCGGGGCAGCCGCGGCTATGTCGCGGCGTACGCGGCCGGGAACCGCGCGGTGCTCACCGCCGTGGCGGGCCCGGACACCAACGTCGGCCGGCTGCACCTCCAGGCCCGGCGCACCGCGGCCCGGATCGCGGCGCTGCTGGACACACCGGCCGCGCCGGGCCGCTGACCGCGCCGCGGCCGGACGTACGGGACCTAAAGACCACCGACCACCGCAGGACCACCCACCACCACGGAAAGGCCCCACCCCTCATGACGCAGATGGAAACCGCGCTGGCCGAGGCGATGTCGACGATCGAGGGCGCGATAGGCGTCGCGCTGGTCGACTACACCAGCGGGATGGCGCTGGCCACCCTGGGCGATCCGCAGACCTTCGACCTCAATGTCGCCGCGGCCGGCAACACCGACGTGGTGCGCGCCAAGCTGCGCACGATGGAGATGCTGGAACTCCAGGGGACGATCGAGGACATGCTGATCACCCTGACCTCGCAGTACCACCTCATCCGGCCGGTGACGGGCAAGAACGGCAGCGGCCTGTTCCTGTATCTGGTGCTGGACCGCAAGCGCGCCAACCTCGCGCTGGCGCGCCACCGCCTCGCCCGTCTGGAGACCGATCTGGAGGTGTGAGCCTCCGGCCCCCCGGTCAGCCGGCCGCGGCCTCGTCGAGCAGCCGGCGCAGCGCCAGGCCGTCCGGGGCGACCGCGGTGGCCAGTACGGCGGGTCCGGGGAGCGGCGCCAGGACGCCCTGGCCCCGGGCCGCGTCCTCGCCGGCGGCCGCGCCCAGCAGCCGTACGCCGGCCGGCTTGTCGCCGAACTCCGGCCCGGCGGCCAGGAATTGGCCGACGGCGCGGTGGCCGCCGAGGACGGCGGAGCTGTTCCAGCCCGGTGCGCCGGGGCCGTAGGAGGTCTCCTGGTCGAGCAGCGTCCGCCCGTCCTGACGGATCGTCAGGCGGCTGCGCAGCGCACCGGTCCGCTCGCCGCTGCGGCCCAGGACCTGCTCCTCGCGGAAGACCAGGCGGGCGGTGGGGGCGAGGTCGATGGTGGTGGTCATGCGCAGATCGCTGCCCTCGGCGGAGATCAGCGGTTCCGGCAGCCATTCGAGCCGGGCGCCGTCGCCGACGGTCAGGTGCACGTCGTAGGTGGCCTGGGCGCCGGTGCGGCCGGGCAGCGCGACGGTGGCCGCGGCGGCGGTGATGCGCAGTGAGGCGCCGGCCTCGGCGGTGGCCTCGATGCGCAGCCGGTCGCCGCCGATCGGGGCGCTCATGGCGCCGATCACGCAGACCCGGGCCTGGTCGGCGTGCGCCTGGATGCGGCGGAGCGCGAACGGGCCGGCGCCGTCCAGGACCGGCAGCCGGGTGGTGCCGCCGGCGTCGGCCCGGGCGGTGATACGGGCGGTGGCCCGCAGGCCGCCCGCCGGGAGGGCGGGGGCCTGCGGGGCGCCGGTGCGGAGCAGGGTGCCGGTCATGCCTGGGCCGCGGTCCAGTTCGCGAGCTGCGCCTTGACCCACTCGGCGACCGGCGCCACGCCGCCGGGCTGCTTGAGGGCGGTGAAGGCCACCGGGAGGTCGCCGCGCTGCGCCTTGGCGTCCCGGGCCATGCCCTCCAGGTCGACGCCGACGTAGGGGGCGAGGTCGGTCTTGTTGATGACGAGCAGGTCGGCGGTGGTGACGCCGGGGCCGCCCTTGCGCGGGATGTCGTCGCCGCCGGCGGTGTCGATGACGAAGATCTGGGCGTCCACCAGGCCCTTGGAGAAGGTGGCGGTGAGGTTGTCGCCGCCGGACTCGACCAGCACCAGGTCGAGCGGGCCGACGGTGTCCTCCAGGTCCTCGACGGCTTCGAGGTTGGCGGAGATGTCGTCGCGGATGGCGGTGTGCGGGCAGGCGCCGGTCTCCACCGCGGTGATCCGCTCGGTCGGCAGGACCGCCTCGCGGCGCAGGAACTCGGCGTCCTCGCGGGTGTAGATGTCGTTGGTGACGACGGCGATGGACAGCTCGTCGCGCAGCGCCCGGCACAGCGCGGCGACGGTGGCGGTCTTGCCGGTGCCGACCGGGCCGCCCAGGCCGATGCGCAGCGCGCGCCGGCGGCCGTCGGGGCGGACGGGCGACGCGGCGCTGTAGGTGTGGCGCTCGGGGAAGCCGTCCTGGTGGTCGAGGTGCATGGGTGCCTCCGGTGGGTCGTGCGGCCGCGGGGTGCGCGGCACGGTGGTGCGGGCGGGAAGGTCAGGACGCGAAGAGCCGGACCGGCCAGGCGGCGTGTGCTTCGGCGGCGATGTCGAGCAGCGGCGCGGAGGCGGCGGGCAGGGCGCCGAGTCCTTCGGTGGCGGCGCGTTGCGCGGCGTCGGCGGCCTGCTCGGCGACCTGTTCGAGGTCGCCGGTGAGGTGCGCGAGGACGGCGGTGGCGTCGAAGGGGTCCAGGCTCAGCAGGCGGACCGCGGCGGTGGCCGGGCCGCTGATGTTCTCGTACCCCACGGCGTACGCGGCGTCCAGCGGGGTCAGTCCGGCGGACCGGGCGGCCAGGCCGAGGACGACGGGCTGGTGGGCGCCGCGCGGGCGGGCCGCGGCGAGCGCGTCGAGTTCGGGGCCCGGCCAGGTGGCGCGGGCGGCCCGCATCATCTGCCGGCCGAGCCGGCGGGCGACGGCGCGCAGCGCCGGGACCGGGGTCCGGGCGTCGGCGGCGTCGTCGAGGAGGAGCGGGTCCAGGCCGGCCGCGGCCGCGGCGGCCAGTCCGGCCGCGACCAGTCCCGCGGTGTGCAGCCGCCCCCGGCAGAAGACTTCCAGGGTGGCGGCGTCCTTGATGTGTCCCGCGGTGACGGCCGGTTCGGCGCCGCCCGAGTGGGCGTGCCCTCCGGCGGGAAACCGGCCGTCGGCGAGGACGAGCAGCGCAGCGCGGCTCATCGATGGTGCTCCGGATCTTTCGGTGGCGGTACGTCAGAAGAGGAAGTACCGCTGGGCCATGGGCAGTTCGGTGGCGGGGCTGGGTTCGACCACCTCGCCGTCGATGGTCACCGTGAAGGTGTCCGGATCGACGTGGACGCGCGGCAGGGCATCGTTGTTGATCATGTCGGCCTTCTTGACGCCGCGGGTGGAGCGGATGGCCTCGAAGGACTTGGCCAGCGGGAGGCGCTCGGGGAGGTTGTCCTCGATGGCCTGCTGGGAGACGAAGTTGAACGAGTTGCTGCCCGGGGCCTTGCCGGTGGCGCCGAACATCGGGCGCGGCAGGACCGGCTGCGGGGTGGGGATGGACGCGTTGGCGTCGCCCATCTGCGCGTAGGCGATCTGGCCGCCCTTGATGACCAGCTGCGGCTTGACGCCGAAGAACGCCGGGTCCCACAGGACGAGGTCGGCGAGCTTGCCGCTCTCGACCGAGCCGACGAGGTGGTCGATGCCCTGGGCCAGGGCCGCGTTGATGGTGTACTTCGCGACGTAGCGGCGGGCGCGGTGGTTGTCCGCGCGGCCGTCGCCGGGCAGGGCGCCGCGGCGGCGCTTCATGACGTGGGCGGTCTGCCACGTCCGCATCACGACCTCGCCGATCCGGCCCATGGCCTGGGCGTCGGAGGACATGATCGAGATGGCGCCGAGGTCGTGCAGGATGTCCTCGGCGGCGATGGTGGAGGGCCGGATCCGGGACTCGGCGAAGGCCAGGTCCTCCGGGACGGCGGGGTTGAGGTGGTGGCAGACCATCAGCATGTCGAGGTGCTCCTCGACGGTGTTGACGGTGTGCGGCCGCGTGGGGTTGGTGGACGCGGGGAGCACGTTCGGCTCCGACACCATGGCGATCATGTCGGGGGCGTGGCCGCCGCCGGCGCCCTCGACGTGGAACGCGTGGATGGAGCGGCCGGCGATGGCGGCGACGGTGTCGCCGAGGAAGCCGGCCTCGTTGAGGGTGTCGGTGTGGATCGCGAGCTGGGCGCCGCTCTCCTCGCAGACCGACAGGCAGGCGTCGATGACGGCGGGGGTGGCGCCCCAGTCCTCGTGGATCTTGAAGCCGAGGATGCCGGCCCGCAGCTGGTCGCGCATCGACGGCAGGGACATGGTGTTGCCCTTGCCGAGCAGGCCGACGTTGACCGGGAAGTTGTCCATCCCCTCGAAGAGCCGGGCGACGTGCCAGGCGCCGGGGGTGATGGTGGTGGCCTTGCTGCCCTCGGCGGGGCCGGTGCCGCCGCCGATCATGGTGGTGATGCCCGCGGCCAGCGCCTCGTCCGCCTGCTGGGGGCAGATGAAGTGGACGTGGGTGTCGATACCGCCGGCGGTGAGGATCTTGCCGTTGCCGGCGATGACCTCGGTCTCCGGGCCGATCACCAGGTCGGGGTGGACGCCGTCCATGGTGTCGGGGTTGCCGGCCTTGCCCAGGGCGGTGATCCGGCCGTCGCGGATGCCGACGTCGGCCTTGACGATGCCCCAGTGGTCGATCACCACGGCGCCGGTGATGACGGTGTCCGGGGCGCCCTCGGCGCGGGTGGTCCGCGACTGGCCCATCGACTCGCGGATGACCTTGCCGCCGCCGAAGACGGCCTCGTCACCGGCGCGGCCGGGGCCGCCGGAGAGGTCCTCGGTGATCTCGACGACCAGGTCGGTGTCGGCGAGCCGGATGCGGTCGCCGGCCGTCGGGCCGAAGAGGTCGGCGTACTGCTGGCGGGTCAGTTCAGCCATCGAGGGGACCTCCGGTCTGGCCGCGCAGGCCCACGACGATCCGCTTGCCCCCGATGGGGATCAGCTCGACCTCGGTGGGGATGCCGGGCTCGAAGCGCACGGCGGTGCCGGCCGCGACGTTCAGCCGCTTGCCGTGCGCCGCGGCGCGGTCGAAGTCGAGGCCGGCGTTGGCCTCGGCGAAGTGGTAGTGGGAGCCGACCTGGACGGGGCGGTCGGCGGAGTTGAGGACGGTCATGCGCGTGAGGGGGTGGCCGTCGTTGAGGCGCACCGGCTCGTCGGCGTAGAGGATCTGTCCCGGGATCATGTCTTCTTCTCCCGTGGTCAGTTGATGGGTTCGTGAACGGTGACGAGCTTGGTGCCGTCGGGGAAGGTGGCTTCCACCTGGACGTCGTGGATCATCTCCGGGACGCCTTCCATGACGTCGTCGCGGGTGAGGACCTTCCGCCCGGAGGACATGAGCTCGGCGACGGTGCGGCCGTCCCGGGCCCCTTCGAGGATGTGCACCGTCAGCAGCGCGATGGCTTCGGGGTGGTTGAGCTTCACCCCGCGGGCCCGCCGCTTTTCGGCCACGTCTGCCGCCACATGAATCAACAACCGTTCCTGCTCATGCGGGGTCAGTTGCATACGTTCCACCTCACAGGTTTGCACCCGGGCGCATTTGCCCAGGTCACAGGCATGGACACACCTGTGACGTTAGATGTACCACACAATGTTTAAAGGGCCAGCAAAACAACTTTCAGCACTTGGCCATCAACTGCCCCACGCGCTCAGGCTAGTTCGGCGGGATTTCGACGCCGTTACGGGGGCGGTGTTTTCCGGCGGCCTTGCCGCGCCTGCCGTAACACACCGGAAATCACCGGCTGTTACCGGCCGGCGACCGGAATGGGAGCCTTCGCTTTCCGCTCCCGGCCACCGGGGTTGTACGGAATCGTGGTGGCGAATTCCACACCCTCAATCCCCTTCCGGAATACGGAAAAACGGCCGGGAACCTCCCAACCAAACGGAATATTCGCCATAAACCAGACGGCATTCCGCTGCACGGACGCGAGTGTCCGGTATCCGCTCTTGACACTTTTCAAACACCCTCGCAATCCTCATGCACGCGTCAATAATGTCCGCTCCGGGGCAACCCCCCACAACAGCATCGGAGCCCTTACGTGACCCGCTCCTCGCGTATCCGCCGCGCGGCCCTCGCCGCCGGCGCCTGCACCGCCGTCGCCGCCCTGCTGGGCACCGCGCCGGCCGCGCAGGCCACTCAGGCGGCGCCGGACATCCCGGTGGCCGCCGTCAAGGCGCACCTCGCCCAGCTCCAGTCCATAGCCGACGCCAACGGCGGCAACCGCGCCCACGGGCGGCCCGGCTACCGGGCGTCGGTGGACTACATCAAGGGCAAGCTGGACGCCGCCGGCTTCACCACCAGCCTCCAGCCGTTCACCAGCGGCGGCGCCACGGGCTACAACCTCATCGCCGACTGGCCGGGCGGCGCGGAGGACGCCACCGTCCTGACCGGCTCGCACCTGGACTCCGTCGACGCCGGCCCCGGCATCAACGACAACGGCTCCGGCTCGGCCGGCATCCTGGAGGTCGCGCTGGCCGTCTCGCGGGAGCACCTCAAGCCCGCCAAGCACCTGCGGTTCGCGTGGTGGGGCGACGAGGAGGACGGCATGGTCGGCTCCAGCCACTACGTCGACGCCCTCGGCGCCGACAGCTCCAAGATCTCCGCGTACCTGAACTTCGACATGATCGGCTCGCCGAACCCGGGCTACTTCGTCTACGACGACGACGCGAAGCTGGAGAAGGTCTTCAAGGACTGGTTCGCCGCCAAGAACATCGCCACCGAGCCGGAGACCGAGGGCGACGGCCGCTCCGACCACGCCCCCTTCAAGGACGCCGGCGTCCCGGTCGGCGGGCTCTTCTCCGGGGCGGACTACATCAAGACCGCCGCCCAGGCCAAGGCGTGGGGCGGCACCGCGGGCAAGGCGTTCGACGCCTGCTACCACCGCTCCTGCGACACGTCCCGGAACATCGACGACACCGCGCTGCACAACCACACCGACGCCATCGCCAACGCCGTCTGGCAGCTCAGCTCCTGACGCCCCGGCGGGGCGGGCGGCCGTCCGCCCCGCCCTCGTCCCCGTCTCCGTATCCGTTAGGTCACCTCTCCCGACCCGGTCGCCGATCCCCGGCGGCCGGGTCGCGGTGTTCCGCGGCGATGCCGAAGCGCCGGCGTTCGCCCGGAGCGGACGCCAGGGGGCGCACGGAGGAGACCGTGCTGATCACCTGCTCCTGCTCCGCGGCCTCCTCCTCCCGCCTCAAGTCCTCAAGTCGTTGCAGGTCAGCGGCGGACACCAGCGCCACGAGGGGTTTGCCGTGACGGGTGACGACCACCCGCTCGCCGCCGTAGACGACGCGGTTGATCAACTCCGCGAGCTCGGCCCGGGCTTGCGTCACCGGAATTTCGTAGGCCATGCTCCCATTCTAACGGGACGTACGTCCTGTACATTTTTTACAGAGGAAGGGAGCAGCCATGCTGCGGCCGACGGCGCGCTACGTCCTGCCCGAGTTCACCGAGCGCACCAGCTACGGGACCCGGACCATGGACCCGTACTCCAAGCTCCTCGACGAGCGGATCGTGTTCCTGGGCACGCCCATCGACGACGCGAGCGCCAACGACGTGATGGCGCAGCTCGTCCACCTCGAACACGCCGCGCCGGACCAGGACGTCTCGCTCTACATCAACTCCCCCGGCGGCTCGGTCACCGCGATGTGCGCGATCTACGACACGATGCGCTACATCTCCTGCGACGTGGCGACGGTCTGCCTGGGCCAGGCGGCCTCGGCGGCGGCGGTCCTGCTGGCCGCGGGCGCCCCGGGGAAGCGGATGGCGCTGCCGCACGCGCGGGTGATGATCCATCAGCCCTCGCTCTCCGAACCGGTCCGCGGCCAGGCCGACGACCTGCGGATCCAGGCGGAGGAGGTGCTGCGCACCCGCGATCTCCAGATCGACATGCTGGCCCGGCACACCGGGCAGTCCCCGGAGCGGATCGCCGCGGACAGCGAGCGGGACGCCTTCTTCGACGCGCCCGCCGCCCAGGAGTACGGCCTGATCGACGGGCTCACCCGGGGCCGCAAGCGGTCCGCCGTCCCGGTCGGCGGGCGGTGAGGGGCATGTGGCCGCCCGAACTCCCGCCGCTGCCCGCCCTGACCCGCGCCGAGGGTGAGCTGATCGACCGCTATCTGGAGGCACTTGACCTGCTCGGCCGGATCAACCCGGCCCGCGGCACCAGCACCTACGCCTCGCTGCGCGCCGCCCAGGCCCTGGTCCGCGCCTCCGCGGGACTGCGGGACGCCCTCGCGCTCATGCACAGCCGGGGCGAGAGCGAACTGCACACCGAGACCCTGGGCCGGGCGCTGCGCGTCCTGGACGGCGAGCGCCGGGCCCGGCGGGTGACGGTGCCGCCGCGGGAGGGCGCCTGACAGGCCGGCCGGGGGCTGCGGCCGCCGAACGGGGCCCGGGGCGGGGCGCGTCGCGGGGGTGCGCGCCGGTCCGTCCCGGGACACGTACGGCTCCGGAGTGCACAGACGGCGTAGCGTCCGCGGCTGCGGTAAGGGGGCGAGGAATTGCGCGGGTCGCCGGAGATTCCGGTGGTGCCGGGGTTTCGGCGCTGGTCCCGGCCGCGTGCGCACGCCGTTCACCGGCCCGATCCGGACGAATCCGCCCATTCGGCGCAAACGTGACCAATATCACAGACGGCATTTTCAGCTCGGAAATCGGGTGGGTGGTGCGTGACGATCCCTGGGACGACAAGACCCCGCCACAGCGACGGGGCGGTCCGGACGGACAGCTGCATCCCGCCGTCGTCCGGATCACCGGCTGACGAAGGGTTGCGCATGACCATGCGCGTGCAGATGCCGCATCTGCTGGCGCGTGCCGGCACCGTCTCCGCCCTCACCCTGGTCACCCTGGGAGGGCCCATACCGGCCCACGGGGCCGCCCCCGAGGCCGAATTGGCCTCCGTCTCCGCCAAGGCGCTGCGGATCGCCGCCTCCAAGCAGGGCGCGCCCTACAAGTACGGGGCGCAGGGGCCGAACAGCTTCGACTGCTCGGGGCTGACGCTGTACTCCTTCCGGCGCGCCGGGCGGGCCCTGCCGCGCACCGCGGCGCAGCAGTACCGGCACACCGAGCACGTCTCCCGGTCCGCCCGCAGGGGCGGCGATCTGGTCTTCTTCCATTCCGGCAGCGGCGTCTACCACGTCGGGATCTACGCGGGCGAGGACCGGATCTGGCACGCGCCCAAGGCCGGCGCGGTGGTCCGCCTGGAGCGGATCTGGAGCCGCGCGGTGTGGTACGGGCGGGTGCGGTGACCGGCGGGTTCGCCGCCTGGCGGGTCCGCTGACCGGCGGGCGGGCCGGCGGTACCCGCGGGCCCGCCCGGGGGCCTGTGGACGACGGCGGTCCGCCGGGCTGTGGACAACGGCCGGGTGTCAGTGGCGTTCGGTAACTTGGCGGTATGGACCGGGAACTGAGCAAGCTGCTGGCGGCCGCGGCGCGGGGCGCCTTCCCGCCCGCCGACGGCGCGGTGACGGTGCTGCCCGCACCGTCGCCGCGGGACGCCGGGGTGGTGTCCTTCACCGCCCACTCCGTGGTCTTCGCCGATGTGCCGCCCGCGTGGGTGCGCGAGCGGATACCGCCCGGCGATCTGGCGGCGCCGCTCAACCCGCCGTTCCTCAGCGCGCTGGGCGCCCGCACCGGCCGGGAGATCGGGTGCGTCGACCTCCTCACGGTCGCCGACGCGCTGCCCGGCCCGCCCCCGGTCGCACTGGCCGAGACGGCCGGTGCCGATCACCCGCGCATCGCCCGCGCGCTCCGGCACCGCGACGCGGTGCGCGCCTGGACCACCGGCGACGGCGGCACGGTGGTGATCGGCCGCGGGGTGGCCGGCCGCTGGGAGCTGGCCGTGGAGGTGGCCGACCCTGCCCGGGGCCGCGGCCTCGGCCGGGCCCTGGCCCGCGCCGCCCGCCATCTCATACCGGACGGCGACCTGCTCTGGGCCCAGGTCGCCCCGGGCAACGCCCGCAGCGTACGGGCCCTGTTGGCGGCCGGGTACCGCCCGGTGGGGGCGGAGGCGCTGCTGGTTCCGGCGGGTTGAGGGGTGTGCGTGCCGGTGGGGGCCGGCGTTCCCCGCGGGCGGGCCGGCCGAGCCGTGCCCGGACCGTGCCCCCGGAGCGGCCCGCCGCCCCGGGGCGTCAGCCCGTCAGCGTAGGCGCCGTGGCCACCACCGTGCGGACGGCATCGTTGAGCTGACGGCACGTCAGGTCGGCGCGGGCGGTCAGGCGCAGGCGGGAGACGCCGTCGGGTACGGACGGGGGGCGGAAGCAGCCGACGGCCAGGCCGGCCGCGCGGCAGTCGGCGGCCCAGCGCACGGCCGCGTCCGGCGAGGGCGCGCGGACGGAGATCACCGCGGCGTCCGGGCGGGCCGCGCTCAGGCCGGCCGCGGTGAGCCGGGCGTGCAGGTCCCGCGCCACCCGCCGGACCCGGGCCGCGCGGTACGGTTCCCGGCGCAGCAGCCGGAGCGCGGCGAGCGCGCCGCCGGCCGCGGCCGGCGCCAGCCCGGTGTCGAAGATGAACGACCGGGCGGTGTTGACCAGATGCTCGATGACCCGGGCCGGGCCGAGCACCGCGCCGCCCTGCGCGCCGAGGGACTTGGAGAGCGTCACGGTCGCCACCACATCGGCGTCCCCGGCCAGTCCGGCGGCCCGCAGCGCGCCGCGGCCGCCCTCGCCCAGGACGCCCAGCCCGTGCGCGTCGTCGACCAGCAGCGCCGCGTCCCGGGTGCGGCAGGCGTCGGCGAGGGCGGCCAGCGGCGCGGCGTCGCCGTCGACCGAGAAGACCGCGTCGGTGACCACCAGCGCCCGGCCGCCGTGGCCGGCCAGCGCGGCGCGGACGGCCGCCGGGTCGGCATGCGGGACGACCTCGGTGCGGGCCCGGGAGAGCCGGCAGCCGTCGATGAGCGAGGCGTGGTTGCCGGCGTCGGAGACGACCAGGGTGCCGGGGGCGGTGAGCGCGGTGACCGCGGCGAGGTTGGCGGCGTAGCCGGACGAGAGCACCAGCGCCGCCTCGAAGCCGCAGAACGCGGCCAGTTCGTCCTCCAGCGCGGCGTGGAGTTCGGTGCTGCCGGTGACCAGCCGGGAGCCGGTCGCGCCGGCGCCCCAGCGGTGCGCGGCCGCCGCCGCGCCGCGGGTGACCTCCGGGTGCCGGGCCAGCCCGAGGTAGTCGTTGCCGGCCAGGTCCAGCAGCGGGGAGTCGGCGGGCCGGGGCCGCAGGGTGCGCACCAGGCCGGCCCGCCGGCGCTCGGCACGGGCGGCGTCCAGCCAGTCGAACGCCGCGCCGGAGGCCGGCCGGAGGGCCGCGGCGGGCCGCCCGCCGGACGGCGCGGCGGTCGGCGCGGCGGTCGGCGCAGGCGGGGTGTCGTCGCGCGGCAGCGGCGGGGCGGAGTCCTGCGGCATCGGCGTCCTTCGTCGTCGGGCGGCACCGGGAGCGGTCCCGTACCGGGGCGGGATGCGGTCCCGTACCGGAGTGGCGTACGGTCCCGGGGGCGGCGCTTCCCGGCAACGGGCCCGCGGGGACCGGATTGTGGGCTGTCGATAGACGTTAGCGGTCGTTCCACACGGAGACGGTGTGGTGATGCACACACCCCGATTACCGGGCATTGGAGGATTCCTCCATGGTCGGCGGGGTGCGGCGTACGCGAGGATCAGCGCCATGGACCTGCTGAACACACTGGTGGACAAGGGACTGCGGCGCGAGGTGCCGACCCGCGAGGAAGCGCTCGCCGTCCTGGCGACGTCCGACGACGAACTGCTCGATGTGGTGGCCGCGGCGGGGAAGGTGCGCCGCGCGTGGTTCGGGCGGCGGGTCAAGCTCAACTACCTCGTCAACCTCAAGTCCGGCCTGTGCCCGGAGGACTGCTCGTACTGCTCGCAGCGGCTGGGCTCGAAGGCGGAGATCCTCAAGTACACCTGGCTGAAGCCGGATGACGCCTCGAAGGCGGCCGCGGCCGGGGTGGCCGGCGGCGCCAAGCGGGTCTGCCTGGTGGCCAGCGGCCGCGGCCCGACCGACAAGGACGTGGACCGGGTCTCGGAGACCATCTCCGCCATCAAGGAGCAGAACGAGGGCGTCGAGGTGTGCGCCTGCCTGGGGCTGCTCAGCGAGGGCCAGGCGGAGCGGCTGCGCGCGGCGGGCGCGGACGCCTACAACCACAACCTCAACACCTCGGAAGCCACCTACGGCGACATCTGCACCACGCACGACTTCGCGGACCGGGTGGAGACCGTCCAGCAGGCCCAGGCGGCGGGCATGTCCGCCTGCTCCGGGCTGATCGCCGGGATGGGCGAGACCGACGCCGACCTCGTGGACGTGGTGTTCGCGCTGCGCGAGCTGGACCCGGACTCGGTGCCGGTCAACTTCCTGATCCCGTTCGAGGGCACCCCGCTGGCCAAGGAGTGGAACCTCACCCCGCAGCGGTGCCTGCGCATCCTGGCGATGGTGCGGTTCGTCTGCCCGGACGTGGAGGTCCGGCTGGCCGGCGGCCGCGAGGTGCATCTGCGCAGCCTCCAGCCGCTCGCCCTGCACCTGGTCAACTCCATCTTCCTGGGCGACTACCTGACCAGCGAGGGCCAGGCCGGCAAGGACGATCTGGCGATGATCGCGGACGCCGGGTTCGAGGTGGAGGGCACCGACACCACCACGCTGCCGGCCCACCGCCGGGACGCGGCGCCCGCCCAGGACGCCCAGGACGCCCAGGACGCCCAGGACAGCCAGGACGCCCCGGACGCGGCGGACGCCACCCCGGCCGCCGTCCCCGCCCCCTCCGAGGAGGCCCGGCGCGATCTGGTCGCGGTGCGCCGCCGCGGCGCCGGCACCGACCTGCCGCCCAATGCCTGAGCCGCTCACCCCCGCCGAACTGCTCGCCCTCGACCGGGAGCACGTCTGGCACCCGTACGGGCCGATGCCCGGCCGCGGTGAGCCGCTGCTGGTCGAGTCGGCGGCCGGCGTCCGGCTGCGGCTGGGCCGGCCGGCCGAGGGCCGCACCGAGCTGGTGGACGGGATGGCGTCCTGGTGGTCGGCGGTGCACGGCTACAACCACCCGGTGCTCAACGACGCCGCGCGCGGCCAGCTGGAGCGGATGAGCCATGTGATGTTCGGCGGGCTCACCCACGAGCCCGCGGTCCGGCTCGCCAAGCGGCTGGTGGACATCACGCCCGAGCCGCTGCGCCACGTCTTCCTCGCCGACTCCGGTTCGGTGTCGGTCGAGGTGGCCGTCAAGATGTGCCTGCAGTACTGGCGTTCGCTGGGCAGACCGCGCAAGCGGCGGCTGCTGACCTGGCGCGGCGGCTACCACGGCGACACCTGGCAGCCGATGTCGGTCTGCGATCCGGACGGCGGAATGCACCACCTCTGGCAGGGCGTGCTGCCCCGGCAGATCTTCGCGGACCCGCCGCCGGCCGGTTTCGACGCGCCGCCGGACCCCGCGTACGCGGACCATCTGCGGGAGCTGATCGCCCGGCACGCCGACGAGCTGGCGGCGGTGATCGTGGAGCCGGTGGTGCAGGGCGCGGGCGGAATGGCGTTCCACTCCCCCGGCTATCTGCGGGTGCTGCGGGACGCCTGCGACGCCCACGGCGTGCTGCTGGTGTTCGACGAGATCGCCACCGGCTTCGGCCGGACCGGTGCGCTCTTCGCCGCCGGGCACGCCGCGGTCGCGCCCGATGTGATGTGCCTCGGCAAGGCGCTGACCGGCGGCTATCTCACCCTCGCGGCGACGCTGTGCACCGCGGAGGTCGCCAACGGGATCTCCCGCGGCGAGGTCCCGGTGCTGGCGCACGGCCCCACGTTCATGGGCAATCCGCTGGCCGCCGCGGTCGCGGACGCCTCGGTGGAGCTGCTGCTGTCCCAGGACTGGGCGCGCGAGGTCAAGCGGATCGAGGCCGGCCTGTGGGACGGGCTGGCGCCGGCCCGGGAGATCCCCGGCGTGCGCGACGTCCGGGTGCTGGGCGCGATCGGCGTGGTGCAGCTCGACCACCCGGTGGACATGGCGGCGGCGACCCGGGCCGCGGTCCGGGAGGGCGTCTGGCTGCGCCCGTTCCGGGACCTGATCTACACCATGCCGCCGTACATCACCGGCGACGAGGACGTGGCGCGGATCGCCGCCGCGGTGTGCGCCGCCGCCCGCGCGGGCTGACCCACCGGGGCGCCGGCCGCCCCCTTTTCCCTATTTCCCACCACCACTCGAGAGTTCGGAGGCACACCTCATGCCGGTGCTGTTCGTGACGGGCACGGGTACCGAGATCGGCAAGACCGTGACCACCGCCGCGATCGCCGCGGCGGAGCTCCGCCGGGGCCGCACGGTGGCGGTCCTCAAGGCCGCCCAGACCGGGGTCGGGCCGGACGAGCCGGGCGACGCGGCGGAGACCGCCCGGCTGGCCGGCCCGGCCACGATCAGCGAACTCGCGCGGTTCCCCGAGCCGTTGGCGCCCGCCACGGCCGCCCGGCGGTCCGGGCTGCCGCCGGTGGGCCCGCAGGAGATCGCCGAGGCCGCGGCGAAGCTGGCCGCCTCGCACGACCTGGTGCTGGTCGAGGGCGCCGGCGGTCTGCTGGTCCGGTTCGACGCGGCGGGGAACACCCTGGCCGACGCGGCGCGGATGGCCGGCGCCCCGGTCCTGGTCGTGGTCGAGGCCGGGCTCGGCACCCTCAACGCCACCGCGCTGACCGCGCTGGCGCTGCGCACCCACGGCCTGCGCTGCCCCGGCATCGTCATCGGCAGCTGGCCGGCCGAGCCCGGGCTCGCCGCCCGCTGCAACCTCGCCGAACTCCCCGACCACGCGGGCGTCCCGCTGCTCGGTGTGATCCCCGAGGGCTCCGGGTCGCTGCCGCCCGACGCCTTCCGGGCCGCGGCCCCCGGCTGGCTGGCCCCGGAACTGGGCGGCACGGGGCCGGCCCTCCCGGAGGGCGCCGGGGGCGCGTAGTTCCCTGGGGGGCGGGCGGCGCGTTATCGCCGCCCGGCACGTAACTCCCGTGCGGAAGACGCCCGTTGTCCCGGACACTGGCCCCATGGCCGACCACCCGACCACCGAGGCGGACCTCGCCGCCTGGTACGACGTGCTCAACCCCTGGGGCCCGGACAACGACTTCTACCTCGCGCCGGTCCTGGCCGCGGACGCCGTCCTCGACGTCGGCTGCGGTACGGGCACCCTGCTGCACCGGGCCCGGGAGGCCGGCCACACCGGCCGCCTCGCCGGGCTCGACCCGTCCCCGGCGATGCTCGACCGGGCCCGCCGCCGCGCGGACATCGAGTGGTTCCTGGCCGACGCCGGGTCCGCGAACGCGCCCGCCGTCGCCGGGACCGGCCCGGGCGCCGGCTTCGACCTGGTGGTGATGACCGGTCACGCCTTCCAGTGCCTCACCGCCGACGCGGACGTGGACGCCGCGCTGGCCGCGATCCGGGCGGCGCTGCGGGACGGTGGCCGGTTCGCGTTCGAGACCCGCAATCCGCTGGTGCGGCCCTGGGAGCGGTGGACGCCGGACCGGGCGGTGGCGGTGACCCGCCCCGACGGCCGCCGGGCGCGGGTGGCGCACCGGGTCGAGCTGCCGGTCGAGGGCGGCCTGGTGCGGTTCACCGAGACGTTCGACGGGCCGGGGTGGCGGGCGCCGGTGGTCAGCCGCGCGGCGCTGCGGTTCCTGGACGCGGCGGCGCTCGACGCCCGGCTGGCGGCGGCGGGCCTGGCTGTCGAGGCGCGCTACGGGGACTGGGACCGGCGGCCGTTCGCCCCGGACTCCCCCGAGATCATCACGGTCGCGCGGCCCCTGCCCTGAGCGGGTGCGCGGCGTCTGCCCTGACCGGGCGCGCGGGTCACTCCGTCCAGGTGCGCAGCTCGTCGGCGATGGCGCGGACGTCGGCGGTGCCGTCCTTGACCATGCGGGCCAGGTCGCGGACCTGTTCGGGCGAGGTGGTGACCTTCAGGCCGCTGGCGATGAGGAAGCCGTAGGCGACCGCGCTGGCGAACATCGCGTTGGAGCGCTCCAGCGCCGGTACGTGCAGCAGCAGTTGGAGCAGGGCGGCGGCGCGGTCCTGGGGTTCGGGGTAGACGGGGACGCCGAATATCTCGGCTTCGTGGCGGCCGACCGCGGCCATCAGGGCGCCCCAGTCGGTGACCTGCGGGTCTCCGGGGGTGTGCCGTTCGGCGATCAGGAGGAGCCAGGCGAGATCGATGCGCAGTGTCACGTCGTGCCCGGCTGTCCTTCCGCACCGCGCGGGTGCCGGTCGGCGGAGGGATGGCGGGCCGGGCCCGGGTCGGGCCCGAACTCCTCGGCGAAGACCCGTTCGTACTGCTTCATGAAGTCGGCGGCGGCCTCGACGAAGGTCTGGCCGACCTCGCCGGCGTCCTTGAGGACCAGCTCCTCGATATAGCGGTTCACGCTGACGCCCCGCTGGAGGGCGCGCTCCCGCGCCGCTTCGGCGGTGGCCTCGTCCACCCGGACGTTCAACTGGGTTTTCGCCACGTCCACCACGCTAGCGCGGTACCGCTAGCACCGGCAAGGGCGGTCCGCCGCGGCGGCGCCGAGGGGTTCCGCGCCGGGTTCCGCCGGGCGGTCCCGCAGTTCGCGCAGGACCGCGAGGAAGGCCCGTTCGGCGCGGGACGGCGGCCGGTCCCGGTGGCGGACGAGGCTGACCGGGCAGGACGGCGGGGCCGGGGTGACCGGCAGCGCGGTGAGCGTACCGGCGCGCAGCTCGCCGGCCACCGCGTGCTCCGGGAGCAGCGCCAGGCCCATCCCGGCCGCCGCGCACCGCTTGGCCGTCTCCGGCCCCCAGATGTCGGCCCGCGGCGCGCCGGCCAGGCCCCAGTCGGCCAGCGCCCGTTCCTGGCGGGCCCGGGCCGGCGAGCCCGGTTCGCGGAGCAGGAAGCGGGCGCCGGCGGCGGCCAGGTCGTGCGGGGTGACGGGGTCGGTGCCGGCCAGGGGATGATCGGGGGCGGCGATCAGCAGCAGCCGCTCGTCCAGCACCTGCTCCACGGCCAGCTGGTCGCCGGGCGGGCGGCCGGCCACCACGGCCAGCCCGATGCCGCCGGTGCGCAGCCGCTCGGTGACGGCCGTGGCGTCGCCGACGAACACCTCGCAGCCGACGTCCGGGTGGCGCCGCTGGTAGCGGGCGAGCAGGGCGGGCAGCAGATACGTGCCGACGGTCGTGGACCCGCCGACCAGGAGGCGCCCGGTGACCGGTTCGGCGGCCTCCTGGACGGCGGCCACCGCCTCGTCGGCGAGCCGGAGGACGCGTTCGCCGTACGCGGCGAGCAGGGCGCCCTCGGCGGTCGGCCGGACGCGGGTGCCGGTGCGGTCGATGAGGGTGACGCGGAGCGCCTGCTCCAGTCTGCGGACCTGGTTGGAGACCGCCGGCTGGCTCATGTAGAGCTTCTGCGCGGCGGCGGAGAAGCCCTGGTGCTCGATCACCTGCATGAAGATCCACAGTTGGTGGAGGTTGAGTTCCACGGCCCTCCCTCGGTCCTCGGCGCACGGCTGCGCGGGGCGCCGTGGGGGAAGCGCCATGATCGACTGCGCAGCCGACCCTAGCCGGGGAAGTCCGCGGGCGACAGGGCCGCCGGACGTGGCGGATCGCACTGCCCGCCCCGGCGCCGGGCCATCGGGGCGACCGGCGCCCGCCGCCCGCCGCGCCGCCGCCGGACGGCCGGGGCGGTGCCGCACGATGTGGTGCGGCCGGGCCGCCGGACCGCCCGGCCGCCCCGCCCCGGAGGAGCCAGCGCCGTGCCCGTGCCCGCCCCCGTCCCGCATCTGCGGCGCACGCTGCGCCGGTTCGACATCATGGCGATGGGTGTCGCCGCGGTGGTCTCGCTCGACGTCATCGGGCAGATCGCGGCGGGCGGCGGGCAGGCCGTCACCTGGACCGCGGCGCTGGCGGCGGCGTTCCTGCTGCCGTACGCGCTGCTGTTCGCCGAGACCGGCGCGGCCTTCCCGCAGGAGGGCGGCCCGTACGTGTGGGTGGACGTGGCCTTCGGGCGGCTGGCGGCCGCGCTGACCACGATCTTCTACTGGGTCACCAACCCGGTGTGGCTGGGCGGTTCGCTGGTCTACCTCGCGGCCGAAGCCTGGAACGGCTTCGTCTTCCCGCTCGGCTCCGGCACCCCCGCCGACTACGTCTTCAAGCTGGTCTTCATCTGGTCCGCGATCCTGACCGCGGTGGTCTCGCTGCGGCGCGGCAAGTGGATCACCACGGCGGGCGCCGCGGCGAAGGTGCTGGCGCTGGCGTTCTTCACCGCCACGGCGGTCGCGTACGGCATCCGGCACGGCTTCCGGGGGCTGGCGGAGGCGGACTTCGCGCCGAGCGGCGAGGGGTTCCTGACGCTGGTGCCGGTGCTGCTCTTCGCGTTCGTCGGGTTCGAGGCGCCGAACGCGGCGGGCGACGAGATGCGCGATCCGCAGCGCGACGTCCCGGTCGCGATCGGCGCGTCCGGTGCCATCGCCACCTGCTGCTATCTGCTGCCGGTGGCGGCGATCCTGTCGGCCGCGCCGCCCGGCCGGGTCACCGGGGTCGGCGGGTTCATGGACGCCGCGGCGCTGGTCTTCGAGGTCTACGGGAGCTGGCGGGGGCCGCTGCTGACCTGCGCCGCGGTGGTGTTCGCCGTGGCGCTGCTGACCCAGGGCAGCGCCTGGATGATCGTCGCGGACCGGATGCAGGCGATGGCGGCGGCCGACGGCGGGTTCTTCACCCGCGCGCTGGGCGCGTTCCACCCCAGGCTGGGCACCCCGGTGCGGATGAACCTGCTCTCCGGCGTCACCGCCACCGCCTTCATGCTCGCCGCCATGCACCTGGCGCACGGCGACGCCTCGGCGGTCTTCGGGGTGGTGCTGTCGGTGGCGATCACCACCCTGCTGCTGTCGTACCTCGCGGTGATCCCGGCGCTGCTGGCGCTCCGGCTGCGCCACCGCGAGGTGCCCCGGCCCTACGAAGTCCCGTTCGGCACAAGGGGGTTCACCGCGGCGGCGGTGCTGGTGTACGCGTGGATCCTGCTCGGCTCATGGGTGGCGCTGTTCCCCGGCACCCTGGAGGCGGCCGTCGGGATGCCGTACCACTTCCGGGCGGTCTGGGGCGTCTCCCGGCTCACCTTCGAGACGTTCACCCTGGGCACCGTCGTCCTGCTGCTGGCGGTCGGCGGCGCCGGGTACGTGACCCAGCGCGTGCGCGCACAGCCCGGCGACGATCAGGACCAGACCGGCCCAGCCCGATAGCGCGGGCGCCGCGACGCCCGCCAGCAGCGCCTCCCCGAGCAGGGTGAACGGCACCTCGGCCGCCTGGGTCGCCTCGACCGCGCCGAGCGCGGCGGGCTGGTGGCGCACCAGGTCGGTGGCGCGGAAGAAGAGGGTGGTGGCCACCACGCCGGACACCAGCGCGACCACCGCGGACCGCACCAGCTGGCCGCCGGGCGGCGGGCCCTGGGTGGCCGCGGCGGTCGCGGCCAGCGCCAGCCACAGCGGCAGCGAGCCGAGCGTCATGGCGAGCGTGCGCTGGACGCCGTCCAGGCCGTCGACGCCGAGCAGCCGGCGGTTGCCGAGCGGATAGGCGACCGCGGCGACCAGGACCGGCAGCACGACCCGCAGCGCGTCGCCCGCGCCGGTGCCCCCGGCGTCCCGCAGCTGGGTCAGGACGACGCCCAGCACGATCAGCGCGGACACCGCGAGGGTGCGCCGCGGGACCCGCTCGCCGCCGAGCGCGCCGAGGACGATGCCGGCGACGATCACCAGCTGCCAGGTGGCGGCCACCAGCCATCCGGCGCCGGCCGTCCCGGCCCAGGTCAGCGGCGCGTAGAAGAGGCCGAAGCCGACCGTGGACCACAGCAGCCAGCCGCCCGGCCGGGTCCGGAGGCTGCGCAGCACGGCGGGCAGTCCGCCGCGCGCCGCCACCAGGGCGAGCAGCGGGACGACCATGAAGAGGTAGCGCAGGCTCGCGCTCCACATCCAGGAGCCGCCGGACACGCTCATCACGCGGTTGAGGACGAAGGTGGTGGCGAAGCAGGCGGCGGCGAGCACGCCGAGCGCCATGGGGACGGCGGTGGTCCCTCGTTTCCCGCGCGCGGCTATCGGCACGGCTCTCCCTCGGTAGGACCGCTCCGGGAGGCACCTCCCGCGTACTGACATCTAAAATGTTAGTGGGCGGCTGGCCGACCCCGGCCGCCGGGTCCGTCCGCTTAGGATCAGGGCGTGACCGCACTGGAACCGGTGCCGAGACGGCTGCTGCGCGACAAGGCGTACGACGCGCTGCTGGAGGCGATCGTCTCCGGCGAGCTGCCGCCCGGGCAGAAACTCCACGACGGGGAGCTGGCCGAGCGGCTCGGCCTGTCCCGCGCGCCCGTCCGCCAGGCCCTGGCCCGGCTCGCCGCCGAGCGGCTGGTGGTCTCCAAACCGCAGAGCTACACCCGGGTCGCGCCGGTCGTGGCCCAGGAGATCAGGGACGCGCTGGCGGTCGTCCAGGCCATGCACGCGCTCGCGGTGCGGACCGCCGTCCCGGCGCTGACCGCGGAGCACCTGGCGCGGATGCGGGCGGCGAACGAGGCGTTCGTCCGCGCGCTGGACGCCGGGGACGCGTCCGCCGCGCTCGCCGCCGACGACGCGCTGCACGCCGTCCCGGTCGAGGTGTGCGGCAACGAGGCGCTGGCCGAGACGGTCCGCCGCTACACCCCGCTGCTGCGCCGGCTGGAGCGCCGCCGCTTCTCCAGCACCGCCGCCCGCGCCTCCGCCGCCCGCCACGACGCCCTGATCGACGCCTGCGCGGCGGGCGACACCGCGACCGCGGTGGCGCTGTCCGGGGAGATCTGGGGCGGGCTGGCGGCGGAGGCCGCGGCCGAGGAGGCGGCGGCCCGCGAGCCGGCGGACGCGGCGGCCGTACGGGCCGGCCGGCGGTCGCCGGGCGCCCGGCCCGCGAACGGCTGACCCGGCGGCCCGGGCCCGGCTTTCCCGCGTACGGCGGCCAACGCGCCGTGATTGCATGGCGGTTGACGGTTGCACGCCCGTACCCGACCACGGACCCCAGGAGGCCGCCATGCCACGTCCGTTCCGCTTCGGCGTCACGCTGCTCACCCTCGACACCGGCCCGGCCTGGCGCGCCACCTGCCGCCGCGCCGAGGAGCTGGGCTACGACGTCCTGCTCGTCCCGGACCACCTCGGGTGGCCGGCGCCGTTCCCCGCGCTGGTGGCCGCGGCGGAGGCGACCGAGCGCCCGCGCGTGGGCACCTTCGTCCTCAACGCCGGCTTCTTCAACCCCGCGCTGCTGGCCCGGGACGCGGCCACCACCGACCTGCTCACCGGCGGGCGGCTGGAGCTGGGCCTGGGCACCGGGTACGTCAAGGCCGAGCACGACGCGGCCGGGCTGCCGTTCGGGACGCCCGGGGAGCGGGTGGACCACCTGGAGCACACGGTGCGGGAGGTGGACCGGCTGCTCGGCGACCCGGAGCAGCTGCCCCGGCCGGCCCAGCGGCCCCGCCCGCCGCTGATGATCGGCGGCAACGGGCCGCGGGTGCTGCGGCTGGCCGCCCGGTACGCGGAGATCGCGGCGTTCACCGGCGGGCGCCAGGCCCCGGGCAAGCCCGAGGGCACGCTGGAGCTGCTGCCCGCTGAGCGGGTGGCGGAGGCGGTGGCCGCCTACCACTCGTACGCCGCGGAGCGGGCGGCGCCTGCCGAGCTGAACATCCTGGTGCAGCGGGTGCTGGTGACCGGCGACCGGCGGGCCGCCGCCCGGGAGTTCGCCGGCCACGGCGTCGGGGTGGACGAGGAGCAGGCGCTGGAGGTGCCGACGCTGCTGATCGGGACGCCGGCGCAGATGGCCGAGCAGCTGCGGGAACGCCGGGAGCGGTACGGCTTCTCCTACATCACGGTGCTGGAGACCGGTATGGAGGCGTTCGGGCCGGTCATCGAGGAGCTGAAGGGGAGCTGACCCCCGGAGAGCGGGGCCGGGGCGGCGCATCGTGGTCGACAGCGGGCGGGCGCCGGTGATGGGATCCCGGTATGAATGATCTTCAGGTCCGGGCCGCGACGCCGGCCGATCTCGACACCGTCCTGGCCTTCTGGAAGACGGCCGCCGAGGGCACCAGCATCAGCGACGACACCGACGGGGTGGCCCGGCTGGTGGCGCGCGATCCGGAGGCGCTGCTGCTGGCCGAGCGGGGCGGGGAGCTGGTGGGCACGGTGATCGCCGGGTTCGACGGCTGGCGCTGCCATCTGTACCGCCTCGCCGTCCACCCGGACCACCGGCGGCGCGGGATCGGCGGGGCGCTGCTGGCGGCGGCCGAGGAGCGGTTCGCCGCGCTCGGCGGCCGGCGCGCGGACGCGATGGTGCTGGACCGCAACGACCTCGCGCACCACGCCTGGCGGGCGGCCGGCTACGGGCCCGAGCCGCAGTGGACCCGCTGGGTGAAGCCGCTCACCGGCTGAGCGGCCGGCCGGGGTGGCGCCAGCCCGCGTGAGCTGCGCCACCCCGGCGCACTTTGCCGTGCCTTTACCCTGGAGTCCCCGGGTACACGGCCCGGGACCCGCTTCCGGTGAAAGGTGTGTGAGCGTCCGGCCATGGCCGAGCCTCCCAGTTGTCGAGCGTCCCTGCGACGGGGCGCGAACCTCCCGAACGTGTCCGACCATGGGACGGAGGTGACCCGATGACCGACCTGCTCCTGCTGGCCGTGGCGCTCGCGCTGACCCTGGCCTGCGGTGTCTTCGTCGCGGCGGAGTTCTCGCTGACGACCGTGGAGCGCGGCGACCTCGAACGGGCCGTGGCGCGCGGCGAGCGGGGCGCGGACAGCGCCCTGACGGCGGTCCGGAGCCTGACCTTCCAGCTCTCCGGCGCCCAGCTCGGCATCACGGTGACGGGCCTGCTCATCGGCATGCTCGCCAAACCCGCCATCGCCACGCTGCTGTCCGGGCCGCTGACCGCGATCGGGCTGTCCCGGTCGGCGGCGGACTCGGTCGCGCTGGTCCTGGGCACGGCGGTGTCCACCGTCGTCCTGATGGTCGTCGGCGAGCTGGTGCCCAAGAACTGGGCGATCTCCAGTCCGCTGGCCATCGCCAAGCGGGTGGCCACCGCCCAGCGCGCGTTCAGCGCCGCCTTCCGGCCGCTGATCCGGCATCTGAACAACACCGCCAACCGCACCGTCCGCCGGCTGGGCCTGGAGCCCGCCGAGGAACTGGCGTCGGCGCGCGGCCCGCAGGAGCTGGTGGCGCTGGCCCGGCACTCCGCGCGGGAGGGCGCCCTGGAGGCGGACACCGCCGAGTTGTTCGTCCGCACCCTCAACCTCGCCGACCTGACGGCGGAGAACGTCATGACCCCGCGGGTGCAGGTGATCGCGCTGGACGTGCAGTCCACCGCCGAGGACGTCGCCAACGCCACCCGGGCCACCGGCCTGTCCCGCTTCCCCGTCTACCGCGGCAGCCTCGACAGCGTCGTCGGTGTCGCGCACATCAAGGACGTCCTGGCCGTCCCGGCCGGGCTGCGCCCCCGCCACCCGGTCTCCGAGCTGCTGCGGGAGCCGCTGCTGGTGCCCGAGACGCTGACCGTCGACCGGCTGCTGGACCGGCTGTCCGGCCGGCGGACGATGGCGGTGGTCATCGACGAGTACGGCGGTACGGCCGGGGTGGCCACGCTGGAAGACATCGTCGAGGAGGTGGTCGGCGAGGTCCGCGACGAGCACGACCCGCTGGAGATCCCGGATCTGGCCCCGGCCGGCCGGGACGCCGAGGGGCGGGCGGTCTACCACGCCGACGGCGCCGCCCGCGCCGACCAGCTGGAGCGGATCGGCCTGCGGCTCCCCGAGGGCCCGTACGAGACGCTGGCCGGGCTGATCGCCACCGAGCTCGGCCGCATCCCGCGCCCCGGCGACAAGCTCCAGGTCGCGGGCTGGGCGCTGGACGTGCTGGACGCGTCCGGCCACCGCGCGGCCCGGGTGCTGCTGCACGCCCCGCCGGCCGGTACCGCGCAGGCCGAGGAGGCCCGCCGATGACCGCGATCCAGTTGCTGATCGGTCTGCTGACCCTGGTCGTCAACGCCTTCTTCGTGGGCGCCGAGTTCGCGCTGATCTCGGTGCGGCGCAGCCAGATCGAACCGCACGCGGAGGCCGGCGACCGCCGGGCGGGCCGGGTGCTGTGGGGGCTCCAGCACGTCTCGGCGCTGCTGGCCGCGGCCCAGCTGGGCATCACGCTGTGCACGCTGGTGCTGGGCGCGGTCGCCGAACCGGCCATCGCGCATCTGCTGACCCCGCTGTTCGACGCGGTGGGGCTGCCGGACGCGCTGATCCACCCGGTGTCGTTCGTGATCGCGCTGGCCGTGGCGACGTATCTGCACATGCTCTTCGGCGAGATGGTGCCGAAGAACGTGGCGCTGGCCGAGCCGGTGCGCAGCGCGCTGCTGCTGGGGCCGCCGCTGGTGGCGCTGGCCCGCGCCCTGCGCCCGGTGATCTTCGCGGTGAACGCGCTGGCCAACAGCGCGCTGCGGCTGCTGCGGGTGGAGACCCGGGACGAGGTCGCGGCCACCTTCTCGGACGCCCAGCTGGCCCAGATGGTGGAGGACTCGCGAGCCGCCGGACTGCTCGACGAGCGGGCCCAGGAGCGGCTGCGGGACGCCCTGGAGCTGGGCCGCCGCCCGGTGCGGGACGTGGTCCTGCCGGTGGATCAGGTGGTCTCGGCGCGGATCGGGATCACCGCGGAGGAGCTGGAGGAGCTGGCCGCCCGGTCCGGTTTCTCGCGCTTCCCGGTCGTCGACGACACCCGCCGGATCCTGGGCTATCTGCACGTCAAGGACGCGCTGGACGCCACCCGGCGGACCGCGCCGTTCCCGGTGTCGGCGCTGCGCCCGATCGCCCGGGTGCGGGCGGCGACGCCGCTGGACGACGTGCTGACCGCGATGCGCGGGTCGCGGACGCACCTGGCCGCGGCGATCGGCGACGACGGCAAGCTGGCCGGGCTGGTGACCATGGAGGACGTCCTGCGGGAACTGGTCCTCCAGCAGCAGACCGGCTGATCCGGTTCCGCCCGGCCGCCGCGGCCGGGCGGCGGGCGACCGGCCCCGAACGGCCCCGGAACGCCCCGGAAAGCGGCCCCCGGAAAACCCCTCACTGACCGATCGGTTAGATTGCTGACCGATCGGTCAGTCGCCTGCGCGTACCCCGCCGCGGCCGCCCGGTCACGCATCCGTACGCGTACGCGACGAGGGGGCAACACAATGGACCGCACGACATGCTGCGTGGTGGGCGGCGGCCCGGCCGGCATGATGCTCGGCCTGCTGCTGGCCAGGGCCGGGATCGAGGTGACCGTCCTGGAGAAGCACGGCGACTTCCTGCGCGACTTCCGCGGCGACACCGTCCACCCGTCCACCCTGAACCTCCTGGACGACCTCGGGCTGGGCGCCGCGTTCGCCCGGCTGCCGTTCCCGAAACTGGAGGAGATGCGCGTCCAGGTCGGCGGCACGACCGTGGTGATGGCCGATATGCGGCGCATCCCGGGCCGGCACAAGTACTTCGCGATGGTCCCGCAGTGGGACTTCCTCAACCTGCTGGCCGGCGCGGCCGCCCGGGAGCCGTCGTTCACCCTGCGGATGCGCACCCGGGCCACCGGGCTGCGCACCAGCGGCGGCCGGGTGACCGGCGTCCGCTTCACCGACGAGCACGGCGCGCCCGGGGAGCTGGCCGCGGACCTGGTCGTCGCCTGCGACGGCCGGGACTCGGCGATCCGGGCGGCCGCCGGGCTGCGGCAGCGGTCCTTCGACGTCCCGATGGACGTCTGGCAGATCCGGGTGGACGCGCCGGCCGACGCCCTCAAGGGCGGCCGGGTCTTCGGCCGGTTCGGCGGCGGCCAGGCCGCGGTCACCATGGACCGCGGGGACTACTTCCAGACCTCGTACCTGATCCCCAAGGGGCAGGACGCCGCGCTGCGCGGCCACGGCATCCAGTGGCTGCGCGACCGGCTGGGCACGCTGTTCGGCTGGGACGCCGGGGTGACCGGCACCATCGGCTCCTGGGACGAGGTCAAGCTGCTGGAGGTGACGTTCGGGCGGCTGCCGCGCTGGCACCGGCCCGGCCTGCTGTGCCTCGGGGACGCCGCGCACACCATGTCGCCGGTCGGCGGCGTCGGCGTCAACCTCGCGCTCCAGGACGCGGTGGCCGCCGCCCGGATCCTGGCCGGGCCGCTGCGCCGCGGCACGGTCGGCGACGCGGACCTGGCCCGGGTGCAGCGGCGCCGGGAGTGGCCGATGGCGGTGGTCCAGGCGTCGCAGCGGGGCGAGCACGCGATGATCAAGTCCGCGCTCGACGGCACCCTGCGCGGCGACCGGCTGCCGGTGCCGATGCGGCTGCTGCGGCGGGTGCCCCCGCTGCGGACCGTCACCGGCTACCTCGGCGGGATCGGCATCCGGCCCGAGCCGACCCCCGACTTCGCCCGGGTCAGCCCCGGGGCGCGACCGCGTTGAGGGTGAAGGTCTCCAGTTCCGCGGCGGCGGCGTCCAGGTCGAGGTCCGGGTGGACGAGCCAGTGGCTGATCACCCCGTCGATCGCGCCGCCGATCGCCAGCGCCACCGTGCGGGTGTCGAACTCCCGCAGCACACCCGCCTCCTGACCCTCCGTCAGGAGTGCGGCGAGGCCCTGCCAGCGGTCGTGGGTGTCGTGCGAGCCGGGCGTCTTCAGGCGGGTGCCGCCGTCGTCGTCGAGCAGCATCTCGGTGATCACCCGGACGTGGCGGCGGTGGTCCCGCTGGTAGCCGATCATCGCGCGGACGTACGCGAGGAGCGCGGCCAGCGGGTCCGGGGCGCGCTCCACCCGCTCGCGGACGTAGCCGGAGAACTCCGCCATGACCTGCGTCAGCGCGGCGCGGGTGAGGTTGTCCTTCGAGGTGAAGTGGTAGAGCACCGCGGCCTTGGACACCCCGGCGCGCTCGGCGATCGCGGAGAGCGAGGTGGCCGGATAGCCGCGGGTGGAGATCAGATCGATGGTGCACTCGATCAACTGCTGCCGCCGGGCCCGCTCGGTGAACGTCGCCGCCTCCGGGTCCGCGCTCCGCCGGGGACTCATCCCACGCCCACCTCTGCCTTTCCGTACCGCTCCTCGGCCCGCACTCCGGCCGCAGACGACCGTACACCGCGGGATAGGATCACCGCGCCATGGAGAAGATTGTGCGGTACACGAGTTTCGTCGCGGTGGGCGACAGCTTCACCGAAGGCATGTCGGACGGCCTCCCGGACGGCTCCTACCGGGGCTGGGCGGACCTGCTCGCCGCCCGCCTCGCGGCCCTCCCCCGGCCCTCGGACGACGTCGCCGCGCCCGCCTTCCGGTACGCCAATCTCGCGGTGCGCGGCAAGCTCATCGACCAGATCGCCGACGAGCAGTGCGGCCCGGCCGCCGCGATGGGCGCGGACCTGGTGACGCTGGTCGGCGGGCTCAACGACGTACTGCGCCCGAAGTGCGATGTGGAGCGGGTGTGCGCCCGGCTGGCGGACTGCGCGGAGGTGCTGGCGCGCGGCGGCGGGCAGCTGGTGCTGATGCGCAGCCCCGGGCGGCGCGGGCCGGTGCTGGAGCGCGTCCGGCCCCGGATGGAGCGGCTGTTCGCCCGGATCGACGAGCTGGCCGCCCGGCACGGCGCCGTCGTGGTGGACCTGTACGCCTCCGAGGCGCTGGCCGACCCGCGGCTGTGGGCCGACGACCGGCTGCATCTGAACACCGAGGGGCACCGCCGGGTCGCCGAGGCGGTCTGGCAGGCCCTGGGGCTGCCCGCCGAATCCGACTGGAACGCCCCGCTGCCGCCCGCGGCCCCGCCCCGCTGGGCCGCCCGCCGCGCCGCCGACCTGCGCTTCGCCCGGGAGCACCTGATCCCGTGGATCGGCCGCCGGATCACCGGCCGCTCTTCCGGCGACGGCCGCACCGGCGCCCAGGTGAGCCCGGACCTGGGCGTGCCGTTCTGGATAAGCCCGGCGGAGGGGGCGGCGCCCGGGCCGGTCACGGGGTGGCGGGCGCTGACGCCGTGATACCGGGGCGCTGACGCCGTGACCCAAAGGCCCGTCGGCTACTCCCCCGTCCGGGGGCGCCGCCGCGGCATCCGCACGGTGAGCAGTTTCGCGCGCGGCGCGAGCCGGCGGGCCATCGCGAACACCGAGTCCGTCCGCGACCGGTCGGCGTCCAGCACGGTGAAGAGGTTGACGCCCAGGTAGAAGGTGATCGCCGCGTTCGCCAGATCGCGGGGCGGTGTCAGACGGGCCAGCGGGGTGCCGCCGATCACGCGGTCGAGCGTCTCCTCGATGAAGCGCAGCCACGGCTCGGCCCGTTCCGACAGCGGCTCCCGCAGCTCCGGCTTGGCCACCGCGGCGGCCACCAGCTCCGAGAACAGCGTGATGTGGCCGCCGTCGAGGTCGTCGCGATAGACGCGGGTGGCGGCCTCGGCCAGCTCCTCCAGGGTGCGGACCCCGGCGACCGTGGCGCGGTGCCGCGCCATCCGCTCGGCGGACGAGCGGTCCAGCGCCGCGAGCAGCAGCGGGTCCACCCCGCCGAAGTGGTAGAAGACCAGCGCCGAGTTGACCCCGGCCTCCTTGGCGATCGTCCGGGCGCTGGTCCCGGCGTAGCCCTGCTCCTTCAGGACCGCGGTGGCCGCCGCGATCAGCCGGTCCTTGGTGTCCGCGGCCCCGCCGCCCGCCCGCTGCCGCTTCCCGGCCCCGGAATCCTTCGTTCCGTCAGGGCCCTTGCCACCACTGCGCTCCGCCGTCATCGACCGTCCTTTCGCCGAGCCCTCATCATACGGTTTAATCAAGTGGTTAAATCGCTCGATGAAACAGCCGGAGCGGTCGATGCGCCACCGGTACGCCCGGTGCGCGGACGAACGGAAGCAGGGGTGGGGACGATGGACGGGACCGAAGGACGCCGGCCCATGACACGGGCGCGCCGGCAGCTGGTCTGGTTCCTGGCGGCGCTCTTCGCGGCGATGCTGGTCTACAAGGTGCTGCACGCCGGCCATCTGGAGCAGACCGCGCTGTTCTACGTGGGCCTGCCCGCGGTCATCGCCCTGGCGGTGGCCATCGGGTCCCGGCCCAAGAGCGTCACCGGCACCGCCCTGGCCGCCGTGACCATCGGGCTCGCGCTCGCCGGGCCGCTGCTCGACGAGGGCGTGGTGTGCCTGATCATGGCGGCGCCGCTGTTCTACCTCATGGCCGTGCTGATCGCCGCGCCGGTGGACTGGGCGGCCCGCCGCGCGCGCCGCGGCCAGAGCGGCGGCGGGCGGGCGCACGCCTTCGCCACCGTGCCGCTGATCGCGCTGCTCGCCCTGGAGGGCAGCGGCGCGTACGACCTGCCGCGCGACGGCGCGGCGTCGGTGACCCGGACCGTGGCGATGAGCCCCGGGGAGTTCGAGCGGGCCCTGGCCGCGCCGCCGCGCTTCGCCGCGCCCGAACCGGTCTTCCTCCAGATCCCCTTCCCGCGCCCGCAGCGCTCCGAGGGCGCGGGCCTGGCCCCCGGGGACCACCGGCAGATCACCTTCAACCCGCACCGCTCCCTGGGCATCGGGTCGCACCCGACCCCGCGCGGGATGCGCCTGGTGGTCGCCGAGCACACCCCCGGCCGGGCCGTCTTCACCGTCGCCCGGGACACCACGCTGGCCCGCTGGCTCGACCTCCGGTCGGCCGCGGTGACCTGGCGGCCCGCCGCCTCCGGACGCACCGAGGTCACCTGGACCCTGCGCTACCGCCGCACCTTCGACCCCGGCTGGTACTTCGGCCCGCTCCAGCAGTACGGGATGGAGCAGGCCGCGGCCTACCTCTCCGACACCTTCTCCCGCCCCGCCGCTGCGCCCGCCGGCCCGGTCGCGCGATGACCGCCGGCCCCGGTGGCGACCCCGCGCTCATCCGCGCCGTCTGCCTCTTCGGCCCGCTCCTCGCCACCGGGGCCGCGGCGCTGCGGCGGCCCCCGGACCGGCGCACGCTCGCCGCCGCGCTCCTGGCGTCCTCCTGGAACGCGGTCGGGCTGCCGGCCGTCAACCTCCTCGCCACCGCGTGCGGCTGGTGGACCTTCCACGCCGACGGCGGTACGGCCGCCGGGCTCCCCGTGGACCTGCTGCTGGGCTGGGCGCTGCTGTGGGGCGCGCTGCCCGTCCTGGCCGGCGCCGACCGGTTCGGGCTGCCGCTGCTGGCCGCGGCGCTGGCGTGGTTCGACCTGGCGGCCATGCCGCTGGCCGCGCCGGTCGTCCGGCTCGGCGGCGGCTGGCTCGCCGGGGAGGCGGTCGCGGTGGCGCTGGTGCTCGTCCCCGGGCTGCTGCTCGCCCGCTGGACGGTGCGCGATCGCCACCTGGCCCTGCGCGCGGGCGCGCAGCTGCTGCTCAGCGGCGCCCTGATGCTCGCCCTGCCGCTCGCGCTCGTCCGGCCCGCGCTGCCCGGCGGCCGGGCCGGCTGGGCGCTCACCGCCCAGCTCCTCGCCGTACCGCTGCTGCTCGGGGCGGTCGCCGTCCGGGAGTTCGTCCAGCGCGGCGGCGGCACCCCGCTGCCCTACGATCCGCCGCGCCGGCTCGTCACCAGCGGTCCCTACGCCTACGTCCGCAACCCCATGCAGCTCTCCATCGTCCTCTCCTACCTCCTGCTCGGCCTGCTGGCGCGCGATCTCCGGCTGCTCGCCGGGGCCGCCGCGGCGTTCGCGTACGGCGCCGGGCTCGCCGCCTGGCACGAGGGCGGCCGGATGCGGGCGGTCCACGGCGCGCCCTGGGCCGCCTACCGCGCCGCCGTGCCCGCCTGGCTGCCCCGGCTCCGGCCCTGGAGCGGCAGCGCCCCCGCCCGGCTGTACGTCGCCGAGAGCTGCGGTCCGTGCAGCGAGTTCGGCCGCTGGGTGGCACGCCGGCGGCCGGTCGCGCTGGAACTCGTCCCCGCCGAGCACCACCCGCGCCCCCTGCGCCGGATGACCTACGAGACGGCCGACGGCACCGTCCGCGCCGAGGGCATCGCCGCGCTGGGCCGGCTGCTCGGCCATCTCCACCTGGGGTGGGCGGTCCTGGGCTGGCTGCTCGTGATCCCAGGACTGCGATGGTTCGTCCAGCTCTGCACCGACGCCCTGGGAGCGGGGCCGCGGGACCTCGGGGCGGAGCCGCGCGAGCTCCGGGCGGAGCCGAGCAATCTCTGGGCGGGAGGCCGCGATCTGCCGCAGGGGGCGAGCCGGGGTGCCGACGGCTGACGCGGCAGCCGAACGCGCGCCGAGCACACTTCCCAGCGACGATCACCCGCTCCCCGGCCTTACGGCCGCCTGCTGCGGGGCCGGGCACACCGAACAACTCCAAGAACAATTCCAAGCGAACGGCAACCCCAACTGCCCAACCGCCTCTCACCGCTGAGCCCGTCCGCCCCACAGCGCACACCACCTCACTAATGCGGTGCACTCGCGATCGAGCCCCCGCTAGCCTGCCCGTGTGCAGGAAGCGGATGAGGTACGAGACCTTCCCGGCTGGCGGGTGCTCGTCATCGGGGGCGCGTCGGGGATGGGCAAGACCGGTGTCGGGCGGGCGCTGGCGCGGCGGTACGGCGTCCCCGTCGTGGAGGTCGACGACATCGTGGAGGCCCTCCTCGCGGTGACCTCGCCCGAACACCTGCCGGAGGTCCACTTCTGGCGCACTCACCCGGAGGCCGCCCACCAGGCGCCCGAGTCGGTGGTCGAGCGGCAGATCGCGATCGCCCGGGCGCTGGCGCCCGCGGTCGAGGCGGTGGTGGCCAACCACGTGAGCACCGACACCCCGGTGATCCTTGAGGGTGACTACATCCTGCCCAGCCCGGCGACGCCCCACGGCCCGGTCCGTGCCGTCTTCCTTCACGAAGACGACGAGGACCAGGTGGCAGCCAACTACCTTCACCGCGAACCGGAAGCCGGACCGCAGCGCCACCGGGCGCGCGTGAGCGTGCTGTACGGCCGATGGCTCGCCGCCCAGGCACGCGCGGCCGGCGTACCGGTCACTCACCCCCGCCCGTGGCAAGACCTGCCCGACCGCGCCGCCAAGGCAGTGGAGGGCGCGGCACACCACCTGCCGTCCTTCCCCATACCTACGACACGTCCCCGAAGCAGCAGCCAGCAGCCCTGCCAGGACGAGCGTGGAACCCTTCGTGGGGAGTGGTTCTGAACAACTGCTCAGCAAGGCGTGCTCGAGCTGGGCTACGGGTTCCGCATCGGGATCTTCGGATCAGCCCCCCCACGGCTGCGGTCGCCAGGGAATCGTCGACGTTCTGCCGTCCTATAGGGATGGAGTCCTTCCCCATGCCTCCAGGGTCCGGCGGTGATCGGTCCGCCTTCATCCACGGACCGGATCGGGCGGCATCAGCGGCTCGATCCGATGCCACATCACATCAGTGATCACCGAATCGTTGATGAGCTTCGGCGCACTACGGCCCCCTTCCGCAAGACCACCCCCTCCACACGGGGCGACAGCTGCCGCGATGACGGCGCGGCCGCAGCGGTCTGCGCGTGACGCGGCCCGATGATCCGACCGCGATCCTCGGAGAGGTATGAGCCAGTGGTGGCCGTTTGGCATGCCACGCACCGGGATGGCCAGGTCAGATGTCGCTTGCCGCCGGTCAGGCGGTGTGGGTGAGCGCCGGACAAACCCTGACCCCGCAGCGCGTGGTTGCGCTCGTGGGCGCGTACGTAGCCGCGCGGCTGGTTTGAGGCGGTCTGTACCATTTCTTGTCGGCGCCCGGCCAAGGCTCCGGTGCACCCCGGAGGGGCCCTTGAGCAGCGTGTTCGCCACTCATCGGGCGTGGCCGGTACCGCCCCTCCCTCCCGGCGTTACGCTCGTCCTAGCGGCGAAATGTCCCGATCGTACGGAGGCGGCGATGAGCCAGTACGACGAGTACACGACCCCGTCCCAGGCCGAGGGCGAGCGGCTGGACGAGGACCGGGATCCGGCCGAGCAGCGGCACCCGGAGACCATGCGCACCCAGCCGTCCCAGGCGGAGGGCGAGCGGCTGCCGGAGGACGACGAGGACGTCCCGCGGAAGACGTGATTCCGCCGGCGCCCGGCGACCGTCCCCCGGGCCGGGGCCCGGCCCGCGGCCTGGAGGAACGCACAACCGGCACCGGGGCGCTGGCCTGCGCGAACCGCCAGTAGACTCTCCCCACGTGACTGCTGTGTCTGCGAAGCCTCGCATCCCCAATGTCCTGGCCGGCCGCTACGCCTCCGCGCAGCTGGCCGTGCTGTGGTCCCCCGAGTACAAGGTCAAGCTGGAGCGGAAGCTGTGGCTGGCGGTGCTGCGCGCCCAGAAGGACCTGGGGGTGGACGTCCCCGAGCAGGCGCTCGCCGACTACGAACGCGTCCTGGAGACCGTCGACCTGGCCTCGATCGCCGAGCGGGAGAAGGTCACCCGGCACGACGTCAAGGCCCGGATCGAGGAGTTCAACGCCCTGGCCGGGCACGAGCAGATCCACAAGGGCATGACCTCCCGCGATCTGACCGAGAACGTCGAGCAGCTCCAGGTGCGGCTGTCGCTGGAGCTGGTGCGGGACCGCACCGTCGCGGTGCTGGCCCGTCTCGGCTCGCTGGCCGCCCAGCACACCGAGCTGGTCATGGCCGGCCGCTCGCACAACGTCGCCGCCCAGGCCACCACCCTGGGCAAGCGCTTCGCGACCGCCGCCGACGAGCTGCTGGTCGCCGTCGCCCGGGTCGAGGAGCTGCTCACCCGCTATCCGCTGCGCGGCATCAAGGGCCCGGTCGGCACCGCCCAGGACATGCTCGACCTGCTCGGCGGCGACGCGGCCAAGCTCGCCGAGCTGGAGCAGCGGATCGCCGCCCACCTCGGCTTCGGCCAGGCGTTCACCTCCGTCGGCCAGGTCTACCCGCGGTCCCTGGACTACGAGGTGGTGACCTCGCTGGTGCAGCTGGCCGCCGCGCCCTCGTCGCTGGCGAAGACCATCCGGCTGATGGCCGGGCACGAGCTGGTCACCGAGGGCTTCAAGCCCGGCCAGGTCGGCTCCTCGGCGATGCCGCACAAGATGAACACCCGCTCCTGCGAGCGCGTCAACGGCCTGGTGGTCATCCTGCGCGGCTACGCCTCGATGGCCGGCGAGCTGGCCGGCGACCAGTGGAACGAGGGCGATGTGTCCTGCTCGGTGGTGCGCCGGGTCGCGCTGCCGGATTCGTTCTTCGCGCTGGACGGCCTGCTGGAGACCTTCCTGACGGTGCTCGACGAGTTCGGTGCCTTCCCCGCCGTGGTCGCCCGCGAACTGGACCGCTACCTCCCCTTCCTGGCCACGACCAAGGTGCTCATGGGCGCCGTCCGCGCCGGTGTGGGCCGCGAGGAGGCGCACGAGGCGATCAAGGAGAACGCGGTCGCCTCGGCGCTGGCCATGCGCGAGCAGGGCGTGGAGCGCAACGAGCTGCTGGACAAGCTGGCCGCCGACTCCCGCATCCCGCTGGACAAGGCGCAGCTGGAGGCCCTGATGGCGGACAAGCTGTCCTTCACCGGCGCGGCCGGCGACCAGGTGGCGGCCGTCGTCGCCCGGATCGAGGAGCTCGCCAAGCGCCACCCCGAGGCCGCGGCCTACACCCCCGGCGCGATCCTCTGACGCGTCCTCCTCCGCATCGGAACCGGTATGCGCTTCACGCCTGAGCAACTGGAGGCCGCCCGCGACCGCGTCGTCCCCGACGTCGTCGCGGGCGGGCTGCGGGTGCTGTTCTGCGGGATCAACCCCGGGCTGATGACGGCCGCCACCGGGCACCACTTCGCCCGGCCCGGCAACCGCTTCTGGCCCGTCCTGCACGCCGCCGGCTTCACCCCGCGGCGCTTCCACCCCGCCGAGCAGGCCGAACTCCTCGACCACGGGCTGGGCATCACCAATGTCGTGGCCCGGCCGACCGCCCGGGCCGACGAGCTGACCCCGGAGGAATTCCGCGAGGGCGGCCGGATACTGGCCGAGAAGGTGGCCCGGCTGCGGCCGCGCTGGCTCGCGGTCGCCGGCGTCACGGCCTACCGCGTCGCGTTCGGCGACAAGCACGCCGCGATCGGCCCCCAGGAACGCACCCTGGGCGAGACCCGCATCTGGGCCCTGCCCAACCCCAGTGGCCTGAACGCCCATTGGTCGCTCACCACGATGGCGGAGGAGTACGGGCGGCTGCGGGCCGCGGCGTTCGGGGCGGGCACGGCGGACTGAGGGCTTCCGGCGGGCGGGGCGGGAACGGCGGCGGGCCGGTGGCAGGGCGCTACGGGGCGGGTATTTTGCCGCCCGGTGGTGCCGCCGCGACCGCCGCCACCACTTGGCACGGCCCTGTCGCGTACCCCTCCAGGCCGACCTGATCCTCACCGGCGCGGTCGGCTCCGGCCTCGCCCTCGCCGACGCGGTCGGCTCCGGCCTGGTCCGCGCCGAGGGCGAGCCAGCGGCCGGTGTCGTCCCGCCAGGCGTACACCCGCGGCACCAGCGCGCTCAGCACGTCCAGCGGCGCGGGCACCGGCAGGCCCATCGCACCGCGCTCCAACGCCTCCGCGAGGTCGTGCACGACCGGCTCGCCCCACCGCGCGGCCGCCTGGGCCACCAGCGCGGCGAGCTGCGCCACGCACTCCTCGCGGGCCGCCGCCACATCCGCCGGATCGGCCTCCCAGAGCGGTCCGCTCGTCCACACCGGGGCCACGTGGAACCCGGGGCCGCTCTCGCCGTCCGCCGTCCGCTCCCGCCGCGCGGGGAAGGCCCGGGCGCGTAAGGCGTCGAGCGCGGCGAGGGCGGTGCGGCCGGGGGGCGGCCCGCCGCGCGGCTCGGGCAGGGCCGGCGCGGGGGCCGAGGTGGGGGTCGGCGCGGGGTCGGGCGCGGAGTCGGGTGTGGGGTCAGGCGCCGTGGTCGTCCGGATGGTCTGCCGCGGTCCATGCCGCTGTTCGTTCGTCATACCGTCAGTAAACCGCTGGGGTCTGACAATTGGCCGTGCGGCGGCCCTCGCGGGCCTTCCGCCGGCCTTCCGCCGGCCTTCCACCCGGCCGTCCGCCGCGGTCCGCACCCGCCGCCGCGCGGCCGCCACTGCCCCGCCGCCCGCCCCCGCCCGGGGCTCGCCGCACACCCGCTGACCGGCTACGATCCGCCAGACAGGCGAGGCGAGGAGACGGACGTTGGGTCGGCTCACCGGCGGGGACCCCTCCCTGCTGCGACGGATCAACTCCGCGGTGGTGCTGCACGCGCTGCGCGCCGCGGACTCCCCCACGCTCACCGATCTCGTCCAGGTGACCGGCCTGTCCCGGCCAACGGTCGAGGGCGTGATCGAGGGGCTCATCGAGGGCGGCCTGGTGGCCGAGGCGGCCGCCGAGGAGGGCGAGATCCGGCGCCAGGGGCGGCCGGCCCGCCGGTTCCGCTTCCGTACCGAGGCCGGGCACCTGCTGGGCATCGAGATCGGCCCGCACCGGGTCGCGGCGCTGCTCTCCGACCTCGGCGGCCGGGTGCTGGACTCCGCGCAGCGCACCGTGGCGGAGACCGCGCCGGCCGACGAACGGCTGGACCGGGTACGGGCGTTGGTGGCCGATCTGCTGCGCCGGGCGGGGGTGGCCCGCGATTCGCTGCGGGCGGTCGGGGTGGCGGGCCCCGGGATCGTGGAGGCGGACGGCACCGTACGGCTGTGCACCGCGCTCCCCGGGTGGACGGGACTGCCGCTGGGCGAGCGGCTGCGGCGGTCGTTCCGGTGCCCGGTGCTGGTGGAGAACGACGCCAACGCCGCGGCGGTGGCCGAGCACTGGCAGGGCGCGGCGACCGGCTCCGGCGATGTGGTGTTCGTCCTGGCGGGCCTGAGTCCGGGGGCGGGGTCGCTGATCGGGGGGCGGCTGCACCGGGGCTTCGGCGGCGCGGCGGGCGAGATCGGGGCGCTGCACCTGCTGGGCCGGGAGGCGGCCCCGGAGACGCTGCTGTCGACCACCGGGGAGCCGCTGCACCCGCTGGACGAGGCGCAGGTCGCGGCGGTGTTCGCGGCGGCCCGGGACGGCGACGCGCATGCGCGCGAGGCGGTGGGCCGCTTCATCCGGCGGCTGGTGCACGATGTCGCGGCCCTGGTCCTGGCCCTCGACCCGGAGCTGGTGGTGGTCGGCGGCTGGGCCTCCGGGCTGGCGGGCGTCCTGCCGCCGCTGCGCCGGGAGCTGGCCCGCTACTGCCTCCGGCCGCCGGAGGTCGTCCTGTCGGAACTGGGGCAGGCGGCGATCGCCACCGGGGCGCTGCGGCTGGCCCTGGACCACGTGGAGGGCGAACTCTTCGCGGTGGAGGGGACGGTGACGGGGCGGGGGTGAAGGGCCGCGGCGGGCGCGCCCCCGGTGGGCGTGCCCCCGCTTGCCCGCCGCCCTGGTCGGCCCGCCCCGGTGGGCCCGCCTCGGTGGGCCCGCCCCGGAGCCGGCCGGCCCGCCCCGGGGGGCGGGCCACGCGGCAGCTGTCCGCGGGCGGCGGGGCGTCAGCCGGCGAGTGCCGGCTGGGGCTCCTCCACCGCGCTCTCCCCGAAGGTGAGCCGGCAGGTGTCCGCCCGGTAGGTGGAGACCGCGACGGCGGTGGGCCGGCCGCCGGAGACGTAGCGGGTGGTGACGACGAGAACGGGCGCACCGGGCAGCCGGTCCAGCTGCCTGGCGTCCTCGGCACTGGCCGAACCCAGTTCGACGGTGCGGTCCTGGCCGTCCAGGTCCAGCGCCTGAAGGGCGCGCAGCACCGCGCGGGCGCGCGCGGCGGGGTCGCCGGCGGCCGCGGCGGCGCATCCGGGGAGCGCGTCGGCCCGGACGTAGAGAAGCTCGGCGGCGACCGGCCGGCCCGCCGAGACGCGGCTGCGGCGCACGACGTGGACCGGCTCCCCGGGGGCGCTCTCCAGGAGGCGGGCCACCGGGGACGGCACCGTGTCGGCCTCCTCGGCGGCGACCGGCTGCCAGTCGTCACCCGCGGCACCGGGCCACGTATGCCGGGCGGGGTCGACGGCGACGCCGACCCGGGGCGGTGCGACGGTGGTGCCCACACCGCGGCGGCGCTGCAGTCTGCCTTCCAGTTCGAGCTGCTCCAGCGCCTGCCGGAGCGTGGCCCGGGCAACCCCGAAACGGGCCGCCAGATCCCGCTCGTTGGGCAGGATCTCGCCGACCGAGAACTCCGTGTCCAGCGCGTCGCTGAGCACGGTTTTGAGATGCCAGTACTTGGGCTCCGGAGCCGTTTCGAGCTGCGTCGTCCCCACCCCCAAGGCCGCGGGCCCGCCCCGGGCCCGATGATCGATGGACCCGCATCCGGGTCCGCTGGCTGCCGGGCCCGCCCTACGGGCCCGCGCTCCCCCGGATCCCCCGGGGCCGGCGGCCACCGGCTCCACCCGGATCCGAATAATGAGCGGTTCTTTATTAAAGGTTGTTGCAGTATCCCGACGATATGACCGACCCCACCCTTGGTCAAGACCAATGCCCCATCCGTTTCCGGCCGCTCACCGCGCCGCCGCACCGCGCCCACCCCGCCGCCGGTCTGGCTCGACCTTGGCAGCGGCCCTGGAGCGGCCCGCCCCTTCCGGGGCGTTACGCTCGCCGGATGCTGGCCCTCCTGCACACCTCGCCCGTCCACGTCCCGGTCTTCGACGCCCTGCGCGACGGCGAGGCGCCCGGACTGCGCCTGCGCCATCTCGTACGACCGGAACTCCTGGCAGCGGCACGGGAATTGGGGCCCGAAGGGGTCGCGGAGGAGGTCGCCGGGGCGCTCGGCGAGGTGGTGCGCGCCGGGGCGCGGGCGGCGCTGTGCACCTGCTCCACGCTCGGCCCGGTAGCCGAGGCGGCCGGACCCGCCCTGGGTGTACCGGTGCTGCGGGTGGACCGCCCGATGGCCGCGGCCGCGGTCGCGGCCGGCCCCCGGATCGCGGTACTCGCCGCCGTGGCGAGCACCCTCGCGCCCACCGGGGAACTGATCGCCGAGGAGGCCCACCGGGCCGGACGCCGCGCCGAGGTCCGCACGCTGCTCGTACCGCACGCCTGGGAGCGCTTCGAGTCCGGCGACCAGGAGGGCTATCTGGCCGCGGTGGCCGACGCGGCCCGCCGGCTGCGCGCCGCCGGCGGCCTGGACGCCCTGGTCCTCGCCCAGGCGTCCATGGCGCCCGCCGCCGACCTGCTCGGGGACGACGACGGCGCTCCGGTACTCACCAGCCCCCGAACCGGCCTGGTTGCCGCCGCCCAACTGGCGAGCGGCTGAGGAGAGTCAGGCCAGGGAACGGCCCACGGGGAAGGCCGGGAACCCGGGAGGCCCCTGGCACCAGGCCCGGCGCCGCCAGGCAAGACGGGCAGCCGCCTCCTCACCCTCCCCGGTTGGCACGCGGGAACCGCCCTCCGCCCCCGGGGCGCCCGCCCGCCACGGCCGGGTGCGCCCCGGATTGCCGCTCCCCCGCGTCGGGGCGGCCTCCAGGACGCCGTTCCGCCGCGTCCGCGTCCCGGCCCCCTCCCGCCTCCGTAACCCCAACGGCCACCCGCTTCCGTCCCCGCCGGAGCACTCCCGAACCGAGGGCGACCCCCGCGCCCACCAAGAGGCTGCCGCCCAGTTGGCCCGCCCCGTAAGCGCCCGTGCCCGCCAACGGGGCGGTGAGCGCCGCGGAGACCGGGATCAGGCCGGAGAACAGCGCGGCCCGTTCGGCGCCGATGCGCTGGATGCCCGCGTACCAGCAGACGAAGCCGGCGACGGTCACCACGACGGCCTGCCAGGCCAGCGCGGCGGCCTCCACGGGCCCCGGCAGCCGCAGCCAGTCCGTGCCCTGCGCCACGAGCCCGAGGACGGCGGCCTCGGCGGCGGCGAGGGCGCAGGCCACCGCGGAGAGCAGCCGCGGGCCGAGCGGGGGCAGGACGGGGACGGCGAGCAGACCGAAGCCCACCTCGCCGCAGAGCGCCGCCGCCGACCAGAGCAGCCCCTGACCGTCGGTGCGGCCCCAGCCCTGGACGGCGAAGGCCCCCACGGCGACCAGGAGGGCCCCGTGGACGACCGCGGGGCGCGGACGGCGTCCGGCGAGCGCGGGGGCCAGGACGGCGACGACGACCGGCGCACAGCCGACGACCACACCGGGCACCGCCGGTTCCGCGGTGCGTTCGGCGGCCAGGATGGCGAGGTTGAAGCCGAGCATCCCGATGGCGGCGAGCAGCGTCAGCCGGGCCCACTGGCGGGCCGTCAGCACACGGAGCGGCGCGGTGCCGCGGCGGCCCAGGAGGGCGAACAGCAGGGCGGCCGCCAGTCCGTAGCGCAGGGCCTGGCCACCGGCGTACGGGTAGGCGCCGAGCAGGCTGTTGGCGGTGAACGAGCCGCCGACGAGGAGGCAGGCGAGGGCGGCGAGCAGCGCGCCGCGCAGGTGGTTCCGATCCATGAGACGGACGCTAGGCAACCGGGTGACCCGGCTTAAGGTCCACTTCGGTGGCACCATCGGGGGCCACTTGGCGAACGGAACGGGACAGCACGGGACTGGACAGCCCGGGACGGGACGGAACGCGGCACGGCGATCCGGGAGGATCCGGGCTTGACTACCTCGCCCTCCCGCCAACGGGGAGACGCGGAGGCGCAGTTGCAGTCAGCCGACAACGAGGACGACGGGGCCACCCGGCACCCCACCTGGTCCTCCGCCTGGGAGCTGCTGCTGCCGACCGCCTCCGCGCCGCCCCGGCAGCGGGGCAGGGTGCTCCAGGGGGCGCTGCGGGACGCGGTCCGCTCGGGGCGGCTGGCGGCCGGGACGCGGCTGCCGTCGGGGCGGGCGCTCGCCGCCGATCTGGGCGTCTCGCGGGGGCTGGTGACCGAGGCGTACGAGCAGTTGACGGCGGAGGGCTATCTGCGCAGCCGGCGCGGCGCGGGCACGTGGGTGAGCGGGGCGACCGGCTCGGGCAGCACGGGAGCGGCGAGCGGGCCGAGCGGTCCGGGGCGGGTCGGTGCGGTGCCGGCCGGCGAGGCCGAGCCCGTATGCCCGGACCGCTCCCCGGGGGCCGCGGTCGCGGACTTCACCCCGGGGACGCCGGACCTCTCGCTCTTCCCGAGGGCCGCGTGGTCGGCCGCGCACCGCAGGGCGGTGGCCCGGCTGCCGCACCGGGCGCTGGGCTACCCCGACCCGCGCGGCATCCCGGAACTCCGTGCCGAACTGGCCCGGTTGCTGGTCCGCCGCCGCGGCGTGGTGGCCGATCCGGCGCGGGTCGTGGTGTGTTCGGGGGTGGCGCAGGCCATGACGCTGCTGGGCGCGGCGGTGTACGGGACGGGGCAGCGGACGGTGGCCCTGGAGGAGCCGGGGAGCCCCGAGCACCGGGAACTGCTCGCGGCGGCCGGGCTCACGGCCGTCCCGGTGCCGCTGGACGACGACGGGCCCGATCCGGTGGCGCTGGCGGCCTCCGGGGCGCGCACCGCGGTGCTGACCCCGTCGCACCAGTTCCCCACCGGGACGGCGGTACCGGCCGCCCGCAGGGAGGAACTGCTGCGCTGGGCGCGGTCGGTGGACGGGCTGCTGGTCGAGGACGACTACGACGGCGATTTCCGGTACGACCGGGCGCCGGTCGGGGCGCTGCAAGGGCTGGACCCGGAGCGGGTGGCGTACACCGGGTCGGTGAGCAAGTCGCTGGCCCCGGGGCTGCGGCTGGGCTGGCTGGTCGTACCGGAGCGGCTGCTCGACGCGGTGGTGGCCCGCAAGCGGCTGCTGGACCTGGGCAATCCGGTGCTGGACCAGGCGCTGCTGGCGGACCTCATCGCGCGCGGGGAGTACGACCGGCAGCTGCGCCGCTGCCAGCGCGCCTACCGGGAGCGCCGGGACGCGCTGGCCGCGGCGCTGGCCGCGCACTGCCCGGGCGCCGCGGTCACCGGGATCGCCGCCGGACTGCACGCCATCGTGGCGCTGCCGGAACGCTACGGCCCGGAGGACGCGTTCCTGGCCCGGGCCCGGCGCGCCGGACTGGCGGTCCGCCCGCTGTCGGCGTACACCTGGGCCGGCGGCCGCGCGTCGGTCCGTACGCCGGACGGGCGGGTGCGGCTGGTGCTGGGGCACGCGCACCTGGCACCGGCGGAGATCGGCCGCGGGGTGGCGGTGCTGGGGCGGCTGGCCGGGGACTGAACGGCGCGCGCGAACCGCCCCCGGGAGCCGGGTGCTGCCCGGGAGCCCCGGTGCCGCCGTGTCCGCCGGCGCCCCGGACAGCCGCCATCCGCCCGGTGTTCACCGGGAGTTCGCCCACCGGGCACCGGGCGGCGATACCAACGGGACGTATGCGGTCGGACGCGGTACGGAGGTGGAAGATGGCGCGGGGTTCCGGTGGCGGCTTCGGGCGGCGCAGACTCCTTCAGGGCGCGGCGGCGGGGTCCGCGGCGCTGGCGCTGCCCGGGGTGGCCGGGGCGGGCCCGGCGGTGGCGGCCCCGGCGCTGGTGCGCGGCGGGCGGCCGCGGGCCGCCTGGGGCGTGCAGACGGGCGATGTGACCGCCTCGTCGGGGCTGGTGTGGGTGCGGTCCGACCGGCCGGCCCGGATAATGGTGCAGACCGCCGCCACGGAGTCGTTCCGGAACGCCCGGACCTGGCAGGGGCCGCTCCTCGGCCCCGGTACGGACTTCACCGGCGTGACCTCGCTGCACGGGCTGCCGTCCGGGGAGCAGATCCACTACCGGGTGCTGCTGGCCGACCCGGAGGACCATCGGCGTACCGGGGACCCGGTGGACGGCACGTTCCGCACCGCGCCCGGTGACCGCCGCGACGTCCGGTTCGTATGGTCCGGCGACCTGGCCGGGCAGGGCTGGGGCATCAGCCCCGAGCACGGCGGCTACCGGATCTACGAGGACATGCGGCGCCGGAACCCGGACTTCTTCCTGTGCAGCGGCGACAACATCTACGCCGACAGCCCGATCCCGGAGCGGGTCACCCTGCCCGACGGGCGGATCTGGCGGAACGTGACCACGGAGGAGAAGTCCAAGGTCGCGGAAACCCTGGCGGAGTTCCGGGGGGCGTTCCGCTACAACCTGCTGGACGCGCATCTGCGCCGGTTCAACGCCCAGGTGCCGACGGTCGTCCAGTGGGACGACCACGAGGTGCACAACAACTGGTATCCGGGGCAGCTGCTGGACGACGACCGGTACCGGGTCAAGGACGTGGACGTGCTCTCGGCCCGTGCGCTGCGGGCGTTCAGCGAGTACTTCCCGGTCCGTACGCTGCGGCCGGACGCCCGCGGCCGGGTGTACCGGGTGCTGCGGCACGGCCCGCTGCTGGACGTGTTCGTGCTGGACATGCGCCGGTACCGCAACGCCAACTCGCCTGACCGGCAGACCGACGACCCGCAGGGCATCCTCGGGGCGGAGCAGCTGCGCTGGCTCAAACGGGAGCTGGCGCGGTCGCGGGCGGTGTGGAAGGTGATCGCCGCGGACATGCCGCTGGGGCTGGTCGTCACGGACGGCCCGGCGAACTTCGAGGCGGTGTCCCAGGGCGACCCGGGGGCGCCGCTGGGGCGGGAGCTCCAGATCGCCGAGCTGCTGCGGTTCATCAAGCACCGGCGGATCACCGGGACGCTCTGGCTGACCGCGGACGTGCACTACACCTCGGCGCAGCACTACGCGCCGGAGCGGGCGGCGTTCAAGGACTTCGAGCCGTTCTGGGAGTTCGTGTCCGGGCCGCTGCACGCGGGCGGTTTTCCGGCCGTGCAACTCGACGGAACATTCGGGCCCGAGCGGCCGTTCATCAAAGCACCGGACCGTGCGAACGTCTCCCCGGCGGAGAGTCCGCAGTACTTCGGCGAGGTCGGGATCGACGGGGGAAGCGGGGAGCTGACGGTGCGGCTGTGCCAGGAGGGTGGAGAGGTCTTGTTCACCAAAACGCTGCAACCAGGACGAGTAGGGCAGTAGAGGCCAATGCGCCGATTGCTGTTCTTACCTGGTTTTACCCGTCGGACACAAGGTGTTGGCGACGAGGCAACACCTGTCCGCGAGGCTGTCCGCATGACTGACGCGACCTCCCGCCGTTCCGCCCGGCGCCACCACTGGCGCCGGGACGCCGTCGAACTCGCCGCCCTGTTCACCGCGGTCGCGGTGGCCCACGCCGCCGCCGGCACGCTCGTCCACGGCCCCTCCGGCCCGGTGCTGCTGTGCGCCGCCGCGGCGGCCCTGCTGGCCACGACCGGCTTCCACCTGTGGTGGGCGCGCCGCCACGATCACGCCCCGCCCCCGACACCCGCCCCGGATACCGGCACCGCCGCACCACCCACCGCACCGGCCCCCCAGGCCGGCGGCCGGGGGACGGCGCTGTGGCGGATGCGCACCACCGTCCGGGACGAGCCGGGCAGCCTCGCCGCCCTGTGCGCGGCGCTGGCCGCCCACCGGGTGGACATCCTCAGCCTCCAGACCCACCCGCTCTCGGACGGCACGGTCGACGAGTTCCTGCTGCGCGCCCCGGCCGGGATACCGCCCGCGGAGCTGACCCGCGCGGTCGCCGGCGCGGGCGGCCGGCACAGCTGGCTGGAGCGGGCCGACGCGCACGACCTGGTCGACGCGCCGACCCGGATGCTGGGCCTGGCCACCCGTACGGCCCTGGATTCCGCCGAACTCCCGCTGGCGCTGCGCCAGTTGCTGGGCCGGTGCACCATCCACTCGGTGCCCGCCCGGTCGCTGTCGGGCCGTCCGCTCGCCGAAGAGGTGCCCGCCGAGGGCGTGCTGGAGGAGCACACCATGACGTTCCGCGACCCGTCCGGGGGTTCGCTCACCATCGAAAGGCCGCAGGTGCCGTTCACGCCCACCGAGTTCGCCCGGGTCCGCGCCCTGGTCGAGCTGGACAGCCGGCTCGGCCAGCGGGTGCCGCCGCGGCGCGACGTGCTGACCCTCCCCGAGGGCAACGAGATCACCGTCCGCCGGGCCGGCCCCGGCGATCTGGCCGCCGCCCGCGCGATGCACCAGCGCTGCTCGACCGGCACCCTGGACCGGCGCTACCACGGCCCGGTGGCGGACGCCGACCGCTATCTGGGGCATCTGCTCAGCCCGCGGTTCGGCCGCACGCTGGCCGCCGAGACCGCCTCCGGGCGGCTGGTCGCGCTGGGCCACCTGCTGTGGGACGGCGACGAGACCGAGGTGGCGCTACTGGTGGAGGACGCCTGGCAGCACCGCGGCATCGGCACGGAACTGCTCCGGCGGCTGGTGGCGATGGCCGAGGAGGCCGGCAGCGAGAGCGTCTACGCCGTCACCCAGGCGTCCAACACCGGCATGGTGGCGGCGATGCGCGGCCTGGGGCTCCCGCTGGACTACCAGATCGAGGAAGGCACCCTCGTGATCACCGCGCGCCCGGGGGGCGTCCCGGCGCACCGGGAGGCCGCTGATGAGGCGCTGCGGGCGCGGGACGGTTCCCGGCGCGGCTGACGGCGGACCGGGCCGGCCGCCGGGGCGTCCGTCCGCGCCCCGGCGGCCCCGTCCGCCCGCGCGCCCGGAGCGGCCCGGCGGCGCCCCGCGGCGCGACAGGCACGTACCCCGGAATGATGGTGACGCGGCGGGCCCATCCGTACGAGGATGGCGGGCATGTCCCTTACCACTACTCCCGCGGGCGGTCCGCTGCCCCGCCAGGTCGCCGACGCCTACGTCGACGCCCTCGTCGAACTGGACCCGATCACCGGCACCTTCCTCGGGATCCCCGAGAGCTCCGGCAGGCTCCCCGACTTCTCGCCCGAGGGGCAGGAGGCGGTGGCGCGGCTCGCCCGCACCACGCTGGACCGGCTCGCGGAGGCCGAGACCCGGCCGGGCGCGGACAGCCCCGCCGAGAAGATCTGCGCCCGGCTGCTGCGCGAACGGCTCACCGCCGAACTCGCCGTGCACGACGCCGGCGAGGGGCTGCGGACGGTCAGCAACCTCAGCTCGCCGCTGCACCACGTCCGGGAAGCCTTCACCCTCACCCCTGCCGAGACCGAGGAGGACTGGGCGGCGATCGCCCAGCGGCTGCGCGCCGTACCGGCCGCCCTGGGCGGCTACCGCGCCGCCCTCCAGGCCGGGCTGGAGAAGGACCTGCCGGCCGGCCCGCTCCAGGTCAGCACCGTCATCGGCCAGCTCGGCGAGTGGATCGGCACCGGCCGGAGCTGGTTCGCCGAGTTCACCGCGCCGGGCCCGGAGGCGCTGCGCGCCGAGCTGGACGAGGCCGCCGAGGCCGCCACCGGCGCCCTGGTGGAGCTGCGCGACTGGTTCCGGGACGTCTACGCCCCGGCGATCGAGGGCGCCCCGGACGTGGTGGGCCGCGAGCGGTACGCCCGGCTCGCCCGCTACTACAACGGCACCGACATCGACCCCGAGGAGGCGTACGCCTACGGCTGGTCGGAGTTCCACCGGCTGCTGGCCGAGATGGAGGCCGAGGCGCAGAAGGTGCTGCCCGGCGCCGCGTCGCCCTGGGAGGCGCTGGCCTGGTGCGATGAGCACGGCGAGGCCGTCGAGGGCGTCGAGGAGACCCGGCAGTGGCTCCAGTCGCTGATGGACGAGGCGATCGACGCGCTGGACGGCACCCACTTCGACCTGGCCGAGCGGGTCCGCCGGGTGGAGTCCCGGATCGCCCCGCCGGGCAGCGCCGCCGCCCCGTACTACACCCAGCCGTCGCTGGACTTCTCCCGCCCGGGCCGCACCTGGCTGCCGACCATGGGCCAGACCCGCTTCCCCGCGTACGACCTGGTGTCCACCTGGTACCACGAGGGCGTGCCCGGCCACCACCTCCAGCTCGCGCAGTGGGCGCACGTCGCCGACCGGCTGTCGCGCTACCAGACCACCGTCGGGATGGTCAGCGCCAACGCCGAGGGCTGGGCCCTGTACGCCGAGCGGCTCATGGACGAGCTGGGCTTCCTGACGACGCCGGAGCGGCGCCTGGGCTATCTCGACGCGCAGATGATGCGCGCGGTCCGGGTCATCATCGACATCGGCATGCACCTGGAGCTGCGGATCCCGGCCGATTCGCCGTTCCACCCGGGTGAGCGCTGGACGCCGCGGCTGGCCCACGAGTTCTTCGCCCGGCACAGCAGCCGCCCCGCGGACTTCGTCGAGAGCGAGATCGTCCGCTACCAGGGCATGCCGGGCCAGGCGATCGGCTACAAGCTCGGCGAGCGGGTCTGGCTCCAGGGCCGGGAGGCCGCCCGGGCCCGGCACGGCGCGGACTTCGACCTGAAGGCGTGGCATATGGCGGCCCTGTCGCAGGGCTCCCTGGGCCTGGACGACCTGCTGACCGAGCTGTCGGCACTCTGACCCACCGGGATGCCACCCCCGGCCGGCCGCCGCGCACACCCCCCGCGCGGCGACCGGCCGCGGCCCCGCCCCGGAACGGCGTTCCTCCTACCTGCCACGCCGCGCGCTCCCCGCACCCCGCATCTCGCACGACGTTTCACGTGAAACATGCCGCCACCCGGCCACGACCGGAAGCGCCCGCACACACTCAGACCACCGCAGCCGCCCCCTCCCTCTCCCCACCAACCTCCCGTGAGCCCTTGCCCCTCCGCCGACACCCCTGCTAGACAGCGGGGATGACCGGATACTCCCCCGATGACGCCGACCGGCGCATCCTCGACGTCCTCCAGCGCGACGGGCGGGTGAACCACGCCCAGCTGGCGCGCGCGGTGAACATGTCGCCGGGCGCGGTTGCCGCGCGGGTGCGGCGGCTGGAGGAGTCCGGTGTGATCTCCGGCTACGCGGCGGTGATCGATCCGGAGCGCCTCGGACTGCCGGTACTGGCGTTCGTACGGCTGCGCCACTCCGGCGGGGACGGCGGACCGTTCCGGGACCTGCTGGCGCACACCCCGGAGATCCTGGAGGCGCACCACGTCACCGGCGAGAACAGCCTGTTCCTGAAGGTCGCGGCCCGCTCGATGAAGCACCTCGAGGAGGTCTCGGGCCGGATCGGCGCCCTCGGCGAGGTCGCCACGAGCGTGGTGTACTCCTCCCCCCTGCCCGGCCGCCCCGCCCGCGCCTGATCCCGCCCCCGCTCACCGCCCGCCCGGCACCCGGTGGCGGACGCGCGAGCCGGTGCGGTCCTTGAGGACCTCCAGCTGGGCGGGGATGCGGGCCTTGAGGTCGGGGACGTGGCTGACGATGCCGACGCTGCGGTCGCGTTCGCGGAGGCCGTCGAGGACGTCGAGGACCTCGTCGAGGGTCTGCTCGTCGAGGCTGCCGAAGCCCTCGTCGATGAAGAGGGTGTCCAGCCGGGTGCCGCCGGCCTCGTCGGTGACGACGTCGGCGAGGCCGAGGGCCAGGGCCAGCGAGGCGAAGAAGGTCTCCCCGCCGGAGAGGCTGGCGGTGTCCCGTTCCTGGCCGGTCCAGGCGTCGATGACGTGCAGGCCGAGACCGGAGCGCCGGGCGCCGCCGGCCCGTTCGTCGGAGTGGACCAGGGTGTAGCGGCCGCCGGACATCCGGTGCAGGCGGGCGCTGGCGGCGGCCGCGACCTGCTCCAGGCGGGCGGCCAGGACATAGGACTCCAGCCGCATCCGGCGGGCGTTCTCGGCGGAGGTGCCGGCGGCGAGCGCGGCGAGGCGGGCGATCCGGTCGTACGCGGCGCGCTGCGGGGCCAGGTCGCGGGCGTCGGCGGCGGCCTCGGCGGAGAGCCGGTCGAGGGCGGCGCAGCGTTCCCGGGCGGCGGCCAGGGCCGCGGCGGCGGTGCGCAGCCGGGCGGCGGCGGCCTGATGGGCGGCGCGGGCGGCGTCCGGGTCGGCGGCGGGCAGGGCCGCGGCGGCGCGGAGTTCGGGCCGGTCCAGTTCGGCGGCGACGGCGGCGGCCTCGGCCCGCCCCGCGTCGTACCGCTGCTGGAGCGCCTGCCGTTCGGCGTCCGGGAGCACGGCGTCGGCGGCGTCGGCGGGGGTGTCGAAGCCGGCGCGGTAGGCCGCGTCGGAGAGCCGGGCGTCGGCGTCCTTCAGGCGCTCGGCGCAGACCGCGGCGGTACGGGCGGCGTCGGCGGCGGCGGCGAGCAGCGCGGCCTGCCGCTCCAGCCGGGCGGCGCGGTCGGCGACGCTGGGGCACTCGCCGCGGGCCTCGGCGAGTTCGGCGTCCAGGGCGGCCTGTTCGCGGTCCAGGGCCTCGCGGTGGGAGGCGCGGGCGGCGGCCCGGCGCTCGGCCCGCTGCTGCTCGGCGCGGCGGCGTTCGTACTCCCGCTCGGCGCGGGCCAGTTCCTCGCGGGCGGCGTGCAGCCCGGCGCCGGCGGTGTGCGCGCGGTCCGCCTCCTGGCGCAGTTCCTCGGCGCGGGCGGCGAGTTCGGCGACCGGGGCGGTGCCGGACGCGGCGGTGGCGGCGGCCAGCGCCTCCTTGACGGACTGGTGGTGCTCCTCGGCGCGCTGCCGGGCCTCCTCGGCGCGGCGGTGGGCGGCCTCGGCGGCCTCCTCGGCGGCCCGGTCGACGTGGCCGGCGCCGGCCCGGGCGGGGGCGGGGTGCGTGGTGGAGCCGCAGACCGCGCACGCCTGCCCGTCCGCGAGGCTGGCGGCGAGTTCGGCGGCGATCCCGCGCAGCCGGCGGTCCTTGAGGTCCAGCCAGTGCTCGCGGGCGGCCGCGGCGTCCTCCCGGGCGGCGAGCGCCCGTTCCGCGGCCGCGGCGAGGTCGGCGGTGAGGCGGTCGCGGCGGCGGGCCGCGGCGAGCCGGTCGGCGGCCGGGCCGAGCTGCTCGGCGAGCCGGCCGGCCCGGGCGGCGGCCTCCTGCGCGTGGTCGATCCGCCGCTGGTGGGCGGCGCGTTCGGTGTCCCAGCCGGCCAGCCACTCGGCGGCGTCCAGCAGCGTCTGCTCGTCGGCGCGGGCCTCGCGGTCCAGGCCGGCGCGCTCCCGGTCCAGTTCGGCGGCGCGCCGCTCGGCCCGCCGGGCCGCCGCGAGGGAGCCGAGGACCGCCCGCGCCTGCTGCTCCTCGGAGGCGAGCCGGTCGGCGGCGGCACCGGCGAGGGCGGGCGGGAGCGGGGCGCGGTGGCGGCGTTCGGCGTCCTGGGCGGCGGTCAGCTCGTGCCAGGCGGCGTCCCGGAGGGCGAGCACCGGGGCGACCTCGGCGGCGGCCCCGGCGCGGGCCAGCCGCTCGCGGATCCGGTCCTGTTCGCCGCTGCGGGCGGCGAGCCGGTCGGCCCGGGCGCGGGCGTCGGCGTAGCGGCGCTGGAGCCCGTCCCGTTCGCGGGCCTCGTCCAGGCGGGCGGCCGCGGCCTGCTCGGCGGCCTCGGCGGCGGCCACCGCGGCCCGGGCGATCTCCAGGCGCTCGCGGGCACCGGCCCGGGCGACCGCGGCGCGGGCCAGCACCGCGTCGGCGAAGCCCGGCTCGCCGGGGCCGGGTGCGCCTGGCGCGGCGTCCGGGTCGGCGGTGCCGCGGGCCGCCGCCGGGCCGCGCCGCCCGCCGCGGCCGCCGGGCCCGGCCTGGGCGGGGACGGTGGCCCGGGGGGCCGGGGCCGGCACCGACGGATCGTCGAGGTCGGGGGTGTCGCCGGCCGCCTGGGCGATCCGGTGGGCCAGGGCGAGCAGCCGTTCGTCGCCGGCCGCGACCCGGTCCGCGGCGGCCCGGCGGCGGGCGGTCAGCTGCTCCTCCAGGGCCGCGAACCGCCGGGTGTCGAAGAGCCGGCCGAGCAGCCGGGCCCGGGCCTCAGCGTCGGCCCGCAGGAACCGCGCGAACTCCCCCTGCGGCAACAGCACCACCTGGCAGAACTGCTCCTTGCTCATCCCGAGCAGCTGCCCGATCTCCTCGCCGATCTCCTGGTGGGAGCGGCTGAGCGCCCGCCACTGCCCGGCGTCCGTGGCGCCGTCCGCGGCGGGTACGAACTCCCGCAGCCGGCTCTGCGCCTTCTCCTTGGTCGTACCGGTGCCGCGCTTCTTGGGGCGGGGCTGCTCGGGCAGCCGGGTGATCTCCAACCGCCGGCCGGCCACGGTCAGTTCGAGGACGACCTCGGTGGGCGTGCCCGGGTCCGCCAGGTCGCTGCGGAGCGCCTGGCCGCTCTGGCGCGCCCCGGGCACCGTGCCGTACAGCGCGAAGCAGACCGCGTCCAGCACCGAGGTCTTCCCCGCCCCGGTGGGGCCGTGCAGCAGGAAGAGGCCGTCCCGGGTGAGCCGGTCGAAGTCGACGGTGTGCGAGCCGGCGAACGGACCGAAGGCGGTCAGGGTCAGCCGGTGCAGCCTCATCGCGCCACCTCCTCGGCGGTGTCGGCGGTCCGCACCTCGTCGATGGCGGACCGGAGTTCGGCGCGTTCGGCGTCGTCGGCGCCGCGTCCGGAGCGGACGTGGGCGACGAAGTCCTCGGCGATCTCCTGGTCGCTGCGGCCGCGCAGCCGCTGGGCGTACGACGCGGAGCTGCGGGCCGGGCCGCCCTCGGGATCGAAGACCAGGCTGAGGACGTGCGGGAAGCGTTTGGTGAGCCGGGCCATCGGCTCGGCCGGGCGGACGCCGTCGGTGAGCGTGGCCTCGACCCAGGAGTCCTCGTGCCGGGCCAGCTCCGGGTCGTCCAGCAGCCGCTGCAGCGGGCCCCGCAGACGGGCCAGCGGCCGCGGCACCGGGCAGTCGATCCGCTCGGCCTCCACGGTGCCGTCCGCGCCGAGGTCGATCAGCCAGGACGACTTGCGGTGCGCGGCCTCGGAGAAGGAGTAGGCGAGCGGCGAACCGGAGTAGCGGACCCGTTCGGTGAGCGTCTGGCAGCCGTGCAGATGGCCGAGCGCGACGTAGTCGACGCCGTCGAAGACCGACGCGGGCACGGACGCGACGCCGCCGACGGTGATGTCCCGTTCGCTGTCGCTGGCGGTGCCGCCGGTGACGAAGGCGTGCGCGAGGACCACCGAACGGGTGCCGGCGGGCCGGTCCGCGAGGTCGGCGCGGACCGCGTCCATGGCGGCCCCGAGCACCGCGGCGTGGTCGGCGCGCGGGGCGCCGAGGGTGTCGCGCACCATGGCCGGTTCGAGGTACGGCAGCCCGTAGCAGGCGACCGGGCCGTGCGCGTCCGCCAGCAGGACGGGGGTGCCGCAGCCTGCCGGGTCGGTACGCAGATGGATGCCGGCCTGCCGCATCAGCCCCGCGCCGACGCCGAGCCGGCGGGCGGAGTCGTGGTTGCCGGAGATCATGACCGTGGGCACGCCGAGCTCGGCCAGCCGGTGCAGCGCGTCATCGAACAGCTCGACGGCCGCCAGCGGCGGCACCGCCCGGTCGTAGACGTCCCCGGCGACCAGGACCGCGTCCACCTCCCGGACGCGGACCGTCTCCACGAGGTGATCAAGGAACGCCCGCTGCGCGGCAAGCAGATTCACCCGGTGGAAGGACCGCCCCAGATGCCAGTCGGACGTGTGCAGAAACCTCACCGCGCCACCGCTCCGACCTGCATCTTCTTCCTCTCCGTATCCACTGCGGGCACCAGCCGGCACCGAATTCCCGAACCCCGCGCCCGGCTCCGGCCGCGGCAGGTGCCCGGCCCGTTACGGCCCTCATTCTCGCACCCACTTCCGCACCCCGAGGAAAATGTCCAATACCTACGGATATCAGCCGCAATCGTCGCCGCTATCCGCCTCGGCACCCGCCCGCCCGCACCGGCGGGATTGTCAGTGGCGGCCTCTATCTTTCCCCCATGACCGATCAGCAATGGGCGGGCGTCCGTGAACGGGTCGAGGCTCTGGCGGCGGCCCCTGCGGGCAACGAGGTATTCGGGGCCTCGGGCCACCAATGGACCCTGGAGCAGCCGCTGAGCGCTACGGAACTCGCCGACCTGGAGGCGCAGTTGCACGTCCGACTACCGGCGGAATTCCGGACATTCCTCCTTCACGTCGGTGCGGGCGGGGCCGGTCCCGCCTATGGCGTGTTCCCGGTACGGCGAGTGCACGATCGCTGGCGGTGGGAGGGCGACGGAGCCGACCCGGCAGTCCTGTCCCGGCTCGCCGAACCCTTTCCCGAACGAGGGCCGGACCCGCGACTCCTGGAAGAACTGGAGGCCCAGCACCCTGAAGAAGAGGACTACGCCGACGCCGAAGATTTCGACGATGCCGTCGAGGCGTGGGACGAACGCTGGACCGCCCTCATGTTCCACCCCGATCGCACCGCCGGCGCCCTCGTCATCTCCCACCGCGGCTGCGCCCTGCGCGACTGGCTGGTCATCAGCGGCGCGCACCGAGGCACGATATGGACCGACGACCGCGCGGACGGCGTTGACCTCGCCCCGCTCCGCAACGAGGACGGGACACCGGTGACGTTCGCTCGCTGGTACACCAACTGGCTACGCAACGCCGAGCGCACCGCACTGGGTTCGCGCCAGGTCTGGCACGGTTCACGCTAAATCCGGCACGCTGCACGCCCGCCCCGGCGACGAGAAAGACGCCCTGGCGCCAAGGACGAATCCCCGCCCCCGCGACTCTGCTTCTTCGTCTCAAATCCGCAGTAACGGTTACGCACTCTGCGCCCCCAATGCGCACCGGCGTATGCGCCGGTCTCACCCGTTCGAGCCACCCTGCCCACGCAGCGCAGTGGGCAAGATCGCCCTGGCGAAATCGTGCGCAGAAAGCAGAGAAAAGGAGTGGCGCCGTGCCTTTGACCGCAGAAACCGCGGAAGCCGAGCTGGAGGCCGCGAACCACGAAGGCGATCCGGCCGCGGACGCGCTGGTGTCCGACCTCATCGACAACAGGGAGGTCGATGGCGTCAACGGCCTGTTCCGCACCATCGGCACCCTGAAGCCTCATATGGCCATGTCCGAGCTGTCCAATCTGCCCGAGCGGCTGGCGCAGTTCCTGCACGACGCCTCCGCGGAGCCGCCGGGCTGGAGCGAGGCCGACGTCAAGGCGGCGGAAGGGTTCTTCGCGCACCACCACGGCGTGGCCTCCATGCTGCAGGGCACCGTGGGCCTGATCGGCACGTATCTCTCCCCCACCGGCGCCTTCACCCTGCGCTCGACCGGGCGCCTGGGCGGCGTGGACGGGCCGGGCCGGCGCCTGTCGCAGTCCTCGCGCCTGTTCATCGGCATGGGCGACAAGGACGCCCTGCGCAACGGCACCCTGGCGGCGACCGTGACCAAGGTGCGCCTGGTCCACGCCTCCGTCCGCCAGCTGCACAAGAAGAGCGGGCAGTGGGACTACGCGAAGTGGGGCGAACCGGTCTCGCAGAAGTACACCACCGGCGCCATCTGCGTCTTCAGCGTGCAGATCCTCCAGGCGATGAAGAACCTCGGCGTGCACGTCACGGCGGACGACGCCCAGGGCTTCGTATCCGCCTGGCACTACGTCAACCACTTCCTCGGCACGCCCGACAAGTGGCTGGTGCCCAAGGACGTCGGCCTGGTCGACCGGATGTGGACCCAGGAGCGGGAGCGGGAGTGGCGGCCGAGCGAGGACTGCACCGCCATGACCGCACAGGCCCTGAAGTTCTACAAGGAGCAGATGCTCCCGCCGGGGTTCTACGAGCCGTTCATCGCCCTGGTCCGCACGGCCCTCACGGATGAATACGCGGATATGGCCGGCATCCCGAAGAGCGCCGTCGACCTGGCCGCCAAGCCCGCCGCGGCCATGCACAGCATCTTCAGCAGCACCGTCGGCGGACTCGGCGGCGACACCGTGAAGCAGGCGGCCGGGGTCAACCCGTACGACGAGATCCTCGGCGTGGCGTCGAAGGCGTTCAACAAGGTCGAGCTCTACGCCCTCACCCACGACAAGGACGACCAGCCCCAGATGCACCAGGAACTCCACGACGACCGCTGAGAACGCCAGCCGACGCCGCCGGTCCCTTGAGCGGTGACTAGCCGTTCTCCCGGCCGGGCAGGGGTGCCCCCTGGAGAAAAGCCCGGTAGGGCTCGGCGGCGTCGTTCTCCACGGTCGGTGCGTCCGCTCCGTAGCGGGTGTCGCTCCGGTCGCGTTTCGGGCCGGAGATCCAGAAATCCTCGTGGGTCGCGACGTCGTGGAAATTCGCGTCGGACAGGCCGAGACCTGTGGCGCGCCGGAGAGTCCGCCCTTGGAAGGAGGCCGATTTCCAGGTCGCGGGTTTTGGAATTCGCTCCGAAAGGCGGGCGCCCGCCTACGCGTTGGCGTCCGGCTTCCGGTCCCGGGCGGGGAGCGTCGCGGCGTTGCCGGCGAGCGTGCAGGTCTTCCTCGTGCCGAGCCGTGGGCCCGATCTTGCCGCGGCTCAGCATGCGCAGTTCCCGTCCGACCGGTCCGGTCGGTCCGGTCGGTCCGGTCGGTCCGGTCGGTCCGGTCGGTCCGGTCGGTCCGGTCGGTCCGGTCGGCGGCGCACCAATGAGGCAGTCCCATGAGCAGATCCCGGTGCCGGTGCCCGTCCGTTCGGCCAGGGGCGCCCGGTCGGCGGAGACTGGAAGGGCGGTGTGCCACCGGGCGCCGGGGCCTCGGGTCCGGTGGCGGTGCGCGGATCGGGAGCGAGGTGAGGTCATGCAGGACGTGGTCACCGTGGGCGTCGACGGGACGCCGGAGGCGACGGCCGCGGTGCTCTGGGCGGCGCACGAGGCGGAGCTGCGGCGGGCCCGGCTGCGGCTGCTGCACGCCTGGGTGCTGCTGGCGCCGGAACCGGAGCCCGAGGTGCCGCCGGAGGACGACCGGAACTACTGGCCGCACCGGATCGTCGGCGAGGCCCGGGCGGCCGTCCGGGACCGCCACCCGGCCCTCCCGGTGGACGAGGCCCTGGTCGCCAAGGACCCGCTGGTCGCCCTGGAGGAGGCGGCGGAGCAGTCGTGCCTGCTGGTCCTGGGCTCGCGCGACCTGGGCGGGGTGGCGCGCTATGTGATGGGCGAGACCGGGCTCCAGGTGGTGGCGCACACCGGGACGCCGACGGTGCTCGTACGGGCCCGGCAGGGCGCCGCGCGGGCCCCGGACGCCCCGGTGGCGGCGGCGCTGAGCCTGCACGAGCCGTGCCAGGCGCTGCTGTCGTTCGCGTTCGGCAGTGCGGCCCGGCGCGGGGCGCCGCTGCGGGTGGTGCACGGCCGGCACCTGCCGTCGTACGCGTACAACCGGGGCGGCGGGGTGGAGCCCGTCGCCGCGCGGGAGGCGGTCGCGGCGGCCCGGGAGGAGCTGGCGGCGGCGCTGCGGCCCTGGCGGGAGAAGTACCCGGAGGTGGTGGTGGACCCCCGGGTGGAGCTGGAGAGCCCGGCGCGGGCGCTGCTGCGGGACGCCGCGGACGCCGCCCTGCTGGTCGTCGGCCGCCGCCATAAGCTGCGCTTCCCGGCGCCGCGGATCGGTCATGTGGTCCAGGCGGCGGTGCACCACGCGCCGTGCCCGGTCGCGATCGTGCCGCATGAGTGAGCGTGCCGTAGGCGTCCCTGGTGCACGGGAGTAGGGCCGGCCCCGGGGGCCGCGCCCCTGCCCCCGTTGGCCACCGGCAGGCGACCCAGGGGCTTTGTCCCACAATGGGTGGGAGGGGTGACCGCTGACCGCGGAGGTGAGCCATGGGGAAGAGCACCGAGTGGCGGGTCCGGCTGGTTCTGACCGAGGAGGACGGGACGACCCGGGCGCGGGTGGAGCTGGACACCGGGAGCCGGGCGCTCACCGGGCGCGGGCGGGCGCGCCGCGATCCCGACGACCCGGACGTCCCGGTGATCGGCGACGAGCTGGCGGCCGGCCGGGCGCTGAAGGACCTCGCCGGGCAGCTGATCCGGCTGGCCGACCGCGACCTGGCGGGCGCCGGCGTCGCGCCCCCGCCGCGCGAGCGGCCCACGGTCTACGGCTGGGCGAACGAGCCGGCCTGAGCCGTCCGGAAGAGGGGGCGGCGGGAAGGAGCCGGCGATGCCGGAGGCCACGACGGGGGCGGTGGTCGGGCCGACCACGACCGACCTGTACGAGGTGAGCATGGCCCTGGCGTATCTGCGTGAGGGCATGACCCGGCCGGCCACGTTCAGCTGCTTCGTGCGGGATCTGCCGCCCGGCCGCGGGTTCCTGGTCGCCGCGGGGGTGGAGCCGGTGCTGGACTTCCTCGCCCGTTACCGGCTCGGGCCGGCGGAGATCGAGGTGTTCGCCGAGGCGCTGCGCCGGCCGGCGCGCGAGCTGGCGCCGCTGCTGGGGCTGCGGTTCACCGGGGAGGTGCGGGCGGTCCCGGAGGGCCGGGTGGTGCTCCCCGGGGAGCCGCTGCTGGAGATCACCGCGCCGCTGCCGCAGGCGCAACTGGCCGAAACGTTCGTCCTGAACCAGCTCAGCCACCAGACCGCGATCGCCTCCAAGGCCGTGCGCTGCGTCCTGGCGGCGCGCGGGCGCCCGGTGGTGGACTTCTCGCTGCGGCGCACCCACGGGACGGAGGCCGGCTACCAGGCGGCGCGGCTGACCGCGCTGGCCGGTTTCGCCGGGACCAGCAACGTCGCGGCGGCGCACGCCGAGCGGCTGCCCGCGGTCGGCACCATGGCGCACTCCTACGTCGAGGCGTTCGAGGACGAGGAGGCGGCGTTCCTGGCGTTCGCGCGGGCGCATCCGGGGCCGGTGACGTTCCTGGTGGACACGTACGACACCGATTCCGGGGTGGCGGCCGCGGCCCGGGTGCTGCACACCCTGGGCCGGGCGGCGGGGTCGGCGATCCGGCTCGACAGCGGGGATCTGGCGGCGCAGGCGTTCCGGGCGCGGGCGATGCTGGACCGGGCCGGGCTGCCCGAGGTGCGGATCGTCGCCAGCGGCGGGCTGGACGAGTTCGCGGTGGACGACCTGGTGCGGTCCGGGGCGCCGGTCGATGTGTTCGCGGTGGGGACCCGGGTCGGGGTGAGCGCCGACGCGCCGTATCTGGACTCGGCGTACAAGCTGGTCGCGTACGACGGGCGGCCGGTGATGAAGCTGTCGGCGGCGAAGGTGTCCGCACCCGGCCGGAAGCAGGTGTTCCGGGGGCCGGGGTGCCGCGATGTGATCGGGCTGGCGGAGGAGGCGGCGCCGGCCGGCACCGTGCCGCTGCTGGAGACGCTGATGCGGGACGGGGTGCGCTGCGCGCCGCGGGCCCCGTTGGCGGACGCCCGGGCCCGGCTGGCTGCGGACCTCGCGGAGCTGCCGGCGGCGGCCCGCGCCCTGCGGTCGCCGGTCCCGGTCCGGCCGTCGGTCTCACCGCGGCTGGCCGCCCTCACGGCACGGGTGCGGCGCCGGATCGAACGGGCGGTGCTGGCGCCGTACGGGCATCCTGCGTGAGCGCGCGGCACGGGCGTCCGGCCGGAGCGCGAGGCCGGACGCCGGGGCCGCACGTCCGACGACCGCCCCTCGCCCCGGCTCACCCCAGCTGCTCACCCCGCGGCACCACCGCCACCGGGCACGCCGCGTGGTGCAGCGCCGCGTGCCCCGTCCGGCCCAGCTGGAGCCCGAAGTGGGTATGGCGCCGGCGGGCGCCGAGGACCAGGAGGTCGGCGGCGGCCGAGCGGCGGACCAGTACCCGGTGCGGCGGGCCCGCCACCGTGGTGCGGCGGACGTGGACCGCGGGGTGCGCCGCGGCCTCCTCCGCCACCGCCGCGTCGATCAGCTCGGACGCCTGCTGCTCGTAGTGGTGCGGGGGGCCGGCGACCCGTTCGGCGCGGTCGGCGGGCCCGTATCCGGGGGCGTGCCAGGCGCGTACGGCGTCCAGGACGCAGCCGCGGGCCTCCGCCTCCCGGAAGGCGAAGCGGACCGCGGCGGCCCCCTTGGCGGGGTCCCCGACGCCGAGCAGGACCCGGCCGTGGGTGCCCTCCAGGCCGGCCCGGTCGCCGCGGACCACCACCACCGGGTGGTGCGCGCGGGCCGCCACCGACAGGCTCACCGAGCCCAGCAGCAGATCGGCGAACTCCCCGTGGCCCTTGGAGCCGAGCACCACCGCCGTGGCATAGGGGGCCTCCCGCAGCAGCGCGTCCACTGGGTCGTCGGCCAGGACCTGGACGGTGACCTCCACCTCGGGGTTGCGGCGGGCGGCCCGTTCGGCGGCGGTCGCCACGATCCCGTCGGCGATGACCTGCTCGGCGTCGGCCGGCCCCTCGGGAGCCACGCCCTCGTAGCGCTCCCAACGGGACGCGTGGACCACCCGCAGGGGCAGCCCGTGGCGCGCCGCCGCGTCCACCGCCCAGTCCAGGGCGCGCAGGGCGGCGTCCGTTCCGTCCACGCCTACGACCAGGGGGAGTTCCATGGTCCCCACCGCCTTCCGCCGCCGTGCCGCGGCCGTACCGGTCCTTCCATCGTGGGCCCCGGCACCGGGCGCGCGCCAGGGGCGGACGCACCCGGTACCGGGCGCGCGCCCAGGCCGCCCGGCTTCCACCCGCCCGGCGCGCCCGCCCGGTGGCAGGAGCGGCCCCCGTCCGGATGTCGTGGTGCCATGGAAGGACGAGTCCGCTGGAGGACTGGAGGAGCCGATCTGCCGAAGGGATATCCGGTCATGTCCGCCGCATCGCCGCCGGCCGCGGGTCCGTGCCGGGTGCGGGCCGTGGTCTTCGACACCGACGGTGTGCTCATCGACTCCGCGGGGCTGCACGCGGCCGCCTGGCAGGAGGCGTTCGACGCGTGTCTGGCGGCGGTGGGCGGGCAGCGGCCGTTCGACCCGGTGGACGACTACCTGCGGTTCGTCGACGGCCGGTCCCGGATGGACGGCGCGGCCGCGTTCCTGGCCTCCCGGGGGCTGCGGCTGCCACCGGGCGGGCCGGGTGACCCGCCGGGTACCGGGACGGTCGCGGCGGTCGCGGCCCGTAAGGACGAGGCGTTCACCGCGCGGCTCCGGGAGCGCGGCGCGCCGGCCTGGCCGGGCAGTGTGCGGCTGCTGCGGGCGCTGGGCGCGGCGGGTGTGCGGTGCGCGGCGGTCTCCGCGTCCCGGCACGCCACCGAGCTGCTGTCGGGGGCGGGGCTGCTGCCGCTCCTGGAGGTGGTGGTGGACGGGAAGGAGGCGGCGCGGCTGGGGCTGCCGGGCAAACCGGATCCGGCGCTCTTCACGGAGGCGGCGCGGCGGCTGGGCGTCCCGCCGCGGGACGCCGCGGTGGTGGAGGACGCGGCGGCCGGGGTGGAGGCGGGCCGCCGCGGCGGCTTCGGGCTGGTCGTCGGCGTGGCCCGGGGCGGCGGCCCGGAGCACGCCGCCGAACTCCGCCGCCGGGGCGCCGATGTGGTGGTCGGCGATCCCGGCGACCTGCCGGCGCCCGGGGCGGCCCGATGACGGCGCGCGCCTGGACCTGGACGTACGAGGGGTACGACCCGGAGGCCGAGCGGCTGCGGGAGGCGCTGTGCACACTCGGCAACGGCCGTTTCGCCACCCGCGGCGCCGCCCCGGAGACCCGCTGCGGCCCTGCGCACTATCCGGGCACGTACGCGGCCGGTGTCTACAACCGGCTGACCTCGACCGTCGCCGGCCGCCCGGTGGAGAACGAGGACCTGGTCAACCTCCCCGACTGGCTGCCGCTGCGCTACCGCATCCGCCCGGCTGGCGACCCCGCGCCCGGCCCGTGGCTGTTCCCCGACCACCCGCAGCTGACCGGCCACCGCCGGACCCTGGACCTGCGGCGCGCCACGCTGACCCGCTGGTCGTCCTACGAGGACGGCGCCGGGCGGCGGCTGACGGTGACCGAGCGGCGGCTGGTGCACATGGCGGAGCCGGACCTGGCCGTCCAGCGCACGGTGTTCACGGCCGAGGGCTGGTCCGGCGAGGTGGAGGTGGCGGCCGGCCTGGACGGCGACGTGCGCAACAGCGGCGTGGCCCGCTACCGGGAGCTGGACGGCGCCCACCTCACCGGGTGGGAGACCGGCTCCGGGGACGACGGGGTGATCTGGCTGCGCTGCCGCACCCGCACCTCCGGCACCGGTATCGCGCTGGCCGCCCGGACCCGTACCGCACCGCGCGGCGGGACCGCCCGCACCGACCTCACCGGGCGCCGGGCCTGGCGGGTGCTGACCGTCCCGCTCGCCCCCGGGGCCCCGGCGACCGTCGACAAGACGGTGGCGCTGCACACCTCCCTGGACCGGGCCCGCGCCGAGCCGCTGACCGCCGCCCTGGAGGCGGTCCGGCGGGCCCCGGCGGTGCCCCGGCTGCTGGCCTCGCACCACCGGGCCTGGCAGCACCTGTGGGGGCAGGTGCGGCTGGACGTCCCCGGGGACGCCGGGCGGATCCTGCGGCTGCACCTGTTCCACCTGCTGCAGACCGTCTCCCCGCACACCGCGCGGCTGGACGTCGGGGTGCCGGCCCGGGGGCTGCACGGCGAGGCGTACCGGGGGCACGTCTTCTGGGACGAGCTGTTCGTGCTGCCGTTTCTGAACCTGCACTTCCCGGAGGTGTCCCGGGCGCTGCTGTCGTACCGCCACCGGCGGCTGCCGGCCGCCCGGGAGGCCGCCCGCGAGGCCGGCCGGGCGGGGGCGATGTATCCGTGGCAGAGCGGCAGCGACGGGCGCGAGGAGACCCAGCGGGTGCACCTCAACCCGCGCTCGGGCCGCTGGGTGCCGGACCACTCCCGGCTCCAGCACCACGTCGGTTCGGCGATCGCGTACAACGTCTGGCAGTACTGGCAGGCCAGCGGCGACACCGGCTTCCTGCACACCAAGGGCGCGGAGATGCTGCTGGAGATCGCCCGCTTCTGGGCGTCGTCGGCCAACTGGGACCCGGCGCTGGCCCGCTACCGCATCCGCGGGGTGGTCGGCCCGGACGAGTACCACGACGCCTATCCGGGCGCCGGGCGGCCCGGCCTGGATGACAACGCCTACACCAACGTCACCGCCGCCTGGGCGCTGAGCCGGGCGCTGGAGCTGTGCCGGACGCTCCCGGAGGCCCGCCGCCGGCCGCTCTTCGAACGGCTGGACCTCTCGCACGACGAGCGCCAGTACTGGGACGACGTGGCGCACCGCCTGCACGTGCCCTACCACCGCGGGCTGATCAGCCAGTTCGCGGGCTACGGGGAGCTGGCCGAGCTGGACTGGGCCGGCTACCGCGCCCGTTACGGCGACATCCGGCGGCTGGACCGGATCCTGGAGTCCGAGGGCGACACCGTCAACCGCTACCAGGCGTCCAAACAGGCCGATGTGCTGATGCTCGGCTACCTCTTCTCGCCGTCCGAACTCGCCGGTGTCTTCGGGCAGTTGGGCTACCGGCTCGATGACGACGTATGGCGGGCGACGGTCGACCACTACCTGCGCCGCACCTGCCACGGTTCGACGCTGAGCGCCGTCGTGCACGCCTGGGTGCTGGCCCGGGTGCGGCGCGACGACGCCTGGACGTACGGCGAGGAGGCGCTCACCGGGGACATCGCGGACGTCCAAGGGGGCACCACGGCGGAGGGCATCCACCTGGGCGCGATGGCCGGCACGCTGGATTTCGTCCAGCGGGGGATGACCGGGCTGGAGACCCGGGACCGCGTGCTGTGGCTGGATCCGGCGCCGATCCCCCAGCTGTCGAAGTTCGGGGTGCGGTTCCGCTACCGCCGGCACCGGGGCATCGAACTGCGCATCCGGGCCGACCGGGTGCGGCTCACCGTCCCGGATTCCGAACACGCCGCGGTGCGCGCCCGGTTGCGCGGCCGGCCGTTCACCGTGGCACCGGGGACGGCGCGGGAGCTGGAGCTGCCGGAGGTGTGAGGGGGGCTCGTGCGCCTACCCCTCCCCCGTGACCGGCTCGGCGCCGTCCGGGACGGCCCCGCCCGGTTCCGTCCCGCGCTCCAGGTACGGCTCGCTGATCCGCTTCGGGCCGAACGGCCACTCGCGTTCGTGCCGGGCCCATACCAGGAACGCGGCCAGCCCGGCCGCCACCCAGGCCAGCGACCATTCGATGGGGTGCCGGCCGGGCGCGTTGCGGTCCGCGTAGCCGTAGATCACCAGCCAGCCGGCCAGCGCGACCAGGCTGGGCAGCGGGTAGAGCCACATCCGGTAGGGGCGGCGCAGCGCCGGCTGCCGGCGGCGCAGCACGGTGACCGCGGCCACCTGGGCCAGCGACTGAACGATCACCATCACCGTGGTCAGCAGCTGGATCACGGTCGTCAGATCGGTGTGCCGGCCCAGCAGGAAGCCGGCGGCCGTGGTGCCGCCCATGGTGAGCAGGCCCAGGACGGGGAAGCGGTGACGCGGGTGCAGCGTCCCGTAGGGGCGGAAGAAGACCCGGTCCCGGGCGGCGTCGCAGGGCACCCGGGAGCCGCCGAGCAGCCCGGTCAGGACGGAGGCGACGGCGGTGACCAGGATGAGGACGGTGACCGCGCCGGCGGCGGTCCGGCCCCAGGTGCGCTCCAGGACGGCGGAGGCGACCGAGGATCCCGCGGTGCTGTGCGGGTCGAGCATCTCCCGCCAGTCGACGACGCCCAGGGTGCCGATCTGGAGCAGCAGGTAGATCGCCATGATGCCCAGGATGGAGAGGAGGATGGCGCGCGGGAGGGTGCGGCCGGGGCGGCGGATCTCGGCGCCCATGTAGGCGGTGGTGTTGTAGCCGAGGTAGTCGTAGACGCCGATGGTGAGCCCGCCGGCGAATCCGGCCCAGAACTGAGCGGATGTCAGGTCCACCGCGTGCGCGGGGTAGGTGAAGGCCCGCTCGGGGCTGAAGTGGGTGAACGCCGCGACGATGACCAGCCCGACCGCGGCGATCATCACCGTCCACAGGACGACGGTGAGCCGGGCGATCCACTCCACCCGGCGCCACAGCAGCACCACGATGCCCACTGTCACCGCCAGCCCCACCGCGTCGCCCTGCCCCGGGCTCATCCCCGGCCACAGGTAACCCAGGTACTGCACGAAGCCGATGACACCGGTGGACATGCCCAGCGGGATGAACAGCATCGCCGTCCACACGAACAGAAACGGCATCAGCTTCCCGGTGCGGTACTGGAACGCCTGCCGCAGATAGACGTAGCTGCCGCCGGCCCCGGGGAGCGAGGCGCCCAGCTCCGCCCAGACCAGGCCGTCGGCGAGCGCCAGCACCGCGCCGGCCAGGAAGCCGATGACGGCCTGCGGTCCGCCGAACGCGGTCACCATCAGCGGGATGGTGACGAACGGGCCGATCCCGCACATCTGGCTCATGTTGATGGCGGTGGCCTGGAACAGTCCGATCCGGCGGACGAAGCCCACCCGTTCCCCGAGGAGGTCCGGCATGCCTCACGCCCCTTCCCCTGCCGGCGCGTACGCCGGTCGCGGCCCGTTCCGCCGCCCCAGGCTGGCACGTCCCGGTCCGCCGCGCACCGGTGCGGCCCCGAACCCGTCCGGCGAGCCGCTCGGCCCGCTACACCTCCGCGTACGCCTCCCCGCCCAGCTCCAGCCGCGCGGTGCCGGCCGTGGTGTCCGCCAGCCAGGCGCGGAACGCCGGGAGCTCCGCCTCCGGGAGCGCGACCTCGATGCGCACCTCGGCCCCGTAGGACACCTCGCGGACCGCGCGCCCGGTGGTGCGCAGGTCGTTCTCCAGGCGGCCCGCGCGCTGGTGGTCCACGGTGACCGCCGCCAGCCGGAACCGCTGCCGGGTCACCGTCCCGATCGCGTCCAGCGCCTCGCCCACCACGCCCCCGTAGGCCCGGATCAGCCCGCCCGCGCCCAGTTTGACGCCGCCGAAGTAGCGGGTGACCACGGCGACGGTGTAGCGCACCTCGCGCCGCACCAGCATCTGGAGCATCGGCACCCCGGCCGTACCGCCGGGCTCCCCGTCGTCGCTGGCCTTCTGGACGGCGCCATCGGCCCCGAGGACGTACGCGAAGCAGTGGTGCCGGGCGGTCGGGTGCTCCTTGCGGACCCGCGCGATGACGGCCTGGGCCTCCGCCTCCGTCGCGGCCGGCGCCAGCGCGCACAGGAAGCGGGACTTGCTGATCTCGATCTCGTGGACGCCCGCACGGGCCACGGTCCGGTACTGCTCCTGCATCCGACCAGCCTAAGCGGCGCGCGGCGGGGGCCGGCCGGGGCGTCCGGGGGCCGCGCCGCGCTGCGGCATCCGCCGTACGGGCGCAGGGCGCACCGCCGGGCGGCGTACCCGGGGCGTCCGCACGGTGCGTCGGGGAGACGTCCGGGGCGCCCGTGGGCACTGTGGCGGGAGGCGGGACCCGGCGTCCCCGGACGGTCCGGCGCCCCGCGGAACGGAACGGCGGCTCGGCGGAGGACGGGATGGACGACAGCACACAGGCGGCGATGACGGCCGGCGTTCCGGTGACCGGCGAGGAGATGCCGGTGCCGCCCCCCGAGGTCGTCGAGGCGGCCCGCGAGGCACCGGATCACTGGCTGGCCATGGTGGACCTGACCTGGTCGGGCGAGGGCGCGCCACCGCTGTGGGCGGTGATCGGGCAGTGGCGCTCCGGCCCGGACGGCGCGATCGAGGAGTGGCGGGACAACCCGGAGTACCGGCCGTCGCCGCAGATGCTGGACTGGGCGGACCCCACCGACCCGGTGGACCGCGCGGTGCAGCTCGCCGCCACCGGGTACGGCCCGGAGCGGGCGGTGTGGGAGGAGCTGGCGCGGGCGGAGGTGTCCGTCCTGGTGACCGCCGGCGGGGCGCCGCTGTCCGCGGCCTCCCCCGAGGGCGCTCCGGTCGTACCCGTCTACACGGCGGCGGCCCAGCTGGAACCGGTGGGCCGGCTGCTCTACGACCGGCGGCCGGTGGCCGGCCTGCTGGGGCAGCTGCCACCGGGCCACGCCCTCTACGTCAACCCGGCCGGGGCGGTGAGCATGGTCGTGGAGCCGGCGCGGCTGCAGGCGGCGCTCAGCGCGGCGGGCGGTACGACGGGCGGTACGTCGGGCGGCGCCGGGGCCGGGAGCGGGGCCGGGGACCGCGGCCGCGAGCCGGCCGCCGCGGCGGCGGCGCTGCGGCCGGGCACCGGCGCGGGCGCCCCGGAACCGGTGGCCGCCGGCCGGGCCATCGGCAAACCGGCCCGCTCCGCGGCCACCACCCGCGTCCCCGCCGCCGGCGCGCCCCGCGCCACCGGCTGACCGCCGCCCGCTGCGGCCTGCGGCAGGCGACGAAGCCGCCGCCCTTGAACCGCCCCGGTGCGTTCCGCGGCAGGCGACGAAGCCGCCGCCCTTGAACCGCCCCGCCCGTCTTCCCCTTCGGGCGGGGCGTTCCCCTGCCGTCTCCCGGTGCGGCGTCGGCGGCGCCACCACCGCCGCACCGGGGCCGTCACCGTCCGTGAGAATTTCCTCGTCGGGGCGGGAATCTTCGGGCCCGCGCGGCCGTTGGCTCAGTCAGAAACGACCAGCGCAGGAGGCAGTGGTGTACGGCGACCCCAAGACGATCCGCACGATCCTCACCGAACTCGGCGACACCTGGGCCGTGGTGGGACTGTCGAACAACGACCGGCGTCCCGCGTACGGCGTCGCCAAGGTGCTCCAGGAGTACGGCAAGCGGATCGTGCCGGTGCACCCCAAGGCCGAGACGGTGCACGGCGAGCCGGGCTACGCGTCGCTGGAGGAGATCCCCTTCCCCGTCGACGTGGTCGATGTGTTCGTCCGCAGCGAGCTGGCCGGGGCGGTCGCCGACGACGCGGTGGCGGCCGGTGCCAAGGCCGTCTGGTTCCAGCTCGGGGTCGTCGACGAGCACGCCTGGGACCGCGTACGCGACGCCGGGCTGGAGATGGTGATGGACCGCTGCCCGGCGATCGAGATACCCCGGCTCGGCTGAGCCCGGCGGCGGGCCAGTGGACAGGGGGACCGTACGGCCGCACGTTCCGGACCGGCCGCGAGGACCGGCGGAGGTCTGCCCTAGCATCCCGCCATGACCACGCCACGTGCCGCCCGTCCCGAGGATGCCGCAGAGTTGGTCCGGCTGCGCCGGCTGATGTTCCTGGCCATGAACGGGCGGGCCGAGCCCGGCCGCTGGGAGCGGAACGCCGAGGCGGTGGCCCGCCGTCAGCTGGCGGGACCGGACGCCCCGCTGACCGCCTTCGTGGTGGACGGCGAGGCGGACGGGCCCGGCGCGGACGGGCCGCATCTCGCGGCGTGCGCGCTCGGCCGGATCGACGAGCGGCTGCCGTCCCCGGTCAACCCCACGGGCCGGGTCGGCTTCGTCTTCAACGTCTGCACCGATCCCCGCTATCGGGGCCGGGGTTACGCCCGGGCCGCGACGCAGGCGCTGGTGGCGTGGTTCGCGCGGCAGGGCGTCGGCCGGATCGATCTGCACGCCACGGACGCGGCCGAAGGGCTCTACCGCAGCCTCGGCTTCACCGAGCACGCCATCCCGCTGTCGCTGAAGCTGGGCCCGCGCCCGGACGGCGCGGACGCAGCAATGGGCGCGGCCCCGGCAACCGACGCGCACGCGGCGAGCGGAGCGGACGCGGCGGCCGGCTGAGCAACGGACCGAGCGCAGACCCCTCCGGCAGGCGGGAAACGGCCCCGCCCGCCGGGAGCGCCTCCGTCAGCCGGGAACGCCCGTCAGGCGTGAACGCCCAGCCCTTCCAGGACGGTCGCGCCGGGCAGGCCGGCCAGCGCCTTGCCGGGGACGATCAGCTTGCCGCGGCGGCTGCCGCTGCCGATCAGCAGGTACGGGGCGTCGGCGACCGCGGCGTCGACCAGCAGCGGCCAGGCGGCGGGCAGGCCGATCGGGGTGATGCCGCCGTACTCCATACCGCTGTCGCCGACCGCGGTGTCCATCGGCGCGAACGACGCCTTGCGCGCGCCCAGATGGCGGCGGACGACGCCGTTGACGTCGACGCGGGTGGTGGACAGGACCACGCAGGCGGCCAGATGGGTCTCACCGGCGCGCTTGCCGGCCACCACCACGCAGTTCGCCGACTGCTCCAGCAGCCAGGGACCGTAGTGGCCGACGAGGAGTTCGGTGTCCGCGATGGCCGGGTCGGTGTCGACGTAGCGGATCTCGTCCACGGGCACGGGGCCGCGCCAGTCGCGGAGGGCGGCGGCCACCGGGCCGGGCAGCAGGTCCAGGCACGCGGTGGCGGGCCGGACGTCGTCGAAGGCATCCATCGGCACGGGCATACCCGCAACTTAGCAGCCGTCCCGGGGCCCGCGGACCGGATCAATGATCATCGCCATGGACGCCCGGCCGCCCGGCGCCCCGGCCGCGTGCGGGCCACCGCGCCGCGAACCGCCGTACCCGGACGGCCGCTTCCGGCCGCCCCTCAACTACCCGTCCGCCTCCGCCTTCTCCCACTCCCCCAGCGCCAGCAGCTGCTCCGGGGTGACGCCGTCCGGGATCGGCACCGGCGCGGGCGTCCGCAGCGGCGGCTGCCAGCCCGCGTCCGGCTCCCAGCGGCGGACGACGCGGGCGGGCGCCCCGGCCACCACCGCGTGGTCGGGCACCTCGCCCCGCACCACCGACCCGGCCGCCACCACCACGTTCCGCCCCAGCCGCGCGCCGGGGAGGATGACCGCCCCGGTGCCGACCCAGCCGCCCGGCCCGATGGCGACCGGATCGGTGCGCGGCCACTGCTTCCCGACCGGCGTCCGCGGGTCGTCGTAACTGTGGTTGGTGGTGGTCACATAGACCCCGGGCCCGAAGAAGCAGTCGTCCCCTATCGTCAGCCGGACGTCGGCGATGACATGGCTGCCGCGGCCCAGCACCACCCCGTTGCCCAGCGTCAGGATCGGGTCCGGGCCGAGGTCCAGATCGGGCATCATGCCCGCGGTCAGCGTCACGTCCTGGCCGATGATGCAGTGGTCGCCCAGCTCGATCCACGGGTCGCCGAAGACCGTGCCCTGCGGGAACGCCAGCCGGGTGCCGTGGCCGATCCGGCGGAAGCGGTACGGGCCCGGGCGCTCGGCGGTGACGGCCGCGCTCTCCCGCACCCAGCGCGCCCCGCGGTGGACGGCGCGGGACACCGCCCGGCGCCGCCAGGCCGTCAGGGATGAGAACACGTTCTGGTTTATCGGCACCCGGACACCGTACTCAGCCCGCCCGGCACCCGGCCGCGCGCCGGCCTGTGATCTTCGCCCCACCCCCGCCCGGCCCCGCCGTCCCCGGCCCGGGTCGTCTACGGTGCTGCTGGCGCGGCACGAGACCGGCGAGGAGAAGCGCAGATGACAGCACGGCCAGTGATTTCCGCGGTGGGCGAGGACCGGCCCCGGATCGACCCCGGGGCGTACACCGCTCCGACCTCCGTCGTCGTCGGCGACGTGACCCTGGCCGCCGGCGCGAGCGTCTGGTACCACGCGGTGCTGCGCGGTGACTGCGGCCCGATCGCCCTGGGCGCGGACAGCAACATCCAGGACAACTGCACGGTGCACGTGGACCCGGGCTTCCCGGTGACGGTCGGCGAGCGGGTCTCGGTCGGCCACAACGCCGTACTGCACGGCTGCACGGTGGAGGACGACGTCCTGGTCGGCATGGGTGCCACGGTCCTCAACGGCGCGCACATCGGGGCGGGTTCGCTGATCGCGGCGCAGGCGCTGGTGCCGCAGGGGATGCGGGTGCCGCCGGGCTCCCTGGTCGCCGGCGTCCCGGCCCGGGTCAAGCGCGAACTGACCCCGGAGGAGCGGGAGTCCATCAAGCTGAACGCGGCGATGTATCGGGAACTGGCCGCCCGCCACCGGACGTCGGTCCCGGACGGCACGGACGGTGCGGACACCGCGGACACCGCGGACTGATCACGCGGCGGCATCGCGGGCCCGGCGGCGCGGGCCCGATGGCGCGGGGCACGGTGGTGCGGCCTGGTCAGGGCCGCACCGGCGGTTCCGCGTCCCCCGTTACGCAAGGGATCGTCCCCTGTTGCGTACGGGACCGATCCCCGTTACGCCCGGGATCGTCCCCGTTCCGTACGGGTTCAGCCCCGCCGGGCGTAGCGGTCCACGCTGAGCGCCGACGACAGCAGCTCCGCGTCGAAGAGCGAGGCGTCCGCGAGCCGGTTGGCGCCGCCGTACGCGTTGATCATCAGCTTCGCGGTGCGCAGCGCCGACGGCGACCGCCGGACCAGCGGCTTGGTCCACCGCGCGATCACCGCGTCCAGCTCGTCCTCGGGGACGGCCTTGTGGAGGAGGGACAGCTCCCGCGCGGTCGCGGCGTCGAAGGTGTCGGCGGTCAGGATCAGTTCGCGGACCTTGGCGGCGCCGATCTCGTGCAGCAGGCGGGGCATGATGCCGCCCCAGGCGGGCGGTACGCCGAGGCCGAGCTCCGGCAGCCGGAAGCGGCAGGTGTCGGCGCCGGCCCGCAGATCGCAGAAGAGCGCCAGGCCCACCCCGGCCCCGATCACGCCGCCGTGCAGCCGGGCGATGGTCACCACGTCGGTGGTGGCGAGCGCGTCGCACACCCGGCGGGCCTTGTTGCCCAGGGCGCGCAGCGCCAGCCCGCGCGGATCCTCGTCGAGCAGGGCGGGGAATTCGGCGCGGTCGCCGCCCAGGCAGAAGTCGTCGCCGGCGCCGGAGAGGACCAGTACCCGTATGCCGGTCTCGTCGTCCAGTGCCCCGAGGACGGTGAGGAGGTCGTCCAGGACGGGGCCGGAGATCGCGTTGCCGGTCTCGGGGACGTTGAGCTGTACGCGCAGGACGGGGCCGTCCTGGGCGACGAGCAGGGTCTTGAAGTCGTGCGTCATGGTGTTCCTTGGGTCGTAGAGCCGGTGTGCCGGGGGGACGGGGCTCCCGTCAGGCACGGGCGACGGGGAGTTCGCCGAGCCGCCGGAAGGCCACCCGCGGCGCCCAGACGGGCGGGCCGGCGACCCGCAGCCGCTGGCCGGGCAGCCGCCGCAGCAGCGAGGTGAGGACGCAGGTCGCTTCCATCCGGGCGAGCGCGTTGCCGAGGCAGTAGTGGATACCGCCGCCGAAGCTGAGGTGCGGGGCCTTGCGGCGGATGTCGAAGACCTCGGGGTCGGTGTACTGCGCCGGGTCGTGGTGCGCGGCTCCCACCATGAGCTGCACCATCTCGCCCTTGCGGACGGGGACGCCGGCGAGGTCGGTGTCCTCCGGGGCGATCCGGCTGATCATGTGGATCGGGGCGTCGTAGCGCAGGGTCTCGTCGAGCGCGCCGGGGATGTGCTCGGGGTGCAGGCGCAGCCAGTCCAGCTGGCGGGGGTGCTCCAGGAGGAGCCAGACCATGGTGGTCAGCAGGTGCGAGGTGGTTTCCAGGGCCGCCAGGACCATGAACATCGCCAGGGCGTGGACGGCCTCGTCGGCGGCGTCCCGGTCGGCCTCGAAGCCGTCCCACATCGCCAGCCAGCCGGACACCGGGTCGTCCCCCGGCGATTTTCGGCGTTCCCGTATCAGATCGGTGAAGTACGAACGCAAACGGGCGGTGGCCGCGTCGGATATGTCGAGCTGGCTCGGCGAGGGGAACAATTCCTGGGTGTGGACCTGGTCGTGGGTGAGAGTGCGGAGCAGCGGGAAATCCGCCGGAGGCAGTCCGAGCCATTCACCGATGGTGATGACGGGGAGTTCGTCGCCGACCAGGGCGCAGAAGTCCGCCGTACCGTCGTGGAGTCTTTCGGTGAAGGTGTCGAGCAGCCGCTCGGTATTCCGCTCTATGGAATGCCGCATTTCTTCCAGCGCGGTGCGGTCGAAGACGTTGCCCAGCGGCCGCCGCACCTGGGTGTGGTGGGGCGGGTTGAGCATCGGCATCGTGGCGCCCATCTGGCGTGATGCCGGCCGGTGCCAGCGGGCCGCGTCGGGCTGGGCGGCCCGCCAGGCGCTGTCCGGCACCCGCCAGTCCCGGCTGCGCAGCACCTGGTGGCAGAGCTGGTAGGACGTCGCGAGATGTCCGCCCCAGGGTGCCGGGACGACTTCTCCCATTGCACGGAGTTTCGTGTAGAACGGCAATGGATTGGACTGGCCTCGGGTCGAGCGCAGTCGGGAGAAAAGTGCGACGACGCTGCGCCGGTCGACAGGTGCGGCAGCCAGGGCGGGCTCCACGGGCGACTCCTTTTCCAGAAGATCACACAGTAATCGCCAGCGCTGCATACCCCTCCGTGGGAACGTTCATGCGAGCAAATTGCGTCTACGCTGTCGCAAAGATCACACCTTCCACCAATTAAGGAATCCGCTCCACCAGCCGCCCCGCCTCCGCTTGCCCTCGTCGGGGCCGGGCGCGGCCTCGGCCGCCTGCTGCGGCGGGAGCGGGCCGGCCGACCGCCGTTCGGTACGGACCGGGGTGAACCGGGCGGGGAGCGCGTTGAGCGCCCGGTGGAACGGTCCCGGCCGCCAGGTCAGGGAATCCGCCGGCACCCCCAGCTCGATGTCGGGCAGGGTGTTGAGCAGCTTCTCGATCGCCCGTACCGAGATCAGCAGCGCCGGGTCCTTGGCCGGGCAGGCGTGCGGTCCGGCGCCCCAGGCGAGGTGGGCGCGCTTGCTGAACGTCTGCCGGCTGGCGGACAGGCTCGGATCGGCGTTGGCCGCGGCGAAACTGATCAGCACCGGGGAGCCCGCCGGCAGGGTGCACCCGTGGACGTCCACATCCCGGACGGGGTAGTGGGTGGCGTAGTTGGCGATCGGCGGGCTGTTCCACAGCACCTCGTTGATCGCGTCCTCGACCAGGACGCCGGCACCGTGCTGCCCGCCGGCGATGTGCTCCTCGGAGAGCAGCAGCCGCAGCGCGCTGGCGATGACGTTCTGCACCGGTTCCGTACCGGCGCCTATGAGGAGCGCGAGCTGATGGACCATCTCCTCGTCGGTCAGCCCGGCCGGATGCTGCATCATCCAGGTCGTCATGTCGTCACCGGGCTGCCGCCGCTTGAGCGCGACCAGTTCGAACAGCGCGCCGGCCATCTCCTCGTTGGCCCGCTCCACGTCGATGCCGTCGAACAGGCTGGAGATGGCGACGATCAGCCGGTCGCCGAGCTCCGGGGGGCAGCCGAACAGGTCGTTGAACACCAGCAGCGGCAGGACCTGCGCGAAGTCGCTGATCAGGTCGGCCTTGCCGCGGATGCTGAACTGGTCGATGAGGTACGCGGCGACGCGGTCGACGTGCCGGCTGACCCGGTGCATGTCGACCTTGGCCAGGCTGTCGGTGACGACCTGGCGGAGCCGCAGATGCGTCGCCCCGTCCGAGAACATGGTGTTCGGGCGGTACATCATCATCGGCAGCACCGGGCTGTCCAGCGGCACCCGGCCCTCGTTGAGCGCCCGCCAACGGCGCGGATCGCGCGCGAACGTGTCCGGATTCTGCAGGATCTGCAGCGCGGTGGCGTAGTCCGTGACGAGCTCCGCCTCGACGCCGGGGGCGAGTTCGACCGGTGCGGTCGGGCCGTACTTCCGCAGCCGCTCGTAGACGGCGTGCGGGGCGGTGGCGAATTCCGGGCCGTGCAGGGACTCACGGTTGCCATCGGCATGTGCCGGGCAACCTGGCGGCGGAGTCTGGAATTCCGAAGAGGATTGCATGGATCAACTCCTAGTTGAGGCGGGACTGGAGATAGCGGACCAGAGTGATCAGGGAATCCGCCGAGGACTTCTGGTCGCGTGCGTCGCAATTGACGACCGGGGTCTCCGGGAGCAGATCGAGCGCCTCCCGGATCTCGTCGAGCGAGTGCTCCGGGGTCCCGTCGAAGCGGTTCACGGCGATCGCGTAGGGGATGCCGTAGTGCTCCACGAGGTCCATGACCGGGAAGGACTCCTCCAGGCGCTGCGGGTCGACCAGGATCAGCGCCCCGAGCGCCCCGCGCGTCATGTCCTCCCACACCTGAACGAAGCGCTGCTGCCCGGGAGTTCCGAAGAGATAGAGCACCAGCCGCTCGCTGAGGGTGAGCCGGCCGAAGTCCATGGCGACCGTGGTGGTGGTCTTCCCCGGTACCGCCCGGAGGTCGTCAATTCCCGCGCTCGCCTGCGTCATTACCTCTTCGGTACGCAGCGGGGGAATTTCCGACATCGTTCCGATGAACGTGGTCTTGCCGACGGCGAAGTGCCCGACGACCAGGATCTTCGCCGCGGTCTGCACGGAATTCCGCAGGTACACGCCGTCATCCAAAGCGAGCCTGGAGCCCATTCAGCACCTCCTCGAGGATTTGCCGGTCGACATGCTGAGCGCTGGGGATGGGCGCGCGCACATAAAGATGGCCCTCCTCCGTGAGATCGAACACCAGAATTTTGACGACGCCCACCGGCAGACCGGTGTGCCCGGCTATCTCGGCGATCGACAGAAAGCCTCCGGAGCACAGTTCCAGCAGACGGAGCTTCTCCGGGTCGAGCGGCATGGTCCGGGGCGGGTCCTGAGCGACGGTGACCAGTGTCAGCAGCGAGAAAGCGCTGTCCTCGACAAGGTCCCGGCCGTTGGTGATGACGTACGGCCGTACTAATTCCGCTGCCTCGTGTACCAGCTCCGGCTCGTCATCGGTCGTCATGGTTGGACATCGGCCCTCTCACGCGGTGGACTGGTCAGCGCCTTGCCGAGCTGCCCGACCAGCTGCTGCATACGGAAGGTGATCTCCGCCATGTCGACATCGGGCGAGGCCGACACCGCGAGATAGGCGCCCTCCCCGGCCGAGATCAGGAATACCCAGCCGTGGTCGAATTCCACCAGCGTCTGCCGCCACTGCGGGCGCATCTGGGGTCCGGTCGCATTGCAGAAATCGGCGACGGTGCGGCTCAGCGACTGCATTCCGCTCATCGCGGCGGCGACGGTATCGGCATGGTCCCGGCCGACTTCCTTCGAGCGGGCCATGAGCAGCCCGTCGGCGGAGACGAGAATGGCATGCTGCGCTTCAGGCAATTCCAGAGCACTGTCAAGCATCCACGACAGATCGTAGTTCACGGAACCTCATGCCCTTCACTGCTTGCTTGGGTGGAACGACGGCCCGATTGCGTACCGCGCTGGAAAGCGCCCATGACGGACGCGGTCCGGGCGCTGTCCCGAGCCGGGGTGGTGGGGGTGGGCTCGGCCGCCGGCGGCACGATCGATATCGCGCCGCGGCGGCGCCGCTTCGGCAGTCCGCCGGAGGTCGTCTCGGTCACCGCCGGACGGCCGGCGCCCGGTCCGCCGGCGGCCGGCGGAGCCGGCGCCCGGTGCCGCCCCGCGGTCTCACTCCCCTGCTGACCAGGAGGGTTCTCGGGCGGCAGCGGGGTGGAAGCAGCCACGGCGGGACCCTCCTCGGGCTGGTGCAGGGACGTGAGCAGCTCGTCGGGGAGCAGGACGACCGCGCGCACACCGCCGTACGGCGAGGTGGAGTCGACCGACACCGTGAAGCCGTAGCGGGCGGCGAGCACACCGATGACGGTGAATCCGAACTGGGGCGGGTTGCCGAGGCTGGAGACACTGGCCGAATTGCCGCCGGAAAGCAGCTCGGCGGCCCGCGCCTTCTCCTCCTCGTTCATGCCGACACCGGCGTCGTCGACGATGATGCAGACGCCCTTGGGCACCGATCGGATATTGATCTCGATGACCGTGTCCGGTGCGGAATAGCTGGTGGCGTTGTCCAGGAGTTCCGCCAGGACCAGCGCGACCGGTTCGACGGCACGGCTCACGATGGCGAAATTACTCTGCGATCGGATCTCGACGCGAGTGAAGTGGCGGATACGGCCCTTGGCGCTGCGGACCACATCGTAGAGCGACGCGTCGTGCCGGCGCCGGCCGAGCCAGCCGTCGCAGAGCACGGCGATGGACTGGGCCCGCCGCGCGAACTGCGAGTTCATATGGTCGATATCGAGCAGATCTTGCAGGATTTTGTGCTCGCCGTACGCCTCCTGGAGTTTGGAGATCGCCAGCTGCTGCTCGCTCGCCAGACCCTGAAGGGTGCGCATGGCGGTCTTCAGAGTGTTCTTGGTGGCCTCTTCGGCGCGGTCCTTGGCCTCCTCCACGGCCTCCGCGTAGTGCTCTTCGAGCGTGGCGTAGTGCTGTTTCAGCTCAAGCTTTTCTTTTCTCAGCTCCGAGATTTTTTTCCGGCTGCGAACGATCGCGGTAGCGGCGACAGGTGTACCAGCGACCAAAGCCCACAGCGCTGGATCCTGGAAGTATTGCGTCATAGGTCTCTCTTCGGACGACGAAGCCACCAGGTGCCGTATGCCCGGCTGCCGTACGGATGTTCACGCGCGGCCCCAGGCAATAGACGAACGGCCGCGCACGGTCGCCTGCCAGAAAGCCTCATAAGGCCCGGATAATGGCATAGCTCTCCCCGGGGTGGCGTTTTTCTCAGGTCAATGCGCGGAATTCCTTTTTGCCATAGCAGGTGACTACCCGGTTGGCAAGTGCGATGATCTTAGCATCACGCCATCGACGGAAGTCCAACAGCGATCTGTAACGTTCTGGCACCTGACGGAGATTCAACACGCTCCCCCTTTGGGCCCATTGGCCCCTGGCACCGCCCCGGGGCGCAACCCTCCCGGCCGCTTCCTGACGACCCGCTGACGCCCCGCCCACCCGGTAGCGAACGCAATGTGAACGGAGCGCCGGCGCCGGCGCCGACCGGACGGCTTCCACGCAGGTCAGCGGTACGAGCCGGCGGCGTCCGCGACCCCGCGCACCCGCACCGGCCCGTACCGCCGTACGCCAAGCCGACCTTGACGCGGCGTCAGACCGTCGGCGCCGCCACCGGCCCCTGCATCTGCTCGCTGATCCAGTGCAGCGAATCGGCCATCTTCTTGATGTAGGTGTGCCCGCTGTGCACACCGTCCGGTATCTCGAAGAGCGTGGAGTGGACCGGTCCGCGGGCCCCGCCGGTCCAGCCGCTGATGAACCGCTTCACATCGGGCACCGCGTCCTCCTTGCTGCCGAGCTCGAAGGCCAGATAGACCTGCGGCCCGCCGCGCGCGGCCAGCTGCCGCGCCAGATGCCGCGGGTCGTTGGCCAGCTTCTCGGCCGGGTGCCCGTTCCACAGCGGCGAATCGGGCGCGGTGTCCGGCCCGTTGACGATCGCCGCCTTGAACCGCCGCGGCTCCTTGAGCACCGCCTTCAGCGCCGCGAACCCGCCCGAGGAGGACCCCATGAACGCCCAGCCGTCCCGCGTCGCGTACGTACGGAAGTTGGCCCGGGCGAAGTCCGGCACGTCCCGCGTCAGCCAGCTGCCCATCTTCGGCTGCCCGGGGATGTCGCTGCCGTCGTAGTACGTCTTGCGCGGGTTGAGCACCGGCATGACCAGGATGAACGGCAGTGTCTTGCCCTCCTTCGACCACTCCGCGAGCCGCTCCTCCAGTGCGAACGGCGCGTCCGCCCAGTAGTTGGACGGGTACCCCCAGGCGCCGGGCAGCGCGATCAGCACCGGGAAGCCGCTGTGCGCGTACCGGGGCTGGTCGTACTGCGGCGGCACCCAGGCCCAGATGTCGCCGGTGTAGCCGGACGCGCGGCCGTGCCACCGGGTGCGCACCACCCGGGTCCCGTCGTCGCCGGTCGTGCGGTACGTGGTGAACTCCGAACGCGGGCCCTGCGGCGGCACCGTGCGCGGCCGGCCGTTGAGGGCGTCGGCGGCCCGCGCGCTCAGCCGCGGCACGTCCGAGGCGTCGACGGCGTCCTGCCCCGGTCCGCCGCAACCGGCCAGCAGCCCCAGGGCCACCACACTCACCGCAGCTCGGACGCGCAGGGACTTCATCGGGACGTTCTCCTCAAGGCACTTGGGGCCGGCCGGGGCACCACGCTTCCGCCGCGAAGCCGGTCGAAAGGCACCACGATAGGAGCGGCCGTTCCGCGGCCCGACGCCGCCCCGCCCTTCGTGACCTGGGGTTTATCTTTCTGTTTCCACACCAGGACGAACGGCTTCGGCACCAGGGCGAACGCCCGCGTCAAGCGGCCCGCACACGTTTCCCCCTAACGGTGAACGCCCTCGCCTGTGTACCCGGCGGTCGGTTCTGGCATCGTGGGTCGCTCGTAGGCAAGTGCGCGGCGCTGTGCCGCGGTGGGGGATGACCGATGACCGCGTGGGCCGATCACGGGCCGCTGCCCGGCGTAGTGGGGCGGGCGGCCGAGCACGAGCTGGTGGCCGGACTGCTGGACCGGGCCGCGCCGGTCACGCTCACCGGGCCGGCCGGGGTGGGCAAGAGCCTGCTGGCCCGCGCCGTCCTGGAGGAGCGCCGTCCCGGCCCGGACGCCGTCCTCCGGATCCCCTGCTGGGACGGGCTGACCGCGGCGGAGCCGGCCGGCGCGCTGCGCGCCGCCGCCGGCCTGCCGCCCGAGACGCCGCTCACCGCCCTCGCCGCACACTGCCGCGCCCGCCGCCTGGTCATTCTGCTCGACGACTGCGACCCCCTCCTGGAGCCGTGCGCGCAGCTGGTCCGGCGGCTGCTGCGGGCCGAGCCGGCCCTGCGGATCGTGGCGACCGCCCGCCGCCCCCTCGGCCTGGCCACGGAACGGGTCGTCCGGCTCGCCCCGCTGGCGGTGACGCTCGGCGAGGGCGTCGCGGGACCGGCCGTCGAACTCCTCGCGGCGCGCACCGGACCCGCCGCCCCGGAACTCCTCGTCGCGGTCTGCCGGGCGCTGGAGGGCTGCCCGCTCGCCATCGGGCTGGCCGCCCACCAGCTGGACCGGATGCCGCTGGCCGCACTCGCCGCCCATCTGGACGCGGAGGGCCCGCTGCACTGCACCGGCCCCTCCCGCACCGCCCGCCACACCTCACTCCACGCCGCGCACGCCGCCGGCTACGCCCTCTGCTCCCCGCTCGACCGCCGGGTCTGGGCCCGCCTGTCGGTCCTGCCCGGCGACTTCGACCCGTGGCTGGCGGAGTGCGTCTGCGCCAGCAGTGACGTTCCTGCAGCCGCCGTCGGCGCCGCCCTGGAACGCCTCCGCACCGCCTCCGTCCTCGAACGCGTACGGGACCCCGCACCCGGCCCCGGTCCCGAACTGCCGCCCCGCTACCGGCTTCCGCGCGCCGCCCGGGACTTCGGCCGTGCGCGGCTGCGCGAGGCCGGCGACGAGGCGGGCGCGCTGCGCCGCTTCCGGCAGGCGTGCGCGGCCCTCGCCGCCGAGGCGCAGATCACCTGGCAGGGCGCCGGCCAGCAGCTCGCGGTCCGGCTCGTCGAGGACGAACAGCACCATCTGGACGCGGCGCTCACCCGGCCCCCCTTGGACGCCGATGACGCGCAGAGCGCCCTGGAGATCGCGGTGTCGCTGTGGTTCCAGTGGGCGGCCTGCGGCTACCGGCGCGAGGGCCGCGCCCACCTGGACCGGCTGCTGCCGCGCTCCCCCGAGGACACCGCCGTACGCGCCCGCGCCCTGTGGCTGGCCGGCTACCTCGCCGCCCAGGAGAACGCCCCCGCCGCCGCGGAACCCCTCCTCGACCGGGCATGGGCGTCCGCCGTGATGCACGCGGACGCCGACGGCCTGGCCCGTATCGCGCACGCCCACGCGGTCCTCGCCCTCTACCGCGAGGACGCCACGGCCGCCGTCACCTGCCTGGAGGAGGCCGTCCGGCACTCCTCCCGCGACCCGTGGTTCGGCCCGGGTCCCGCGCACAGCTGGGCGCTGCTCGCCATCGCCCTGGCCCCGCTCGACGCCGCCCGCGCCCGGGCCGCGGCCCGCCGCGCCTGGGATTCCCGCCACTCCGACGGCGACTTCTGGCTGCATTCGACGATCCTCTACGCCCGCGCCCTCATCGAACGCGCCCACGGCGACCCGGCCGCCGCCCTCCGCGCCTGCCGCACGGCCCTGGTCGCCAAGAAGCTGATCGGCGACCCGCTCTTCATCGCGGGCGCCCGCACCATGCTGGCCGGCCTGCGCCGCGGCGTCCGCACCGGCGCCCCGTCCGCCGTACCCGGCGCCGCCGAAACCCGCTGGTGGCACCGGCCGAGGTCCGGTGGCGGCCATCGGGGGTTCTTCTCGCGGGCGCGGATGGGGCGTTGAGGGGTGGGGGTGGGGCGTTGAGGTGATGGGGCTGGCTGGACCGCCGGTCGGTGAGGGCGGCGGGGCCTCGGGGCGGCGGGGGCTGGTAGGGGCCGTGGGCCGGACACGAGGGTCTCAGGTCCGCAGGGCCCCCGGGTCGGCCCCTTCGGCACCTCGGGTCCTTCGGCACTACCAGTGACGCGACACTCGCACTCCGGATGCGGACCGCCCCCTTCCGGCGCATCCTGGAACGCATGAAGCGTGCCCCCGTCATCGTGCACCCGCCGTCCACCGGCGGCCGCCGCGTCACGCTCCACGGCCATGACCTGGGCCGCGCGCTGCGCCCCGGCGACGTGGCCGCGATCCTCCGCCGGGCCGGTTTCACCACCTCCCGCTTCGTCTGGGACGACAGCGGCGTCATCGAGTGGCGCGCCGGCGGCCCGGACACGTGGTTGATGCCGTAGGGGCGAACGGGCCCGGGCGGGAGCCGCCGGGAGCGGCGGACGCGGACCGGGCGGGCGGACGGCTGCCGAACGCGACCTGGCCGGCGGTCCCCGCACAGCCGAAAGGCCGGCCGACATCGCCGTCGGCCGGCCTTCTCCAGCGAATCGCCGGTGGTTCGCCTGTGACGCCCGGCTGGTTCGGCCGGGCCGGTCATCAGTCCTTCGTGAGCGTCGCGGCGACCGGGGACCCGGCCTCCGCGTCCGCGTCCGCCTGAGCCGCCTCGCGCGCCGCGGCGGCCTTCTTCGCCCGGTTCTTCATGACCAGGAACGACCCGATGCCGAAGAGCACCGCGGCGACCAGGCCCAGCCACGAGAAGCGCTTGAGCCAGGACTCGGCGACCACTCCGAGGGTGTAGATCAGCGCGGTCGTACCGCCGGCCCAGATGATCCCGCCGAGGACGTTGGCGATCAGGAACTTCCAGTACGGCATCTTCAGCACACCGGCGAGCGGACCGGCGAAGATCCGCAGCAGCGCGATGAACCGGCCGAAGAAGACCGCCCACATCCCCCACTTGTCGAACTTCGCCTCGGCCATGGCCACATGATCGGGACCGAAGTGCTTGGGGAACTTCCGGCCGGCCCAGGCCAGCAGCGGCCTACCGCCCTTGCGTCCGATCAGGTAGCCGATGGAGTCGCCGATGATCGCGCCGGCGGAGGCGCAGGCGCCGAGCACGTAGGGGTTGATGTGATCCTGCGTCGCGGCCAGGATCGACGCGCTGACCAGCACGATCTCACCGGGGAGCGGAATGCCGAGGCTCTCCAGTCCGATGACCAACCCCACGAGGAGGTAAACGCTCACGGCGGGTACCGTCGCCAGCCATTCCTGGATGTGCAAGGCCGCTTCCTCCGCTGATGTAAGGCCCCCGTGGGCCGCTGCCCGGTGCCGCACGCACCGATCGGTCGTTCCCTGGCGCGCCATAGCGGCACGCCCGGGAAGCGTACTCGATCGGGCGCCACGGACCGCGATTCCCCTACGCGGGCAGGCACATCTGCGTCCTCTACGTCACGCACCATCTCGCGACGCCGCGCCTCAGCCGGTTTCCCCTCACCGGCCCCCTCTCACCAGCTCCGCACCCACCCGCGGACGCCGATCAGCCCCGTATTCCCACGCCTACTCGGCTTTCCCCTTGCCCCCGCCCTTGGCGTCGTTCGGGCGCAGCGTCCACACGATCGTCATCTCACCCGTGACCGCGCCGTCGCTGTCGCGCGTGATCTTGACGTTCACCGGGAACTCCGGGCGCTCGCCGGCGTCCAGCTCGGCGATCACGTCGGATATCGGGCGGCCCAGCTCGGCGATGGCGGTGACCCCGCCCATGGCGAGCTTCTTGTAGCCGATCTCCGCGCCCACCGCCAGCGGGACCGCGCGACCGAGCTGATCGCCGAAGGCGGTCATCACGATCGCACCGCTCGCCGACTCCGCGAGCGTGAACATCGCGCCGGCGTGCGGGCCGCCGACGTGGTTGTGGAAGTCGGGCTGGTCGGGCATGCGGACCACGGCGCGCTCGGCCGTGGTCTCGGTGAACTCGAGGTTCAGCGTGCGGACCATCGGCACGGATGCCGCCATCATTTCGCCGATCGACGGCAGGGTCTCGGAGGTCATGCCCTCATGTTACCTAGCAGTAGCTTAGCTGTGAAGGCCCGCGCTGCTCCTTCCGCGACCGCCCGCGAAACCGGCCCCCTCCGATGAAGATCCGCCCCGAAGCCACGTAGTGCCGGCACCGCCGACACCACCTGCACAGACTCCCGCCATCAACCACCACCCCCACCCGCCACCCCCAACTGCCCGCCGAAAACTCGGTGTTGCCGCCCCTCCCCTCCTCCTATCGTGAACCCTCATGACGCGACGGGGGCCCACGCACCAACGACACCGAACCCGACCCCGGACCCGGCCACACGCCTCCCCACACCACCCCGCCCCCACCCCCGGCCCCGGCC
>NZ_LLZI01000069.1 GCF_001509485.1 Streptomyces sp. NRRL F-4489
CCGTTAGCGAACCCCCCAGCGGGAATAACCCCCCGCCCCGCCAACGTTGTTGGCCCCGAAGGGGGGCCTCGCGCCCCCTAGGTGATCTGTTCCCCTCCCCCCTACGGGTCGCCGATCCCCGCCCTGGGAATAGCACCCAACTCCCTTTCGTTGAGGCCCCGTAGGGGGCCCTCGCTCCCCCTACGGGATCTGTTCCCCTCCCCCCTACGGGCAAAAAAAGCCGGGTGGCCCTCCCCCACAGAGGACCACCCGGCGTTTTTTACAGGGCGGGTCGAGGTGATCCCCACATCACCTCGTCCGCCTCATCCGGCGTCACGGTGGCTCCGGCCGCAGGTCACCGCCGTGACCTGCGGGCCGTCGCACACCGTGCTGGCGGCCGGACGGTTCAGAGGCCCTGGACGGGCAGGGCGGGCAGCGCCGGCACGTTGGCGGCGTTGGTCAGGTCGGCCAGGTTGGCGGGCACGGCCGGGACGGCCGGAACGCCCGGGACGGCGGGCACCGACGGAACGGACGGGACGGACGGGACGCCCGGCACGGACGGGACGGACGGAACCGAGGGGACGGACGGGACGGACGGGACCGAAGGCACCGACGGAACGCCCGGCACAGCCGGGACCACGCCCGCCGGCGCCAGGCCGCGCGCGCCGGCGGCGGCGGTCACCGTGGTGCCCTTGGCGTCGGCCACCACGACGGTGGACAGGCCCTGCGCGAACGGCGCGGCGTCGCTGCCGACACCCTTCGCCAGCTCGGTCGCGTGCCCGGCGACACCCTGCGCGAACGGCACCGCCGCGCCCTTGGTGCTCTCGACGAACACCTGCACCCGGCCGTTGACGACCGCCACGAACGGCGTGGCCTGGCGCGCCGCGTCACCGGCGAGCGCACCGGCGTCACCGACCGCGCCCTGGGCGACCGGCAGGACCTTGGCGACAGTCCGGCCGGCGACCGGCGGCAGCACATCGGCGGCGGTGCGGTCCACCACCGGACGCGCGGTGGCCAGGGCGCCCTGCGCCTGCTTGGTCAGCTGCTCGGGACGGCGACCCGCACCGGTGAGACCGGCCAGCAGGTTGTCGACCGCACCGGGCGCCTTCGGCAGACCGGGGGTCTTGGGCAGCGCCGGAACACCCGGCAGGCCCTTGGGCAGACCGCCCGGCAGACCGGCGGCCGGCAGGCCCGGGACGGCGGGCAGCTTCGGCGTGGCGGGCAGACCGCCGTTCAGAAGCTTGCCGGCCTTGCCCAGGTCGGCCTTGCCGGCGGCCTTGGTGACCTTCTTGACGGTCTTGGCGGCCTGCTTGGTGTCGGCGGCCTTCCGCACGTCACCGGTGGGCAGACCGGGCAGCCCGGCACCGTTGACGAGCCGGCGCACGCCGTCCACCACACCGCCGGCCTGCGGCAGTCCGCCGGTGGGCAGCTGACCGGCCGTCACGCCGCCGCCGAGGGCCCCGGTCGCCTTGCCGGCCGCGCCGCCCACGGTCGAGGTGACGGTGCCCGCCGCCTTCTGAACGGTCCCGGTGACCGCGCCGGTGGGCAGGTGCTGGGTGGCGCCGGTGACCGCGCCGGTCGCGGGCAGGACCGGGGTGGCGGGCAGTTCGGCGGCGTTGGCGGCGACGGAGCCCAGGGCCCACAGGCCGGTGGCGGTGGCGGCGACGGCGATGGAACGGCGGATGTTCGAGCGCATGGTTGGCGATGTCCTTCGAATTCGGGAGGTTCAACGGGCAGACCTGTGCCGCCCCCGCGCGGCAGGTCTTGTCAGACGCGGAGTGCGGTCTGCCCTAGCCGGGGAATTCGAGGATCTCTTCGGCGCGGCGGCGCGTCGGGGCGCCATCGGCCGTACGGACGCCACCCGGCAGCAGCCGGAAGCGCGGGGAATCGGCCGCGACGGCGGCGTGCTGGTCGCCGCCTCGGGAGCCGTGGCCGCCGCCCGTGGTGTGCGAGGCGGGCGCGGCGGGGCCCTGCGGGCACGGGACCGGCAGGCCGTGGTGGCCGGCGTCCCGCTGCGGAACCACCGCGGGCCGGACCCGCTCGGCGGCCGGGTGCTGCGACGCGTACGCGCAGTGCGCCGGGCCGAACAGGTGCGGTGCATCCGGGCCGGAGCCCGTCGCCGCCGTGTCCTGACCGGGCCGGGCGCCGCCGGGTACGCCGCCGTGCGCGGGCGTACCGCCGTCGCCGGGCCGCCCCGGGTGGATGCCGGTGGGGAGGTGGACGGGCAGCGCGCCGCCGATCCGGTCCCCGATGCCGCCGATCCGCCCGACCGTGCCGGTCACACCGTCCACCGCGCCGGCCAGCCGGCCGGTGACCGGTGCGGCCGCCCGCTCGGCGGGGCGTACCGCGTCCCCGACCGTCGCCGCGTCCCGCTCCATGGCGGCGCCGCCGACCGTGGCCGCTGCGGTGTCCGCGCGGCGGGTGAGGGCGGCGCCGTCCGCCGCGCCCTGCCGCGCCGGCGCCTCCCCGGACTCCGGCGCCTGGCCGGTCTTCCGCGGGGCGGTGGCGTGGTCCGGGGTGTCGGCCCCGGTCAGGGCGGTTGCGGCCGGGTGGCCGCCGGCGGGCGTGCGGTCGGCGGCGTGTGCGCCGGTGCCGAACGCGATGCCGAGGAGGACGAAGCCGATCAGGAAGAGCCCCGCCAGCAGTGCGCGCCGCGCGGCCACGGTGCGCGGCAGGCGCACGGCGGCAGGCAGGACGAACACAGCGGGCACGGAGGGGACCTTCCCAGATGGACGGGGACAGCCGGGCACGGTGCCTCGGTGTCGCGCGCGTCACGGGTGATCGGGCGATGCCCTGATCCTTGCACGACCCGCCAGGGGCCACGCAAGTCCCGCCGGGCTTCCTGTCACCGTTGCTCCGCCATGTCCGGTATGGGCAGCGGTCTTTTCTCCAGTGCGGCGGCCATCACCTCCGGGAAGAGGTCGGGCGTACAGGCGAACGCCGGGGCCCCGAGTGCGGCGAGCGCCGCCGCGTGCTCCCGGTCGTACGCCGGGGCCCCGTCGTCGGAGAGCGCGAGCAGGCTGACGAACCGCACGCCGGACGCCTGCATCGCGGCGACCCGCTTCAGCATCTCGTCGCGGATGCCTCCCTCGTAGAGGTCGCTGATGAGGACGACGACCGTTTCGGTGGGTCGGTCGATCCGCTGCTGGCAGTACGCCAGCGCCCTGTTGATGTCCGTGCCGCCGCCGAGCTGGGTGCCGAACAGCACGTCCACCGGGTCGGCCAGCTGGTCCGTCAGGTCGGTGACGGCGGTGTCGAAGACGACCAGCCGGGTCTTCAGGGCGCGTACGGACGCCAGCACCGCGCCGAACACCGAGGCGTACACCACGGAGGCGGCCATCGACCCGGACTGGTCGATGCACAGCACCACCTCCTTGCGCACGGTCCGGTCGGCGCGGGCGTATCCGATGAGCCGCTCGGGGACGACGGTGCCGTGGTCGGGGAGGTAGTGGCGGAGGTTGGCGCGGAGGGTGCGGTTCCAGTCGATGGCGTGGTGCCGGGGGCGGGGGGTGCGGGCGGCGCGGTCCAGTGCGCCGGTGAGGGTGGCGCGGGTGCGGGCGGCCAGCCGCTGCTCCAGGTCGGTGACGACCTTGCGGACGACCGCGCGGGCCGTCTCGCGGGTGGTGTCCGGCAGCATCTTGTTCAGGGAGATGAGGGTGCCCACCAGGTGGACGTCGGGCTCGACGGCCGCCAGCATTTCCGGTTCCAGCAGCAGGGTGGCCAGTCCGAGCCGGTCGATGGCGTCGCGCTGCATCATCTGCACGACGGTGGACGGGAAGTACGTCCGGATGTCGCCGAGCCAGCGCGCCACCTGGGGCGCGGACGCGCCGAGCCCGGCCGCCCGGCTGCCGCCGCCGTCGCGCGCGCCGCGGCCGGGGCCCTGCTGCGGCCGCCGTCCGTAGAGCGCCTCCAACGCGCCGTCCATCGCGGCATCCCGGCCGCGGAGTTCGTGTCCGGTGCCATCCGCGCCGGAGCCGCCCAGCACCAGCCGCCAGCGCCGCAGCCGCTCGGCTCCAGATTCCGGTTCCGATTCCGGATCCGATTCCGGTTGGTGCCGGGTGCGGCCTGTCCGCTCATTCACTTCATTCACTGAGGGGCCTTCTTGGGCCGATGGCTCCTCCATCGCTCGCAGCCCTGTCATCGTTCCGCCTCCGCTTCCGTTGCCGTGCCCGTCTTCGTGCCCGTTCCCGTGATCATCTCCTGCCGGCCTCCGTGCGCGCCTACGTGCCGACGTGGGCCCGTTCGGGGGCGCTGTCGTCGTAGCCGCGCTGGGGTATGCCCAGCAGGAGGCGGAGGGTGGGGAGGACGGCGGCGGCGCGGTCGCGGTCCAGGCCGGGGCCGAAGCCGGGCGCCGCCGCGTCGGCGGAACCGGGGGCCGGGTGGCCTGGCGCGCCCCCGGGGCCGCGCCGGACCAGCTCGCCGAGGGTGCGCCGGGCCCCAACGTCGTACTCGGCGAACGTACGCCGCAGCAGCGGCAGGACGTCGGCGAACGCGGCGTCCGGGACGCCGGTCAGCCAGCCGTCCACGAGGGCCAGCAGCCGTTCGTCGTGGACCAGCAGCAGCCCCCCGTCCGGGCCGCCGACGAAGCCCTCGATCCAGCCGGCGGCGTCGGCGGGCCGGCTACCGGGCGCGAGGGCCTGGGCCATCAGCCGCTCCGCGCCGTCGTCCGGCAATCGTCCGCCGTCCAGCAGGAGACGAGCGGCCCGGCCGCGCAGCAGCCCCGGTACGGAGTCCCGCCCGGCGAGGCTCCCGAGCACCGCCGCCCAGCGCTCCCGGAGCGGGGCATCCGGAAGCGGCGCGTTCGGAAGCGGCGCGTTCGGGGGCGGCGCCACCAGGGACGGCGACTTCGGGTGCGGCCACTTCGGGTGCGGCAGCATCGGGGCCTCACCGGGCGACTGCTGCGGCACGGGCCCCAGGGGCCGTTTGCCGGACGCTACGGACTCCGGGTGGCCCTCCGTTGCCTGGGCGAGGAGGGCGATGGCCTGGTGGGTGGCGTCGAGGTGGCGGCGCATCGCGGCGGCGCCGTCCGCGTCCAGGCCGGCACAGGCCGGGGGCAGGCCGACGAAGATCCGCCCGGCCAGGCCGAGGGCCACCGCCCGGAGCGCCGCGGCGTCCGTGCCCCGGACGTCCCCGTAGCGCACCGCGCGGACCAGGGCGGGCAGGGCCTGCGCCAGATGGCCGACGTCCGTGTCCAGGGCGGCGCGGTCGGCCAGGGCCCGCATGACCACCGGCAGCGCGCCGGGGAGGGCCGCGCGCAGGCAGCGCTCGGCGAGCGTGGTCACGTCGGCGAGCGCGGTGGCCGCCACGGCGTCCGCGGCGGCCTTGGCGGTGGCCGCGCCGAGCACCGTGGTGCCCCAGATGCCGGCCTCGGCGACCCGTACCGCCAACTCCGGTTCCCAGCGCAGCCGCCAGGTCTCCCGGAAGGTGCCGGTGCTGGCGGCCCGGGAGCGGGCGGGCTCGCCCCAGGGGATGTCCAGCAGCCGCAGCCGGTGCAGGAGGTGGCTGCGGGCGGCGTCGGTCTCCTGGCGCAGGTCCAGGACCAGCTCCCGTGCGGCGGACTCCGGTTTGAGCCGCAGTGTGCGCCGGGTGCGGTCGAGGTCGCGCTGGAGAGGGACGGCCGGCGCGGCCTCCGGTACCCGGCCCAGGACGTCGCCGACCACCAGCCGGTCGTGGATCAGCGCGGACGGCGCGCCGGAACCGTCGCCCATCACCGCCCGTACCGCGTCGTCGAGTTCGGCGAGGCCGGGCAGCGGGCGGCCGCGGACGGCGGCCAGCCCTTCGGCGAGCCGTACCGCCTCGATGACGTGGGACGGCGAGACCGGGTAGTCCTCCTCGCGGAGCAGCCGGGCGGCCTTGGTCAGCCAGCGCTCCACGGGGCGATCGGGGGCTTCGAAGAGGTGGCCGTACCAGCCGGGGGAGGTGATCCCGGCACCGTACCCGCTGCGCCGGGCCAGCCGCCGGTGTGTCCAGGGCACCCAGGTCAGCGCGGTCCTGATCTTGGGCAGGCCCTTGAGAAGCTGCCGGTCGGCGGTGACCGGGCGGCGGCCGGCCAGCGCGGGAACGTGCCAGGCGCCGCACACCACGGCGATACGGTCGCCGAACTCCCGCCGGGCGTCCCGTACTTTGAGCCGCATATGGGCCTCGCGCACCGCGTCGTGCGGGTGGCCCCCGTCGCCGTACGCGGCCCGCAGCTCCGTCATCGCCTCGGCGAGCGCGGCGAACGGGGCCAGTGCGTCCGCCCCCTGATCGCCCGCCCGGTGACCGCCCGCCCCCCGGTGCTCGACCACGTCCTCCCACCAGCGCTCGGGATCGTCATGACCGGCCGCCTCGGCCAGCACCCGCAGCGGATCCACGCGCAGCGCTTCCCCGCGCGGCGGGTGCCCGGCTTCCGCCTCCGCGCCCCCGGTCTCCGCCCCCGCGCCCCGGTCCCCTTCCGCGCCCCAGTCCCCTTCCGCGCCGCGGCCGGCCTCCACAGCCGCATCGGCGTCCGACTCCGACTCCGCCTCCGCACCGATGCCGGCCTCCGCGTCCGCCATGGCCAGCGAATGGGCCGCCGGCAGGTCGATGAAGCGCACCGGAACCCCGTGCCCCAGTGCCCACCGCAGCGCCACCCACTCCGGGGAGAACGCCGCCAGCGGCCAGAACGCGGCCCGGCCCGGGTCCTCCACCGCGTGCGCCAACAGGGCCACCGGCGGCCGCATGTCCTCATGGGCGGCCAGCGGCACCAACTCGTCCGCCTCGGGCGGCCCCTCGATCAGCACCGCGCCGGGCGCGCACCGCTCCAGGGCGGCCCGTACCGCCCGCGCCGATCCGGGGCCGTGGTGCCGCACGCCGAGCAGCACCGGCCCGGCCCCGCTCCCGCCGTTCATCCGCTCACCTCCCGGCAGGCGCGGTAGAAGTCCTGCCAGCCCGTGCGCTCCCGCACCACGGTCTCCAGGTACTCCTGCCAGACGACCCGGTCGGCGGCCGGCTCGCGGACCACCGCCCCGAGGAGCCCGGCGGCCAGATCGGCGGGGCGCAGCACACCGTCCCCGAAGTGGGCGGCGAGCGCCAGGCCGCTGGTGACCACCGAGATGGCCTCCGCCGTGGACAGCGTCCCGGACGGGGACTTGAGCTTGGTGCGGCCGTCGGCGGTGATCCCGTCCCGCAGCTCGCGGAACACCGTGACCACCCGCCGGATCTCCTCCATTCCCTGGGGCGCGGACGGGAGTTGGAGCCCGCGCCCGATCTGATCGACCCGGCGGGCGACGATGTCCACCTCCTCCTCGGGGGTGGCCGGCAGCGGCAGGACGACGGTGTTGAAGCGGCGGCGGAGGGCGCTGGAGAGCTCGTTGACCCCGCGGTCGCGGTCGTTGGCGGTGGCGATCAGATTGAAGCCGGGGACCGCCTGCACCTCCTGGCCCAATTCCGGTATCGGCAGGGTCTTCTCCGACAGGAGGGTGATGAGGCCGTCCTGGACGTCGGCCGGGATCCGGGTCAGCTCCTCGATCCGCGCGGTCATCCCCTGGGCCATCGCCCGCATCACGGGGCTGGGCACCAGCGCGTCCCGGCTGGGGCCGTGGGCGAGCAGCTGGGCATAGTTCCAGCCGTAGCGGATCGCTTCCTCGGGCGTGCCGGCGGTGCCCTGCACCAGCAGTGTCGAGTCGCCGCTGACCGCCGCCGCCAGATGCTCCGACACCCACGTCTTGGCGGTCCCGGGCACGCCGAGCAGCAGCAGGGCGCGGTCCGTGGCGAGGGTGGCCACCGCGACCTCGACGATCCGCCGCGGGCCGACGTATTTGGGCGTGATGACCGTGCCGTCGGCGAGCGTGCCGCCGAGCAGATACGTCGCAACCGCCCACGGCGAGAGCCGCCAGCGCGCGGGCCGCGGCCGGTCGTCGGCCGCCGCGAGGGCCGACAGCTCCCGCGCGAAGGCGACCTCGGCGTGCGGCCGCAGGACCTCACCGGTCGCGTCGCGCGCGTCGTCCGCCGTCGTGATGCCGTTCTCGGCCATTGCTTCCCCCTCGTCGTACGGTGCGCGGCCGGCACCCCGCGAACCCCCGCCGGCCGCTTGCGATTCCAAGCGTGCACCAGACCACTGACAATCCCCCGAAAACCGCCTCTGACCTGCGAATTCGCCGCGCGGCAGGGGCGATTGTCAGTGGTCGGCCGTAGCGTCGAAGACAGGAAATCCGAAAGCGGTCGGCGCGCGACGGGAATCCGCAGGGGGGACGAAATGACAACGCACGAGCCACAGCCACAGCCACACTCACAGCCGCAACGACACCACCCAAACCCGCACCCACATCCACAACCACAACCACAACGCAGCGACACAGCCGGTCGGCCGGCGACCGGCGCCGCGTCCCGCGCGCCCGCCGACCCCGAGGCGGCGCGGCGGCGGGCCGAGCGCCGCCTGCGGCGGATCGGGGCCGGCGCCACCGAGCTGGAGCAGCGCCTGGAGGATCTGCTGCACACCGGCCTCGCCACGGCCGCCCGCCCGGACGGGAACGCCTACGCCTCGGACGCGGACACCTCCGGCCCGGGCGGTTACGCCTCCGCCCCGGCTGGGCCCGGCAGCGGCAATGGCAGCGGCATCGGAATCGGCAGCGCCTGGGACGAGACGGCCGCCCGCATGGTCGACGCCCAGGCCCCAGGACTGGCCGGCCGCGTTCGGGAGTTGGGGGCGATCACCGCCTCCGGGCCGGACTGGCCGTCCCGCCTCCTGGAGGAGTGCGCCCTCCTCCACCTCCTCAACCAGGGCTTCCTCGGCATCGACCGGCTCCCGGCCGCGCTCACGGCGACGGTCCGGACCCGCGTCGGCCTGACCACGGATGCCGCGGACGTCCTGTCCGGGCCGGAGGCGGTGACGGTCCGGGACCGCTGGCTGGTGCTCGCCCAACGGGACGGCGCGGATGGCGCGTTGACCGCACGCCGGATCTATCTGCGCGGCGAGCGGACCGGCCGGATGGCGCTGCACCTCTCCTTCGGCGGCCCCCACCGCCCCTTGGACGTCTCCCTGCCGCCCGGCCTGCTGCTCGACGCCGAACTGGCCTACTACCCCGGTGCCCGCCCCCTGCGCGCCGCCCTCGGCACACGGCACGCCCCAGCCGTCCCGGGACCGGTCCCGCCCGGATGCGGGATCGACGCCGCCCTGGCCGCGTACGGGCACGCGCTGCGCGACGACCCCTGGCTGGACGCCTGGCCGGTGGTGCTCACCGACGTCACACCCCTGCCCGGCGGGCCGGACGGCGGCTGGCAACTGGCCGACGCGGACGGCGAGTCGGCGCTCCCCCTGGACCCGCGCCGGCTGGGCCGTACGGCGCTGTGGCAGCTGGTGTCCATATCGGGCGGCGCGCCGATCACGGTCTTCGGCGAATGCGGCCACCGCGGCTTCCTCCCGCTCACGGTGTGGGACCCCGCACCGGTACCGCTGTCCTCGTAACCGCCCCCGGCCCCGGCCCCGGCCGCCGCCACCCTGGCGCCCCCCACCGCCCGTACCCAACC
>NZ_LLZI01000070.1 GCF_001509485.1 Streptomyces sp. NRRL F-4489
GGGGGGGGGCGGGTGGGGGTGGGGGAGGGGGTCTGGCTGGTCCCGGTCGTGTTTTGTGCGCGGCCGGGATTTTTGTTTTGCAGGGGTTATGGGGGTTACAGGCGGTGGGCGGCGCCGGTGGGGGTGGCGCCTCGGGTGTCCAGGAGGAGTTGGGCTTTTACGGCTAGGCCCTGGAGGTCGTAGGTGCGGTGGGGTTGGAGGAGGACGGTGAGGTCGGCGGCGGAGGCGGCGTCGTAGAGGGAGTCGGCGCGGGGGACGGGGCGGCCGGCGACTTCCCAGTGGGGGACGTAGGGGTCGTGGTAGGTGAGGTGGGCGCCGAGTTGGCGGAGGCGGGCGGCGACCTCGCGGGCGGGGGTGCCGGTGAGGTCGGCGAGGTCGGGTTTGTAGGTGACGCCGAGCAGCAGGACGCGGGCGCCGCGGGCGGACTTGCCGTGTTCGTTGAGCAGGGTGGTGCAGCGCTGGAGGACGTAGCCGGGCATCCGGTCGTTGATCTGCTGGGCGAGGTCGACCAGGCGGAGTGAACTGCCGTCGCCGGCACGGCGGTTGGGGTCGAGGGGGGCGGCGTGGCCGCCGACGCCGGGGCCGGGGCGGAAGGACTGGAAGCCGAACGGTTTGGTCTCGGCGCAGCGGATGACGTCCCAGAGGTCGACGCCGATCTCGTGGCAGTAGACCGCCATCTCGTTCATCAGGGCGATGTTGATGTGGCGGTAGTTGGTCTCCAGGAGGTTGGCGGTCTCGGCCTCGCGGGGGCCGCGGGCGCGGACGACCTTGTCGGTGAGGCGGCCGTAGAAGGCGGCGGCGGCCTCGGTGCAGGCGGGGGTGAGGCCGCCGATGACCTTGGGGGTGTTGCGGTAGCGGTGGGTGCGGTTGCCGGGGTCGTGGCGGGCCGGGGAGCAGGCGAGGTGGAAGTCGCGGCCGGCGGTGAGGCCGGAGCCGGCCTCCAGCAGGGGGCGGAGGAAGTCCTCGGTGGTGCCTGGATAGCCGGCCGATTCGAGGATGACGGTGGTGTGCGGGCGGAGCCGGGCGGCCAGGGTGCGGGCGGCGGCGGCGAGCGCGGACAGGTCCAGGGCGCGGTCCTCGCCGAGTGGCGTGGGGGCGCACAGGACGGCGGTGCGGACCCGGCCGAGGGCCGCCGGGTCGGCGGTGGTGCGGAAGCCGGCCGCGAGCAGCCGGCGCACCTCCGTGGCGGAGAGCGGGCCGCCGGCGGCGGGGAGGGCGGCCGCGCGGGGGTCGGGATCGTAGCCGATGGTGGTCAGGCCGGCGGCGGTGGCGGCCTGGGCGAGGGGCAGACCCAGGTGGCCGAGTCCGATGACGGCGAGATCTGCGGGCATGCTGCGGCCGTCCTTCCCGAGTGGTGGTGGGGGTCCCTGCGCGAACGTCCTGGTGCCCGGGCGGCCGGGGCGCCAGGGGGCATAAATAGACTAAGCGGATATTTGACCCAGAATGGGTATTGGTGGATCGCCGCGGCCGGGTGTTGCCGCCGCGGGCGGACGGTGGCCGGGGGCGCGGAGCGCGGGAACAATCGACGGACGGGGGGTGTGGCTCCGGATCTCAGCGGGAGGCAGCGGTGAAGACAGCGACACTCGGACCGGCGCAGCGCGCCCAGGCACTCACCCGGATGGCGGAGCACGAACTGGACCTCCTGGTGGTCGGCGGCGGCGTCGTCGGCGCCGGTACGGCCCTGGACGCCGCCACCCGCGGACTGGACACCGGGCTGGTGGAGGCCCGTGACTGGGCGTCGGGCACGTCCAGCCGGTCGAGCAAGCTCATCCACGGCGGCCTGCGGTATCTGGAGATGCTGGACTTCGCGCTGGTGCGGGAGGCGCTGAAGGAGCGCGGGCTGCTGCTCCAGCGGCTGGCACCCCATCTGGTGCGGCCGGTGCCGTTCCTCTACCCGCTGCGCCACCGGGGCTGGGAGCGCTTCTACGCGGGCTCCGGGGTGGCGCTGTACGACGGGATGTCGGTCTCGTCCGGGCACGGCCGGGGGCTGCCGGTGCACCGCCACCTCTCGCGCCGCCGGGCGCTGCGGGTGGCGCCCTGCCTGCGGAAGGACGCGCTGGTCGGCGCGTTGCAGTACTACGACGCCCAGATGGACGACGCGCGCTATGTGATGACCCTGGTGCGCACCGCCGCCGCCTACGGGGCGCACTGCGCCAACCGCGCCCGGGTGGTGGGCTTCCTGCGCGAGGGCGAACGGGTCGTCGGGGCGCGGGTGGAGGACGCCGAGGGCGGGGTGACGTACGAGGTGCGGGCCCGGCAGGTCGTCAACGCGACCGGCGTGTGGACCGATGACACCCAGGCGCTGATCGGGGAGCGCGGGCAGTTCCACGTCCGCGCGTCCAAGGGCATCCACCTGGTCGTCCCCAAGGACCGGATCCACTCCACGACCGGGCTGATCCTGCGGACCGAGAAGAGCGTGCTGTTCGTCATCCCCTGGGGGCGGCACTGGATCATCGGCACCACGGACACCGACTGGGACCTGGACAAGGCGCATCCGGCGGCCTCCAGCGCCGATATCGACTACCTCCTGGAGCACGTCAACGCCGTCCTGGCCACCCCGCTGACCCGGGACGACGTGGAGGGTGTGTACGCCGGGCTGCGGCCGCTGCTGGCCGGGGAGTCGGACGCGACCAGCAAACTGTCCCGGGAGCACACCGTGGCCCACCCGGTGCCGGGGCTGGTGGTCGTCGCGGGCGGCAAGTACACCACGTACCGGGTGATGGCCAAGGACGCGGTGGACGAGGCGGTGCACGGGCTCGACGCCCGGGTGGCCGAGTGCGTCACCGAGAACGTGCCGCTGGCGGGCGCGGAGGGCTACCAGGCGCTGTGGAACGCCCGGGCCCGCATCGCGGCCCGCACCGGTCTGCACGTGGTCCGGGTGGAGCATCTGCTCAACCGCTACGGCGCGCTGACCGAGGAGCTGCTGGAACTGGTCGTCGCCGACCCGGACCTGGGCCGGCCGCTGGCCGCCGCCGACGACTACCTGCGCGCCGAGGTCGTCTACGCCTGCACGCACGAGGGCGCCCGGCACCTGGACGATGTGCTGACCCGGCGCACCCGGATCTCCATCGAGACCTTCGACCGCGGCACCCGCAGCGCCCGGGAGGCCGCCGAGCTGATGGCCCCGGCGCTGGGCTGGGACGGCGCGCAGGTGGAGCGGGAGGTCGCGCACTACGAGAAGCGGGTGGAGGCGGAGCGCGAGTCGCAGCGGCAGCCCGATGACCTGACGGCGGACGCGGCGCGGCTGGGCGCGCCGGACATCGTGCCGCTGACGTAGCGGGCGTCGTGTCAGGGCGGCTGACGGTGGGTCAGGCGCGGCGGCGGCAGAATTCCGCGGTCAGGACCGCGGTGCCGTCCGCGCGGCCGGCCGGGGCGTCGGTGTTGACGCGGTAGCTGACCAGGTCGCGGCCGTCGGGGGTGCCGGCGGTCTGCGCGTACGAGCCGTTGATGTCGCCGTTGTGGCCCCAGACCGTCACGCCGCAGGGCAGCCGGGTGGCGTAGACGCCCAGGCCGTAGGTGCCGCCGGTGGCCCGTTCGCTGCGCAGCTGCGCCATCTGGCGGGGCGCCAGCAGGCGGCCGCTGAGCAGCGCGGCGAAGAAGCGGTTGAGGTCGCCGAGGGTGGTGATCATCTCGCCGGCCGCACCGGCCCGGCTGGGGTTCAGGTCGGTGCTGTCCACGCTGCGGCCGCCGATCAGGGAGTAGCCGCGGCCGTGCGGCGCGGGCAGCGCCGGGCTGCCGCCGGGGAACGAGGTGTCGCGCAGCCCCCATGGCTCCAGGATGCGGCGGCGCACCTCCTCGGCGTACGGGTGGCCGGTGACGCCCCGGATGATGAGGCCGAGGACCAGGTAGTTGGTGTTGGAGTAGGCGTAGCGCGCCCCGGGGGCGGCGGTCGGGCGGTGGGCGAGCGCGATGCGGAGCAGTCCGGCGGGGGTGTAGCCGTCGTAGCGGTGGGCCGCGAAGCCCGTTCCGTACAGGCGGGCGGCCAGGCGCGGATCCTCGGTGTAGTTGAACAAACCACTCGTATGGTCCAGAAGCTGGCGGACCGTCACCCGCCGCAGGTCGTTCGCGCCGCCGGCGCCGGTGCGCGGGACACCGGGCGGGAGGTATGGCGCGGCGGGCCCGTCGAGGGCGAGCCGGCCCTCGCCGGCGAGCTGGAGGACCACCGTGGCGACGAAGGTCTTGGTGAGGCTGCCGGCCCGGAAGTGGTCCCGGCGGCCCATCGTCCGGCCGCTGCGCAGATCGGCGACGCCGGCCGCGGCGTACCGCGAGGCGGACAGCCGGCCGTCCCGGGTGACCAGCGCGGCGGCGCCGGGCGCGCCGTCGGCGACCAGGCGGCGCAGCGCGGCCGCCGTCCCGGGCGCCGCCGTGGCCGCGGCCGGTGTGGCGGGCGGCCGGAACGCCGGCGCCGGCCGGACCGCGGCCAACGGTCCGCCCGAACACGCCGTCAGGACCAGGGCCGCCGCAACGGCCGGGACGGCGAGCGCGGCGGTGCGGCGCGGCGGGCCCGGCGGGGCCGGGCGGAGCGTGCGGAGGGGCACGGAGGAACTCCCGTCGTCGGGGCCATCATGACGGGTGCGCGGCGCCCTCCGGCACCCACCCGGGCCTTCCGCACGGCCGTGGATGAGGGAGAATGAAGGCTCTGCCAGGGTGGGTTGTCCGAGTTGGGCCAGTTTGGTGATCGATGGAGAATCGAGGCTGCCAACTCGGCTGGAATGCAGAGGGGATTCAGTGGGCGACGAGGTCGAGATGGACGGCAAGGAGGGCAGGCTCCTCGCCGGCCGGTACCGGCTCGCCGATGTTCTCGGCCGGGGCGGGATGGGCACCGTCTGGCGCGCCGAGGACGAGGTCCTCGGCCGCACGGTCGCGGTCAAGGAGCTGCGTTTCCCCGGCGGTGTCGAGGAGGACGAGAAGCGCCGCCTGATCACCCGCACCCTGCGCGAGGCCAAGGCGATCGCCCGGATCCGCAACAACGGCGCGGTGACGGTCTACGACGTCGTGGACGAGGACGACCGGCCCTGGATCGTGATGGAGCTGGTCGAGGGCCGCTCGCTGGCCGAGGTGATCCGCGACGACGGCCCGCTCACCCCGCGCCGCGCCGCCGAGGTCGGCCTCGCCGTGCTCGACGTGCTGCGCGCCGCCCACGGCCAGGGCGTCCTGCACCGCGATGTGAAGCCCTCCAACGTCCTGATCTCCGACGACGGCCGGGTCGTGCTCACCGACTTCGGTATCGCGCAGGTCGAGGGCGACCCCTCGGTGACGTCCACCGGCATGCTGGTCGGCGCGCCCTCGTACATCTCGCCGGAGCGGGCCCGCGGCCAGAAGCCCGGCCCGCCGGCCGACCTGTGGTCCCTGGGCGGGCTGCTGTACGCCTGCGTCGAGGGCGTTCCGCCGTACGACAAGGGCTCGGCGATCGCCACCCTGACCGCGGTGATGACCGAGCCGGTCGACCCGCCGAAGAGCGCCGGGCCGCTGGCGGACGTCATCTACGGCCTGCTGGTGAAGGACCCGGCGGGCCGGCTGGACGAGGCGGGCGCGCGGGCGCTGCTGCTGGCCGTGGTGCACGCCCCGGAGCCGGAGCCCGAGCCCCCGATGGACGCGACGCGGGCGATGACGCTGCCCACGGTGGGGGCGGAGCGGCCGGAGCGGGCGGCGGCGAAGCCGGCCAAGGCGCCGGCGGGCGCGGCGCGGAAGCCGAAGCCGGCGGCCGGGGCGGCCCGGCCGGCGCCGAAGGGCGCGGCGGCGGGCGGTGCGAAGACGCCGGTGGCGCGGGCGTCCGGGACGGGCACCGCGGTGTCCCCGAAGGCCGCGGAGAAGGCCGGTGCGAACGGCTCAGCGGCCCGGCCCGGTTTCGACGCGGAGGCCGCCAAGGAGCGGGTGCGCGCGGCCCTGACGTCGGTGCGGAACGCCGCCGCGGCGGTCCGCTCCGAGCCGAGACCCGGCGGCGGGGACGGCCGTCCCGCCCCGCCGCGCGCGTCGGTGACCGATGTCGTCCCGCGCCGCACGCTGATCATCGGGGTGGTCGTGGTGGTCGTCGTCCTCGGGACGCTGCTGGCGCTGGTGTTCGGGGGCGGCGGCAGCGACACCGCCGGTGACGCCAAGGGGGCCGCCGCGAGTGGGACGGCCGCCGAGTCGGCCCCGGCGGGCGGGGAGACCGCCACCGGGGGCGGCGACACGCCCGGCGGGAAACCGGGCGGGAGCGGGTCCGGCGCCGGGGACAAGGGCGGCAAGAAGGACGGCGCGGCGCTGCCGGAAGGGTTCGCCGAAGTCGCCGACGGCGGCTTCCACTTCCGTATGGCGATGCCCAAGGGCTTCAAGCAGACCGGCACCGCCGGGCAGCACTCCGGTGGCATCTACAGCGCCTCCGGCGGCTTCCCGCGCATACAGGTCGACTACAACGACTCGCCGGGCAAGGACGCCGCGGCCTCCTGGCGCAGCCTGGAGCCCAGCGTGGCCGGGTCCAGCGAGGGCTACCACCTGCTGGGCATCAAGGCCGTGGACTGGCGCGGCTATCCGACCGTCGCGGACTGGGCGTTCACCCGCCGGCAGGGCGGCGAGGACGTGCGGGTGCTCAACCGCGGCTTCCGCGCCGACGACCACCACGGCTACGCCATCATGATCACCTGCAAGGCGGACGCCTGGGACGCCAAGGAGTGCCGGGAGCTGCGGGACACCGCGTTCCGCACCTTCGCGATCAAGGACTGACCGGCGCCGGGAGCGGCGGAACTCCGCGCGCGGCGCGGCCCGGCGGGCCCGGCTGTCAGTGCCGGCCCGTATCGTGAGAAGGCCGGAGTCGTCCGCATCCGTCACCACCGGCGGGGCGCGGCGCACGCTGAGGGGAGGCGCGTCGTGGACGCGTACGCGGGATCTGTGCTCGCCGAGCGCTACCGCCTGCCGCGGCGGCCCGCCGGCGACGGCCCCGAGGCCGCTGACGGGCCGTTCCCCGGCCAGGTGGCGGCGGTCCGGGCCTATGACACGTACAGCGGCCAGCGGGTGATGATCCGTCAGGTGCCGCTGCCGGAGGTGGTGGACGCCGAGGTCGTGGCGGCGGACGGGGGCGGTGCGTCCGGTGGGTTCGGCGCGTTCGACGCGTCCGTGGATTCCGTGGACGGGCGTGCGGAGGAGCGTTTCGGCGGGAGCGGCGGCCGGCGGGAGCGGGCCGGCGTCGCCGACCGCAGCCCCCGCGATCCGCTGGTCCGCCGGGCCCTGGAGGCCGCGACGGCCGCCGCCCAGCTGCCCGACCACCCGCTGCTGGAGCAGGTCTACGACGTCTTCGCGCAGGACGGCAGCCTGTGGATCGTCGGCGAGGACCTGCCCGCGCGCCCGCTGGCGGCGCTGCTCGCCGAGCGGCCGCTGACCCCGCACCGCGCCGCGGAGATCGCCGCCGATCTGCTCACCGCCCTGCGCGCCCTGCACGCCCACGGCTGGCCGCACCGCAACGTCACCGCGCGCACGGTCCTGGTCTGCGACGACGGCCGGGCGGTGCTGGCGGGCCTGGCGGCGGGCGCGGCCCAGGAGGCGCTGTGCGGGTACGACCTGCGGCCGGAGGCGGTGGCCGGGGCGGTGGTCTCGTTGGCCAAGGGGGCGGGGGCGGAGCCGTCCGGGTCCGGCGGGTCCGGTGGGTCCGGCGGTCTCGTCGGCCTCGCCGCCGAGCGGGCGCGGCAGACGCGGCTGCAGTTGGTCGGTGCGGTCACCGAGCGGTGGGCGCCGGAGCTGGCCGGGCCGGCGGACGGCGGCGCGGCGGCGCCGGCGGGGCCGGCCGCGGATCTGTGGGCGGTGGGCGCGCTGCTGTTCCGCGCGGTGCGCGGGCGTCCGCCGTTCCCCGAGGAGGACGCCGCCGAGCTGGTGCGGCTGGTGCGGTCCCGGCCGCCCGCGCCGGCCGCGGAGTGCGGGGTGCTGCGGCCGGTCGTCGAGGCGCTGCTGTGCCAGGAACCGTCCGGGCGCCCCGGGTCCGCAGAAGTGCTCGCCCGGTTGCGGGAGGTGCTGCGCGGCGCGCCGGAGCCGGATCCGGGCCGCGGGCTGGTGACGGTGCCCGCGCTGCCGGGGGCGGGCGATCCGCGGCGGCTGCCGGTCCCGCGGCGCCGCGGTGAGCTGGTCCGCCGGGGGCGGCGGCCGGCGGCCCGTCCGGCGCGGCCGCCCGGGCAGCTCCGGCGGCCCGGGCGGGCGTCCGGCGCGGTGCCGGAAGCGGCCGGGCCGGTCCGGGTCGGCGCGGGACCGGCGGCCGGCCGGGAGCCGCGCGCGCCGCGGAGCCTGGGCCGGGTGCTGCTCGCGGTGATCCTGCTGCTGATGGTGGCCGGGATCGCGTACGCCATGGTGTTCCTGCCGAAGTCCGGGGCGGGCGCGGCGGGCGGCGCGTCGGGGGCGGCCCGCGCCACGACCCCCGGCGCCGCGCCCGGCGGCAGCCCCGCCCCCTCGTCCGGCGGCGCGGGCCGGGGCGGTCCGACCCCGCCGGGCACCGCCGCGACGCAGACCACCGCCACCGTCGCCCCCGGCTTCGCGCTCCGCACCGACCCGCTGGGCTTCCGCACCGCCGTCCCCGAGGGCTGGCGGCGGAGCACCGGCCCCGGCCCCGGCCAGGCGCGCTACGCCGGTGGCGGGCTGGAGCTGCTGGTGGTGCCCGGCCGGGACACCACCGCCCGCTTCGGCACCGACCCGATGGCGTATCAGGAGACCGGCGAGCCCGAGCTGGCGGCGTTCCGCGACTCCGCCTGGTCGTCGGCCGCCGGGCTGCGCCGGATAGACGTCGGGGGCACGGCGATGGCCGAGGGCACGTTCACCTGGAAGGACGGCGCCGGCCGCCAGGTCTACGCCCGCAACCTCGCGCTGCTCGACGGCGGCCGCTACCACCTCGTCCTGGTCACCGGCCCGGTCACCGCCCGCGCCCAGGTGGACCGGATATACGCCCAGGCCAGCAGCGCCTACCGGCCGGGCTAGCCGCCGCCCGCGAGCCCGGGGCCGTCCCCGGCCGCCGCCCCCGCCCATGGGCCCACTCCCTTCCGCCGGCCCGC
>NZ_LLZI01000071.1 GCF_001509485.1 Streptomyces sp. NRRL F-4489
GTCAGCCCCTGCCCACCCCCGGGGCCCGGCGGCAGGCGCAGGAGAACCGTCCGCACCTGTGGTTCGCCCGCCAGCTGCTGCTCACCCTCAGCGGCCAGCGCCCCGTCCACGCCCTCCTCGGGCACGCCCTGCCCGCCGCCTACGACCGGCTCGCCGAGCTGGCCCCGCTCTCACCGCTGCGCCCCTACCTGGCGCCGGGCCTGCGCGCCCCCGTCCCGGCCCTGCGCGACTGCGGCCTGTACCGTCCGCGCGACGGCGTCATCGAGGCGTTCGCCCGCATCACCACCGGCGCCCGGCTGCGCGCCCTGGCGTTCCGCCTGGAGCTGGGCCCCGATGCCCGCTGGCGCTGCGCCGCCCTCGACCTCGGCCCGCTCCCCGGGGACCCGGCCGCCACCCCGGACTGACGGACCGGGCCGCGTACGGCGCAGGGCCGCCCCCACCCGTACACAGCGCGAAGGGCGCCCCGGCCGCCACTCGGCCGGAACGCCCTCACCCGCTCACGCGCTCACCCGGAGCGCGCCGCTCACTTCTTGCGGCGGCGCCCCCCGCCCTTCTGCGCCTTGCGCCGCTCCGCGCGCGTCAGCCCGTCCGCCTCGGACCGGGCCGGGCCGTCGCTCTCCGCGTCGCTGACGAAATCGCCCTCGATGACGCTGCCCTCGCCGTCCACCTTGGGCGCGGTGAAGTGCAGCCGGTCCGGCCGCTGCGGCGCCTCCAGCCCCTTGGCGTGGATCTCCGGGCGCCCCGCGCCGGCCGCCGCCGGAACGGCCTCCCCGCCGTCCTGCGCCACCGGGGCATGCTCCGCGGTCTCGGCCACCGGGACCTCCTCGACCTGCTGCTCCACCTGGACCTCCAGGTTGAACAGGTAGCCGACGGACTCCTCCTTGATGCCCTCCATCATCGCGGTGAACATGTCGAAGCCCTCGCGCTGGTACTCGACCAGCGGGTCCTTCTGGGCCATCGCCCGCAGGCCGATGCCCTCCTGGAGGTAGTCCATCTCGTAGAGGTGCTCGCGCCACTTGCGGTCCAGGACGGACAGCACCACCCGGCGCTCCAGCTCGCGCATGATCTCCGAGCCGAGCTGCTCCTCACGGGCGGCGTACTGCTCGTGGATGTCCTCCTTGACCGCCTCCGCGATGAACTCCGAGGTCAGGCCGGCCCGGTCGCCGACCTCCTCCTCCAGCTCCTCGATGGTCACCTTGACCGGGTAGAGCTGCTTGAACGCGCCCCACAGCCGGTCCAGATCCCACTCCTCGGCGAAGCCCTCGACGGTCTCCGCCTGGATGTAGGCGTCGATCGTGTCGTCCATGAAGTGCTTGATCTGGTCCTGGAGGTCCTCGCCCTCCAGGACGCGGCGGCGCTCGCCGTAGATGACCTCGCGCTGGCGGTTGAGGACCTCGTCGTACTTCAGGACGTTCTTACGCGTCTCGAAGTTCTGCTGCTCGACCTGCGACTGGGCGGAGGCGATGGCCCGCGTCACCATCTTGTTCTCGATCGGGACGTCGTCGGGCACATTGGCCATCGCCATGACCCGCTCGACCATCTGCGCCTTGAACAGCCGCATCAGGTCGTCGCCCAGGGAGAGGTAGAACCGCGACTCGCCCGGGTCGCCCTGGCGGCCGGAGCGGCCGCGCAGCTGGTTGTCGATCCGCCGCGACTCGTGCCGCTCGGTGCCCAGGACGTAGAGCCCGCCGAGCTCCTTGACCTCCTCGAACTCCGCCTTGACGGCCGCCTCGGCGCGCTCCAGGGCGGCGGGCAGCGCGGCCGCCCACTCCTCGACGTGCTCGACCGGGTCCAGCCCCATCTGGCGCAGCTCGGTCTCGGCGAGGGTGTCGGGGTTGCCGCCGAGCTTGATGTCCGTACCGCGGCCGGCCATGTTGGTGGCGACCGTCACCGCGCCCTTGCGGCCCGCCTGGGCGACGATCGACGCCTCCCGGTCGTGCTGCTTGGCGTTGAGCACCTCGTGGGCGATCCCGCGCTTCTTCAGCTGCTGGGAGAGGTACTCGGACTTCTCGACCGAGGTGGTGCCGACGAGGATCGGCTGGCCCTTGGCGTTCTTCTCGGCGATGTCCTCGACGACCGCGTCGAACTTCGCGGTCTCGGTGCGGTAGATCAGGTCCGGCTGGTCCTTGCGGATCATCGGGCGGTTCGTCGGGATCGGGACGACACCGAGCTTGTAGATCTGGTGGAACTCGGCGGCCTCGGTCATGGCCGTACCGGTCATACCGGAGAGCTTGTCGTAGAGGCGGAAGAAATTCTGCAGGGTGATCGTGGCGAGAGTCTGGTTCTCGTCCTTGATCTCCACGCCTTCCTTGGCCTCGATGGCCTGGTGCATGCCCTCGTTGTAGCGGCGGCCGGCGAGGATGCGGCCGGTGTGCTCGTCGACGATCATGACCTCGCCGTCGATGACGACGTAGTCCTTGTCGCGCTTGAAGAGCTCCTTGGCCTTGATCGCGTTGTTGAGGTAGCCGACCAGGGGCGTGTTGACCGACTCGTACAGATTGTCGATGCCGAGCCAGTCCTCGACCTTGGTGACACCGGACTCGTGGATGCCGACCGTGCGCTTCTTCTCGTCGACGTCGTAGTCGCCGGTCTCCTCCACGCCGCGCTGGGGGTTGGCCGCCTCGCCGCGCTTCAGGCGCTGCACCAACTTGGCGAAGTCCCCGTACCACTTGGTGGCCGAGTCCGCCGGACCGGAGATGATCAGCGGCGTACGGGCCTCGTCCACCAGGATCGAGTCGACCTCGTCGACGATCGCGAAGTTGTGCCCGCGCTGGACCAGTTCGTCCTTCGACCACGCCATGTTGTCGCGGAGGTAGTCGAAACCGAACTCGTTGTTCGTGCCGTAGGTGATGTCGCAGTGGTACTGCTCGCGGCGCTGAGCCGGCGTCATGTCCGCCAGGATGCAGCCGACGCTCAGGCCGAGGAATTTGTGCACCCGGCCCATGAGTTCGGAGTCGCGCTCGGCGAGGTAGTCGTTGACGGTGATGAGGTGGACGCCCTTGCCGGACAGCGCGTTCAGATACGCCGGGAGGGTACCCACCAGGGTCTTGCCCTCACCGGTCTTCATCTCCGCGACATAGCCGAGGTGCAGCGCCGCGCCGCCCATCAGCTGGACGTCGTAGTGCCGCTGGCCGAGCACCCGCTTGGCGGCCTCGCGGACCGTGGCGAACGCCTCGGGCAGCAGGTCGTCCAGGCTCTCGCCGTCGGCGTAGCGCTGCTTGTACTCATCGGTGAGCGCCCGCAGCTCGGCGTCGGAGAGGGCCGCGAAGTCCTCCTCGATGGAGTTCACCTGGCCCGCGATGCGGTGCAGCTTGCGCAGGATCTTTCCTTCGCCTGCACGCATGATCTTCGTCAAGACGGACACTTGGGCTGGTCTCCTTGCCGTTCGGGCCTGCACGGTCGAGTGCGCGGGCGCGGCATCTTTCCAAGGGGGCAGGCCCCGCCGCAACGGCCATCGTAAAGGAGGACGCTGTCCGGCCGGGAGGTCCGCCGCAGCCGAGCCCGCAGACCCCTCGCCACGTCAACGCACGAGCCCGCGAGAAGGTGCCGGAAAAGTTTTCCGGCGGAGGACCGGAGGGGAGGGCCGGCGGCCACCGGGCGGCCGGCCGCGCGCCCGCCCCCTGGGCGCGCCGCGGACGGGCCCGGCCTCCGGGGACGTGCCCGGAATCACCGCGCAAACCGTTGGCCGGGCGGCCGCCCCGCGCCGCAGACTCACCCCATGGAGCCCGTCACCCTCACCACCGGCCGCCTGCTGCTGCGCCCCTTCGGGCCCGCCGACGCGCCGGCCGTGCACGCCGCCTGCCAGGACCCCGCCATCCCCCGCTGGACGACCGTCCCCTCCCCGTACGGCCGCGAGGACGCCGAACGCTTCACCGGCACCGCCGCCCCCGAGGGCTGGCGCGACGACACCACCTACACCTTCGCCGTCGTCCTCCGGGACGGCGGCACCCTCGCCGGCGCCATGAGCCTGGTCCGGCTCGACCGGCTGCGCACCCCGGAGCGCCAGGCGGAGCTGGGCTACTGGACGGTGCGGGAGCAGCGCGGCAAGGGCTACACCGCCGAGGCGGCCCGCGCGGTGGTCCGCTGGGCCTTCCGCGACCTGGGCGTGGAGCGGCTGGAGTGGCAGGCCGAGGCCGGCAACGAGGGCTCCTGGGCGGTGGCCCGCGCCGCCGGATTCCGGCGGGAGGGCACCCTGCGCGCCAAACTGGTCCGCGGCGGCATCCGCCGCGACGTCTGGATCGGCTCCCTGCTCCCCTCCGACCTGCCCCCGGAGCCGGCGGGAGCAAGCGCGGGGGCCGACGCCGGGGCCGGGCCGGCGCACGAGCCGACGCCGTACCTCCCCTATCCCGGCTGACCCCGGACCCGCCCCCGGCCCCTCGCCCGCCGCTGTCCCTGTTCCCTTCCCGCCCGTCCGCGCGGGGGCGTTGCCGGTGCCCGCCGCGTTGTCAGTGCCCGCCCCTACCCTGTGCCACATGACCGCAGTGACGCAGGACGTGCCGCGGCGGGAGCCGGCCCCCCGCCCCGTGACCACCCTCTCCGCCGGCGAGGCCCGGCGCATGGCGCTGCGCGCCCAGGGCCTGCTCGGCGCCCCGGACCGCCGGGCGGGCGTGCGCGGCATACTACGGCGGCTGGGCGCGGTCCAGCTCGACACCATCTCCGTGCTCGCCCGCTCCCACGAGCTCGTCCCGTACGCCCGCCTCGGCGCGGTCGGCCGCACCGCCGTCGAGACCGCCTACTGGTCCACCGCCCCCGGGGACGGCGGCGCCGGTCGCCCGCACAGCTTCGAGTACTGGTCGCACGCGGCGTGCGTCCTGCCCATCGAGGAGTGGCCGCTGTTCGCCTTCCGCCGCCGCGCCCGGCGCGCCAAGGGCCACCGGTGGCACGTCCTGAAGGACTCCGAGCGCTCCTGCGCCGCCGTCCTGGACCGCCTCCGGGCCGAGGGCCCGCTGACCACGTCCGAGCTGGGCGGCGGCCGCAAGGGCGGGGAATGGTGGGACTGGTCCGAGACCAAGATCGCCGTGGAGTGGCTGCTGGACACCGGCGAGGTGGTCTGCACCGAGCGCCGCGCCTGGAAGCGGGTCTACGACCTCGCCGAGCGCGCCGTCCCCGGGCCGCTCCTCCATGACGACCTCGACGACACCGCCTGCATACGGCGCCTGGTCGCCCAGGCCGGCGCCGCCCTGGGCGTGGCCACCCGCGCCGACCTCGCCGACTACCACCGCCTCAAGGCCGAGCAGGTCGACGCCGTCATCGAGGACACCGGGCTGGTGCCGGTGGCGGTCGAGGGCTGGGCCCGGCCCGCCTGGGCCGACCCGGCGGCGCTCGCCGCCCCGCCGCGCGGCCGGCACCGCACGACCCTGCTCTCGCCGTTCGACTCCCTCATCTGGGACCGCCCGCGGACGGAGCGGATCTTCGGCTTCACCCACCGCCTGGAGGCGTACGTCCCCAAGGCCAAGCGGATACACGGCTATTTCGCGATGCCCCTGCTCGCCGGCGGCCGGCTGCTCGGCCGCGTCGACCCGGCCCGCGAGGGCCGCACCCTGGTCGCCCGCCAGCTCTCCCTCCAGGGCCCCCGCGCCGTGCTGCCCATGGCGCTGGCACTGCGCGAGGCCGCGTCCTGGGTCGGCTGCGACGACATCCGCGTCGAGCGCTGCGACGACCCGCGCCTGGCCGCCGCCCTGCGTACCGAACTCACCCGCACCGGCGACCCGCACAGCGGCCCGGACGACACCACCGAGGAGGCCCCCACCACCTGACACGACATGCCCCGGCGGGAGACGTTCAGAGCCCTAACGGGATCCCCTCACCGGATTTCGAGAATCTTCTCCCGCATCGCATACACCACCGCTTCCATCCGGGAATGCAACTGGAGCTTCTCCAGGATGTTCCGCACATGGTTCTTGACGGTGTTCTCGGAGATGAACAACTCCTTGGCGATATCGCGGTTGTTCATCCCCGTGGCGACGAGTTTGAGGACCTCCAGCTCGCGATCGGTGAGCCGGGGCCCGGGCACCAGCCGGCGCTCGTCGGTGCGCTGGATCATCGACTTGAACTCCGTCAGGAGCTTCGACGCCATCGACGGGCTGATCTGCGACTGCCCGTCCGCGACCGCCCGGATCGCGGTGGCCACCTCGTCGGTGGAGATCTCCTTGAGGAGGTAGCCGGTGGCGCCGGCCTTGATCGCGTCGTAGAGATCGGCCTCCTCATCGCTGATCGTCAGCATGATGATCTTGGCGCTGGGAGCCACTTCCTTGATCGAGGTGCAGGCTTCGATCCCGCCGCGCCGGGGCATCCGGACGTCCATCAGCACGATGTCGGGCAGCAGGTCGGCGGCCTTGTCCACGGCCTCCGCGCCGTCGCCCGCCTCACCGACGACCTGGATGTCCTCCTCCTGCGCCAGCACGATCTCCAGACCGCGGCGGAAGAGCGCGTGATCGTCGACGACGAGGACCCGGATCGGTTCCTTGCGCGGCACCCGCGCGACCCCGTCCCCCTCGCCGGCCGCCGACGCGCAGACGTCGTCGTCCGCGTCACCCCGTACGGGCCCGAAACTCTCCCCCATGGTTCCTCCCCGTCAACTACTCGGCCGAAGGGCCAGAGCTTGGATTTAAGGCTGGTTGACAACAGCCCATTGCGGCCGGCCCGATCAGTGCCATACGACCGTCTCCCCGGCATGTCGCCGTTTCGCGCCCACATACTCCCCGGCTGGCACAAACACTATACGGCTTCAACTCCAGCCTTCCGCAGGCACGATGGTGCCCCCGGGCGTACGCCGGGGGCACCGAACGGGTGGGGGTCAGCCGCCCAGTGCGCCGCCTGCGCCACCGGGCGATTCCTCTCCGAACGCGTCGGAATTCAAGTGGATGACGCCGTAGTCATATGCGTGCCGCCGGTAGACGACACTTGGCTGCTTGGTCTCGGCGTCGACGAAGAGATAGAAGTCGTGTCCGACCAACTCCATCTCGTAGAGCGCCTGGTCGAGCGTCATCGGCGCGGCCGAGTGGGTCTTCTCCCGGACGACGACGGGGCCTTCGCCCTGGATCTCCAGCGACCCCATCCGGGTCGTCGGCACCTTGCCCGGCTCGGCGGCCTCCTCCGCGGCCGTCAGGCCGTGGCCGTTCAGCCGCGCCGCGTCGGGGACGGTGACCGCCACCGCGCTCGCCGGGATCCGTCCGTTGCCGCGGCGCGAGAAACGCTTGTCGTGCTGCTTCCGCAGGCGCGCCTCGAGCTTGGCTGACGCCAGGTCCAGCGCGGCGTACGGGTCGGCTGCGGCCGCCTCGGCCCGGACCACCGGGCCACGGGAGCGGAGGGTGATCTCCACTCGGTCGGAACGGTCGGCCTGCCGCGGGTTGGGCTCCTTGGACACCTCGACGTCCAGGCTGATCGCCTTGCCATCGAGCTTCTGGACCTTGTCCAGCTTCAGCTTCTCGGCCACGTGCTTGCGGAACCGCTCGGGCACCTCGGTCTTGCGGCCCTTGACGACGATGTCCACGCAGAACTCCGTTCCCGGATCGCCCCGCTCAGCGAGCGGAGCAGCTCCTTCTTGCACCAGGCCCCGGTGAGTGCCGAAGCCTCGGACTGGCGACTTCCACCTCCTCCTCCCCCATGGACGAGATCTCCACTCCGATCTCCACTCCCGCGTTTTCAGGATCACCGAAAGACCCCGAAACGCCTGCATCACGACATTCGAGGCAAAGCGTCTGCCAAGTCCTCACAACCGAACATAGCTCTACTGGACGGGTGTCGGCACCCCCTCGTCCGCACCAGCTCCGTTTGAGTGAAAATCGGCGCTCACTACCAGCAACGAATCGCTCCCCCACCGAGTTCCAGTTCAACCACCCGGGCCGTGGGATGGCTCGCGGGGGCGGTGCCGGGGGCGGGGGCAGCGGGACGGGGCGGCTCCGTCCGGCTCTGGCGGGCCAGGCGCTCGGGGCGGCGGGCCGCGCGCTCAGGGCCTGCGGGTCGCGCGCTCGGACACCGGCTTGCGGGGTCTGACCTGGGGCGCGGGGGAAGTGGGAAGGCGGCTTGGGGTGCTGGCCTTGGGCGGGCTGAGAGACGGCTTTCGCGCGTGGCGGCCGGCGCCCGCGTACATGTATGGCTGACGGTCCGCGGCGCGTCTGGGCCGCAGTCGCTGGCGCTGCACGGCCGCGCGCCTGTTCGCCAACGGCACCGCTGGGGACCACTAGGGGACCGCAACGTCACCGCTGGGGCCCCCGCGGCGCGCCGAAAACGCGTCCGCCCGGGGGTGGCGGCTGAGCGCTGACCGCGTGGACGGCGCTCCACCCGTCGTCGGACCGCCGCCCGCCCGATCGCCGCTGTAGACCGCCGCGCGCCTGGACTGCGCTTCACCCGCCGTCGGACCGCCGCCCGCCTGATCGCCGCTGCGGACCGCCGCGCTCCTGACCTCCGCTGCCTCGCCGCTCTCGGACCGCCGCCCGCCTCATCACCGCTTCCGCCCCCTTGCGAACCGCCGCCCTGCGCCTCACCGTCCGTCGAAGCCTCACCGTCCGTTGAAAAGGAAAGAATTACGCGGCGCCGCCACCACCGCGGCCCCACTCACCCGGCCCCCGGCCGCGCGGACCGCCCGCACCGCCTCGGCGAGCGTGGCCCCTGTCGTCACCAGGTCGTCCACCAGCACCACCCGTGCCCCCGCCAGCAGCCGCCGGGCGGCCCCCGGTACCTCCAGGGCGCCGGCGACGTTCACCAGCCGCTGGCGGGCGGACAGCCCCGCCTGGTCGGCCACCGCCCGGCGCTGCCGCAGCACCGCCGGCGTCCACACCTCGGCACCCGCCCGCCGCAGCTCGGCGGCGGCCGTCCGCGCGATCCGGCGCACCGGATCATGCCCCCGCCCGGCCACCGCCGCCCGCGCCGAGGGCACGGGCACGAGCAGAAGGGGGGCTCCCCCTCCCCCTCCCCCCACCC
>NZ_LLZI01000072.1 GCF_001509485.1 Streptomyces sp. NRRL F-4489
CCCGCCCCCCGCCCCCGGACCGTCGGCCCGCTGCCTGACTGCCGGCCTGTCTCCCGACCGCCGGCCCGCCGCCCGACCGCCAGCCCCCCGCACCGCCGGCCCGTCTCCCGACCGCCGCCCGCTGCCTGACCGCCGGCCCGCCGGCCGCCCCCGGCGGCTGCCCGAGCGCCGGGGGTCCCTGGAACGGGTGGTGTTTGCGGGGCCGGGGCCGGTGTGCGGTCGGTGGTGTCGGTGGTCGGCCGTACGGTGGTGCCCGTATCCATCCGAGCTGCTGGCGCTTCTCGGACCCGCCCCGCCCCCGCGGTATGTCCGCCGGGGGCGGGGCCTTGTGCGGATCAGCCGAGGTGCGGCTGGGCGAGGAGCTGGCCCGTGCCCGTGCCGGGGCTCGTTCCCGCGCCGGTGCCGGTGCTCGGGGTGGCGCACAGGGCCTGGGTTATGTGGGTGTCCAGGGCTGTGTCGATGGGGCTGGGCATGGGGCGGTTGTTGGCGTCGAGTTTCTGGTAACGGGTGAGGTTGAAGCCCACGGAGACCTGGCGCCGGCCGTCCGGGCTGGAGAGGGACCAGGTCATGGCGCCGAGCACCAGGCCGTTGTGGCCCCAGAACTCACCGCAGGGCAGGGACATACGGAGCAGGCCGAGGCCGTAGCGTGCGGTGGAACCCGGTATCGGCACGGTCGTCTTCATCTGGGCCAGCTGGGCCGGGGCGAGCAACTGGCCGCTCAGCAGGGCGCGGTAGAAGCGGTTGAGGTCGGGCATGGTCGACACCAGGGCGCCGGCCGTGCCGCCCCAGGACATGTTGTAGACGCTGTACTCGCGCGGCGGGTCGAACTCCCCGTAAGCGGCCTCGTACATGAGGGCGTGCGGCGCCAGGATCACCGGTGACTGCGTGAAGAAGGTCATCTTCAGGCCCGCTCTGCGGATGACGTTCTCGGTGATGTACGCCTCGGGGGCCTGGCCGGTGACCTTGCGCAGCAGGAGTCCGGCGAGGATGAAGTTGGTGTTGGAATAGTGGTGGGCCTGGCCGGGCGCGCTCAAAGGCGGTGCGGTGAGGCCGAGTCGGGCCAGTTCTTCGGGATCGAAGCGGCGTAGGCGGTTGGTCTCCAGGCTGTCCGTGGTCGTGAAGATCTTGTCGGTGTATTCGCCGATGCCGCTGGTGTGGTTGAGGAGCATGCGGACGGTGATGGCCTGGCCGCGCTCGCCCGGGACGAGGTCGGGGAGATAGCGGGCTATCGGGGCGTCGAGTGCGATCCGGCCTTTGCCCACCTCCTGGAGCACGGCGACGGCGGTGAAGGTCTTGGTGATGCTGCCGATGCGGTGGCGCATGAGGGGCGTGGTGAGGCGCCCGGTGCCGATGTCGGCGACTCCGGCGGCGCCTTGCCATTCATCGGCGCCGTCCCGCGCGGCGGAGTACGCGCCGTACATCCCCGCGTCGTGGAACGCCTGGAGGGATCTCTGCAATGCCTGGTGGTCGACGCCGGCTTCGGAGGCGGGTCTGATGCCTGCCGCTCCCGCGGCCGTTTTCACAGCCGCTCCCGCAGATGCTTGCGCGGCCGTTGCCGCGGTGGGTGCGGTGGTGCCGGTGGCGTGAGCGGTGGCCAGGGCGGGGGCGGGAGCGGCGGCGAGGAGGCATAAGGCGGCCGCGGTGGCGGCGGCCGACGCGGTGAGCGTGCGCCGCGGGAGGCGGTGGGCGGGACGGTCGGTGTGCATGGTCTCTCCGGGAGTTCGGACCTGGCGGGCGCCGGGTCGAGGTCGATGGGAGGGGAGTTGCCGCGGTGGCTTGCTTGATCTTTCGCGATTGATTGTCGCTGGCGGGCAGTTGCCATGACATCAACCCACGGGTCGACGTTGATCGTGAATTTTGGCGGTGTGCGTAGGAGCGTGGTGTGACGGAGGGCGTCGGGGCGGGCTGTTGGTTGTCCGTTCAACGGGTTTGTGGCGAGGCGGGGCGGCCAGGCGTGGGCGACGATGGAAGGAAGCCGGGGCGCCGCGCGCACAGTGCGGTGGCCGGGGCGGTGCCTCGGGCGGCAGTACCCGCAGAGCAGTATCGGGAGGCCCCGATGGATTACCCGGAACGCTATGAGCTGGTATTTCAGGCCCCTGCCGTGGAGGACGACGTCGTGGTCGTCCGGCGTACCGACCAGGTGGGAGCGGGCGGGTATCCGATCTACGAGGACGAATCGGGGATCGTGCGCGCGGAGATCAGCGACCGGGGAGAGGTGCGGATGCTGGCCAGCGGCGGGCATCAGATGCCCCGGACGCCGCTCCCGGCGCGAGCGCTGGCTCCCTGACGTCCGCCCCGACGCCCGCCCCGATGTGATCGGCACCGCCCCCGTGTGAGCGGCTCTCGTACCGGCCTCGTACCCGCCGTGACCGCCGCGCTGTGCGTGGTGGGTGACGAGCGGCGTGCGGGGCCGGGGAGGTGGACGGCCGCGTCCGCCGGGCGGGGGAGGCGGATGGTTCCGGAGGGGGAGGCCGAGAGGTTCGGGGGCGGCGGAGGCTGGATTCCCGTAGGTGGAAGGGAGTCCGGGTGGAGCGCTGGGATCGGGTCGGGGGCTGGGCGGCATACGGGGCCGCGGCGGCGTTGGTGCCGTATCTGGTGATCAAGGTGGTGTGGGTGGCGGGGGCGCTGCTGGGGGTGCTCCCGATCGGAGCGGGGTTCGGCCTGGGCGGGTGGGTGCTGCTCAACGCCGTCACCGTGGGCATGGCGGCCCTCGGGATCGGGCTGGCGCTGGCCCTGGTGCGGCCGTGGGGGCTTCGGCTCCCGGGGTGGCCGGTGGCGTTCTGCGCGTGGACGGGGGCCGGGTTCCTGGTCTCGATCCTGCCGTACGCCGTGGTCAGCGGGCTGCTGCCCGGTGCCGACGCCGGCGACCGGGGTGGCGGTGGTGAGCCGGTGATGCCGGGCTGGGAGGCGGCGCTGATCCAGTGCAGCTTCGTGGGCACCGGCCTCGGCCTGGCCGTGGCGCTGCCCGCTTATGCGCGGCGGTGCCGGCCGGAGCTGTTCGCCGGGCGGCTGGGGGACGGCCGCCGGGGCCCGGTGCCGTGGCCGGCGATCCTCGGTGGCCTGGTCGGCGGGGTCTGGCTGTACTGGGCGCTCGGCGGTACCGGGGGGATCGACCGGCCGGCGCTGCGGACCGTTCAGCGAAGTCTGCTGACGGGGCTGAGCGCGCTGTGGGCGCTGGGCGCGTCCGCCGCCGTGGGGCTGCTGGCGCGGACCCGTCCGGCCCGGTGGCCGCGCTGGTGGGTGTGCGGCCTCGGATGGCTCGGCTCGGGCTCGCTGTTCGCGTGGAGCGGCTGGAAGCTGGTGGGGGTGGCGGTCGTGGGGCTGGTGCGGCCGGCCGGCGTTCAACTGCCCGAGAATCTTGGGATGGCGGCGGTGCTGCACCTGGCCGCGGTGCTGGCCGGTGCCGGGATGGCGTGCGAACTGGCGGGAGGCCGGAGGGCGGAGGCGCCTGGTGGAGGGGCGGGGCGCGGCCCCGTGATCACAGGCCGCGCAGATGGGGATGCGGGCGGCGCGGGTCCGGACGGTCGGGTTCCGTAGCTTCGGGTTCGGATGCGCCTCCGGCGGCGGATGCGTCTCCGAATTCCCCGGGCCCGGCCCCGGCCTCAGCCCCGACCCCGGTTCGGGCCCCGCCCGCCCCCGCGTCCCCCGCCTCACCCCCGCCGCCCGGTTCCGCTCCGGTGGCCTCTCCGCGGAGCACGGCCAGGGCGCGTTCGAGGCTTTCTCCGGTGACCTGGATGCGGATCCTGGCCAGCCGTTCCCACTCGTTGCGCGACACGGGCGTCAGCGTACCTCTCGTTCCCCATGGGGGAGTTGTGGTGGAACGAGAGGTGCGGGGCGGATGGCGTGTGCAGGGTCGGTCAGGTGGCGGACAGGGCGTGGGTGAGGGCCGCTTCGGCGTGCAGCCGGGTGGTGGGGAAGACGGGAACGGGGCTGTCCTGGGGGCGGATGAGGAGTTCGATCTCGGTGCAGCCGAGGACGATGCCCTCGGCCCCGGCGGCGATGAGGTCGTCGATCACCGAACGGAAGGCGTCGCGCGACTCCTCCTTGACGACGCCCAGGCACAGCTCCTCGTAGATGACCCGGTGGACGGTCCGGCGGGCGGCGGCCTCCGGGACGAGCACGTCGAGGCCGTGGCCGGCGAGACGGCCGCGGTAGAAGTCCTGCTCCATGGTGAAGGCGGTGCCGAGCAGCCCGATCCGCCGAAGTCCCTTGGCGCGTACGGCGTCCGCGGTGGTGTCGGCGAGGTGCAGCAGCGGCACGCCGACCGCCGCGGAGACCCGGTCGGCGACCTTGTGCATGGTGTTGGTGCAGATCAGCAGCAGGTCCGCGCCCGCCGCCTCCAGTGCCTTGGCGGCCCGGGCCAGGACCTCGCCGGCCTCGTCCCAGCGGCCCTCGGCCTGGAGGCGTTCGATCTCCGCGAAGTCCACCGAATACAGGACGCACTTGGCGGAGTGCAGCCCGCCCAGGCGCTCGCGCGTCAGCTCGTTCAGCAGGCGGTAGCACTCCGCGGTGGACTCCCAGCTCATGCCGCCGATCAAACCTATGGTCTTCATCGGGACACTGTCGCACGTCCGGCCCATGGGGCCCGAGGGCCGACCCGTTAGACCGTCCACCGCACCGGCAGCCTCTCCGGGCCGCGCATCAGGAGGCCGGAGCGCCAGGTGAGGGCGCCGGCGGTGGTGTCCAGGGCGAGGCCGGGGCAGCGGTCCAGGAGGGAGCGGAGGGCGATCCGGCCCTCCAGACGGGCCAGCGGGGCGCCGAGGCAGAAGTGGATGCCGTGCCCGAAGGCGACATGGCCGCGCGCGTCGCGGGTGAGGTCGAAGTCGTCGGCCGCGGCGAACCGTTGGGGGTCGCGCGAGGCCGAGGCGAGCGAGATGAGGACGGGCGCGCCCTGGGGGATCACGGTGCCACCGAGTTCCACCGGGGCGGCCGCGCAGCGCCAGGTGGCGGTCTCCACCGGGCCGTCGTAGCGCAGCATCTCCTCCACGGCGTTCTCCAGCAGACCGCCGTCGGCCCGCAGGGCGGCCAGCTGGTCGGGGTGCTCCAGCAGGGCCCGGACGCCGTTGGAGATCAGGCCGACGGTGGTCTCGTGGCCGGCGACCAGCAGCAGGAACGCGGTGCCGATCAGCTCCTCGCGGGACAGCTGGTCGCCGTCCTCGTCGCTGGTCCGGATCAGGGCGCTGAGCAGCCCGTCGGCCGGTTCCCGGCGCTGGGTCTCGATCAGGCCGGCGAGGTATTCCGACATCGCCACGACGGCGGCCCGCACCTCTTCCGGGCCGGTCGGTGAGACCAGTTCGCGGGACCAGGCGCGAAACGCGTCGCGGTCCATCGACGGGACGCCGAGCAGCTCGCAGATGACGGTCATCGGCAGCGGGAAGGCCAGCGCCTCCACCAGGTCGGCCCGGCCGTCCGGCGCCGCCAGCATCGCGTCGAGCAGGCCGTCGGTGAGGTGCTGGACGCGGGGGCGGAGCGCTTCGACGCGGCGGGGGGTGAACTCCTTCGCCACCAGCTTCCGCAGCCGGGTGTGGTGCGGCGGATCCACGTCCAGCATGTTGGTGAACAGCGGCGCCCGGTCGTCGACGACCCGTTCGAGGTGCGCGCTGCTCCAGTCCTTGCCCAGCCGAGGGTCCGCGAGCGCCGTCCGGACCGCCTCGTGGCCGACGATCAGCCACGCCTCCTGGCCGAAGGGGGTGCGCACCCGGTGGACAGGGCCCCGGGCCCGCAGTGCGGCGTAGTACGGATACGGATCGGCGACGAAGTCCGGCCCGTAGGAGCCCAGATCGACCACGGGGAGGGAGGCGCCGGACCCGGGGTCACCGGACGGGGCCGGTCCCGGAGCGCTGCCCCGAGCGTGCTGCGGGGCCTGTGCGGCCCGTGGTGCCTGAGCTGCCTGCGGATTCTCCGGCATGTGCCGTCCCGCCTCCCTCGACTCTCGGTACGCGCCATTCTCGGTACGCGTCGCTGTCCCGGCACACGGAGCGCGGTGCCGCACCGCCCGCCGGCCCGGCTGCCCTTCTCACCGTAGGCAGACCGGCCGGGCGCTTCGTCGTCCCAGCGGAGGAGGCGCGGCGGGAGCGCGTCCTCCGTGCGCAGTGCGTGCGGGTCGTCCGGGTGGCGGGAGCGGCCGCTCGCGGCCCTTAGGGGAACGGCCGCCCCGAGCGGCCGCCCGAGCGGCCGTCCCGCCCCCAGCGGCCTCAGCAGCGGGCGTGGGCCGTGATGTCGGCGGTGAACTCGTCGATCATCGCGGGGGTGACGGTCGGCCGGCTCCGCTCGATCGCGGCCAGGTAGTCCTCGGTGCCGGCACCGGGCCGGCCCCGGTCGCCCGGACCGACGCCGACCGCCTCCAGGTCCCGTTCGAACGACGCCTGCGCGGCCACCCGGGCGGCGTGCTCGATGTCCGCCGGGGTGAACAGGTCACTGGCCGCGACCAGCGCCGGAATGTCGACATCGGGACGGCCCTCGGTGTAGCGCGACCAGATCGCCGCGCGGGCGGCCTTGTCGGGCGTACCGATCGGGATCAGGTAGTCGAAGCGCCCCGGGCGCAGGAACGCCGGGTCGAGCGAGCGGATGGAGTTGGTCGCGCACACCAGCAGCCGCTCGTCCCGCTCCCGGAAGCCGGGGATCAGCTTCAGCAGCTCATTGGTCACGCCGTGCAGCCCGCCCGGCTGGGCCGGTTCACCGCGCACCGGGGCGATCTCCTCGACCTCGTCGATGAAGACCAGCACCCGCTCCAGCTCGGCGATCCTGGCGAACGCGGAGCGCAGCGCCGCCGCGAGGTTCCCCTCGTCCGCCAACCGGGACGGCAGCAGCTCGACGAACGGCCAGCCGAGCCGGGCGGCGATCCCCCGGGCGAAGGTCGTCTTCCCGGTACCCGGCGGGCCGAACAGGGTGATCGCCCTCGGGGGCCGCACCCCGTGCCGGGCGGCCCGCTCCGGCTCCGCCAGCGGCAGCACCACCCGCCGTTCGATCAGGTCCTTCTCCGCCTCCATCCCCGCGACCCTGGCCCACAGGTCGGACGGCAGGAACCGGCCGCCCAGCTCCTCCAGGAGGCTGGCCGCCGGCCCGTGGTGCGGTTCGACCTTCTCGAAGTACGCGACCGCCGGCTGCCGGGTGTAGCCGGCGTTCAGCAGCCCCTCGCCGAGCAGGTCCTCCTCGGGCAGGACGTACGCGATCCGGCTGACCCGGGCGGCGACCAGGCGCCGCTCCAGCTCGACCAGCAGGGCGCTGGCCAGCCCCCGGCCGCGCCACGCCGAGGAGATCGCGATCCGCATCACCCAGCCCCGCTCACCGGCCACACAGGCGAGCGCCGCGCCGATCGGGGCGCCCTGGTGGACGGCCACCACGGCGGGCTGCCGCGAGGTGAGCGCGCTGATGCACTCGGCGAGCGAGAACACCGACTCCTGGCCGAGTTCGGCGGTGGAGTCGATCAGGTGGACCACTTCGGCGAGGTCCTTCTCGCGGTAGTCATGGATGAGCCAGTTCACCGGTGCCGCCCCTCATTGGTGTCGCTGCCGTGGCCGACGGGCCCCTCGTGGTGTGGCTGCCGTGGCCGGTGGGTCCCTCGTTGCTGATGTGCAGGTGAGGCTAGGTGCGGCGGGCGGAGCGGTCCTGCTCCACGGCGCACAATCCGTGGGGCCGACCACTACGGTCCGTATGTGGCGCGGGGTGCCGCCCCTGTTTCCGCGGCTCCCGGCGCCCGGCCGCCGCCCCGCGGAAACGGGTGGCCGCCACGCCCCGCGCGATGCGATGCTGAGCGACGTGAACGGACCTGAGATCGCCCTGACTTTCGCCCCTGAGCTGCACCTTTTCGTCGGCGCCGGGCGCGCCGCCGCCGGTACGCCGCTGGTCACCGACGGCGCCTCGACGCTCGGGCATGTCGTCGAGTCGCTGGGCGTACCGCTCACCGAGGTCGGGCGGCTGGTCGCGGAGGGTACGGAGGTCCCGGTCTCGCACGTGCCGCGCGAGGGCGAACGCATCGAGGTCCGCGCCGTCGAGCGCCCGCAGCGCGTCCCCGGCGCACCCCTGCGCTTCCTGCTCGACGTGCACCTGGGCACCCTCGCCCGCCGTCTGCGGCTGCTGGGCGTCGACGCCGCGTACACCAACGAGGACCCGGGCGACGCGGCCCTGGCGGCGCTCTCCGCGAAGGAGCGCCGGGTGCTGCTCTCCCGGGACCGCGGGCTGCTCCAGCGCCGCGAGATCTGGGCCGGCGCCTACGTCTACAGCGACCGCCCGGACGACCAACTCCGCGATGTCCTCAGCCGGTTCGCGCCCGACCTCGCCCCGTGGACCCGCTGCACCGCGTGCAACGGCCGACTCACCGCGGCCGACAAGGACGCCGTCCAGGAGCAGTTGCAGCACGGCACGCAGCGCACGTACGACGTCTTCGCGCAGTGCACCGCCTGCGGACGGGTCTACTGGCGCGGCGCCCACCACGCCCGTCTGGAGGCGATCGTCGAGGAGGCGCTGCGGGTCGGCGCCGAGTGACCCGGAGGGGGCCTCGGTAGCCCTTTCGGCATCTGTTCGTCGCCCCCGAACAGCGCGGCGACTAAGGCGCGTTGGGGGCCGAACCCTGCGTCCCCCGAACTGCCGTCGGCACGCGTCGAGCTGACCCGCCGTCACCGCAGGCCACGTAGTCGGAACGCCCCTCGGCCCGTAGGGCAGCCCCTCACCAGACCCCTGCGCGGCCCGGGCTCCCTCCCCGAATCCGGGAGGCGACCCGCGAGCCACCGCCCCCCCACCAGACCCACCCCACGGCC
>NZ_LLZI01000073.1 GCF_001509485.1 Streptomyces sp. NRRL F-4489
GTGGAAGCGGGGGGTGCGGATGCGGGGCGGACGGAAGGGGGGTGTGCGCGTACGGGTACGAGTACGGGTGCGGATCCGGGTGCGGGAGTAGGGCGTACGGGCGCGGGGTGTGTGCGTTACGGGTGTGTGCGTTACGGGCGGGTGGAGGCGGGGCGTGCGGGCGCGGGGCGTGTGGTGGCGTGGCGGAGGGCCAGGGCCGCCAGTGCCTCAGGCGCGCCGGCCTGGCCGCGGATGCCGGGGAAGGCGTTGACGTCCACGATCAGCGGGGTGCCGTCGCCGGCGTCGAGCAGGTCCACCCCGTAGACCTCCAGGCCGAAGACCTCGCCGGCGCGCAGGGCGGCGGCGGTCCAGGCGGCGGGGAGGGCGGAGACGGGGAGGGGGGTGTTCGGGCCGCGGCCGCCGGGGGAGAGTTCGGAGCGGCGCCGGGCGGCGAAGAGCTGGCCGTCGACGATCCACAGCTTGTGGTCCCAGCCGTCGTTGGCGGTGAACCGCTGGAGGATCACGGGCTCGCCGGGCCGGGTGGCGGCGAGTTCGCCCAGTTCGGCGGGGGTGTCGACGCGCGCGACGAGGTCGCCGCGGCGGCTGTGCCGGCTCTTGAGGACGAGGGGGAAGGGGAGATCCGGGGGGAGTGTGCCGCTAGGGGCTGTGGCGGCACCGTTGGCACCGGGGGCCAGGGCGGCACCGGGCGCCAGGGTCGTTTCGTGGACGGTCGCGGCGAACGGCAGGCCGGCCGCGCGGGCCGTCTCCGCCATGGCCGCGCGGTCCTGGCAACCAGCCGTGGCCGCCGCACTGTTGACGACCGGCGCTCCGGCGGCCTCCAGCCGGGCGGCCAGGGCCAGGGCCGGTGGCGTACGGGCCTTGAGGAGGTAGACGTCGGCGCGGGGGGCGCACGAAGCGTGGGGCGCGTCCGGACCCGTAGGCTCGCCTGCCGCCGCGAGGCCCCTCGCCGTCGCGTGCTCCCCCGGCGCTACGCGATCCCCCGCCGCCGCCCGCCCGTCCGGCGTCAGGAAGCCGACCCGGTGGCCGCGGCCGCGCAGCAGGCCGGCGGTCGCCGTGAGCAGCGGGTGCCCGGGGTCGGCGCTGATGATCCCGACCCGTATGGCGCGGCCCGTCACAGGGCGCCCCCGACCGCCTCGGCCGCCGGGCGGAGCCAGCGCTGGTGGCCGATGAACGGCAGGGCCGGCGCGGCGACGCGGTGGTCGCTGCCGTCGCGGGCCAGCCGGAGGACGGCGGCGGAGACCCGCGCCACCGCGTCCGGGACCTGCCGGAAGCTCGGGAAGTCGTTGATGTCGACCACCACCGGGCCGTCCGGCCCCAGCAGCACATCGACGCCGTAGAGGTCGAGGCCGAAGACCGCGCCGACCTCGGTGACGATCCGGGCGACCTCGCGCGGCAGCGGCACCTGCCGTTCCCGTACGGCCTGCCCGGGGTGGAGCGGGGAGCTGCGCTCGGTCGCGTAGAGGTCCCCGGCAATGCTGTAAACCTTCAGGTCTGTGCCGGAGTTGGGGACGTAGGGCTGGGCTATCAGCATGCCGGAGGCAGGGCCGGGGGCGGGTGCGGAGCCGGGGTCCACGGCGGCCGGCTCCCCGCCACCGGGCCCGGGCCCGGACCCGGCCACGCCCGGCTCCCCGCCCCCGGACCCGGCCGCGCCCGGCTCCGCGCCACGGGGCTCCCCGCCAACGAGCCGGGAACCGCCCCCCGCCACCAGCTCCTCCGGCCGCTCCACCAGCCGCACCGCGCGCCCCGAGCTGCCGTCCGCCGGCTTCACCACCAGCGGGAACTCCGCCGCCGGCAGCGCCGCGAACTCCTCGGCGCGCACCGCCGCGTACGTCATCGGCACCGGCAGCCCGCCGGCCCGGCCGATCACCGCGGCGAGCGCTTTGTCCCGTACGCCGCGGATCGCCCGTATGTCGTTGACCGTGGTCAGCCCGGCCGTGGCGGCGGCCTCCAGGAGGGTCAGGCCGGGCCCGCCGGAGACCGTCTTGAGGACCCACGCGGCGTGGCCGCCGGTCCGCACCGCCTCGGACAGTTCGGACATCCGGATCAGCGAACGGCCGGGCCGCAGCACGTCCACCCGGTGGCCCCACGCGCGGAGTTGGCCGATCACGTCCCGCGGCATGCCGTCGTAGCGGTACTGCTCCTCGACCAGGAAGCAGAGACTCGTCGTTGCAGTCGTCGCACTCGTGTATCGCCGCACGTCCACCCGTATCGCCAGCCCGCCCGCCACCTCCGGCGGGCGTCCACCCCGTGCCGCCGTACGTACTCCGTACTCCGTCCGCCCGGCGGGAACATGACGCATCAGGATCCCATGCGGTGATCAGGGCGCCCGCCGTGGCCCGATCGCCGCCCCCGCTCGCTGTGTTTCGGGGACGTTACGCCACCGGGCCGGGGCCGCGCACACGTCGTGACCTGGGACGCCGAACGGGGCGCGGGGGGTTGCGCCACCTGCGCGCATACCGTGCCGAATCCCGCATGTCGAAAGTCTTGTTCCGCTTAATGGCTGGTTCTAGGGTTCGGGCCACCCAGCGCGGCCGGCCCCGGTTCACGGGCCGGCCGCGGCTACGTATGCGGCGAGGGAAGCAGGCGATCGGGTTGGCGAACGAGCGGCGGCAGGGTCAGGAGGCCGGGTCGTCCCGGGGCGAATGTCCGGGCGGCGGGCGGACGGAGGACACCGGGGCGGAGGCCCTGGCGGCGGAGGCCCAGGGGGCAGGCGGTGCTCCTGTGGGTGGTTCACCGGGCTCCGGTGAGCCGGTGGGCGGCGCCCCTGGGGGCGGCGCCCCCGCGGACGCCATACGGGACGGCGGCCGGTCCCGCTTCGGCCGCCGCGGCTTCCTCGCCGGGGTGGCCGGCCTCACCGGCGTAGGCGCCAGCGGCCTGCTCGGCGGTCCGTCCGCCGGCCCCGCGTACGCCGCGGGCGCGACCGCCGCCGGCCCCGCGTCCGTCCGCGCCACCGACCGCCCCGGCGCGCACCCCGGCGCCGCCTCCGCGGCCCACCGCGCGCCCCGACCCGACCAGTTCGGCGGGGACCGGCAGCTGCTCCTCCCGGAGGTGGTGCTGCTGCCGGACGGCCCCGTACGCGACCACGCGGTCCTCATCGAGCGCGGCACCTTCCGGGAGGTCGGCCCGGCCGCCCGTCTGCTGGCCGCCCACCGCAACGGCCCCGCGCCGGTCCGCCTCGACGGCCATCTGCTGATGCCCGGCTTCGTCGATACGCACCACCACCTCACCCAGAGCTTCGGCAAGGCCCAGTCGTTCGGCCAGCCGTCGGAGATCTTCAAGACCGTCTGGGAGCCGCTGGAACACGCGCTGGACGAGGAGACCGCCTACCTCTCCGCGAAACTGGCCGCCCTGGAGGCGCTGCGCGGCGGCTTCACCACCGTCGCCGACGCCGGGACGCGCGCGCCGGTCGATGTGGCGGCGGTCGCCAAGGGCACCGAGGAGGCCGGTATCCGCTGCGTCCTCGGCAAGATCGTCTCGGACGGCACCGGCGGCCCGGCCCATCTGGCGCGCTGGCACGGCCACCCGCTCGTCCACCCGTCGCTGGCCATCGCCGTCCCCGAGGACGCCACCGGCCCGGTCCTCAAGCGGACCGCCGACCTCTGTGCCGAGGCCAAGGTGGTCTTCCAGATCCACGTCAACGAGCATCTGGCGTCCGTGGAACGCTCGTTGAAGAGCGTCGGCCGCCGCCCCGTGGACTACCTCCACCACCTCGGCGCCCTCGGCCCGTACACCCTGGGCGCGCACGCCACCCTGCTCACCCCGACCGAGATGCGGCAGCTCGCCGACTCCGGCGCGGCGATCAGCTACAACCCGGTGGCCAGCGCCTGGAAGGGCAACGCCGTCGCGCACGCCACCATGCTGGCCGCGCTCGGCGTCCGCTTCGGCACCGGGACGGACGGCACCCGCGGTGACGGCTTCCGGCTCATCGACGCCGCCGAGACGGCCCAGCGGCTGGCGTACGGGCTGGCCTCGGGCGACTCGGTGTGCGGCGCGGGGCACCTGTGGCTGGAACACGCCACCGCGGGCGGCGCCGACGCCCTCGGACTGGGCCGCGTCACCGGACAGATCGCCGCCGGCAAGGCCGCCGACTACCTCCTCGTGGACCTGGCCGTCCCCGAACTCACCCCCTCCTACGACCTGCGCTGGGAACTCGTCCGGCTCGCCAACCGCGACCAGATCCGCGCCGTGGTGGTCAACGGCCGCCTCCGCCTCTGGGAGGGCTGGCCGACCGACTGGGACGCGCACGCCCTGGTCGCCCGCGCGGCGGAGGTCGGCCCGAAGGTGGTCGAACGCGCCAAGATCCAGCGGGTGGTGCCGCGGTAGCGGGAGCCGGGGGAACGGGAGCCGGCGAGACAGGAGCCGGCGGGACGGGACCCGGATGGGCGGACGGACGGGGGCGCGCCCGGTGCGAGCGGGCGCGCCCCCGCCGCGTCACTCCGCTACCCGCACGAACCGCCACCGCTGGGCGGGCGACCCCTGATCGGGCTCCACGTGGAGCTGCTCGTCAGAGCGGTTCAGGGTGGCCACCGCGTCCTCGTTCGGCACGTGGATCCGGTACGTGCCCCCGCCCGCCGGCTCGATGGCGAACCGGCTCCAGCTGGCCTCGGAGGCGACGATCGCGTCCCTGTGGCGGGACCAGCTCGCGCCCGGGTGGGTCGTGGAGTTGAGGGTGTAGGCGCCGGGCCCGGCCGGCGTCACCGTCCACTGCTCCTTGAGGTCCTTGCGGTGCGACCCGGTGATGACATAGCTCGGTGGGTCGGTCGGGACGCTGAAGGGCGCGAAGTCCAGCTTCCCGACCTCCGGGTTCTCGCTGACGATCAGATACCGGCCCTCCTGCATCCGCGCCGCGGCGGCCGCCTCGGGTCTGGCGGCCTGGGCCGAACCGGCCAGTGGCGCGAGCGACATGAGCGCGGCGGCGACAGCGGCGAGCAGAGCGTTACGGCGGCGCATCGGGATCCCCCTCCTCGAACTCCCGGCGCGTCCGGGAGAGCACTCTGTGATCACTCTGTGATCTCTCCTCGACCAGCCCTCGTTACTCTCCGCACGCGACCGATTACCTCTTGTGGGTTACGCGTGCGCCCCCGGCTCGTGGGAGCGTTCCGCCCGCTGTCCCGGCTGGCCCGTAGGCGCACCAGGGGCCGCGTCCGACGCGTCCGCCTCGCCCTCTCCCGGCTCTCCCGGCTCTCCCGCCTCCCCCGGCATCCACCGGAAGACCGCGCCCGCCGCGACCGCCACCCCCGCCGCCAGCGACAGCGTCGCCACATGCAGCCCGTCCGTGAACGCGGCCACCACCGCCGTCCGCAGCCCGGCCCCGCCGCCGCCCGGCAGCCCCCGCAGCGCGGCCTGCGCCGCCGCGACGGTCGTGGGCCCGTCCGGCCCGGCCAGCGGCGCCGGGAGCCGGGCGGTGAACACCGCGGCGGTCAGCGTCCCGGTCACCGCGATCCCCAGCGCGCTCCCCAACTCCCGCGTCAGGCTCTGGAGTCCGGAGCCCACCCCGGCCTGCTCCGGGGGCAGCGCGGCCATCATCGCGTGCGAGAGCAGCGGGGTCGCCGTCCCGCAGCCCAGCGCGGTCAGCCCGGCCCCGGCGGCGTACAGCGCGTACGGCGTCCCGGCGTCGGCCGCCGAGACGGTGGCCAGCCCGGCGGCCAGCACGAGCATCCCGCCCGCCACCGCGCCGCGCCGCCCGCACCACCGCTCCAGCAGCAGCCCGCACCGGGGGCCCGCCAGCAGCGCCGCCGCCATCGGCAGCAGCCGCACACCGGCGCCGAACGGCCCGTAGCCCTTGGCGTACTGGAGGTACTGCCCGTTGAGGTAGAACAGCCCGAACATCCCGAGGAACAGCACCGCCATCCCGGCCGCGCCCGCCCGTACGGCGGGGCGGGTGAAGATCCGGGGGTCCAACAGGGGCCGCGCGGAACGGAGTTCCCACCGGGCCCAGCCGGCCAGCAGCAGCCCGGCCGCCGCGAGCGAGCCGAGCACCCAGGGGCTCAGCCAGCCGTCCTGCGGCCCGCTGACGATCCCGTTCAGCAGCGCCAGGAACCCCCCGGTGAACAGGACGGCGGCCATCGGCGCCACCGGCCCCGGATGCCGCTCCGCCCGCGGCGCGACCACGGCGGCCAGCGCCAGCGCCGCCAGCGCCAGGGGCACGACGCACACGAACAGCGCCCGCCAGCTCCCGTACTGGATGGCCGCGCCGCCGCCCACGTTCCCCAGGACGGCGGCGAGTCCGGTCATCGCCGCCCAGACCGCGATCGCGCGCCGCCGCGGCCCGTCCGCCAGGCCGTCCACCAGGAGCGCGAGGGTGTTCGGCAGGACGGCCGCGGCGCCCACGCCGCTCAGCATCCGCCCCGCGATCAGCACCCCGACGTGCGGCGCCAGCGCGCACACCGCCGAACCGGCGACGAACACCGCCATCCCGGCCAGCAGGACGCCCTTGCGGCCGCGCCGGTCGGCCACCGCCCCGGCCGGCACCAGCAGGCAGGCGAAGACCACGACATAGCCGTCCACGACCCACACCACGGCCCCGGCGGACGGGTGCAGCGCCCCGGCGGAGAGGTCCGGGATGGCGAGGTTGACGGCGGACACCATGCCGACGACCAGGGTGACGCAGAGGCACATGGCGCAGGTCAGGAGGGTGCGGGGGCGGGCCCCGGGGTGGGGGGCGGTGGCCGTTCCGGCCCTCGTCGCCTGGTTCGTCCCGGCGCTCGTGGCCTGGTCCGCCCCGCCGTTCATCCCGTCTGCCGTGCCGTCCGCCGCCCCGGACTCCGTCCCGCCGTTCATCCCGCATCCCCCTCCCGCACCCGGTCCATCCGGGCGCGCAGCGTCAGCCGGTCCCCGCGCAGGTGGATGAACTCCAGGTCGGCCGGGCGCCCGTCCGCCAGCCGCGTCAGCCGGTCCACCGCCAGCACCGCGCCGCCGGCCGGCATCGCCAGCACCGCGCAGGTCGCCGGGTCCGCGACCACCGCCCGTACGGACACCTCGGCCGAACCCAGCGGCATCCCGGCCGCGTTCTCGATCAGCTCGAAGACATCGCGGTTCTCCAGCCGCGCCCGGCCCAGCGCCAGCAGCGGCTCGCCCACCTCCGGGATGAGGTACGTGCAGTCCAGCGAGAGCGGTGTCCCGTCCACCCGGCGCAGCCGCTCCAGGTAGACCGCCGGGCTGCCCTCCGGGAGGCCCAGCCGCCGCGCCACCGAGGCGGGCGCCCGCACCGGACGCGCCTCGCGCACCTCGTTGACCACCGTGCCGTAGCGCTGGAGCACCTCGGCCAGCCCGGCCAGTTCGCCGAGCGGATGCTCGTACGCCCGGCCGACGACCACCGTCCCCACGCCGCGCCGCCGCTCCACCAGGCCCTCGTCGCGCAGCAGCCCCAGCGCCTCGCGGACGGTGTTGCGCGAGGTGCCGAACTCCGCGATCAGCGCCCGCTCGTCGGGCAGCACCCCGCCGGGGAACGCCCCGCGCAGCACCTGCCCGCGCAGTACATGCGCCACCCGCCGCGCCCGGTCGGCCCGCGTCGAACCGTCACCGGGGACGCGGCCCCGGCCGTCGCCCGGGGTGCCGGCCACCCCACCGCCCTCCAGGCCACTGCCCTCCGGGCCACCGCCCGCGCACTCACTGCCCGCACCCATCTCCGCCTCCTCACTCACCGCCGCGCACCCGGCCCCCGACGCTAGGCGAGTGGCGTTACGTCCGAGTTACGCCACCCACGCTGACCTGCGCGGATGCCTGACCTGCGGCTTTCGGCGCGCACGCCGGGCCTGCGCCACCGGCATCCGTACGCACCACCGCCGCGCACCGCGCCCCCGTCTGCGCGCACTGGGGACCGTGCGCTACCGACCGTCCCGCCCCTCTCCGCCCCGTTACCGTGACCCCACCGGGCCCGGTGGAGGGACGGAGCGCAGGTCGGAAGAGAGGGCCGCCATGAGCACCAAGTCCGCGCCGTTCGACGAGCTGGACCGCAAGATCGTCGCCGCGCTGATCGAGAACGGCCGGGCCAGCTACGCGGAGATCGGCACCGCCATCGGCCTCTCCCCCACCGCCGTCAAACGCCGGGTGGACCGGCTGCGCGAGAACAACGTGATCACCGGCTTCTCCGCCACCGTCCGCCCGTCCGCCCTGGGCTGGCTCACCGAGGCGTACGTGGAGGTGTACTGCGACAGCGCGGCCCCGCCCCGGCGGCTGGCCGAAGTGGTCCGCAACCACCCGGAGATCGCCGCCGCGATGACCGTCACCGGGGGCGCCGACGCCCTGCTGCACGTCCGGGCCACCGACGTCGAGCACTTCGAGGAAGTCCTCGAACGCATCCGCAGCGAACCGTTCATCCGCAAGACGATCAGCTACATGGTGCTCTCGCATCTGCTCCCCGACAGCCCCGAGGCCGGGGCCCGGCACTCCTCCGATCGGGCCGGGACCGGGGGCGGGACCGGGGGCGGGCGGGGGCC
>NZ_LLZI01000074.1 GCF_001509485.1 Streptomyces sp. NRRL F-4489
GAGTCGGGGGCGGGGCGGCTCAGGCATGGCGCGGCCCGCCGTCCGGGCCGAGGCCGTCCGGGGCGTACGGGGCGGTGCCCTCCGGGTCGTACGAGGAGGTGCCCTCCCGGCCGTCGTCCGGCCCGATGCCCCCCGGGATGAGGGACGCGTCCTCCGGGGCGAAGCGCAGGGTGAGTTCCGTGCCGAGGGCCGGGATCTCGCGGAGTTCGGGCAGGTCGGCGAGGAGGCGGTGGCCGCCGGCGGACAGGTGCAGGCGGTGGGTGGCGCCGCGCCACTGGACGTCGGTGACGGTGCCGCGCAGGGTGTTCGGGCCGCCTGGCCCGGCGTCCGGCCCAACGCCCGCCCCGGAGCCCGGCCCGGCGCCCGCCCCCGCACTCGCCCCAGGCGTCAGCAGATGCGGCCGGAGGCACAGCGTGGCCCTCGCGCCAGGTGCCGCGCCGCCGGTGGCGACGGTCAGGGTGCGGCCCGCGAAGTCCACGGCGCCGTCCCGGCGGACGGTGACCGGCAGCAGGTTGGCGGTGCCGACGAAGGAGGCGGTGAAGGCGGTGCGCGGGCGGCGGTAGAGCTGCCGCGGGGTGCCGCATTCGCGGAGCCGGGCCGATTCCAGGACGGCGATCCGGTCGGCGAGGGTGAGCGCCTCCACCTGGTCGTGGGTGACGTAGAGGATCGAGACGTCGGGCAACTCCCGGTGCAGTCGGGCGAGTTCGGCGAGCATGCCGGAGCGCAGCCGGGTGTCGAGGGCGGACAGCGGCTCGTCCAGCAGCAGGACGCCGGGGCGGATGGCCAGGGCGCGGGCGATGGCGACGCGCTGCTGCTGGCCGCCGGAGAGTTCCCGGGGGTGGCGGTCGGCGTAGCCGGCCATACCGGTCAGCTCCAGGGCCTCGGCGACCCGGCCGGGGATGTCGGCGCGCGGCGTGCGGTGCGCCTTGAGGCCGAAGGCGACGTTCCCGGCGACGGTCAGGTGCGGGAAGAGCGCGTACTGCTGGACGACCATGCCGATGCCGCGCCGGTGGGGCGGCAGGCCGGTGACGTCCCGGCCGCCGATCAGCACGCGGCCGGAGACCGGGCGGACGAAGCCGGCGACGGCCCGCAGGGCGGTGGTCTTGCCGGAGCCGGAGGGGCCGAGCAGGGCCATCACCTCGCCCGGTTCGACGGTCAGGTCGAGGGCGTCGAGGACGGTGTGCTCGCCGTGCCGGCCGTGGGCGACGGTGACGCGGTCGAAGCGGATACCGGAGGCCGGGGGCGGCGCGGCGGGGGCGGCGGGCCGCGCCGGTGCGGGGGCGGTGGTCGGGCCGGGCATCACACGGCCCCCAGCAGGGCGGGGAGTTCGGCGACCGAGCCGAGGACGTGGGTGGCACCGGCGGCGGTGAGCCGCGCGGCGTCGTGCGCGCCGGTGCGGACCCCGGCGACCACGGTGGCGCCGCTGCGGCGGCCGGCGAGCATGTCGTAGGCGGTGTCGCCGGCCACCGCCACCTGCCGGACGTCGTCGGCGGCGCCGGTGCGCAGCAGGGCGGCGAGGACCATGTCGGGGTAGGGGCGGCCGCGGCCGCCGGCGTCGGCGGGGCAGAGGGTGAGCGGGACCAGGCCGCGCCAGCCGAGGGCGTCGAGGATCGCGTCCTGGGTGGTGCGGGCGAATCCGGTGGTCAGGACGACGGTGCGGCCGGCGTCGCGGAGCGCCTCGATGGCGGCGCGGGCACCGGGGACGGGGGCGATCCGGCCGGCCGCGACGAGTTCGCCGTACGCGGTCTCGAAGGCGCGGTTGGCGCGGCGGGCGGCGTCCTCGGTGGCCTCGGGGTCGCCGCCGGGGTCGGCGTACAGGTGCCGGAAGACGGAGATCTTGGATTCGCCCATGGTGGCGCGGACGTGCGCGAGCTGTTCGGCGTGGCGGGGGCTGCCCGGTGCGACGCCCATGTGGCGGGCGGCGGCGTCGAACGCCTGCTCCACCAGGCCGTCGTCGGCGACGGTGGTGCCGGCCATGTCGAGGACGACCAGGCGGACGTCGGCGGGGCCGGGGGCGCGGTCGGGGAAGGTCGGCGGGGTCGGCAACGGGCTCACCATCCCAGGGCGTCGGCGGTGGTTTCGGCGATGGCGGGGGCGCAGGTCATCCCGCGTCCGCCGGGCCCGGTGACCAGCCAGGCTGCGTCGCCGACCCGCTGGCGGTGGACGACGCGGGCGGGGTCGGCGCACTGGGCGTAGACGCCGGCCCAGCGGTGGCGGATACGGGGCAGCGGGCGGCCGAGCAGCGCCTCGACGACGCCGGTGAGGTGCTCGTAGGGCTCCTCGACGGTGTCGAAGGCGAACGGGGTGGCGTACTCGTGGGTGTCGCCGATGGTCAGTCCGCCGCCGGCCCGCTGGACCATCAGCAGCTGCATCTTGTGGGCGGCGGCGGTGGGGGCCTGGTCCTGGGCGGCGTTGAGGGCGTCCAGGGCGGGGCCGCGGTAGGCGGGGTAGTAGCGGAAGCTGTCGGCGTCGGCGACGGAGGTGGGCAGGGGTTCGCCGAGCGGGTCGGTCTGCATCATCTGGAGGCGGACCCGGCGTACGGGGAGGTCGGGGGCGAGTTCGCGGACCAGGCCGCCGAGCCACGCGCCGGTGCACAGGAGGACGGCGTCGCCGTGGTGGGTGGTGCCGTGGTCGTCGCGGACGGCGCTGCCGCCGGTGAGGTCGCGGACCTCGCGGCCGCCGAGGTAGGTGTAGCGGCCGGACGCCAACAGGGCGTGTTTCAGGGCGCGTTGGGCGACGCGGGGTTCGACGGCGGCGTCCCGGGCGCACCACAGGGCGCCGAGGAAGTCGCCGCGCAGGGCGGGGTTGAGGGCGCGGGCGGCGGCCGGGTCGAGGAGGCGGTAGCCGCGCGCGGCGGCGTCCGGGCGGCGGACGGCTTCCTCGGCGACGGCCCGTTCGGCGTCCGTGCGGACGACGGTCAGGGAGCCGGTGGCGCGGAATCCGATACCGGGGACGCGGGCGCCGAGCGACTCCCAGAGCTCGCGGGCACGGAGGGCGGTGTCCAGTTCCTCGCCGCCGGCCCGGCCGCTGACCCAGATCTGCCCGAAGTTGCGGACGGAGGCGCCGCGGGCCTCGTCCTCCCGTTCGAGGTGCAGGACCTCGTGGCCCCGTTCGATGGCGTGCCAGGCGTGCAGGGTCCCCAGCACACCGGCTCCGACGACTATGACTCGCATGCCCCGACGGTCCCGGCACCGGGTGGCGCCCGGACGTCGGCCCGGCGACGGGCCGGTTAACGGGCCTTCAAGGTTGGCCTAGACCCGTTACCGTTCCGTGATGCAAGAGGGCGTCGCGGGGCGCATGGCGCGTACGACCGAACCCGCTCAGCGGCAGGCCGCCGCACCGCGCCCGCCGTACCGCTCGCACCAAGGCGAGTCCGCTGGCCGGGAAAAGCGGGCTCTTGTGGTAACAACTGGCAAATGCTTGTAAAAGGTGTCGCATGAGCAGCAAACGGTCCCGGCCGCCGGTGCGCGGCCACCGGCCGGGGCGGCCGTCCGGGGCCTGGCGGCGGGGCGCCGCGGCGGGGTTGGGCAGCGTCGCGGGGCAGGTGTTCCTGCTCCAGTGGGTGATGGTGCTGCTGCTGATCGCGGCCGGCGCGGCCGTACTGGCGTGGCAGAACCACACCGCCGACGTCCAGGCGGCGGGCGACCGCTCGCTGGCCTGCGCGGTCGGCCTGGCGGAGTCCCCCTCGACGGCCGCGGCGCTGCGGTCGCCCGATCCCACCGCGGCGCTGCAGCCCCTCGCGGTGCGGGTCGGCCGTTCCGCCGGGGTCGATTTCGTCGCCGTGCTGAGCCGGGACGGCATCCGGTACACCGACCCGAAACCGGACCTGATCGGGACGCGGGCCGCCGGGGACTTCAGCCGGGCGCTGGCCGGCCAGTCGTACACCGAACGGTTCCGGGGCGCGCCCCAGGACGCGGTGCGGGCGGTCGTCCCGGTCAAGGACGCCAGGGGCGCGGTGGTGGGGATGGTGACCACGGGGGTGGAGTTCTCCACGGTGTCCGCGGTGCTGGGCCGGGAGCTGCCGCTGATCGCGGCCGGCGCGGCCGGGGCGCTGGCGCTGGCCACGGTGGGCGCCGGCTGGGTGAGCCGCCGCCTGGGCCAGCAGACGCACGGGCTGGGCCCGGCGGAGGTCACCCGGATGTACGAGCACCACGACGCGGTGCTGCACGCGGTGCGCGAGGGCGTCCTCGTCGTCGACGGCGAACAGCACCTGGTGCTGGCCAACGACGAGGCGCGGCGGCTGCTGGCGCTGCCCGAGGACGCGGAGGGCCGGCACATCGGGGAGATCGGCCTGGAGCCGGGCATCGCCGAACTGCTGGCCGGCCGGCGGGTCGCCACCGATGAGGTGCACATGGCCGGCGACCGGCTGCTGGCCGTCAGCCACCGCCCCGCCGGGCGCCCCGGGCAGCGGGCCGGAAGCGTGGCGACCCTGCGGGACACCACCGAACTGCGGGCGCTGGCGGGCCGGGCGGAGGCCACGGCGGAGCGTCTGCACCTGCTCTTCGAGGCCGGGGCCCGGATCGGCACCACCCTGGACGTGGTACGGACCGTGGAGGAGTTGGTGCAGGTCGCGGTGCCGGCGTTCGCGGACGCGGCCAGTGTCGACCTGCTGGACTTCGTCGTCGCGGGGGACGATCCGCCGCCGGTGATGCCGGAGTCGACGCGCCGGGTGGCGGCGCGCGCCGTCACCGCCGACCACCCGCAGTTCGCCGTCGGCGCGCGGGTGCCGCTGCTGCCCGCGACACCGCAGCGGCGGAGCCTGGAGGAGGGGCGCGCGGTGCTGGTGCCCGACCTGGCCGCGGCCGAGGACTGGCGGGCGCCCGGTCCCGGGCGTGCCGAGCGCGCGATCCGGGCGGGCTTCAACTCGCTGATCGTCGTACCGATCCAGGCGGGCGGCACACTGCTGGGCCGGGCCAACCTCTGGCGCCGGACCGAGCGCCCGTTCGGCCCCGACGACCTGGCGTTCGCCGAGGAGTTGGTGGCGCGGGCGGCCGTCTGCATCGACAACGCCCACCGCTACACCCGCGAGCACGCCCTCGCCGTCTCCCTCCAGCGCAGCCTGCTGCCGGGCGACCTGCCCGAGCAGAACGCGGTGCGGGTCGCCTACCGCTATCTGCCCGCCCAGGCCGGTGTCGGCGGCGACTGGTTCGACGTCATCCCGCTGCCCGGCGCCCGGGTGGCCCTGGTCGTGGGCGACGTGGTCGGGCACGGTCTGCACGCCGCGGCCACCATGGGGCGCCTGCGGACCGCGGTGCACAACTTCACCGCGCTGGACCTGCCGCCGGACGAACTCCTCAGCTACGTCGACGAACTCGTCACCCGTATCGATCAGGACCCCCCGCACGGCGTCCAGCCGGGGCAGATCACCGGCGCCACCCTGCTCTACCTGGTGTACGACCCGACGACCGGGCGGTGCTGGAGCGCGAGCGCCGGGCATGTCCCGCCCGCCGTGGTCCGGCGCGACGGCACCGCGGACTTCCTGCCCGTACCGGCCAATCTGCCGCTCGGACTGGGCACCTCGGTCTTCGAGACGCACACCGCGGACCTGCCCCCGGGCAGCCGGCTCGTCCTCTACACCGACGGGCTGGTGGAGAACCGCGACCGCGACCTCGGCACCGGCCTCGACCTGCTGCGCACGGTGCTGCGCGGCGGCGCCGGCCGCGGGAACGAGGAGACCTGCGACGAGATCCTCGACGCCCTGGTCCCCCCGAAGCCCTCGGACGACATCGCCCTGATGGTGGCGACCACCTGCGTCCTCGATCCGGACCGCGTCGCCCAGTGGGACGTCGCCCCCGACCCGGCGGCCGTCGGCCCCGTCCGCGCCGCGTGCGTGGACCAGCTCACCCGGTGGGGCCTGGGCGACACGGTCTTCACCACCGAGCTGCTGCTCAGCGAACTGATCACCAACGCCGTCCGCTACGGCGCCCCGCCGATCACCGTACGGCTCCTCTACGACCGCGCCCTGACCTGCGAAGTGGCCGACGCCAGCAGCACCGCGCCGCATCTGCGCAAGGCCGCCGCGACCGACGAAGGGGGGCGCGGGCTCTTCCTCGTCGCGCACCTCGCCCAGCGCTGGGGCACCCGCTACACCGGGCGCGGCAAGATCATCTGGGCCGAGCTGGCGCTCCCCGACCCGACCGACCCCACCGGCCGCACCGGCCAACCCCCCGCCGATCCGGCCGGCCTCCTCCCCGACCTCGGGGACGACGCGGTCTGGTGACCCGGCGGGGGCCCTTCGGACCATTCGCCGTCAGCGGCGCTCCGGGCGGTGGTCGGACAGCCGCACCGCGAGGGCGGCGATGTCGTCGTCCAGGCGCCCCCTGCTGTAGTGGAGGAGGTCGCGGTGCAGGGCAGCGAGCAGTTCGTGCGGCGGCGTCCGGGGCTGCCGGCCCATCCAGGACGCCAGCGGGAAGAACTTGCCGTCGCGGGCGCGGGCCTCGGTGACCCCGTCGGTGTAGAGCAGCAGCAGGTCGCCGGGGGCCAGGTCGAAGGTGTCGACGTGGTAGTGATCGCCGATCAGCTCCGCGAGGTTGAGCAGCGGCGAGGGGGCGCTGGGCTCCAGCGCGCGCAGTGCGCCGCCGGCCAGCAGCAGCGGCGGGGGGTGCCCGCAGTTGAGGATGCCGATCGGCCCGCCCCCGTGCGGGATCTCCACGAGCAGGGCGGTGGCGAACCGCTCCATCGGCCCCTCAGGGGGAAAGGCGGCGTTGTAGCGGGCGCTGCTGGCGTCCAGCCGGCGCGCGACGCTGACCATGTCGGCCTCGCCGTAGGCCGCCTCCCGGAAGGAGTTGACGATCGCCGCGGCCGCGCCGACCGCCGGCAGGCCCTTGCCCCGTACGTCGCCGATGAGCAGCCGGACCCCGAACGGCGTGTCGACGACCTCGTAGAAGTCCCCGCCGATCCGGGCCTCCGCCGCGGCCGCCACGTACAGCGACTCGATCTCGACGTCCCCGAAGCGGCGCGGCATGGGGCTCAGCACCACCTGCTGCGCCGCGTCGGCGACCAGCCGCACCTGGAAGAGGGTGCGCTCCCGCTGGAGCCGGACGTGGCTGCCGTACGCGGCCGCCACGGTGACGGCGATGATGCCGCCGGCCGTCCACCACGTCCCCAGGCCGGGGAACACCACGCTGAGGCCGAGCATCAGGCCGAGGCAGGCCGCCCCGAGCGCGACGGTGGGCAGCACCGGCCACATGGCCGCGGCGAGCGCCGGCGCCGCGGGCAGCAGGCGGCTGAAGGCCAGCTCGGGCGGGGTGGCGTAGGCCAGGCCGGCGATGACGACGGTCAGGACGACCGGTGACAGCCGCACCAGCGCCCCACGGCCCCCGGGGCGACGCGGCCGCGGCCGTCCAGACTCGATCACGTCCCACAGAATATCCAGACAAAGGGGGCGTAGCGCTCCGACGTCTCGGGACCGGCCGCCGGCCGCGCGCCCCCTTCCGGGCTGTTACGGGCTCTAACGGGCTCTTACGGGCCGGGCGTCCGCCCCAGGTGGGTGGTGAACGAGAACCGGTCGCCCCGGTAGAGCGAGCGGACGCGTTCCAGCGGGCGGCCCTCGGTGTCGCGGGACAGCCGGTGGATCAGCAGCATCGGCAGCGCGCCCGGCGTCCCGATGAGCAGCGCCTCGCGCGGGGTGGCCAGCACGGTCTCCAGGCGCTCGTCGGCGTCCCCGAAACCGATGCCGAGCCGCTCGCGCAGATAGGCGTAGAACGACGAGTCCGGCTCGAAGTCCGTCGCCAGGTCCGGCACCCGGGCCACCGCCACGTAGGTGCTCTCCAGGCCCACCCGCTCGTCGTCGGCGAGCAGCACCCGCTCCATGTGCCACACCGCGTCCCCCGGCTCGACGCCCAGATCGCGGGCGAGCGCCGGCGGGCCGGCGAAGCGGTCCAGCGAGACCAGGTGGCGGCCGGGCGTACGGCCCTGGCGGCGGACCCCCTCGGTGTAACTGGCGAGCGACAGCGGCTGCTCCATCTTGGGCCCGGCGACGACCGTGCCGCGCCCCATCCGGCGCAGCCGCCCCTCCAGCACCAGTTCGCGCAGTGCCTGGCGCAGGGTCTCCCGGGAGACCTGGAAACGCTGCGCCAGGTCGCGTTCGGCGGGCAGCGGTTCGCCCTCGCCCAGCTCGGCCAGGAGCGCGGCGATGGCGACCTTCGCCGCGTAGTACTTGGGAATGCGTCCGTGCTCGGGAACACCGGACCGGACGGGCGCGCCAGGATCCTGGCCGTACGGGAACTCCACGGGGGGATCTTCGCATCAGGGGTGGGGTGGGGTGGGCCCTGGCCGGTGGGGGCCTCGGGGGCGGAGCCCGGGCTCGGCGGGCGGGGCGGGGGCCGGGCTCGGCGGGGGGGGGGGGGGCCCGGGGGGGGGGGGGGGGGGTTTTTTTTGGCGGGGGGGGGGGGGGGCCCCCCCCCCCCGGGGTTGCCGGGGGG
>NZ_LLZI01000075.1 GCF_001509485.1 Streptomyces sp. NRRL F-4489
GATGGGTGTGAAGCAGGAGGCGGGGGCGCTGGGGGGCGGCGGGGTGCCGGGGGGCGGTGGCCCGGGGGCCGTGGACCCTACGGGGGCCGTTGGTCCTACGGGGGCCGTTGGTCCTACAGGGACCGTTGGCCCTACGGGCTCCACGGGCCCCACTCGCACCTTCCGTATCGACATCGGCGAACTCGTCCTGGACGGCTTCGACGCGCGGGTCACGGACCCGGGACGCGTATCGGCCGCATTCCAGGCGGAGTTGGCGCGGCTCGTACGGGAACGGGGCGTTCCGCTGGCCTCCGGTGACGGTGACAGTGGCGGTGACGGCGACGGGACGGGCCGCGTGCTGGACGTCCTCACCGGTCTGCCGCCGCTTCCGGCCACCACCCACCCCGTACGGCTGGGCGAGGCGCTGGCCCGCGCGGTGCACGCGGGGCTGGCGGGGCGGGGGGAGGCGCGGTGAGCGGCGCGGCCCGGGCGGCGGAGTCCGGCGGCCGGTCGCCGGCCGCGCGGGACGACCGGCGCCGCAAGCGGCGGGAGCGGACCGCCAGGACGGCCGCGCCCGAGCCGAAGAACATCGTCAGCGGCGCCGGCCAGCCGCTGGACCCCGGCGTGCGGCGGGAGCTGGAGGAGCGGCTCGGCCACGACTTCGGGCAGGTCCGCCTGCACACCGACCGCGCGTCGGGGCGGCTGGCCGAGCTGATGGGCGCGGACGCGTTCGCGGTCGGCCAGGACATCTTCTTCCGCGAGGGCGCCTACCGGCCCGGCACCGCCGACGGCCGCCGCCTGCTCGCCCACGAACTCCTGCACACCGTCCAGAACCCGCACGGCCTGGGCGCCCTCCGGGCCGGCCGCGACCTGGGCGCGGTCAGCCTTCCCCAGGACGCGGTCGAACGGGAGGCGGAGACCGCCGCCCAGGAGTCCGTCAGCGCCGCCCTGCGCGCCACCGACCGGCCGGACACCCCGGCCCCGGACGTCTCCCCCGGCCACCCCACCCCCGGTTGGCTCCGCTACGCCACCGTCCACGCCGACCACCGCCGCACCGAACTCACCGACCCGGCAACCCTGGTGGACCGCCTGGCCAACGGGGTCCTGCGGTCGCTGCGGGGGGATCCGGAGGATCGTTCGGGGCGGGTGCGGATGCAGTTGGCGCGGATGGCGCCGGAGTTGCAGGACGCGGTGCTGGCGCGGCTGGAGGTGCGGCTGTTCAGTTCGGAGCACGATCGGCTGCTGGATCTGGTCGAGGAGGCGGAGCGGGGGCCGCTGCCTTTCATGGCGGCGGGCGCGCCCGAACCGGTCACCGACGAGGCCGCGGCCATCGGGCAGGAACGGGCCCGGCGGGCCGCCGATGCGGACGAACGGCGCGGGCAGGAGGAGAAGGCGGACGACGAGCGCCGCGCGCGGGAACGGGACCGCAAGGACGCCGACCCGGCCGGTGACGGCGGTCCGGAGCGCGGGCGGTCCGCGGCGGCGGGCGGGGCTCAGGCGCCGGGGGCGGATACGGGTACCGGGCCGGCCGCAGTGGCGGCCGCCGCGGCGCAGGACCGGGCGGCGGCCGGGGCGCGCGGTGCGGAGCAGGCGCAGGCCCGGCAGGACGACCGTACCGCCAACGAGCAGGCGGCCGAACGGGACGGGGCGGGCGCCGCGCGGGGCGTGGAGGAGCAGGCCGCCGCGGGCGGTGCCGGGCAGCGCACGGCCGTGCAGGCGGCGGAAACCGGCGGCGGACGGCCGGCCGGGCCCGGCGGCGAGCAGGCCACCGCCCCGGAGGCGCCGGACAACAGCGCGGCGGAACCGGGCGAGAAGGACCGGCGGGGCCGGGACGAGGACACCGCTCCCGGCACCGGCGACCCCGAGAACGAGGAGGACGCGGACGACGAACCGCTGGGCCTGGAGGACGAGGCGGACTCGGACGCGGAGGCCGAGGCGGAGACCGACGCGGACGCTGACGCCGATGTCGCGGATGACTCGGGGGTGGGTGACGCCGGGGCGGACGATGGGGCCTCCGGGGACGGGCAGGGCGACGCGGACGCGGGTGCGGACGCTGCCGCCGGCGGGGCGGAAGCGGCCCTCTCCGGTGGTGGTTCCGCCGGTCGGGCCGGGGCGCGCGACGGCGCACCCGGCGTCATCGACTCCCCCGCCACCGACGACGAGTTCGCCGGCTCCGCACGGGAGGCCGCGACCGCGGACGGGACCGGGGCGAACGACGACGGCCCCTCCCCCGAGGACGAGCAGGAGGAGGACCAGGAGCCCGAGCGGCGGCTTTCCGAGGACCTGGCGGCCGGCGAGTCCACCGAACAGGAGGTCGGCCCCGACCCGGACGAGAAGGCCGAGGACACGGTCGGCGAAGACTCCGCCCAGGACGATACGGACGATGACCCCGGCGACCCCGACGACGTAGAACTGGCCCAGGAACAGGCCGCGGAACGGGCGGCGGACGCCGCGGCGAAGCGGCGGGACGACGCCGCCCGTACCGCGACCCCCGGGACGGGCGGCATGGACGTGCCCGGTGGCGGCACGGCCGAGCCGGAGAAGCTGTCGAAGGCCGACGAGGACGCGCGCCGGCAGACGGCCGCCGCCGCGCCGGGGGCGTCGTCGGGAGCGGCGTCCTCCTCGTCGTCGGCCTCGGCCGAGACGTCCGCGTCGTCGTCGGCAGCGTCCCAGACGTCCGCGGCATCTCCGGCTTCCGCCCCGGCAGCCGCCTCCACCCAGGCCAGTACGCCCCAGGAAGCCCCGGCAGCCACCACCCCCCAAGGAACGACCAGCCACCCACCGGCCCCCACCGATCAGCCCGCCGCCCAGCCCGCCGCCCAGGCCGATTCCGCCGCCCCGGGCCGGGACCTCACCGCGGGCCATGGCCCGGCCACCACGCCCGAACCGGCGTCGGGCGCAAGCCAGTTGGCCGCCCCCGGCCCGTCGTCCACTCCGGGGCTCGCCCCGGCCGCTACCGGACCGGCCCGCCCCACCGCCGCCGCGGCCCAGGCGCAGGGCGGGTCCCCGGCCGAGCCGTCCGCGAAGCCCGCGCGGGGCACGCCCCCGCCCGTACCGTCCCCGTCCACGCCCCGCCAACGCCAGGCAGCCCGGCAAGCCGCCCGCAACGTCCGCTCCGGAAGCGGCGGAGGCACCGGCACAGGCGGCAGCCGTACGGCATCGGCCCCGGCGCCCGCGCGCGGCGGCGGCCGGAGCGGGTCCGGCCGCGCCTCGTCCGCGCCCGCCAAGCCGAAGAAGGACGCGCCGCCGCCCGATGTCTCGCAGGGCACGCCCGAGGCGGGACTGGCCACGGTGTCGCGGCTCAAGCCGTACCAGATGCTGGAGACGTTCCGGGGCGTCAACAGCGCGGTGGGCACGTCGGTCGGCAAGGAGCGGACCGCGCTGCACAACGCGCCCCCGCGCATGGAGCGCCCGATCGGCTCGCCCCGTACCGTCCCCGGCGGCCCGAAGCCCGCCGCGCCCGGCACCTATCCGCAGGACAAGGTCGCGCGCACCGACGCGGCCAAGGGGAAGACGGACGAGATCACCGGCGAGCAGCGGCCGGAGGGCGAGGCGCCCGGTGCCGATGTTCCGGAGCCGAGCTGGTGGGACATCCTGCTGACGATCGGCGGCGCGCTGCTCAAGAAGATCTTCCCGTTCGACGATCTGATCGACTCGATCCTGGGCCTGCCGACGACCGACGAGGGCCTGAAGGGCGCCCGGGTCGGCAACGCCCCCGGGCTGCCGCTCCGGGACGACTCCGATCCGCGGCGTACGGACGAGCAGGACCGGAAGCTGGACGAGCGGCGGGACGAGGTCCACCGGTCCGGCCGGGAGGACGCGGCCCGGCCGATGGGCGAGGACCAGATCTACCCGGACGCCCCCCGGGAGACCCTGACCGCGAAGGTGCCCGGCGGCGCGAAACCGGCCGGCCGGGGCGGCGCGCCCGGGGCGGGCGGGGGCGCGGTGCCCGTCGAGTCGGCGTCCGCGGTGGCCGAGCACGACCGCGGCCCGCAGATCCAGGCGGCGTTCGGGCAGGGCCTGGCGCGGATGGGCAAGGAGCGCCGTACCAAGGACGACAAGGCCAGGGCGGACCGGGAGAAGCACGACCGGGACCTCCGGCGGGAGGTCGACACCAGCACCAAGAAGCAGGCCGGCGAACGGGAGAAGGGGCAGCAGGACATTGCCGACGCCCGCGACAAGTGGCGCAAGGAGCAGGACGACAAGGTCGCGGAGATCGACGGCAAGAAGGGGAAGAAGTTCGAGAAGGTCCGCAAGGACATCGACGACAAGCAGGACGAGACCGATAAGCACGTCGAGAAGCGGACCGAGGACGACAACCAGAAGATCGACGACGAGCACGCGGACGCCGAGAAGGACGCCCGGCAGGAGCAGGACGACAAGAAGAAGGAGGCGGAGAAGGGCGACGGCGGGTTCCTGGACCAGCTCAAGCAGTGGTGGCAGGACCTCAAGGACTCCATCAAGCGGTTCTTCGAACGGGCCCGGAAGGCCGTCACCGACCTCATCGACGCGTTCAAACGCGAGGTGTTCCAGCTCATCGACGAGGCGCGGAACTGGGTCGTCCAGCAGATCAACGACTTCGCGGACGCGCTGATCGCGTTCGGCGACGAGATGCTCGCCGACTACCCGGCGATGCGCGACAAGTGGCGCAACACCATCAACGCGGGCCGCGACTACGCCGTTCAGAAGGTCAACGAGGCCGCGGACAAGCTCAAGGACGTGGCGGGCAAGCTGCTCGACGGGCTGGGCGGCGCGCTGCTCGCCGGGCTGGACGTGATGGAGGACGGGCTGCTGAAGGCGGTGGACGTCGCGGAGAACGTCACCGTCTCGGCGGTGGAGTTCGGGCAGCAGGCCATCGCCGCGCTGGGCGAATGGGCGGCGATCTTCAGCGACATCGTCTCCGATCCCGGCGACTGGATCAGCAAGGCGGGCAGCGCGGCCGAGAGCGGTGCGAAGGACCATCTCTTCAACGAGATCCAGTCGGCGGTCAAGGAGTGGTTCAACCAGAAGGTCCAGGAGATCACCGGGCTGCCGCCGGAGGAGTTCCAGGAGCTGCTGAGCGGCGGCGTCACGATCCAGGAAATGGGCAAGATGGCCTGGGACGCGGCCGTGGAGCAGCTGCCGATGATCATCGGCACGCTGGTCATGGAGAAGGTCGTGGCCAAGCTGATCCCCGGCGCGGGCTGGGTGATGGGCATCATCGACGCCCTGAAGACGGCGTGGGGGGCGCTCAGCCGGATCCTCGCCGCGTTCGGCCTCTTCATGGACTTCCTCAAGGCGGTCAAGAGCGGCAACGGGGCGGTGCCGTTCGCCAAGGCCGTCGCCGCCGGGGTCATCGCCCTCCTGGAACTGCTCTACCAGGAACTGATCAACGGTCTGACCCGTTTCATGGGCGGGGTGACCCGCAAGCTCGGCGACATCCTGAAGAACCTCCGCACCAAGCGGCGGCCGGGCGGGCACGGCGGTGCGGAGGCGCCCGGCGGGCCCGGCGGCGGGAACCGGTCCGGGCGGCCCGGCCACGAATCCGGGGCCGAGCCGCACACCGCGCCGACCGCCCGGAACGCCGACCCGCACCGCACCGAGCGGCCCGGCGAACCCGGTCCGGCCACCGACAAACCGGGGCAGCGCCCGGCGCCCCGCACACCGTCCCCCGACAAGACCTCACGCCCGGAGCCCGGGCCCCGCCCGGCCAAGCGCCCGTCCCCGGAGAAGCAGCCGCACCCCAAGGACCGGCCGCAGCCGAAGGCCAAGAAGAAGCCCGACGCGCACGAACGCCGCACGGACGGCCGCGAGGTCAACGACGCCCGCCGCCGCCTCCGCGACGCCCGCACCAAACAACGCACCGGCACCTCCGCCCCCTCCGGCACCTCCGCCCCCAAGCGCCGCGGCCCCGGGCGCAGCACCGTCCGCCCCGAGCGCCCCGCCTCCAAGCACCCTGCTTCCAAGCACCCTGCGGAGCACCCGGCGGAGCACCCGGGCACCACCCGCCCCAAGACATCCCCGAAGACCAGGCCCGGGACCAAAACCAGGCCCGGGACGAAGCCCAAGGCCAATACCGGGGCCAAGCCCAAGGGCACCCACCGCACCCCCACCACGAAGCCGAAACGCCGGCCGTCGCGCGTCCGCCGCGCCCTCAACCGCGCCCGCCAGACCGTCAAGTCGGCCCTGGCCCGCGCCCGCCGCGCCGCCCGCCGCCTCCTCGGCAAGGCCCGCCACCTCGGCCGCAAACTCCACGACCGCGCCCACCGCCTGCGGAACCGCTGGCGCCACCACCGCGACCGCCTGCGGAACCGGTACCACCGCCGGCGCGACCGCAACCGGGACCGGAAGCACGACAAGAAGGACAAGAACGACAAGAACGGCTCCCGGGACGTCGACCTCCCGAAGGTGCGGTTCCGCGACGTGGACGACCACGAGGTGCACGTCCTGATGTTCCACGGGCGGGGCCCGCGGGCGCCGATGTTCCTGCACAGCACGCCCGAAGAGGTACCGCCGTTCCTCGCCGACTGGCGCAAAGACCTCCGAAAACCGGAAGCGAAGGCGGACGAGGCGCAGCAGATGCACCACCTGCTGGCCGCCGAACGGGCCTACACCGCGGCCAAAGCGACCCAGAAAGGCATCCCCACCAGGACGCAGGCGAAGGAGAACGACGCGAAGAAGGCGGAGCGCACGGAGCGCCTGGCGAAACTCCGGGGCGAGATGCGGCAGATCGCCGACGCGGCCGCCCAGCGGAAGTACTACGACGTCCCCACGCCGCCCGAATACCAGGACTTCCACGACCTCGGCCCCGGGCGCAGCGCCGAGGAACACACCTCCCGCTACCTGGGCTCCAGCGCCAAGACCGTTTTCGGCGGGCCCGGCGAGGACGCCAACGCGGCGAAGGACAACCAGCCGCCCGGCTGGGACTACGTCCGGAGCAAGAAACTGAGCCAGGGAGCGGCCTGGGTGCGGATGCACCTCCTGCCGGAACGCCTGGGCGGAAAGGCGAAGGGCAACAACCTCGTCCCCGCCCGCGGCCCCGCGACCAACATCAAATTCCTGAACAACATCGAGGACATCGCCTACCGGGCCATTCCGGAGCCGCACAAAATCATCTGGTACCGCACCAGGGTGGCGTTCGGCCACCAGGGCTACCCCGGCTTCCCCAGCTACATCTCCGCGGAGTACGGCGGCTACGACCGGACGGGCGGAACGGGCCGCAACCGCGGCGACTGGACGCCGCAACACACGGAGAAGCATTACGACCAGTTCGTTCAGCCCCCGGCCAAGGACGAGGAGGGGACCCTGGCCATCAATCACGCCGGACGCAGCAACTTGTCGGCGATGCTGGGCGTCAAGGAGAGCATTTGCCAGCACCTCCTCGACGTACGGGGGGAGTTGGAGGAGAAGGGCAAGAAATTCACCTCCGTCAGCCAGATCACACGGCTCATGAGGCGCCTCAAGGGCACGATGAGGGGCGGCTCGATGCCCGAGCTCGAGGCCATGCTCACCAATCTTCGAGACCTGAACAAGCACAAGAAGATCAGCTGGGAATGAGGACCGTGACGCACATCTCCACCGACAGCCGCTTCCCGTACGAAGCCCGCTGCGCCGAGGCGCTGAGAGAGATCGAAGAGTGCCAGGAGTGGGAAGTCTCTGTCGCACGCTTCGGATCGATCAGCGAGCCTCTGGATGACGCCGAAGGGGTCTTCGAAGACCTCGCCAAATGGCACGAGCTGCCCCTGGCGCCAGAGATTCGGAGCAGATTCTTCCGGTTCGATGAGATCGAGGCGTGCTGGCGCATTCCACGGCCGGAAAACGACATCGTCGGCGAATTCCACCTGAGCCACCTGTACGTCACCGTGGAAGAAAACCGCATGGGGGAGACCTGGGAGGGCACGGACGACGAGGAGCGCGAGCTCTACGGCGAACTTCGCTTCTTCGACGACACCCCCAACACCGGATCCGGTCGGTTCGCGGCGCTGCGGGCGACGCCCGGGGCCAGCAATCCCGAGATCTGGTTCTTCGATATGCGTCAGGGCGCGATCGAGATGGACCTGGACTACGGGACCTACCTGGACACCCTGCTCGTGACCAAAGGGACCATCGGCTGGCAGTACCTCTTCACCGACGCCGGATTCGGGGATCCGGGTTTCACTCCGCTCGCGGCAGGGCTCAGGGAGATGATGGAAGTCTTCCCGCGGCTCTTCCCGCGACACGACTACACCGACCTGCGCCGGCGTCTGGAGGAGCGACTGTGACCCGTTATCCCGATATTCCTAAGCCTATTCGGTCGGGGATTGTTGTGGTGGATCCTGATTTGGGGATTCCGCGGCGGATCATTGTGTTGCAGTTCAATCCGGATACGTTGGAGCGGCAGGTGGCGCCGCAGGCGGCCGGTGGGGAAGGGGACAGTGGGGGGGGGGGGGGGGGGGGGGGGGG
>NZ_LLZI01000076.1 GCF_001509485.1 Streptomyces sp. NRRL F-4489
CCCCCACCGCCTCTGCCCTCGCCGGCATCCCCGTCCCCGACAGCCGGCTGGCCCGCGAGGCCACCGAACTGGTCCGCGACCTCACCGACGACCTGATCTACCACCACTCCCACCGCGTCTACCTCTTCGGCGCCCACCACGGCCTCCGCCACGGGCTGGCCTTCGACCCCGAGCTGCTCTACGTGGGCGCCCTCTTCCACGATCTCGGCCTGACCGAGAAGTTCCGCACGTCCCAGCAGCGCTTCGAGCTCGACGGCGCCGACGAGGCCCGCGCCTTCCTGACCGCCCGCGGCGTCCCCGAGGACCGCGCCCGCCTCGTCTGGGAGGGCATCGCCCTGCACACCACGCCCGAGATCCCGCACCGCATGGCCCCCGAAGTGGCCCTCGTCACCGCCGGCGTCGAACTCGACGTCCTCGGCATCGGCTACGACACCCTGCCCCCGGAGACCCGCGACGCCGTCGTCGCCGCCCACCCCCGCCCCGACTTCAAGCGCCGCATCCTCCGCGCCTTCCACGCCGGCCTGGCCAACCGTCCCGCGACCGCCTTCGGCAACGTCAAGGCGGACGTCCTGGACCGCTTCGAAGCCGACTACACCCGCCCGAACTTCGTCCGGATCATCGAGGGCTCCCCCTGGCCGGCCTGACCCCCACCCGGCCCGCAACCCGGCCTCCCGCACGTTTCCGCAGGTCAGCGGGGGTGCGGGAATCGGATTTCGCCTGACGGCGCAGGTCATGTAATGTTGTTCCCGCAACGCCGACCGGCAAGAAAAACCGCCGGAAAGCCAAGCGCTCGTAGCTTAACGGATAGAGCATCTGACTACGGATCAGAAGGTTGCAGGTTCGAATCCTGCCGAGCGCACAGCACTCAAAGCCCCCGCCGGGTCCCCCGGACGGGGGCTTTGGCGTGCGGTACAGCAGCGAAGTGCGGCAACTGGGTCAGGCGTTGCCGCTCACGGCTCCCGAAAGGCTGTCGAGCGCGGCCCGTACGCCTTCCTCGCTCGCTTCTCTCCAAATCGGGTAGGTGGGACCCCGTGCGCAAGCGTGCGTGCAGCCAAGCGCGCATGCCGCAGCGCAGGAAGCCATGTACGAAGGCACGCACGAAGGCACGCACGAAGGCATGCACGAAGGCATGCATGACGTCAGGCCGCCATGTGCGCCATGGGGTGAGGATCCTCGATGGCTAGCCAGAAGGCGAGTGTTCTTGCTGGCACGGTCGAAGGCAGGAACCACTGAATCGAAAGTTGGGATGTGACATTTCCTTGATCAATTCGATGAATCTAAGCTGAGGCGGGGCCCTGGCCTTGGAAGTTGCGATTCTGTGTTTGGGTGGCCACAATCGGCCCACCAGGCCCGCGAGGGCGTTGAACGCACGAGGCCACCCGCGTGTCCGTAGGAAGAGGCGCGGGTGGCCGACGGCCCTGAGACAGGACCAGTTCAAGTATGAAAGATCGCTGGAGGCGATTCCAGGCTCCCACCCACCCGGCAGGCGTGAGCACCGTCTACATCTTCGGGCTCCTGACTGGAGTGATCTTGATTTGCTCCGGGCGGGCTTCGGTGCCGGAAGCAACGGGGTATGTCACGCCCTTCCTCCTCATCCACGAACGAATGGCCACTCAGCTCCGCGCCGCGCCGCAGTACAGCAACGGCGTACGGCACCTGCAGCAGCCGATCCCGTCCCGTCACCGCGCTCCAGGCCCTCTGGGTGGCCGCGATGACCGTCAATAACCGATCCATATAGAGCTGCGGATCAGAAGGTCGCAGGTTCGAATCCTGCCGAGCGCGCAGCAGGTCGGGTCGGGGGCCCTGTCGGGAGATCGACAGGGCCTCCGGGTTTTTCGCCTTCGGGCGGGGCGGCCGGTGGGTGGAGGAGTTTGATGCGCACGGGGGGCGGTTCGGCGGGCAGTTGACCGTGATGCCGGGCTCGGGGCGGCTCAAGTGGCTGGTCCGGTTGCTTGCTTGGGTGTTGGCGCGCGGCGGCAACATCGCAACCCGGTAATCACCTTTGCGGATGGTTTGCCGCATTCGGGGGCAAAGCGGGGGCAGCCTTCCGAGGCTTTGTCCCCGTGGAGGCCGTTGGGTGCGGGCGTGGAGGGCTTCGCGGCCGGTCCAGGGTCTCCGGAAACCACTGTGTGAAAGGCGATCGCCTCATGTTCCTTGGGTTCCGTAAGTGTCTTGGTGTTGTCGCGCTGGCGGTGACGGCCGCCGCGCTGCCGGCCGTCAGCGCCTCGGCCGCCGCGCCGGCCGACAGCGCGCGTGCCTTCGGCCGGTACTGCCTCTCCAACACGTGGGGGACGCCGGAGGTCCGTACGCGGTGGTGTGACAACGAGCCGGGGCAGCGGTGGGAGGTGCGGGGCGACCACATCGTGATGGGCGCCGACCCCCGCTACTGCCTCTCGAATACCTGGGGGACGCCGGAGGTCCGTACGCGGCCGTGCGGCAACGAGCCCGGGCAGCGGTGGGAGGTGCGGGGCGACCACATCGCGATGGGCGCCGACCCCCGTTACTGCCTCGCCAACACGTGGGGGACGCCCGAGGTGCGGACCCGGCCGTGTGCGAACGAGCCGGGGCAGCGGTGGGCCGTGTGGGGGGACCACATCACGTTGGTTGATGCGTGAGTGAAGGGGTAGTGAGGGGAGTTCTGTCTCGCGTGTCCTCGTGCTGGTGAGGGTGCGGTAGGCGCCGAAGGCTCTGTCGAGGGATCGATGGGGCCTTTGGTGTTTATGGGGGAGGGGAGAGGCGGGGCGGGACGTGCCGGGTGGGGGTTGGGTCTTCTGTGGCGTCAGGTGGCGTCAGGTGGCGTCAGGTGGCGTCAGGTGGCGTCAGGTGGTGCCAGGTGGCGCCACGGGGAGGCTGAGTGGTGCCGCGTGGCGCCATGTGGCGTCGATTAGGGGTTGCGGTGGCGCCATCGTGGTGCCATCATGGCGTTATGGACCTCACTCCGTATGTCGAAACACTCCGCCGTGAGCTCGCGGTGGCCGCCGAGGCCGGCGGGGAAGATGCCCGGGAGCTGGCCGAGCGGCTGACCACTCCCTTGGAGTCGGCGACCCGGCTCACGATGCTCAATGTGCTCTCCGCGGCCATGGACGAGATCACCCGGGAGCTCGCGCCCGGCTCGGTGGACGTACGGCTGCGGGGGCTGGACCCCGACTTCGTGGTGACGCTGCCGGCCGGCGGCGGTCACGGGGAGGTGCCCGCCGCGCCGGCCGCGCCCGTCGAACCGGTCAAGGCGCCGGTGCCCGCTGAAGGCGACGAGGGTGGCACCGCGCGCGTCAATCTGCGGCTGCCGGCCCACCTCAAGGCGCGGGCTGAGGAGGCCGCGAGCCGGGAGGGGCTGTCGGTCAACGCCTGGCTGGTGCGCGCGGTGTCGGCCGCGGTCGGCGGGGGCGCCCAGCCGCGTCCGGCGGAGCCGCCCGCCACGATCGGGCAGAGCTTCAGGGGGTGGGTGCGCTAACGGCGTCGTCACTACGGAAGCTGCCGGGCGCCCCGCGTCCGCGCCTGCCCGCTTCGCTCCGACCACTTCATCCACACCACGTCCCACCTGCGGGGACGGTTCAAGGACTCATGAGGACGGTACAGCCATGCCTTCTTTCCCTACTCCCGAAGCGATTTCGGTTACCGCCCGGGTCGACGCCGGGTCCATCCGGTTCTCCGCCGGCGACCGCGCCGAGACGGTCGTCGAGGTACGGCCCCGCAACCCGAAGAAGGACCGGGACGTGCGGGCCGCTGAGCAGACCGAGGCCACGTACGCCGGCGGGGTGCTCACCGTCAGGGCGCCCAGGCCCCGCAATCTCATCGGGCCCAGCGGCGTCGTCGATGTGACGGTCGAACTGCCCGCGGGCTCGCGCGTCGAGGTGACCGGTGCCTGGCTGCAGGTGCTCGGCGAGGGGCGGCTCGGCGAGGTACGGGCGAAGACCTCGTCCGGTGACGTGCGCCTCGACGCGACCGGGCCGCTGCACCTGACCGCCTCCCACGGCTCGATCACCGTCGACCGGGTGGAGGGCAACGCCGAGATCACCACCAGCTCCGGCAGCCTGCGCGTCGGCTTCGTCGAGGGTGCGGCGGTGCTGAAGAACTCGCACGGCACCACGACGGTCGGCGCGGCCATCGGCGATCTGCGGGTGAGTGGCGCCAATGGCGACATCGACATCGCGCGTGCGGAGGGTTCGGTCGCCGCCACCACTGCCCACGGCACGCTGCGGGTCGCCGAAGTGGCGCGTGGGAGCGTCCAGTTGGAGACGTCGTTCGGGGCGATCGAGGTGGGGGTCCGGGAGGGGACGGCTGCCTGGCTCGACGTCAGCTCGGAGCGCGGGCAGGTGCGCAACACGCTCTCCGCCTCGGAGTCGCCGGCCGAGAGCGAGGACACCGTCGAGGTCCGCGCCCGGACCCGCTTCGGGAACATCGATGTGCGGCGCGCGCGGGTCTGAGCGGCGGCCGCCGGCCCGTCCGCCCGGGGCCTGGGGCCGCGCCTGGGGCCGGGGGCCGCGCCGGGGCTGAGTGCCGGCCCCTGACTGCTCGCGCGCCGGCCCGCGGTCCGTGTGTCTGCTCCGCCGGCCCCGTGTCTCTGGCTCCGCCGGCCCGTGCCCCCGCTCCGCAGCCGCTTCCTCGTCGCGTACTTCTCACGTACTTCCTCACGTACTTCCTCGTCACGTCAGCCTCCGAAGGGGAGGGCTCCATGCGTTCTTCTGTCATGCCCATGCCGCATAGCGGTTCCGCGCGTCCACCGTCGTCGGTCGCCGTCTCCGCCAGCGGTCTGCGCAAGTCGTACGGCGACAAGACCGTGCTCGACGGGATCGATCTGCGGATCCCGGCCGGGACCGTGTTCGCGCTGCTGGGGCCCAACGGGGCCGGCAAGACCACCACCGTGCAGATCCTGTCCACGCTCGTCGCCGCCGACGGCGGACAGGCTCTGGTCGCCGGGCACGACGTCGCCACGTCGCCGGACGGGGTGCGCGCCGCGATCGGCGTCACCGGGCAGTTCGCCGCGCTCGACGACCTGCTCACCGCCGAGGAGAATCTGCTCCTCATGGCCGACCTGCTGCGGCTGGGAAAGCGGGAAGCGCGGGCGCGTACAAGGGAGTTGCTGCAGCGCTTCGACATCGCGGATGTCGCGCACAAGCGGGCGGCCACCTTCTCCGGCGGTATGCGGCGGCGGCTCGACATCGCGATGACGCTGGTCGGCGACCCGCAGGTGATCTTCCTGGACGAGCCGACGACCGGCCTCGATCCGCGCAGCCGCCGCACCATGTGGGAGATGGTGCGTTCGCTGGTCGCGGGCGGTACGACGGTCTTCCTCACCACGCAATACCTGGAGGAAGCCGACCAGTTGGCCGACCGGATCGCCGTGCTCGACGGCGGCCGGATCGTCGCCGAGGGCACCGCGGACGAGCTGAAGGCGCGGATCCCCGGCAGTCACGTACGGCTGCGGTTCGCCGACTCGACCGCGTACGAGCGGGCGGCGGCCGCCTTCCCCGGGGCGGCCCGGGACGACGAGAACCTCGTCCTGCGGGTGGCGGGCGACGGCGGCCTCGACGCGCTGCGCGCCCTGCTCGGCCGGCTCGACGCCGCCGGCGTCCGGGCGGCCGACCTCTCCGTGCACACGCCTGACCTCGACGATGTCTTCCTCGCGCTGACCGGGCACGGCACCGCTCGCGCCACGGATACCGGCACCACGGACGCCATGAACACCGGCACCACCGCTACCGCTGACACCACGGGCACCAGCGGTCCGTCTCGCGCTCAGGAGAACCTGCGATGAGTACCCTCACCTACGCCGTGCACGACTCGATGACGATGCTGCGGCGGAACATCAAGCACGCGATCCGCTATCCCGCCGTCTCGCTCGGCAGCGCGATGATGCCGATCCTGATGCTGCTGCTGTTCGTTTACGCGTTCGGGGACTCGATCGGCGCCGGGATGGGCGGCGGCCGGGACGCGTACCTGAACTACCTCACCCCCGGCGTGATCATCATGGGGGTCGCCGCCGGGGCGATGTCGACCTCCATCGCGGTCTGCTCCGATATGACCGAGGGCATCATCAACCGCTTCCGCACCATGAACATCACCCGTTCGTCGTTCATGACGGGCCATGTCGTCGGCAGCGTCCTCCAGACGATGGTGAGCCTCGTCCTCGTCGTCGGTGTCGCGCTGGCTCTGGGCTTCCGACCGCAGGCGGGCCCGCTGGAGTGGCTGGCCGCGGCCGGGCTCATCGCGGCCATCGCGTTCGCGGTGACGTGGCTGTCGGCGGCGCTCGGCCTGATCTCCAAGACCGTCGAGTCGGCGAGCAACAAGCCGCTGCTGGTCCAGTTCCTGCCGTTCCTCGGCTCCGCGTTCGTACCGGCCGGCTCGATGGCGCCGGGCCTGCGCTGGTTCGCCGAGCACCAGCCGTTCACCCCGATGACCGAGACGCTGCGCGGTCTGCTCACCGGCACGGAGATCGGCGACAACGGCTGGATATCTCTCGCCTGGTGCGCCGGCATCGCCCTGGTCGGCTACGTCTGGTCCCGCTCGCTCTTCAACAGCACGACGAAGCGCTGAGCGGCGGGGCCGGTACGCACCTCACCGGGTCCCGCGACCCGCTCAGCCCGCCACGGCGGAGGGCCCGACGTGTCTACGTGTCCACGTCGCTACGGGTCCTTCGCCGTAGTGCTGTGGGGAGCCGCGACTCGTGCCGGCACACACCTATGTCGGTTGCGTGCTGCGGCGACGGAATCCGTACCGCTGGAGTCTCGTCTCCGGCATCGGCCTTCCCTTTGACCGCCCGGTTTTGACGTTCAGCTGCCATCGGCGGGATCGGTCCAGTGCCAGGGCAATGTCGGTGGCAGCCAAGCCTCGCTTCCGGGCCGCTCGAGCACGGGAGGGCTGGCGTACTCGGGCAGTTGGGTGCCGTCGACGACGGCTTCGAGTGTGAGCTGTACGTAGCGCAGGTAATTCCGCACGTCTCTTATGTGCCGTTCCCGGTGCGCATGGCCGAGACCGCGCCAGCCGGCGTCGTAGGCGAGCTTCACCAGGGTCCGGTAGCGGTCGCGGACGGGCATGCCGCTGATCAGGAAGAGGTCCGTGTGCATGCCTCGGCGGATGGACTGCAGGGCGGTGATGCAGTTCCGGCGGGCGCGAGGGCTGAGGGCGGGCTGGTCCGTCGCCACGTCGGGGAGCGAGGGGAGCCAGTCGTAGAGGTCGGCAAGCCGTTCCAGTAGCCGGCGCGCGGCTTCGGCCGACCGTTCGCGTTCCCGCTCGGCACGGGCGAGCCGGGCTGCTGCGGACTGCTGGGAGAGCGCCAGCTCTCCCTGGGAGGCGATCGTCCTGATGGTTTGCCAGCGGGCCACCAGCACGGTGATGGCGCCACCGGCCAATGTCCCGAGTAAGGAGCTGGCGGCTTGACCCGCGAGGTCGGTCCAATGGCTCATCCGCAGCATGGTGGAGGCGTGGACCGTTCACGGCAAGGTGCCGGCTGGCTTGGTGAGGTGGGGTCGGACGGGCGGGCGTCAGGGGTTCGGGAGGTTGAGGAGGGGGGTGAGGTGGGTGCGGGTGTGGGTGGCGGTTTGGGTGGGGGTGCGGGTGGTGGTGTGGACGGGGAGGACGTGCCAGGGGGTGGTGGCGAGGAGGCGTTCGGTGAGGGCGGTTTCGTGGCGGAGGTGGGCGGCGGCGGAGTCGAGGTCGTGGACGGTGCGGGTGCCGGGGGAGGCGGCCAGTTTGGAGACGTACCAGTCGGCCCAGGCCGGGCCCTCGCGGTCGATGGCGCGGCGGAGGGCGGTGGCGGGGTCGTCCTGGACGTAGACCACGGTCACTTGGGTGGGGTGGACGGCGGCGGCCAGGTCGGCGAGGACGGCGGCGATGGCCGGTTCGTCGTGGCCCCAGGCGACGAGGGACGGGATGAAGGGGAGGAGGGCGTCGGTGACCAGGAAGTCGGTGCCGGCGGCGCGGGCGCCGGTGACGTAGGCGCGGGTGGCGGCGACGAGGGTGTCGGGGCGGACGGTGCCGGTGCCGTCGCCGAATTCCTCGGCGACCGGGCGGAAGGCGGGGTGGGTGAGGATGTCGGCCTCGGCGAAGTGCTCGACGGTGGCCCCGGATTCCGCGAGCCAGGTGGCCAGGGAGCGGCAGAGGGTGGATTTGCCGACGCCGGGGCTGTTGCCGATGACGGAGATGAGGTGGGGGTGGGGGCGGGG
>NZ_LLZI01000077.1 GCF_001509485.1 Streptomyces sp. NRRL F-4489
CGGCGATGACCCGGCCGTTCACCGGCCCTCCTCCTTGCGGAGGTAGTCGCTCAGCTCGTCCAGCTCGGCGCGGACGCGGTCGATGCGTTGGGGCTGCGGGCGGCGCTCGGGCGGCGGGGCGGGCCTCGGGGTCCTTGCGGAGCAGGTGGAGGACCAGGGCCTCCAGCGCCTCGGGGATGTCGGGGCGGAGCCGGCGGACCGGGACGGGCTCCTCGTGGAGGTGGCGGTGCAGGACGCCGAGGGCGGTGGAGCCGGCGAACGGGACGGAGCCGCTGAGGAGTTCGTGCAGGAGGACCCCGAGGGCGTACAGGTCGGTGTACGGGCCGACGGCGCCGCCCATGGCCTGTTCGGGCGCCATGTAGGCGGGGCTCCCGATGGGCGAGCCGGTGTGGGTGAGGCGGGTGGTGTCGGTGTCCAGGGCGGAGGCGATGCCCAGGTCGAGGACGACGAGGGTGCCGTCCGGCCGGATCATGACGTTGCGGGGCTTGAGGTCCCGGTGGACGATCGGCACCGCGTGCACGGCGGCGAGCACCGCGCACAGCTGCGCGGCGACCGAGACGGCCCAGGGCCAGGGGTAGGGGTCGTGCTCGGCGAGGTGGTCGGAGAGGTCGGCGCCCTCGACGTACTGCATGACGAGGTAGAGGTCCTCGCCGTCGCTGCCGGCGTCGTGGACGGTGACGAGCCCGGGGTGGTCGACCTGGGCGGTGACCCGGCACTCGCGGACGAAGCGGCGGCGCATCTCCTCGCCGTCCGGGGCGCCGGCGACCCGGTCGGGGCGCAGCAGCTTGACGGCGACCCGGCGGTCCAGGCGGCGGTCGTAGCCGATCCAGACCTGGCCCATACCGCCCTGGCCGAGGAGGACGGAGAGTTCGTACCGGTCGGCGATGACCCGGCCGTTCACCGGCCCTCCTCCTTGCGGAGGTAGTCGCTCAGCTCGTCCAGCTCGGCGCGGACGCGGTCGATGCGCTGGGGCTGCGGGCGGCGCTCGGGCGGCGGGGCGGGGACGCCGGGCGGCGGGGCCGGGTGCCCGTAGGGCGCGGGCGGCGGGGGCGTCCCGGGGGCGGTGGTGGCGTACGGGCCGGCGGCGGGCGCGCCCGGGTGGCCGGGGACGGCGAAGGGCTGGGTCTCCTGGGCGTGCAGCGGGGGGTGCGGGTGGACGGGCGGCGGGCCGTACGGCGGCAGGGCGGGGCCGGGCGCCATGGGGGCGGGGCCGGGCGCCATCGGGGCGTGCGGGGCCGCGCCGGGGTATACCGGGAACGGCGCCCGGTCGCGGGCCCGTTCGGCGCGCAGGTCGGTGACGAGGTAGTAGGCGACCACCCCGGCTATCTGGAGCAGCAGGAGGCCGACGCCCGCGTTGGTGCGCCAGTCGTCCTCCGGGAAGCTGGTGATGAGCACGCCGGTGCCGATGAACAGCGCGGTCTGGCCGGCGAACAGCCACCAGCCCAGCGGCCGGCGCATGACGATCGCGGCCCGCAGCATCGCCGTCCAGGCCAGGAAGCCCAGGCTGAGCACCGTGGCGGCCACGAAGACCACCCGCAGCGCGAGGACCGTCCCGCGCGCCGGGGGACGGTACGGCGGCGGGGCCGGGACTGGGCCGTGCATCACTGCTCCTGATGGATCGTTCGTGGCCGGGGGCCGGCCGCTTCGCCGCGGCACGGCCTCGTGCGCCACGCGGGTCCGCCGGTGCGCGCACGTGCCTGCGAGCGTATATACGACACCGGACGCGCGGGCAGGGTTGTACGGATCGGGCCGGGCAATGTGCCCGGGACCGCGGCCGCGTCCCGCCGGGCGGGGGTCAGCCCGGCTCCACCGTGCCGTCCGTCAGGCCGTCGTGGAGCCCCTGGACGAGCTGCCCGCCGAGCCGGGCGGCCAGCCGCAGGGCGTCCTCGAACGCGGCCAGGTCGGCGAAGCGGCGGCCGTAGCGGCGCTGTTCGGCGAGCGGCAGCCGGGGCAGCTGGAGGCGGCGGGCGTCGAGCCGGGTGGCGGTGGAGGCGTAGCTGCTGGCCTGGCGGGTGTTGGCGGTGCCGCGCAGGAAGCCGGCCAGGAACCACGGGTCGAGGGCGGCGGTGTCCGGGCGCAGCAGGGTGAGGTTGCGGCCCAGGGCGGCGCCGGCGGTGGCCGCGTCCACGACCCGGGCGACGGCGCCGCCGCCGAGGACCGGCACCACCACGTCGCCCTCCTCGACCAGGACCGGCTCCTCGGGGGCGCCGGAGGCGGGGGTCTCGGGGAGGGTGCCGGAGGGGGCGAGGCCGGCGATGACGTCGTGGTCGGTGAGGACCGGGGGCGCGGCGGTGCCGGGGGCGGCGGTGCCGGCGCCGCCGGTGCGCAGGACCAGGGCGCCGGAGCGGGCCAGTTCGCCGACCGTGGTCAGCGGCCAGCGGGCACCGGGCGGCCCGGCGGCGGGCGCGGCGGGGCGGGGGGCCAGCTCGGTGGTGCGGGCCAGGGTGGCGGTGAGGCGGTCGTGGACGCCGGCCAGTTCGGCGGGGCCGCCGGCCGCGGCGGGCGGCGGCAGGTGCCGGGCGGGCGCGAGATCCACATCGTCGCCGAGCAGGTCGATGGCGGCCAGCGAACGGCGCACGCCCGGGATCTCCTCGACGCCGCCGGCGTGGTCGAACTCCCGCCAGGCGTCCAGGGCGGTGGCCCGGACGGCCGGCCAGTCGGGCTTGTCGCGGCCGGGCCCGGCGCCGGTCGGCGGGGCGGTGTCCACGACGAGCAGCTGCGGGACCGGCGGGGTGGCGCCGGGCTTGCGCAGCACCCACAGGTGCAGCGGGATGCCGTGCGGCGGGGCGGCGCCGGCGGGCAGCGCGATCACCGCGCGCAGCGCGCCGCGGCGCAGCAGGTCGGCGCGGATCCGGCGGCCGGAGCGGCGGGACGCGGCGGCGGGCGGCATGAGGAGGACGGCGGTGCCGCCGGGCCGCAGCCGGGCCAGCGCGTGCTGGACCCAGGCCAGCTCGGATTCGGTGCGGGCCGGGAAGCCGTACTCCCAGCGGGGGTCGTAGGCCAGCTCGTCGTGGCCCCAGTTGCGCTCGTTGAACGGCGGGTGGACGAGGACGGCGTCGGCGGCCGGCTCCGGGAAGGCGTCGGCGCGCAGGGTGTCGGCGGCGCGCACCCGGACCTGGGCGGCGGGCGCCTCCAGGGCGAGGCGGAGCGCGGTGAGGGCGGCGAGGTCGGGGTCGGCGTCCTGGCCGTGGAGGGTGAGGGGGGCGGCGGGCTCCTCGGCGCGGTCGGCGGCCCTATCGGCGCGCCCGGCGGCCCTATCGGCGCGCCCGGCGGCTCCGGTGCCCCCGGCCTCCCCCGCCCGCTCGCACGCCGCCGCCAGCAGCGCCCCGGCGCCGCACGCCGGATCCAGGACGGTGGTCAACGGGCCGTCCCCGCAAGCGAGTTCGGCCATCAGGGCGGCCGGCCCCGGCGGGGTGAGGGTGTACTGGCGGGGGTTGGCATCCAGGTGGCGGCCGAGCAGGAAGCCGTACGCCTCGGCGGCGCCGTCCGCGGCGGCGAGGTCGCCGGCCGCGCGGACCAGGGCGGCGGAGTGGGCCAGCGCCTGGCGGGTCAGGCCGCGGACGGGGTGGTCGGGCCCGAAGCGGGCGGCGAGGACCGACTCCAGCATCGCGGGCAGCACACCGGTCAGCTCGGTGTCGTCGGCGGCGGCGCGCAGCCGGCGCCAGGCGGCCGGGCGGTCGTGGACGAGCAGGAGGACGGCGCCGGCCTGGCGGAGCGCCGCGGCGGCCCCGGCGGGGTGGCCGACGAGCTGCTGCCAGACCCGTTCGCGGGCCGGGACCTCGGCGAGTTTGCCCTGATCGCGCAGCCACTGTTCGACCTCGCGGAGGGCGAAGGCGGGGCTGGTCTCGGTGCCGCCGACCGGTTTGGGGAAGTCGGCGTGGCGGCGCCGCCAGTTGCTGACCGCGGCCCGGCCGACGCCGGCGAGCCGGGCGATACCGGCGGCGGTCACCTCGGTGGGCCGGCCGTCCGCCCCGCTGTCGCCCCGCGCGGTGGTGTCCGCAGCGCCGTGGATCGCACTGCCGTCCGTCGCCTTCTCCGGCACCTGACTGGCTCCCGTCCCTGATGACCCCGTGACCTCTGCGTGACCTCTGTGTTCCCGAGCATACCCATGCGGCACGAACCGCCCGCTTCACGCCGTGAATAATCTCGGCCCGTGAACTCACGTTGACTCGGTTCACACCTCATGCTGTGATTGACCCACCGATTCGACGGAACGATGTCCACGCCCGGAAGGGGCCCCTTCGCATGTCCCAGCAGATGCAGTACCAGCCCGTCCCGGAGGGGACGCCCGGCATGCCGGCCCCCCAGGCGGCCCGCAACGGCCTCGGCGTCGCCGCCCTGGTCCTCGGCATCATCGGCCTGCTCAGCGGTATCCCGATGGTGCTGTTCTGGCTCGCCGGGCCGCTCGGCCTCCTGGCGCTGATCTTCGGCCTGGTCGGCGCGAGCCGGGTCAAGAAGGGCCAGGCCACCAACAAGGGCGTGGCGATCACCGGCGCCGTGCTGGGCGGCCTCGCCCTGATCCTCGCGATCGTCGGCGTCGTCCTCACCGCGCTTGTCGTGAACAAGACCGTCGACGAGATCAACAAGCAGGTCAAGGGCTCCCAGGCGCAGCCCAAGGACGGCGGCGAGAGCGGCGGCAAGGGCGGCGAGACCAAGTCCTACGGCCCCGGCGACACCGCCGTCTACCCGGACAAGGGCCTTGAGGTGACCGTCGCCAAGCCGTCCCCGTACACGATCGGCGAGTTCGCCTCCGGCCACACCGCGGGCAACAAGGCGTACAAGGTCAGCGTGAAGATCACGAACAAGGGCAAGGCCGCCTTCAACCCGGCGCTGACCCAGATCAAGGCCAGGACCGGCGCCGAGGGCCGCGAGGCGGAGCAGATCATCGACGGCAAGATCGGCGTCGGCTTCGACGGCACCATCGCCCCGGGCGCCGCCGCCACCGTGGACGTCGCCTTCGACGCCCCGGCCACCGCCAAGGACCTCGACGTCGAGGTCACCCCGGACATCCTGATGCAGGGCGTCCACTGGAAGCTGCCCACCAGCTGACCCCGCTCCGGCACCACCGACGCACCGGCCCCGGCCCGGTCCGCACCCACCGCGGACCGGGCCGGGGCCGTTCGCACGACCGCGGCTACTTCGCCGAGAAGCGCTCCGGCGCGACGGTCGGCGTCCCGCCGCCCGGCAGCGCCTGCCGCGGGCACGACGTGAGCACCTTCGCCATCGCCGCCTTCTCCTCCCGCGTCACCCACAGCCCGTACTTCTTCTTCACCGCCACCTGGCGCGCGACGTACGTGCAGCGGTAACCGGCGTACGGGGGCAGCCAGTCCGCGGCGTCCCCGTCGCTCTTGCGGCGGTTGGCGGAGGCGTCCACCGCGATGAGGTTCAGCGGATCGTTGGCCAGCGCCACCCGCTTGCGGCCCGGCCACTGCCGCGCGCCGGTCCGCCAGGCGTCCGACAGCGCCACCACGTGGTCGATGTCCACGGTGCTGCGGCCGCGCCGGTAGTCCAGCTCCTTCCCGGTGTACGGGTCCTTCGGCAGCGTCCCGGAGACCACCACGCACTTCTTGGCGTCCCGGAACGCGGTGGACCGCAGATCCCGCTTGAGGATGTCGTCGCGGGTCCCGCAGCCGTTGCCGTCCGTATCGGCCCAGGCCGAACCGAACCGGTCGCGCGCGTAACCGTCCTGCGTCCCGGCCCGCTTGACGGCCAGTGAGTCCAGCGCGCGCAGGGCGCTGCCCGGCGCCCCCGGCCCGCCGACCCCGTCCGCCGCCGCGGCCGTCGGACCCGCCCCCGTACCGCCGGTGAGCCCGCCGCCCGGTCCGGAGCAGCCGGTGACGGCGAGCAGCGCGGCCAGGGCGGCGGCGGCCGCCGCGCGCGGGGCGAGGGAACGGGCGGGGAACAGGGGCCGTATCACGGTCGGGCATCCAATCCGGGTGCGTGGCACCAGCGTTGCGGGACAGGTGAACGAGGGGCGGGCCCGGCCTGTGGACAACGGACCGGAACCGCCCCGACTCGGATATCTTTTCGGAAATCGAGAGTGAGGACGCCCATGGACACGGCCGCAGCAACGGCGGCGGACGGCCGCACCGCCGGCCCCGCCGCCGGCCCGGCGGCCGCGCCCCCGCCGTCCCGCCTCGCCGCGCTGCGCGCCCCGCGCCTCGACCCGTACTGGACCGCCGGCTTCTTCTTCCTCGCCTACGCCGTCCTGTCCTTCTGGCGCTACCGCACGATGTCCGCCATCTCCTGGGACCTCGGCATCTTCGAACAGGCCGTCCGCGGCTACGCCCACCTCCGGGCGCCGATCGTCGACCTCAAGGGGCCGGGCACCAACATCCTCGGCGACCACTTCAGCCCCGTCCTGGTGCTGCTCGCCCCCTTCTACCGGCTGTTCCCCTCCCCCCTGACCCTGCTCACCGCCCAGTCCGCGCTGTTCGCGCTCTCCGCGATACCGGTCACCCGCGCCGCCGCCCGCCACCTCGGCCGCCGGCGCGGCCTGGCCCTCGGCCTCGCCTACGGCCTGTCCTGGGGCCTCCAGCGCGCCGCCGACTTCGACTTCCACGAAATAGCCTTCGCGGTCCCGCTGATCGCCTTCGCGCTCGAAGCGGCGCTGCGCGGCCGGTGGAACGCCGCCGCCTGCTGGGCCGTCCCCCTCGTCCTGGTCAAGGAGGACCTCGGCGTCACCGCCGCCGCCATCGGCGCGCTCTCCCTCATCCGCACCCGCCGCCCCGGCCCGCTGCCGCTCGCCCTGGTCGCCTTCGGCATCACCGCCACCGCCGTCACCCTCGGCGTCCTCATCCCCGCCGCGAACGGCTCCGGCTCCTACGACTACTGGAGCAAACTCGGCGCCCACGGCGGCGCCGCCCCCGCCATCCCCCTCACCGTCGCGCTGCGCACGCTGCTGTGGGTGCTGCTCCCCACCACCGGCCTGCTCGCGCTCCGCTCACCGCTGCTGCTCGTCGCCGCGCCCACCCTCGGCTGGCGCTTCCTCTCGCACGACCCGCACTACTGGGGCACGGACTGGCACTACAACGCCGTCCTGATGCCGGTGGTCTTCCTCGCCCTGGTCGACGCCCTGCCGCGCGCCCTGGCGTCGCCGCGCCCGTGGCTGCGCTCTTACGCCCACCACCTGCCCGCGGCCGTCCTGGCCGCCGCGCTCGCCCTTTCGACGTCGCTGCCGATGGCGCGGCTCGCGGAGTCCGCGACGTATCGGACGCCGGCGTCCGTGCGTGCCGCCTCGCGGCTCCTCGACCGGATTCCTGACGGTGCGACGGTTGAGGCCGACGTCCGGCCGCTCGGCCGGCTCACGGGGCGGGCCCGGGTGTTCTGGCTCGGCGCGGGCGGGCTGACGCCCGAGTATGTCGCCGTGCAGCGGCCTGTGGACCGGCCCCTGGCGCAGGTCGTCGTGGACGCGGAGGCGCGGCATCCGGGCGCGCGGTATGTGCCGGTGGGCGTGGCGGGTGAGGTCGTCGTCCTCCGCCGCAGCCCCTGACGGGGCGCGGGCCCGTACGTCGTTGGCTCTCCCGCCGCGGGGGTTGCTGATTTTGCGCCTTCGGCGCGAGGGGTTTGTGGGGTGGGGCCCCGGTTTGTGGGGGTGCCGGGTGGGGTGCGTTCGGGGTGGGGTGTGCGGACTGCTGTCGCTTTACGTCCG
>NZ_LLZI01000078.1 GCF_001509485.1 Streptomyces sp. NRRL F-4489
CCCCACTGCACCCCACCCCCGCCGGGGCGCCACCCGCTCACTTGCCCTTCGCCGCGTCTCCGAACGGAAGGTTCGAGCCGGCCAGGTCGGCCTGGATGCCGTCGGGTACGACGGAGATGTTGCGCAGGCGTACGTCGCCCGGGGTCTTCGGGAGCTGGAAGGAGAGCGACAGCCGGTCCGCGAGCTGAGGCTTCGTCAGGTCAGTGAGGGCGCCGAGCACCTTCGGGTCGATGCCGACCTTCTGGAGCAGCCACGGATGGTCCAGCACCACATCGACGAGGTTCAGCTGCATCAGCTGGTGGACGAAGCGCGGCGAGCCGGTCAGCTCGTGCAGCTTGTCGTCGCTGCGCAGCGCCGCGTCGAGGTACTCCTTCGGGAGCCCGATCCGTTCGGCGATGGCCGGAATGCTGAGCATCGCCTTGATCCGGGCGGCCTGCCGGCTCAGTTCCGCGGCGCCCTTCCGGGTCAGCCGCAGGCCCTCGTCCTTGCCGGTGCCCGGCCGGTAGACCGCCACGTCGCCGATGTCCAGCCGCATCTGCCCGATCTCGGTGGAGATGCCCCGGTCGCCGTTGCGCTGGATACGCGCCTCGGCCCGTACCCGCAGCGTCTGCCCCGCGATGGGCAGCTCACCGACCGCCCGCACCCCGTCGCGCCCCATCTCGCTGAATTTGACCTGCGAGGCGCCCAGTTCGCGGTTCATGTCGTCGAAGGCGAGCAGCACCGTGCCGTGCATCTGGCCCACGGTCGCGCCCTTGATGGCGGTCGGCAGGTCGCCGTCGAGCCGGATGTCGCGGGCGGTCGCCGCCACCTTCGCCAGCGATACGCGGTCGGCGGCCACGTCCGGGATCACCACGTCCACCCGGTCGAGCCGCTTGTCGAGGACCTGGGTCAGGAACGGGAATCCGTGGATGTCGACCTCGGGCCGGGCGTGCAGGTGGAGGGCGGTCTGCACCTGCTCCTCGGCCTTGTTCTGCGCGTAGAGCACGGCGAAGCGGTCGCCGAGGGCCAGCACGCCGGTGCAGGCCGCCACCGCGACCAGCAGTTTCAGTGTGCGGGGCACGGCCGCGAACCGGCTGATGCCCCGCTTCCGCTTCCGGTGGTCCGGCGGAGACCAGGCGTCGTCCTCGTCGTCCTCGTCGTCCGAACGCAGCCCCAGCCCCAGCGGATCGTCGCTGCCGTACCGCTCGTTGAGGTAGCTGCGCCGCCGTCGCGCCGACGTACCGGGGACCGTCCCGGCACCGCTTTCCGGAGCGCCCGGCTCCTGCTCCGGATCGGCGAGCGCGGCCAGATCCGCGTACGGATTGACCGGCGTGAGCTCCCGGGTGTCCCCCTGCGGGCCGTCCGGATCGTCCGTCGCTTGCGGACGACCGGCCGCGGGGGTCCGCCCCTCGGTCGCCTGAGCGGTGGCGGCCTGATGCGGAGGCGCATAGGGGCCCGAGTGGGGGGACGGCGACGAGTATGGGGACGGGGACGGGGACGGGTGTGACGATATGCGTGTGGGGGTTCGCATCCGCACATCCCACCACGAGTGGGTCCCGGCAGCGCAAGTCTCGCCAACGGAATGTGAGATAGCCGAAAGATGTCCGCCCCGCCGAGGACACCCGGCGCACCGGAACCCGGGCGTCCGGCCCCGCCCGACCGGGCCGGGCGGCGCCCTGCCCTCAACTCGCCACCCACGCCCCGCACTTCCCCACACACCGGCGTACCGCCCATCCCCCTGCGCGGGCCCGCGCCGCCCGACCGCCTGACACCGCGCCACCGTGACGAACGCCGACCGGGCCAGCACATACGCGTTGCCGTCGGCGAACTGGAGCCGCTCGCGGAAACCGGCGAGCTCCCGGGTGTCGACAACGGTGTGCGGATTTCCGCCGACGGAAACGACGTCCCCGACGCGGACTTCGGCGCCGCGCACGGTCAGCGAGGCGATCACGAGTGCACCTCCCGGACGTGCCGGCGCAGCAGGATATTGCAGTCGGTCTCGCCGCTGCGGTCGTACTCGTCCCGCGCGACGGCCCGCCGCGCGTCCAGCTCGGCGCAGTGCGCGCACCCGGGCCACGGCTGCGGCGGAGCGGGCCAGGGCGCCGGAACGGGCGTTCCGTGATTCGGCATGGCGGTGCCCTTCAGTCGGTCTCGACAGGGTGGATGGACGCTCAAAAAATGGCCGCATTACGCAGTCGCGCGAACGCGGAGAGCGACGATGGGTTCAGCCTGCCGAGTGCCCGAAGGGATCAGCAAGACTTCTCTTCGGAGATTCGAGACTGATCGTTCGAACTGAAGACCGTCATTGCGGACGGGGTATTTGGCTGCTTGCATCTCGGGTGTCGGGAGTCCTTCGAGCTGAGTGCAGGAGGTGGGCCCATGGCTGACGGGCCTACGGGATCGACGGTGCCGAGGCGCCAACTGGGGCGCCACCTGAGAGATTTGCGCGGCAAGTCCCGCCTCACGGTGCGCGCCGCGGCCCGCGCCCTGGAATGGTCGGAAGCGAAGATGTGGCGCATCGAGACCGGCCAGGTGTCGTTACGCAGCCACGACGTCCAGACGATGTGCGCGGTCTACGGCGCGCCTCCGGACCTGACCGAGGCCCTGATGGGCCTGGCCAAGGAAACCAAGGCGCGGGGGTGGTGGCACGCGTACGGCGACGTGATCCCGGAGGGATTTCACCTCTACGTCGGTCTGGAGGACGCTGCGGCCAGCACGTCCCTGTACCAGAGCGAGCTGATTCCGGGGCACCTGCAAACCGAGGGCTATGCGGAGGCGGTCATCAGTGGCCACCTACGCGGGATCAGCCAGGAGAATCTGGCAGGGCGAGTGCGCCTGCGGATGGAGCGCCAGGCGAGTCTCACGCGGCCGGTTGATCCGCTGCAACTGCGCGTCGCATTGAACGAGACGGTGCTGCGACGTCCCATCGGCGGGGCAGACGTGATGGGGCGGCAACTCGCCCACCTGGTCTACATGGCAGAACGTCCGAACGTCGCGATTCGCGTAGTGCCGTTCACCAGTGGAATGCATCTCGGTGTTGCGTCGGGCGGATTCAACCTCCTGCGCTTCCCCCTCAACGCGGACGGGAGCGAAACGGAACCCGCGACCGTCTATGTGGAAGGCTTTACAGGGAGTTTGTACCTGGACAAGCCGCAGGAAGTAGAAGAGTACGACGCGGCGTTCCGAGACATCTGGGAGAAGGCGCTCGATGATTCGGCGTCGCGGCGCCTGATCGCAGAGGTGGCGGGAGAGTATGAGCAAGGTTGAGGAAGCCGACGCAGTGTGGTTCAAGTCGAGCTACAGCGCGGGCAACGGCGAGTGCGTGGAGGTGGCGCTTCTCGGCGACACCGTAGGCGCCCGGGACAGCAAGCAGGCGGCCGGGCCCGTGGTGACGAGTTCCGCCGAGGGGTGGCGGGCGTTTGTCGCCGGGGTGGTCGACGGTTCGTTCGGCGCGCCCTAGGGGAAGCTGCCGGCAACGAAGCCCCCTGAGGAGCGGGAGAGCATGAGCGATCTCGAGCACGGCAATGCGGCGTGGTTCAAGTCCAGTTACAGCAACGGAGACGCTGAGTGCGTGGAGGTGGCGCTTCTCGGCGACACCGTTGCCGCCCGCGACAGTAAGCAGGTCGCCGGGCCCGTGGTGACCAGTTCCGCCGAGGGGTGGCAGGCGTTCGTCGCCGGGGTGGTGGGCGGCGTTCTCCGCGCGTCGTAGGAGTGGCGATGCCCCCGCACGGAGTGAGTGTGCGGGGGCATCGTGTGTGAGGTCCCCGGATCGGGCCGCTGACGGGCGGGAACGGGAGCCGGGGCTCGGGCGTTACTTAAGTACCGTGATGCGGTTGGCCTTTGGCGGGGAGAGGGGGGTGGTCGGGGTTGAGTGGGATGTCAGGTAGGCGGTGAAGGCGTCCAGGTCGGAGGGGCCGACGTACTTGTCGGTGCCCTGCTTGAGGGCGGGGAAGTTGTCGCCGCCGCCGGCCAGGAATTCGTTCATGGCGACGCGGTAGGTCTTCGCCGGGTCCAGCGGGGCGCCGTTGAGGCGGACCGTGTCGGTGCGGACGCGGTCGGCGCCCTGCTTGGTCAGGTCGAGGGTGTAGGTGAGGCCGTCCGAGACCTGGAGGATCTTGGGGGAGGCCGCGTTCGGGCCGCTGACCTGCTGCTGGAGTGCCGTGAGGAGCTGGGCGCCGGTCAGGCTCACGACGTTCGTCATGTTGGTGAACGGCTGGACGGTGAACGCTTCGGCGTAGGTGACGACACCGTCGCCCTCGCTGCCGGACGCCTTGTAGGCGAGGTCTGAGCGGATGCCGCCGGGGTTCATCAGGGCGAGCTGGGCGCCGCCCTTGGCCGGGTCGCGGGTGGCCGCGAGCTGCGCGTCGGCGATGAGGTCGCCGAGCGGCTGCTCAGGGGTGCCGGCGCCGCGGCCGTTGATGTCGGCGGAGATGTAGCCGACCGGCTTGTTGGCCACCGGGGCGGCGAGCTTGTTCCAGCGCGTGATCAGGGACGTCATGTCCGGCGCCTTGGGGCCCGTCCGGTCCACGACGTGGTTGACCGCGTGCGGGCCGTGGACGGCGGTGCGGACGATGTCGCGGGTGCGGCGGTCGTAGGTGAGCGTGGTGTCGGTGTAGAGCCGGCCGTAGGAGGCGGCCGAGGTGACGGTGCGCGGGTGGCCGGCCGGGTCCGGGATGGTGCAGGTGTAGGACTGGTGGGTGTGGCCGGTGACCAGGGCGTCCACCTTGGGGCTGACCTGCTTGGCGATGTCCACGATGGGGCCGGAGATGCCGTCGCCGGGGCCCGGGCTGTCGCAGTTGTAGTTGTACGAGGTGGAGGCGGGCATGCCGCCCTCGTGGATGAGCGCGACGATCGCCTTGACGCCCTGGCGGTCCAGGATCTTGGCGTACTTGTTGATGGTCTCGACCTCGCCGTGGAAGGTGAGGCCCTTGACGCCGTCCGCGTTGACGATGTCCGGGGTGCCCTTGAGCGTCACGCCGATGAAGCCGATCTTGACGCCGTTGTGGCGCCAGACCGTGTACGGCTTGAGGATCGGCTTGCCGGTCTTGTCGTCGGTGACGTTGGCGGCGAGGTACGGGAAGTCCGCGCCCTGGAAGGTCTTGCCCTTCTCGTAGCAGCCGTCCTTGGGGTGGCAGCCGCCGTTCTGCATCCGGGCCAACTCGGTGCGGCCCTCGTCGAATTCGTGGTTGCCGACCGACGTGACGTCGAGGCCGAGCTTGTTCATCGCCTCGATCGTCGGTTCGTCGTGGAAGAGGCCGGAGAGCAGCGGGCTGGCGCCGATGAGGTCGCCGGCCGCGGCGGTGACGGAGTACGGGTGGCCCTTGCGGGCGGTGCGCAGGGCCTGCGCCAGATACTCCACGCCGCCGGCCGGGACGGTCTTCTTCGTACCGTCAGGCTGGGCCTGCTCGACGGTGCCGGAGGAGCCCTGCGGCGGTTCGAGGTTGCCGTGGAAGTCGTTGAAGGAGAGCAGCTGGACGTCGACGGTGCCGGCGGGGCGGTGCGCCCGGGCGCTGTCGGCCCCGGCGGGCGCGGCCGCGGCGGTGGCGGTCAGGGCGAGGCCCGCGGTGGTGGCGAGCACGGCGGCGCCGGCCGCCAATCTGCGGGCGAGACGGCTCCGTTGGGCGGTCGGTGGCATGGTTCCCCTCCGTGGATGGTGCACAGCGGACGGCAGCATATTGTCGACGCGCGTAGAGGGGTAGGGGGTGGAGGTTACGGGTCGGTGGCGGGTGGGTGCGGGGTGGTGGCCGACCGGTGGCGCGGGCGATCGCGGCGCGGCCGCGGTGCCCGGCCCGGCGGCGCCCCGGCCGGGCCCCGCGGCACCCGCCCGGCGCGCGGGCCGCGTCGTACGCTTCAGGCATGACTGACGCTGCACAGGAGATGGGCCGGACCGGCCGCAGGATCCAGGTGGTCGACGAGCTCGCGCCGGAAGGGGCCGCGGCCGTCCTAGAGCTGATCGAACGGGCCACGCGGACGGACGGCCAGCCGGCCGTGTCCGAGCAGGGCCGGCTCCAGCTGCGGGGCGGGCGCCGGGAGGGCGTACGGCATCTGCTGGTGTACGTGCCGGGGGAGAGCGGTGAGGAGCTGGTCGCGTACGGTCAGTTGGAGGACACCGACCCGGTGGAGGCGCCGGCCGCCGAGCTGGTCGTCCACCCGGGCCACCGCGGCCGCGGCCACGGTCGCGCGCTGGGCGGCGAACTCCTCGTCCAGTCCGGGCGGCGGCTGCGGGTATGGGCGCACGGCGGGCACCCGGCGGCCCGGCACCTGGCGCAGACGCTGGGGCTGACGATGTTCCGGGAGCTGCGCCAGATGCGGCGGTCGCTGGCCGATCTGGACCTGGCCGAGCCGGTGTTCCCGCCGGGGGTCACGGTGCGGACGTTCCAGCCGGACACCGATGACGCGGCCTGGCTGGAGATCAACGCGGCGGCCTTCGCGCACCACCCCGAGCAGGGCGCGCTCACTCAGCGGGATCTGGACGACCGCAAGGCCCAGCCGTGGTTCGACCCCAAGGGCTTCTTCCTCGCCGAGAAGGACGGCCGGCTGGTCGGCTTCCACTGGACGAAGGTGCACGCCGAGGAGGGTCTCGGCGAGGTCTACGTCCTCGGGGTGCGGCCCGGCGAGCAGGGCGGCGGGCTGGGCAAGGCGCTCACCGCCGTCGGCCTGCGGCACCTCGCTGGACAGGGGCTGGCGACCGCGATGCTCTACGTGGACGCCGACAACGTCCCGGCGGTGACGGTGTACGAGCGGCTGGGGTTCACCACGCACGAGACGGACCTGATGTACCGGTCGGAGACGTGAGCGGGGGAGCGGGCTGGGGGAGGTGGCCGGGGGAGGTATGAGCGCTCGGCAGCGCCGGGCGCGGGCTCGCGGCTGTGAACTCACCGGATGTTTCACGTGAAACGCAACCCGACCGGCCGATGTTTCACGTGAAACCCCGCCGCCGGATGGGTGTTTCACGTGAAACGTCGTCGGGCGGACGTTTTACGCCCCCGGACCCGCCTGCCGTTCGCGCTGCTCGCGCCACTCCCGGGCCAGGATCGCGTACACCACCTCGTCCGCCCACTCCCCGTCCAGGAACTCGTTCTCCCGCAGATGGGCCTCGCGGCGCATGCCCAGGCGCTCCAGCAGCCGGGCCGACGCGGTGTTCCGGCCGTCCAACTCGGCCTGGACGCGGTGCAGTCCGAGCTCCTCGAAGCCCATCCTCAGCAGCGCGCCGGCGGCTTCGGTGGCGTAGCCGTGGCCGGCGTGGTCGGGGTTGAAGACGTAGCCGATGGTGCCCTGGCGGTGCTCGCGGCTGGTGTAGACGAAGGTGACGTCGCCGACCAGGGTGCCGGTCTCGTGGACGACGACGGCGAGCTGGAGGCGGTCGCCGGACGCGCGCAGCGTCGTACGGGACGCCTTGTCGGCGACCGAGGCGCGGGAGCCGGCCTCGTCGTACGGGCCCCAGTAGAGGTAGCGGCAGACCTCGGGGCGGCGCTGGTAGGCGTAGATCGCGTCGAAGTCGTCGTGGCGGACGGGGCGGAGGTCCAGCCGGGGGGTGCGCAGGGGGTAGGCGGGGGCGTACGGGAGCGGGGGCGGCGGGGGGAGGGGCCCGGGGGGGGGCGGCCCCGGACCCGGGGGGGGGGTTTTGGGAGGTCTGGG
>NZ_LLZI01000079.1 GCF_001509485.1 Streptomyces sp. NRRL F-4489
CGGTCGGCGGGGTCGGCGGGGACCGGGCGGAGGACGGTGGTGTTGGGGTCCTCGTCGGTCGGGGGGTCGGCGGGGCGGTGCGGTGGCCGCGGGGGTATCGGTGGGATGCGCGGAGCATCGGCGTAATCGGCGTCGGCGCTCACCAGCGCTCCCCCTCGCACGGTGTGCCCCGGACCCGACGACAATCGGGGCAGGGTGGCTCGTATCCGGACATCACGCCGCTGACCTGCTGGTTGCGGTGTCGAGCCACTGTAAGGGCTGGCCCGGCCGGCGCTCCAACCCCGGGCGGGTGGCCGCCGGTTCCGGTGCGGTTCGTCCCCCTACCCAGCGGTAGAGGTGTCTGGCAGGCTGCGGGCCATGTCCCTGAAACCCCCCATGGCGGTGTCCGCGAGTGCCGAGCGTCCCCGGGTCCTCGGACCGGATGCCGCGGCCCCGGTCCCCCCGGGCCGTACCGCGCTCGACCGGGCCACCGCGCACCTCGACGCGCCGCTGGCGGTCGTCGACCTGGCCGCGTTCGACGCCAACGCCGACGACCTGGTGCGCCGGGCGAAGGGCAAGCCGATCCGGGTGGCGAGCAAGTCGGTGCGCTGCCGGGCGCTGCTGGAGCGGGTGCTGGCGCGGGACGGCTTCGCGGGGATCATGAGCTTCACGCTGGCCGAGTCGCTGTGGCTGGCCCGGTCGGGCTTCGAGGACGTGCTGCTGGCGTATCCGTCGGCGGACCGGGCCGGGTTCGCGGAGCTGGCGGGCGATCCGGGGCTCGCGGCGGCGGTGACGGTGATGGCCGACGACCCGGCGCAGCTGGACCTGATCGACGCCGCGCGCCCCGGCGGACCGGGCAGCGGCGCGGAGATACGGATCTGCCTGGAGCTGGACACCTCGCTGCGGGCGGGCGGCGGCCGGGTGCGGATCGGGGCCCGGCGGTCGCCGCTGCGGGACCCGGAGGCGCTGGCCGCGCTGGCCCGGACGGTGGTGCGGCGCCGCGGGTTCCGGCTGGTGGGGCTGATGGCGTACGAGGGGCATGTGGCGGGGGTGGGCGACGAGGTCGCCGGGCGGCCGGTGCGGTCGCGGGCGATCCGGATGATGCAGGCGGCGGCGCGGAAGGAGCTGGCGCGGCGGCGCTGGGAGGCGGTGCGGGCGGTGCGCGCGGTCGCGCCGCGGCTGGCGTTCGTCAACGGCGGCGGCACGGGCAGTGTGCAGCACACCGCGGCGGAGGCGGCGGTCACCGAGGTCGCGGCCGGTTCGGGGCTGTACGTACCGCGGCTGTTCGACAACTTCCGGTCGTTCAGCGGGCGGCCGGCGGCGCTGTTCGCGCAGCCGGTGGTGCGGCGGCCGGGGCCCGGGGTGGTGACGGTCCTGGGCGGCGGCTATCCGGCGTCGGGGGTGGCGGGCGCGGACCGGCTGCCGGAGCCGTATCTGCCGGCCGGGCTGCGCTACGACCCGCAGGAGGGGCCGGGCGAGGTGCAGACGCCGCTGCTGGGGGCGGCGGCGGACGGGCTGGCGATCGGCGACAAGGTGTGGTTCCGGCACGCCAAGGCCGGGGAGCTGTGCGAGCGGTTCGCACGGCTGCATCTGGTCGAGGGGGAACGGGTGGTGGCGACGGTGCCGACGTACCGGGGCGAGGGCCGCACCTTCCTGTAAGGAGTGCGCGACCCCCACCCCGGGACCGGCCGAGGACGCCTCAGCCGTGGACGCGGTCCCGCTGGTCGGGGACGACGGTGCCGTCCGGGCGGCGGACCGGGCCGAGGGTGCCGTCGGTGTTGGTGTAGCCCTTGGTGGCGCAGGGGTAGGCGCCGGACTTGCGGGGCAGCGGGTCGATGAACATCGGGTTGACCACCCAGCGGCCGTCGGCGTTGTCGTAGCCGCGGCACATCAGCTCGTCCTTGTTGCGGTTGATGGCCAGGTGGGCGCCGGTGGCGTCGCCGACGAAGGTGACGTCGGTGGTGGCGTCGCCGCCGCCGAGCGCGATGCGGTGCGCGGGGTCCTGCTTGCGCCACGCCTCGGCGCCCTTGATGCCGTAGATCTCCTGGTTGATCCAGCAGCGCTTGCCGTCGATGTACGGGATCACCGCGCCCTGGCCGTCCTTGACGTCGCCGCAGCCGGCGATGGTGGTGGTGAGCCGGCCGTGCCGGACGCGGTTGCGGATGCCGAGGGTGTGCGCGGCGTCCAGGCCGACGCCGCCGGACCACGCCTCGGCGACGGTCTCGGAGGACGCGGAGACGATGTAGACGTCGAAGCCGGCCGCCTTCAGGGTGCGGATCAGGTCCTTCTGCTGGGGGTAGTAGCGGATGTAGCCGGCCAGCTTGTGGGTGCCGACGGTCTGCACGGCGCCGACCGGCGCGGCGAGGTTCTCGGCACGGGCGGCCTTGGCGTACGCGGTGAGGGTGGCGGGCTTCAGACCGGCGAACAGCTGGGGCACCCAGGCGTATTCGGGGACGGTGCGGCGGTGGTTCCAGTCGCCGGCGAAGGCTTCGGCGCCGCTCATCGTCCGGGCGTTGCCGCGGATCTCCATGAGTTCGTCGGCGCAGGCGGTGTTGGTGGACGTGGGCAGCGGGCGGCCGGCCGGGCCGGTGCCGCAGGCGCGGGTCAGCGCGCGGTCGGCGGCGGGGGTCAGCCAGGGGCTGGTGTCGCGCCAGCTCGCGGGCCGGGGCAGCTTGTCGTTCCGGAGCATCCAGGCCAGCGTGGCGTCGGAGATGTCGTTCTTGACGACGGTGTTGTCCCAGTCGAAGGCGGCGACCGGGCGGGGGCCGCCGTGTCGTCCGGAACAGCTGCCGCGCTCGTCGATCATCTTCTGGAGTCTGGCGCGGTTGTCGCCGTACCAGGGCAGGTCCTTGGAGAGCTGCGGGCAGTGGGCGCGGGCCGGGGCCGGGGTGGCGGCAGTGGCGGGCGCGGTGGCCGTGAGGGCGGCGAGGGCGGCGGCGCCGGCGAGGCCGAGGGCGAGCAGCCGCCGGGTGGGTGCGGTCATGGATTCCTCCGTGGTCAGGGGGGAAGCACGCCGGGACCGGCACGCGGTGGTGCCGGTCCCGATGTTGATCTTGGAGCCTACAGGGGGCCCGCCGGGGCTTACACGGGGGTGACGTAGGCTCCGGCGATGCCGCCGTCGACCAGGAATTCGGCGGCGTTGACGAACGAGGAGTCGTCGCTGGCGAGGAAGGCGACCGCGGCGGCGATCTCCTCCGGCTCGGCGAACCGCCCGGCCGGGACGTGCACCAGGCGGCGCGCGGCCCGCTCGGGGTCCTTGGCGAACAGCTCCTTCAGCAGCGGGGTGTTGACCGGGCCGGGGCACAGCGCGTTGACCCGGATGCCCTCGCGGGCGAACTGCACGCCCAGTTCGCGGGACATCGCCAGTACGCCGCCCTTGGAGGCGGTGTAGCTGATCTGCGAGGTGGCGGCGCCCATCACGGCGACGAAGGAGGCGGTGTTGATGATCGAGCCGCCGCGCCCGGTCTGCTCGAACTGCCGCCGCATGTAGGGCAGCGCGTGCTTGCAGCAGAGGTAGACCGAGGTGAGGTTGACCTCCTGGACGCGCTTCCAGGCGTCCAGGCCGGTGGTGAGGATGGAGTCGTCGTCGGGCGGGGAGATCCCGGCGTTGTTGAACGCGATGTCCACCGAGCCGTAGGTCTCGAAGGCGGTGCGGTACAGCGCCTCGACCTGCTCGGCGTCGGTGACGTCGACCTGGACGAAGGTGCCGCCGACCTCTTCCGCGGCGGCCTTGCCGGCGCTCTCGTCGATATCGGCGCAGACGACGTTGGCGCCTTCGGAGGCCAGCCGGCGGGCGGTGGCCAGGCCGATGCCGCTGCCGGCACCGGTGATCACGGCGGTACGGCCGGCGAGGCGGCGGCAGACGGCGGTCTGGTCGGTCACGTGCTCTCCTCGGTGCGGGGTGCGGTGCGGGTTCACGAGCCGGACGGCTCGGTGGCGATGAAGATGTTCTTGGTCTCGGTGAAGGCCCTCAGCGCGTCCGGGCCCAGTTCGCGGCCCAGTCCGGACTGCTTGAAGCCGCCGAACGGGGTCCAGTAGCGGACGCTGCTGTGGGAGTTGACCGAGAGGTTGCCGGCCGCGACGGCCCGCGAGACGCGCAGCGCGCGGCCCACGTCGCGGGTCCACAGCGAGCCGGACAGGCCGTAGTCGGTGGCGTTGGCGAGCCGGACGGCGTCGGCCTCGTCCTCGAAGGGGAGGACGACGGCGACCGGGCCGAAGATCTCCTCGACGGCGGTGCGGTCGCCGGGGCGGCCCTCCAGGACGGTGGCCGGGTACCAGAAGCCCTTGCCGGCCGGGGCGTCGCCGCGGATGGCGGCCGGGGCGTCCTCGGTGACGTAGGAGCGGACCCGGTCGCGCTGGGCGGCGGAGATCAGCGGGCCCATCCGCGTGGCGGGGTCGGCGGGGTCGCCGGCGGTGAACGCCTTGACCGCGGGCTCCAGCAGCTCCAGGAAGCGGTCGTAGACGGTGCGCTGGACGAGGATGCGGCTGCGGGCGCAGCAGTCCTGGCCGGTGTTGTCGAGGAACGAGCCGGGGGCGGCGGCCGCGGCGGCCTCGAGGTCGGCGTCGGCGAAGACGATGTTCGGGCTCTTGCCGCCGAGTTCGAGGGTGAGCCGCTTCGTTTGCGCCGCGCACTGGGCGGCGATCCGGCGGCCGGTGGCGGTGGAGCCGGTGAAGACGACCTTGGCGACGCCGGGGTGGTCGACCAGGGCGCTGCCGGTGACCGGGCCCTCGCCGGGCAGCACCTGGAACAGGCCCTCGGGCAGCCCGGCCTCCAGGGCGAGTTCGGCCAGGCGCAGGGCGGTGAGCGGGGTGGTCTCGGCGGGTTTGAGCAGGACGGCGTTGCCGGCCGCGAGGGCGGGGGCGGTGCCCCAGGCGGCGATCGGCATCGGGAAGTTCCAGGGGGCGATGACGGCGACCACGCCGAGCGGTTCCTGGACGGTGAGGTTCAGACCGCCCGCGACCGGGATCTGGGTGCCGGTCAGGCGCTCCACTCCCCCGGCGGCGTAGTGCAGCAGATCGCGGACGTTGCCGGCCTCCCAGCGGGCGTTGCCGATCGGGTGCCCGGCCTCCCGCAGCTCCAGCTGGGCGAGCGGTTCGATCCGCTCGTCCACGGCGTCGGCGAAGCGACGCAGCAGCCGGGCCCGGTCGCCGGGCGCCACCGCGGCCCACGCCTGCTGGGCGGCGGCGGCCCGGCGGACGGCCGCGTCGACCGCGTCGGGCGGGGTGGTGGGGACGGTGGCCACCACCTCCTCGGTCGCCGGGTTGAGGATGGTCAGCTCTTGCAGCACGGCGTTCCTCACATGCGCTCGAAGGAGCGGAAGCGCTCCCAGTCCGTGACGGCCGCGTCGTAGGCGTCCTGTTCGACGCGGGCCATGTGGCGGTAGTGGTCGACGACCTCGTCGCCGAAGGCGGCGCGGGCGATCTCGCTGCGCTCCCACAGCTCGGCGGCCTCGCGGAGGGTGGTGGGGACGTGCGCGGCGCCGGCGGTGTAGGCGTTGCCGGTGGTGGCGTCCGGGAGCTCCAGCTCGTGTTCTATGCCGTACAGCCCGGCCGCGACCATCCCGGCGACCGCGAGGTAGGGGTTCACATCGCCGCCGGGGAGGCGGTTCTCCAGGCGGTGGGCGGGTCCGCGGCCGACCACCCGCAGGGCGCAGGTGCGGTTGTCCGGGCCCCAGGCGACCGCGGTGGGCGCGAACGAGCCGGGGCGGAACCGCTTGTAGGAGTTGATGTTGGGCGCGTAGAGCAGGGTGAACTCGCGCAGCGCGGCGAGCTGCCCGGCGAGGAAGTGCCGCATGGTCCGGGACATGCCGTACGGGTCGTCGTCGCCGGCCAGGACCGGGCGGCCCTGCTCATCGCGGAGCGAGAGGTGGATATGACAGGAATTGCCCTCGCGCTCGTCGTACTTGGCCATGAAGGTGAGCGCCATGCCCTCCTGGGCGGCGATCTCCTTGGCGCCGGTCTTGTAGACGCTGTGCTGGTCGCAGGTGGTGAGCGCCTCGTCGTAGACGAACACGATCTCGTGCTGGCCGAGGTTGCACTCGCCCTTGGCGGACTCCACGGTCATCCCGGCCGCGCCCATCTCGTTGCGGATCCGGCGCAGCAGCGGTTCGACGCGGCCGGTGCCCAGGACGGAGTAGTCGCCGTTCCACTGGTTGGCCGGCGTCATCTGCCGGTAGCCGCGGGACCAGGCGTCCTCGTAGCTGTCCTTGAAGACCATGAACTCCAGCTCGGTGCCGGCGTACGCGGTCCAGCCGTGCTCGGCGAGCCGGTCGAGCTGGCGGCGCAGGATCTGCCGGGGGGAGGCGGCGACCGGGGTGCCGTCGTGCCAGGCGAGATCGGCGGTGATCAGCGCGGTGCCGGGGTTCCAGGGGGTGCGGCGGAGGGTGGCGGGATCGCCGTGCAGGGCGAAGTCGCCGTAGCCGCGCTCCCAGGAGGCCATCGCGTAGCCGTCGACGGTGTTGAGGTCCACATCGACGGCGAGGAGGTAGTTGCAGCCCTCCGTGCCGTGGTCGAGGACGGTGTCGAGGAAGTAGCGGGCGGCGAACCGCTTGCCCTGGAGCCTGCCTTGCATATCGGTGAAGGCGAGGACGACAGTGTCGATCTCCCCGCGGTCGACGAGGGCGGTGAGCTCCTCGACGGCGAGCGGGGGCGTGCGGTCTGCCACGGTGGTGCCTCCTGTCGCTGCATCCGGAGGCCATAAGGTAGCCACACGGACCATTGATTGGGAAGGGGTTCCGATGGACGGTGCGGCCGACCGGCTGGCTCCGGTGCTGCGGCCGGTCCGCGCGGGCAACGGCTTCGAGGAGGCGCTGGAGCAGATACTCCAGGTCGTCCGGCTCGGACTCGTACCGCAGGGCGAACGGCTGCCCGCCGAGCGGGAGTTGGCGGAACGGCTCCAGATCAGCCGGGTCACGCTGCGCGAGGTGCTCAAGGTCCTCCAGGACGAGGGCCTGGTGGAGAGCCGGCGCGGCCGCTACGGCGGCACGTTCGTCCGGGTGCGCACCGACAGCCCGGACGAGGCGGAGCTGCGGCGCCGGGTCGGGCGGACCGACGTGGAGGACATCCTGCGCTTCCGGGAGGTGCTGGAGGTCGGTGCGGCCGGACTGTGCGCGGCGCACGGGCTCACCGATGACCAGGCGGAACGGCTGCGGGCCGCGCTGGCCGCGACCCAGGACGCGCCGCTGGCCGACTACCGGCGGCGCGACACGCTGCTGCACCTGACGCTGGCCGAGCTGTCCGGGTCGCCGTCGCTGGCCGCCCAGTACGCCGCGGTCCGGGCGCGCGTCAACGACCTGCTGGACTGCATCCCGCTGCTGGTGCGCAATCTGGAGCACTCGCAGACCCAGCACGGCGCGCTGGTGGAGGCGGTACTGGAGGGCGACGCGGACGGGGCGCGCGAGGTGATGCGGGAGCACTGCTGCGGCACCGCGGCGCTGCTGCGCGGCTTCCTGTCCGGACCGGCGGAGCCGGCCGCCCGGCGCGGCGACGGCGCCCGGTAGGCGGGACCCGTCCCGCGCCGCCCGCCCCCGTAACGAGTGTTTTACGCACGGGTCTTGCGCTGAGCGCCCCGGCCAGCAAAGGTGTGCGGCTAAACCTTTACTCCGGTTGTCCCCGCGAGGCAGGAGCGGCTCATGGCCGACAGCACCCGTGCGCAGACCGCATCGACCGCCGCGTCCCCGGACGGCGGCCCGCCGGACGGCACCGGCGACGCCTACCTGGAGCGGCGGACGCTGCGCCGCGGCAGCGCCGGCCCGCTGCTGCTGACCGGCCTGGGTGTCGCCTACGTCGTCTCCGGCGACTTCTCCGGCTGGAACAACGGCCTGGCGCACGGCGGCTTCGGCGGCCTGGCCATCGCCGCGGTCCTCATGGGACTCATGTACACCTGCCTGGTCTTCGCACTGGCCGAACTGGCCTCGATCCTGCCCACCGCGGGCGGCGGCTACGGCTTCGCCCGGCGCGCGCTGGGCACCTGGGGCGGCTTCCTGACCGGCACCGCGATCCTGATCGAGTACGTCCTGGCGCCGGCCGCGATCTCCATCTTCATCGGCGATTACGTGCAGTCGCTCGGGCTGTTCGGTCTGCACTCCGGCTGGCCCGTCTACCTCGCCTGCTTCGTGATCTTCATCGGGATCCACCTGTGGGGCGTGGGCGAGGCGCTGCGGTTCAGCCTGGCCGTCACCGCCGTGGCGGTCGCCGCACTGCTGGTCTTCGCCGCCGCCGCGCTCACCGACTTCCACGTGGACGCCCTCAACGACATCCCGGTCAAGTCCGGTGCCTTCGGGGCGAATTCCTGGCTGCCGTTCGGCGTGCTGGGCATCTGGGCGGCGTTCCCCTTCGGCATGTGGTTCTTCCTGGGCGTCGAGGGCGTCCCGCTGGCGGCCGAGGAGACCAAGGACCCGGCCCGCTCGCTGCCCCGCGCGATGGCCGCCGCGATGGGCGTCCTGCTGCTGCTCGCGCTGGTCACCTTCATCACCGCCACCGGGGCGCGCGGCTCGGCCGCGATCCAGTCCGCCGGCGACCCGCTCGTCCAGGCGCTCCAGCCGCACGGCACCCCGACCACCGTCAGCCGGATCGTCAACTACGCCGGCCTGGCCGGTCTCGTCGCCTCCTTCTTCTCCCTCATCTTCGCCGGCTCCCGGCAGCTCTTCGCGCTCTCCCGGGCCGGCTACCTCCCCCGCTTCCTCTCCCTGACCAGCCGCCGCAAGGCGCCCTACCTGGGGCTGCTGGTCCCCGGCGCGCTCGGCTTCGGACTCGCCGCGGCCACCGGCGACGGCGCCCGCATGCTCAACACCGCCGTCTTCGGCGCCACCATCTCCTACGCCCTGATGGCCCTCTCCCACCTGGTCCTGCGCCGCCGCGAACCCGCCCTCCACCGCCCGTACCGCACCCCCGGCGGCATGCTGACCTCGGCCACCGCCTTCGTCCTGGCCTGCTCGGCGCTGGTGGCGACGTTCCTGGTGGACGTCACCGCCGCGTGCATCGCGCTCGGCGTCTACGCGCTGGCCCTGGCCTACTTCGCCTGCTACTCCCGCCACCGGCTGGTGGCCGCCGCACCGGAGGAGGAGTTCGCGGCGCTGGCCGCCGCGGAGGCCGAGCTCGAACGCGGCTGAGCCGGGGCGGCGTGCCGCCGCGTCTTTGCGCCGCACCGCCCGTACGCCCCGGCCCGTAAGGCCGCACCCCTCACCCACCGCACCTCAGGAGGTCCCCCGCCATGTCCCGCTCCACCCCGCCGCCGCTGATCGGCATCAGCACCTACCAGGAGGAGGCCCGGTGGGGCGTGTGGACGCTGCCCGCCGCGCTGGTGCCGGCCGGCTACCCGCGGCTGGTGCGCCGGGCGGGCGGCCTGCCCGCGCTGCTGCCGCCCGGCGACCCGGACACCGCCGCGGCGACCGTCGCCCGGCTGGACGGCCTGGTGATCGCCGGCGGCGCGGACATCGCCCCCGAGCGCTACGGCGCCGAGCCGGACCCCCGCACCGGGCCGCCCGCCCCGGACCGGGACGCCTGGGAACTCGCCCTGATCGAGGCCGCGTTGACGGCCCGGGTCCCGCTGCTGGGCATCTGCCGCGGCCTCCAGCTGCTGAACGTCGCCCTCGGCGGCACGCTCGTCCAGCACGTGGAGGGCCATTCCGGCCCGCCCGGCGCCTTCGCCCGCCACGAGATCACGCCCGTGCCGGGCACGCTGCTGGCCTCGGCGCTGCCGGGGCCGGTGTCGGTGCCGACGTACCACCATCAGGCGGTGGATCGCCTCGGGCGGGGGCTGGTCGCCTCGGCGCATGCGGCGGACGGCACGGTCGAGGCCGTCGAGTTGCCGGGGGCCCCGGCGTTTGCCGTGCAGTGGCATCCCGAGGCGGGGGAGGACACCAGGGTCATGGACGCGCTCGTGTCGGCGGCCCGTACGACGCCGGCGTAGCGCCGTCCCCTCCCACGTTGGCGGGTGCCCCGCCGCGGGGTGCGTTTCGTGTGCGCCTTGCGGCGCATCGCTTGATTCCGCTGCGCGGGGCGTTTCGGCCGCGGTGCCGGGCCTGCGGGGTGGGGGTATGCCGGACTGCTTCGCTTTACGTCCGGCATACCCCCACCCCGCAGACCCGTCCCCTCCCGAGGGGGGTCAATTAAACGGTCAGTTGGGCCTGGTCCCGGTGGGCCCCTGCGGGCCGTGGTCGGTCGGCGGGCGCTCACCCGCAACACACGACTCGCACCGACCCACCCACGCCAGCCCCCACCGGCCTGGAAACTCACCCACCCCCGGAGACCCGGCACCGCACCCCGAAAAGCCCCGCGCAGCGGAATACAAGCAATGCGCCGCAGGCGCACACGAAACGACCCCCGCGGCGGGAAAGCCAACAACGTGGGAGGCCAGGCGTCAGCCATCGGCAACGCCGACCAACAAAACCCGGCTCCCCGGCGCCACCGCGCGCCAGCGATGCGTGACCCCGCCGGCGCAATACAACGTATCGCCGGGCCCGAGCTCATAGCGGCAGCCATCCGCTTCCGCCTCCACCGCACCCGCGACGACGTACATCAACTCGTCGTGCGGATGGCGGAATTGCCGCTGCCAGTCATGGCGGCCGGTGAACTCCAGGGCGTGCAACTGCCGCTGCCCGCGGACCAGCGGGCGGACCCGGCCGCCGGCGTCGTCCTCGGGGACCGCCGCGGAGTCGGCCCGCACCACATCGACCGCGCGGCGCGAGCCATCGGCGGCGGCGAGCAGCCGCACGGCGGTGGTCTCCAGGGCGTCCGCGATCAGCTGGAGCGACCGCATGCTGGGCCGCGCGCGGTCGTTCTCGATCTGGCTGAGGAACGGCGCGGACAGCCCGGTGGCGCGGGCCAGTTCGGCCAGTGTCAGTTCCCGGGCGCGGCGCCGCCGCCGGACCGCCGCCCCCACCCGCGGCGCCTCCGCCGCGCCCTCGGACCCGCTCATCCCGTCTCCTCCCCGCGCTGGTTTATCGCGCCGTTCACAGCCCCGCAACACACCGGCCCTAGCGTCTACGCTGTTTGATCCCATCAAACAAAGTTTGACAACACCCGTTTGACGAGGGGAAATCCGGTATGGCCTCCGGCACGTACGCAGTCGATCAAAACACACGCCGCCGCCGCGGCACCGGGCTGATCGCGCTCGATCCCGCCGCCGCCTTCGACGGCTACACGCTCTACGCCCCGCTGACCGGCGGCGGCCGGGTCCTGCTGGTGGATCTGCACGGCACCGTCGTCCACCGCTGGGACCTGCCGCACCGCCCCGGGCGGCACGCCCGGATCCTGCCCAACGGGAACCTCGCCTACAACGCCACCCTGCCGGACCAGGACGCGCTCTTCCCGATGTGGCACAAGTACCGCGGCGGGCTGATGCAGGAGATCGCCCCGGACGGCACGGTGCTGCGCTCGTTCACCGATCCGCTCCAGCACCACGACGCCCATCACTACGGCGACGGGCGGATCCTGTACACCGCGCTGGAGCCGCTGACCGGCGCCCGGGCGGCGGCGGTGCGCGGCGGCGTCCCCGGGTCCGAGCCGGACGGCACGGTCTACGCGGACACCATCCGCGAGGTCGGCCCGGACGGCGAGGTGCTGTGGTCCTGGAACGCCGCCGACCACCTCGACCCGGACGCCTACGCGCTGCACCCCGCGTACTCCCGCGAGCACTGGCCGCTGATCAACTCCGTGCTGCCGCTGGCCGACGGCAACGTCCTGGCCAGTCTGCGCAGCGCCTCCGCGGTGCTCGTCATCAGCCGGGCGACCGGCGAGGTGCTCTGGCGCACCGAGCCGGGCCTGGTCTCCCAGCAGCACCACCCCACCGAGCTGGCCAACGGCAACTTCCTGATCTTCGACAACGGCGTCTTCCGGCCCGGCTGCGACGTCCCCTACTCCCGCGTCATCGAGGTGGACCGGGCCACCGGCGCGGTGGTCTGGGAGTACCACGACCCGGCGCGGGAGGCGTTCTTCGCGCCGTTCATGGGCAGCGCCCAGCGGCTGCCGAACGGCAACACCCTGGTCACCGACTCCCCCGCCGGCCGGATCTTCGAGGTGACCGCCGAGGGCCTGCTGTGCTGGGAGTACGTCGTGCCGGAGTTCGGCGGCTACCGCGAGGCGGAGGTCGGCGAGCTGTTCCCGAGTCAGAACAACGCGGTGTTCCGGGCGTACCGCTACAGCGCCGGGGAACTGCCCTGGCTGAAGCGGCAGGGGTGACCGGTGGCCGCCCCCGGGCCCGTACCCGCCGTGGCGCCGGTGGACGAACGGCTGCCGCTGCCCCGCCTGCTGCCGTTCGCCGCCCAGCACGTTCTGGCCATGATCGCCGCGCCGGTCTCGACCGTCTTCCTGCTGGCCGGCGGGCTGCACCTGCCGCCCGGCCGCACCGCCGCCCTGCTCAGCGCCACCCTCGTCCTGTGCGGGGCCGGGGCGCTGCTGCAGTCCTTCGGCGTGCTGCGGATCGGCGCCCGGCTGCCGTTCATGATGCTGCCCGGCGGTGCGGCCGCCGCCCTCTTCCTCCAGATCGCCCGGGAGCACGGCCCGGCCACCGCCTCCGGCGCGGTGCTGCTCGCCGGCGCCCTGCTGCTCGCGGTGGTGCCGCTGTACGGGCGGATCGTGCGCTTCTTCCCGCCGCTGGTGATGGGCGCGACGGTGCTGGTGATCGGCGTGAACATGATCGCGGTGGCGGCCCCGATGGCGGCCGCCGGCACCGGCCCGGCGCTGGCCACCATCGCGGCCACAGCCCTGGGACTGGTACTGCTGCGCGGCGTCTGGCGCCAGCTCTCCGTCCTGCTGGGCATGGCCGTGGGCACCGCCGCAGCGGCGCTGCTCGGCACCCCGTTCCGCGCCGTACCGGGTGACGCGGTGCTCGCCCTGCCGCACCTCCTGCCGTACGGCGCCCCGCACTTCGACCTGGTGGCCTCGCTGCCGCTGCTGGTCTTCGCGCTCGCCTCGCTCGCCGAGGCCACCGGTCAGACGGTGCTCAACAGCGAGGCGGTGGGCCGTACGCCGGACCCGGCCCGGGACGTGCCGCGGACCGCGCGGGCGGACGCGGTGGCCTCGCTCGCGGCCGGGCTGTTCGGCGGCGCGACGATGGTGACCAGCGCCGAGAACATCGGCATCGTCCGGCTCACCGGCGTCCGCAGCCGGTACGTGACCGCGGCCGCCGGGGCGCTGCTGGTGCTGTGCGGCCTGCTGGCGCCGGTCACCCGGCTGCTGGCCGCGCTGCCCGTCCCGGTCGTCGGCGGCGCCGCGCTGGTGATCTACGCGGTGATCGCCTCGATGGGCATCGACATGCTGCGCCGCACCGACCTCGCCGACCGCGCCGCCTCCACCGTCATCGCCCTCACCCTCCTCGCCGGCCTGCTGCCCATCCTGGCGCCGCGGCTCTACGCGCCGCTGCCCGGCTGGGCGCACACCCTCTTCGGCAGCGGTGTGCCGGCCGCCGCGCTGACCGCCGCGGTACTGTCCGCGCTGGTCAGCCGCCTGGACCCGGCCCGCCGTACGGCCCCCGCCGGCGCGGGCTGACGCCCCGGCGCCCGCTCACTCCGCGCGGCGGGTCAGCCCCAGCAGATCGCGCGCCGGACCGGCCGGGCGCTGGCCGGCCGGCCACACCGCGCGCAGTTCGCGGCCCAGCCGCAGCCCGCGCAGCGGGACCTCCACCAGCCGGCGGGCGGCCAGCTCCTCGCGGACCGCCAGTTCGCTCAGGACGGACGGGGCGGCCTCGCTGACCACCGCGGACTTCACCGCCGTGGTCGAGGACAGCTCCAGCAGCGGCGCGGCGAGCCCGCCGGCCCCGGCCAGCGCCGCGTCCAGCACCTGGCGCGTTCCCGACCCCCGCTCCCGCAGGATCAGCGGTGTCCCCGCCAGCTCGTCGGCGGTCACCCCGCTGCGCCGCCGGGCCCACGGGTGGGCGGGGGCGGCCACCACGACCAGCCGGTCATGGCCGATCACCGCGGTGTCCAGCCCGGCCGGGATGTCCAGCCCCTCCACGAAGCCGAGGTCCGCCTCGCCCGCCAGCAGCCGTTCGGCGACCGCCCGGGAATTCCCGGCCAGCAGCGACACCGCCGTCCCCGGGCGCTGGGCGCGCAGCGCCACCAGCCAGCCCGGCAGCAGATACTCGGCGATCGTCATACTGGCCGCCACCCGCAGCCGGGAGTCGCGCCGGCCGCGCAGCGCCTGGGTGCCCGCGTCGAACGCCTCGGCGGCCTCCACCACCTGCCGCGCCCAGTCCGTCACCAGCGCCCCGGCGCCGGTCAGCCGCGAACCGCGCGGCGACCGCTCCACCAGCGCCACCCCCAACTGCCGCTCCATGGCCCGGATCCGGCTGCTGGCGGCGGGCTGGCTGATGCCCTGCGCGCGGGCGGCCCGGCCCAGGCTGCCGAGCCGGGCCACCGCGAGCAGCAGCTCCAGCGCGCCGAGGTCCGGCACCCGGTGGTGCAACGGCGTCCCGCCCGCGCCCTCGGCGTCCGCCTGGGGCGTTCCCATCGGGCCGCCCTTCCCCTCACCCTGACTCATAACCCCACCTTATGCCCCCATAGACATAACGTCCCTGGTGAGAGCGGCTGGGCCCGGCGACGCTGGGGCCATGTCCACCCTCACGCACGCACCTTCCCGGCCCCCCGCCGCCCCCGGCGGCACCGCCCCCGGCCTCCGCCTCACGCTCCGCGACCTCGGCCCGAACTGGTACGCCACCGTCATGGGCACCGCGATCGTCGCCAACGCCGGCGCCGCGCTGCCGCTCACCGCCCCCGGCCTCCGGGTGGCCTGCCGGGTGGTCTGGGCCCTGTCCGCGGTCCTCCTGCTGACCCTGCTCACCGCCCGCGCCCTGCACTGGGCCCGCCACCGCGACCAGGCCCGCCGCCACCTCCTCGACCCGGCCGTCGCCCCGTTCTACGGCTGCCTGGCCATGGCCCTGCTCGCGGTCGGCGGCGGCACCCTCGCGGTCGGCCGGGACGTCATCGGCGCACCCGCCGCGGTGGCCGCCGACGCCGTGCTGTGGACCGCCGGCACCCTGACCGGCCTGGCCGCCGCGGCCGGCATCCCGTACCTGATGGTCACCCGGCACCGGATCCCCGAGGGCAGCGCCTCCCCCGTCTGGCTGCTGCCCCTCGTCCCGCCGATGGTCTCCGCGGCCCTCGGCCCCGCGCTCATCCCGCACCTGCCGGCCGGCCAGCCGCGCGAGGCCATGCTGCTGGGCTGCTACGCCCTGTTCGGCATCTCGCTCCTTCTGACCCTCGCGGTCCTCCCGCTGGTCCTCCACCGCCTCTTCCACCACGGCCCGCTGCCGCTCGCCCTCACCCCGACGCTCTTCCTCGTCCTCGGCCCGCTGGGCCAGTCCACCACCGCCGTCCAGAACCTCGCCGACGCGGCGCCGGGCGTCGTCACGCCCGTCTACGCCCACGCGATGTCCGCCTTCGCGGTCCTGTACGGCGTGCCGGTGCTCGGCTTCGCGCTGCTGTGGCTCGTGCTGGCCTCGGCCATGGTCGTCCGCGCCGCCCGCCGCGGGATGGGCTTCGCCATGACCTGGTGGGGCTTCACGTTCCCCCTCGGTACGTGCGTCACCGGCGCGGCCGGGCTCGCCCACCACACGGGGCTGACGGCCCTGAGCGTGTTGGCCGTTGGCCTGTATGTGGGCCTGGTCGGGGCCGTCGCTACAACGGCCTCCCGCACGGTTGGCGCTTTGCGCGCCTAGGTTCACCCCACGTTGCTGTCTTTCCCGCCGTGCGGGTGGCTGTTGCTTGCGCCTTCGGCGCCTTTTGGGTCCGCTGCGCGGGGCTGTTCGGCAGCGGTGCCGGGCCTGCGGGGCGGGGAGTGTCCGGACTGCTGTCGCTTTACGTCCGGACACTCCCCGCCCCGCAGACCCGTCCCCTCCCGACGGGGGTCAATTCTCCTGTCCGTTGGGGCCGTTCACGGTGGGCCGGTGCGGCCAGTGGTCATTCACGGGCGCTCGCCCTCAACGAGACAAGCCGCACCGACCCACTCACGCCAGCCCCCGCCGGCCTGGAAACTCACCCCCCACGGGAGGGGACGGGTCTGCGGGGTGGGGGTATGCCGGACGTAAAGCGACAGCAGTCCGGCATACCCCCACCCCGCAGACCCGGCACCGCACCCGAAAAGCCCCGCGCAGCGGAATACAAGCGATGCGCCGCAAGGCGCACACGAAACGCCCCCCGCGGCGGGAAAGCCAACAACGTGGGAAGCCAGCCAAGCGCAGCGGACCGGCGGGAAACCCAACAACGTGGGGTTACCCCACAGACGTGGACCCCCTCCGGAGGAGATACGCCAAGGCGGCCAACGCCAACAGGGCCGCGCCCCCGGCCGCCTGCGCCATGCCGACGCCTTCGGCTCGGCCCTCGGCGACCGTGACGACGTCCTGGTGGCGCGTACCGCCACGTCCGCACTCGATCGTGACGCGATACCGCCCCGGCTCGACCGCCTCGCCGAGCGGGACCTCGGCGGCCATCCCCCGCGCGCCGGGCCGCAACGCAACGGTGCCGAACAGTTCCGAGACCGCGGTGGCCCCGGGCACGGCCCCGCAGCGCCCGCCATCGGTGATGCTGACCCGCTCACCGGGCACGACCGGATCGGGCGAGGCGCCGCCCCGGGCGGCAGGCGCGGCCACGGCGGGCGCGGCCCCCACGGCCGCGGCAGGCGCGGCCACGGCGGGGGCGCCCCCCAGGACCGCGACGGGCGCGAGGAGGCCGAACAGCGCGGCGGCACCCGCACGCACACGTTTCACGGTCAGCTCCCGGGCCGGCCGCGGCCACCGCTGGCCGCCGGGGACGGACGCCGGCCCAAGGGCGAGCGAACCACCGGGCGCCGCGCGCGGCCAGCCAGGCGCGCCCGGTCAGGTGGCCGCAGGGGGCGCGGGCCACGGCGGGGGGACGAAACGGCGGCGCCCCGCCGCCGGCCGAAACCGGGGCGGGGCGCGGAGCGCAGACGCAGGGAGGGGCGCCTACTTGACGGGGGCCATCTTGTCGACGATCCCCGGGTGGTCGTCGATCCACTTCTCGACGCCCTTGTCCTCGTTCCCCTTGCCCGCGTCCTGGATGGCCTTCTCCAGGCTGCCCAGTTCGTCGGGCGTCATCTTCCAGTTCTTCAGCCAGCCGTGGAACTCGGGGAACTTCTTCGGGAAGTCCTTGTTGCCGAGTGTCTTGATCTGGTTGTTGGCGCCCCAGGTGCCCTTGGGGTCGGCGAGCTTGGTGAGCTGGTACTTGCTGTACGCCCAGTGCGGGGACCACAGGACGACCGCGATCGGCTCGTGATTGTGGTACGCGCGGTCCAGTTCGGCGAGCATCGCGCTGGTGCCGGCCGAGGTGACCTCGAAGTCCGACAGGCCGTAGGCGGGCAGCACGGTGCTCTTCAGGCGCTGCATCTCACCGGTGCCCGGCTCGATGCCGATGATCTTGCCCTTGAACTCGTCCTTGTGCGTCCGCAGGTCGTCCATGGTCTTGACGTCCTTGACATAGGACGGGACGGCGATTTCGAGGGAGGTTTTGTCGTACCAGGCGCCGACGTCGGTCAGATCGTTTTTGTATTTGTCCCAGTACTGCTTCTGGGCCACCGGGAGCCAGCCGTCGGTTTCGACGTCGATCTGGCCGGTGGACAGGCCGGTCCACATCGGGCCGACGTCGAGGTTGCGCAGGTTGGGGTGGTAGCCGCGCTTCTCCAGAACGTTCTTCCAGAGGTAGGCGGTGGCGATGCCCTCGTCCCAGGCCGGGTAGCCGATGTTGGGGGCCTTGCCGGCGTCCTGGCCCTTGGCGTAGGTGGCGTGCGCGGAGGGGGCGATCTTCTCGACGAGGCCGGGGTTCTTCTTCAGCCAGGTGCGGACACCGTCCTGCTCATGGCCCTCACCGGCCGACTTGAGGGCATTCTCCAGGCTGGTGAGCTGCTTCTCGTCGAGGTGGAAGTTCTTCATCCACTTAGCCACCTCGGGCATGTCCTTGCCGAAGCCCTTGCGGCCGAGCATGTGCAGCCCGTCGCCGGAGCCGAACGCGCCCTTGGGGTCGGCGAGCTTGGTGAGCTGGTACTTGTCGTACGCCCAGTGCGGCGACCACAGGGTGACGGCGATCGGCTTCTTGTTGTGGATGGCGCGGTCCAGCTCGCTCAGCATGGAGGCGGTGCTGGACTCCTGGACCTTGTACTCGCCGGAGAGGCCGTACGCCGGGAGGACGTTCTCCTTGAGGCGCTTCATCTCGCCGGCGCCGGGCTCGATACCGGTGATCTTCCCGCCGAACTCGGCGCTCTTCCCCTTGAGGTCGTCGAGGGTCTTGACGTCCTTGACGTAGGACGGGACGGCGATCTCCAGGGAGGTCTTGTCGTACCAGGTGCCGAGGTCCTCCAGCTTGTCCTTGTACTTGTTCCAGTACTCGGCGTGGGTGGTCGGCAGCCAGGCGTTGGTCTGCACGTCGATATCGCCGCGGGCCTGGCCGGCGAAGAGCGGGCCGGCCTCCAGCGCCTGGACCTTGGGCTTGTAGCCGCGCTCCTCCAGGATCTCCTTCCAGAGGTACGTGGTGGCCTTGCCCTCGTCCCAGTTGACGTAGCCGAGGGTGATCGGCTTGCCGTTGCCGCCGCCGGCGTCGGCGCCGCCGTTGCGGTCCAGGTAGCTCATCCCGCCGGCCAGCAGCGCCAGGACGACGACACCGACCATGGCGACCGAGGTCGCGGGCCGCCACTGGAGGAACTTCCAGTGGCCGAGCGCCGCCTGGGCCTTGGCCAGCGCCCGCCGGCCGAGCGGCGAGACGCGCTGGTTGAGCGCGCCGGTCATCCGGTCCAGGTACATGGCGAGGATGACGACGGCGAGGCCGGCCTCGGCGCCGAGCGCGACGTTGACCGAGCTGATGGCGTTGTAGACGGACGCGCCGAGGCCGCCGCCGCCGACCATGCCGGCGATCACGACCATGGACAGCGCGAGCATGATGACCTGGTTGATACCGGCCATGATCGTCGGCAGCGCCAGCGGCAGCTGCACCCGGAAGAGGGTGCGCCGCGGCGGCGTACCGAACGCCTCGGCCGCCTCGACCAGTTCCTGGTCGACCTGGCGGATGCCCAGTTCGGTCATCCGGACCGCGGGCGGCATGGAGAAGACGATGGTGGCGACGATGCCGGGGACGACACCGAGGCCGAAGAAGAGGATGCCGGGGATGAGGTAGACCATCGCCGGCATGGTCTGCATCAGGTCCAGGACCGGGCGCAGCACACCGCCGACGACCCGGCTGCGGGCCGCCCAGATGCCCAGCGGCACCGCGACCACCACGGTGATCAGGCAGGCCACCAGGACGAGGGAGAGCGACTCGATGGTCGGTCCCCACTGCTGGATGGAGTCGATCAGCGCGAAGCCGAGGAAGGTGAGCACCGCGGCCGGCAGTCCGCGCAGCCACCAGGCGAGCACCGCGAGGATGCCGGCCAGGACCAGCGGCTCGGGGGCCGCGAGGACGGTGTGGATGGCGTTGTAGAGGCCGTTGAGGACGGTGGTGATGAGGCTGAACAGCCAGTCGAGGTTGTCGCGCAGCCAGTTGACGGCGTCGTTCGCCCAGCTGCCTATCTGGATCCTAGGCACCGGCGGCCACCGTCCCCTCGGTCCCGGAGGCGGGCGCGGACGCGTCGGACGGGCGGGTCGCGTCGGCCGGGTCGGCAGGTCCCGGCTGGGCCGGCACCCCGGCGGCGGGCTGCGGACGGCCGGGCTCGCCGAGGACGGCCAGCAGCCGCTCGGCGGTGACCGCGCCGGCCAGTTCGCCGTGCTCGTCGATGACCGCGACCGGTACGCCGCCGGCCGCCGAGCAGGCGGTGAACAGGTCGGCGAGCGGGGTGCCGGTGCCGACGGTGGCGGGCGCGGCGGCCCGGAAGTCGGCGGCGGTGGCCAGCGTGGTGCCGTCCGGGGCCGTCATGCCCAGGACGGTGCCGACCTCGGCCATCACCGCGCCGGCGGTCAGCACCCGGCTGCGGTCGACGTCCTGGATGAAGGAGGCGACGTAGTCGTTGGCGGGCCGGACGAGGATGTCCTCGGCGCTGCCGGTCTGCACGATCCGGCCGTCGCGCATCACCGCGATCCGGTCGCCGAGCCGCATCGCCTCGTTGAGGTCATGGGTGATGAAGACGATGGTCTTCTTCAGCGTCTTCTGGAGTTCGAGGAGCTGGTCCTGCATATCGCGCCGGATCAGCGGGTCCAGCGCGCTGAAGGACTCGTCCATCAGCAGCAGGTCGGCGTCGGTGGCCAGCGCGCGGGCCAGGCCGACCCGCTGCTGCATCCCGCCGGACAGCTCGTCCGGCCAGGACTTCTCCCAGCCCTTGAGGCCGGCGAGCTCCAGGGCCTCGGTCGCGCGCCGCTCCCGCTCGGCGCGCGCGACGCCCTGGACCTCCAGACCGTAGGCGGCGTTCTCCAGCACGCTGCGGTGCGGGAAGAGCGCGAAGTGCTGGAAGACCATGGAGATCTTCCGGGAGCGGACGGCGCGCAGCTCCTTGGCGCTGAGCGAGGTGAGGTCCTGGCCGTCGAAGCGGACGGCGCCCGAGGTCGGCTCCAGCAGCCCGTTGAGCATGCGCAGCAGCGTGGACTTGCCGGATCCGGACAGCCCCATGACGACGAAGATCTGGCCTTCGTCCACCTCGATGGAGGCGTCGATCACGGCGGCGGTGGTGCCTTCGGACCGCAGCTCGTCGCGGCCGGCGCCGGCCTGGAGTCTGCGGACCGCGTCCTCGGGTCGTCTGCCGAACACCTTGTAGAGGTGCTCGGCTTGCAGCCTGGACACATATACCTCTCTTGTCGCACGAGAAACGACCTGCCGCCCCCGCGGGGCCTGACCGGCGGGGGCGGCAGGTCGTGGTGCGGGACGAGTTCCGCTCGTCTTCACCGGTGAAAAGTTGAAAAGTCATCGGAGTCCGCTCCGGCTGCGCGCCTGCCCGGCTTCACCGGACTCAAACGGAACGGTGAGTTACCTCACACCGGCGGCGCGTTTGGGGCATACGGCATCATGCGGGGTGTGACTCGACGCCTGATGCTCCTCGACACCGCCTCCCTCTACTTCCGCGCCTATTTCGGCGTACCGGAATCGGTCAGGGCGCCGGACGGCACGCCGGTGAACGCGGTGCGCGGCCTGCTGGACTTCATCGCCCGGCTCGTCCAGGACCACCACCCCGACGACCTGGCCGCGTGCATGGACTTCGACTGGCGCCCCCAGTGGCGGGTCGATCTGATCCCGTCCTACAAGGCGCACCGGGTCGCCGAGGAGGCCCCCGCCGGCTCGGCCGAGCCGGACGCGGAGGAGATCCCGGACACCCTCTCCCCGCAGGTCCCGGTGATCGAGGAGGTGCTGGACGCGCTGGGCATCGCCCGGATCGGCGCCCCCGGCTACGAGGCCGACGACGTCATCGGCACCCTGACCGCGCGGGCGGCGGGCCCGGTCGACATCGTCACCGGCGACCGCGACCTCTTCCAGCTCGTCGACGACGCCCGCGCCATCCGCGTCCTGTATCCGCTCAAGGGCGTCGGCACCCTCCAGCTCACCGACGGGGCGCTGCTGCGCGAGAAGTACGGGGTGGACGGCCCCGGTTACGCGGATCTGGCGCTGCTGCGCGGCGACCCCAGCGACGGGCTGCCGGGCGTCCCGGGCATCGGCGAGAAGACCGCCGCGAAGCTGCTGGACGCCTACGGCAGCCTGGCCGGCGTCATCGCCGCGGCCGAGGACCCGGCGTCCAGGCTCACCCCGGCGCAGCGCCGGCGGATCACCGAGGCGCTGCCCTACCTGGCGGTCGCCCCCAAGGTGGTCCGGGTGGCGGACGACGTCCCGCTCCCGGAGACCGCCCTCGCCCTGCCCGCCGAGCCGGCCGATCCGGAGCGGCTGGCGGCGCTGGCCGAGCGGTGGGGCCTGGGTGGCGCGTTGCAGCGCTTGCTGGGCGCGCTCCAGCGGTGAACTGTTAGGTTAGGTAAACCTAACAGGCGGGGTCCGCCCCCAGGGGCGCCCCGCTCCCGCCCGCGTCAGGGGAGAGAAGCCGTGGCAGCAGAGCGACCGGCCCGCAGAACGCAGACACCGCACCGCGCCCAGGTGCGGCGCACCGAGCGGCTCTCACCGCACATGGTCCGCGTCGTCCTCGGCGGCGACGGACTGGCGGCGTTCGAGGCGGGCCAGTACACCGACCACTACGTCAAACTGGTCTTCCCGCTGCCGGACGTCCGCTATCCCGAACCGTTCGACATGGGCCGGATCCGGGCCGAGATGCCCCGCGACCAGTGGCCGCGCACCCGTACGTACACCGTCCGCGCCTGGGACGCCGAGGCCCGCGAGCTGACCGTGGACTTCGTCGTGCACGGCGACGAGGGGCTGGCCGGGCCGTGGGCGGCGGCCGCCCGGCCGGGCGACGAGATCATGTTCCTCGGCCCCGGCGGCGCCTACGCCCCGGACCCGGCGGCCGACTGGCATCTGCTCGCCGGCGACGAGAGCGCGCTGCCGGCCATCGCCGCCGCCCTGGAGCGGCTGCCGGAGGATGCCGTGGCGCACGCCTTCATCGAGGTCGCCGGCCCCGAGGAGCGCCAGGAGCTGACCGCGCCGCCCGGCGCCCGGATCACCTGGCTGCACCGCGGCACCGCCCCGGTCGGCCGCGAACTGGTCGCCGCCGTACGGGCGCTCACGTTCCCGGCGGGCCGGGTCCAGGCGTTCGTGCACGGCGAGGCCGGCAGCGTGAAGGAGCTGCGCCGGCTGCTCCGCGTCGAGCACGCCGTCCCGCGCGAGGCGCTGTCGATCTCCGGCTACTGGCGCGCCGGCCACGACGAGGACGGCTGGCAGGCCGGCAAGCGCGCCTGGAACGAGCAGGTCGAGGCGGAGCAGGAGCCCGCCGCGGCCGCCTGACCCACCACCGCACCCGGGGCGGCGCGGCTCATGGCGAGCCGGCGCCGCCCCGCGCCGTCTCCGGCCCGGCGCCGTCCGCCGCGCCCTCGTCCCCGTCACCGTCCCGCTCGTAGCGCCGCGCCGAGCGGTCGACGTGCGCCAGCCGCCGCATCGCGGTGAGCACCGCGTCCCCGAGCACGGTCCCCACCACCACGCTCTCCACCAGCGCGTCCACCTCCGCATGGCGCCCCACGTACGCCAGATCGGCACCGGCGATCCGCTCGCACGCCGCCGCGTAGTCGTCGAAGACCTCCACGAACGCGCCCTGCCCGAGGTCCCGGAAGGCGGCCAGCGCCACCGCCATCGCCTCCGCCGCCGGATGGTCCGGGCCGACCCGCCAGCCGCGCCGGGCGATCAGCTCGGCGACCGCCTGCCGGGCCTCCGGCAGCCCCTCGGGGCGGGTGGCGGGCACCGGCGTGATCGCGTCATGCGCCGCGCCGAGCACCTTGTGCACCGGCACCCCGGGGGCGTCCACGGCGGACAGCACCTCGCGGACGGCCGCCACCGACAGCCCGCCGACGTCGATCAGCCCGCGGATCAGCCGCAGCCGGCGGACATGGTCCTGGTCGTAACTGGCCTGGTTGGGGCTGGTGAGCCGGCCGGGCGGCAGCAGCCCCTCGCGGACGTAGAACTTGATCGTGGGCACCGCCACGCCGGTTTCGCGGCTCAGCTCGCCGATGCGCATCTGACGCCCTTCCCTCCTCGCCCGCCCCGTCTTGCCAATCCGCTCCCCATCATAGATAGTCCCGCTATCAGATAGCGGCAAGCGCCACTATCCATTCTGCCCATGGGGGGTTCCTTCCGCATGTCCCGATACCGTTCCCTGCTCGCCTTCTCCTGGGCGATGGCCGCGCTGGCCGCCGTCTCGGCGGCCGGGATGCTCCTCGACGACCGGGTGCTGGTCGGCGCGCCGATCTGGTTCAAGCCGTTCAAGTTCTCGGTCTCGTTCGCGGCCTACGGGCTGACGCTGGCCTGGATGCTGTCGCGACGCCCCGCCCGCAGCCGGGCCGGCGAGTGGGCGGCCCACACCATCGTGGTCGCCGGGCTCATCGAGATGGCGATCATCGTGGGGCAGACGCTGCGCGGCCGACGCAGCCACTTCAACATCGAAACCCCGCTGGACCGCGCCCTGTTCATGGCCATGGGTGCCACCATCGCGATCCTCTGGACCGCCACCCTGGTGATCGCGGTGGTGCTGTTCCGGGCCCGGCTCGGCGACCGCGCCACGGCCTGGGCGATCCGACTCGGCGCGCTGATCGCCCTGGCCGGACTGCTGCTCGGCGGGCTGATGCTGATGCCGACACCGGAGCAGCAGGCCCAGCAGGCCGCCGGAATCGTCCCCACCGTGCTCGGCGCCCACAGCGTCGGCGTCCCCGACGGCGGCCCCGCCCTGCCCCTGACCGGCTGGAACGCCACCGGCGGCGACCTGCGCATCCCGCACTTCGTCGGGATGCACGCCCTCCAGGCGCTCCCGCTCTTCCTCTACGGGATCGAGGCGCTGGCCCGCCGCCGGAGCCGGCTGCGCGACGAGCGCGTACGGCTGCGGCTGGTCGCCACCGCGGCCGGCTTCCTCGCCGGGCTGCTCGCCCTGGTCACCTGGCAGGCGCTGCGCGGCCAGGCCCTGCTCCGCCCCGACGCGGCCACCCTCACCGCGCTGGCCGTCCTCGTCACCGCCACCGCGGCCGGCACCCTCGCCGCGCTGCGCGCACCCCGCGCCGACCGCACCCGCCCCACCCCCACCCCGGAGCCCGTCGCATGACCGACCGCACCCTCTTCAGCCTGGCGTTCGCCCTCGCCGCCCCCTTCTGGGCGCTGCTGATCCTCGCCCCCGGCCGGCGCTGGACCGACCGGATCGCCGCCTCCCCCCTGCCGATGGTCCCCGTCATCGGCGTCTACCTCGCGCTCGCGATACCGGTCTTCCCGCAGCTGTGGGCGGCGGTGAGCCGTCCGGACCTGGCCGGATTCCAGCGGCTGCTGGCGCTCGGCGGCGGGGCCGGCGCGATCTGGGCGCAGCTGATCGCCTGGGACCTCTTCCTCGGCCAGTGGATGTACCGCGAGGCGCGGACCCTGGGCATCCACCCGCTGGTGATGGCCCCGCTGCTGGTCCTGACCATCCTGCTCTCCCCGATCGGCGTCCTGCTCTTCCTCCTCCTGCGCGCCGCGGTACGCCTCCGGGCCCGGCGGAACGGAACGGCAACACCGGCCCGGCACCCGTAACCGCATCCCACGACAGGGACGGGCCAGTACGGGTAGCAACTCCCGGGCGCTCCAACTGATTTGACGGTCAGTCAGCACACGCGCTCCGGCCCCCGGCCCGCCCCTCCCCCACCCCCTCCTCCCCAAATTCCTTGACTCCGCATGGACTTCCCTGTTCCACTGGCTCCATGCGACCTCGGCAACGGCTGGTCACCCGCGACCACATCGACTTCGGTCGAGTGTGGTCCGCGTCCTGTTGCCGCTGACTTCTCGTCCGCGCCCCTCCACCCCCATCGGGACATCCCTGGGGACACCCCTGAGCACCTTCACGAGAAGACGAGGCCGCACCCATGCCTGTCGAGTTCCTCGGCATAGCCGCCACCCACGACGGCTCCGAAGTAAGCCCGCGCTCCGGCGCCTCCTTCGACAAGGACTACACCCTCAAGCTGGCCCGCGCCCACGAGGAGTACGGCTGGGACCGGGTCCTGTTCGCCTACGGCTCCGGCTCCCCCGACCCCTCCCCCGCCGCCGCCTACGTCGCGGCCCGCACCGAGAAGCTCCAGCTCCTGGTGGCCCACCGGCCCAACGTCTCGTACCCGACGTTCGCCGCCAAGACCTTCGCCACCCTGGACCGGATCAGCGACGGCCGGCTCGCGGTGCACTTCATCACCGGCGGCAACGACCACGAGCAGCGCCGCGAGGGCGACACCCTCACCAAGGACGAGCGCTACGACCGCACCCGCGAGTACATCCGGATCGTCAAGAAGGTCTGGACCCGCCACGAGCCCTTCGACCACGAGGGCACCCACTACCGCTTCCACGACTTCGTCTCCGACACCTTCCCCGTCCAGCAGCCGCATCCCCAGGTGTCGTTCGGCGGCTCCTCCCCGGCGGCGTACGCGGCGGGCGGCGCCGAGGCGGACATCTACTGCCTGTGGGGCGAGCCGCTGGCGCAGACCGCCGAGCAGATCGCCTCGGTCAAGGCGGCCGCCGCCGCGGCCGGCCGCACCGACGTGCCCCGGATCCAGGTGGCGTTCCGCCCGATCATCGCGCCCACCGAGGAGCTGGCCTGGGAGAAGGCGCACCGCACCCTGGAGCGGATCCGGGCCCGCAAGGCGGGCGGTGTGCTCAGCCGCCGCCATCCGCTGACGAACCCTCAGAACGCGGGCTCCCAGCGGCTGTTGGCGGTGGCCGCGCAGGGTGAGCGGCACGACCGGGCGCTGTGGACGCCGACCGCCGCGGAGACCGGCGGGGCGGGCAACTCCACGGCTCTGGTCGGCACGCCGGAGACCGTCGCCCAGGCGCTGCTGGACTACTACGACCTGGGCGTGGACATCCTCTCCGCGCGCGGCTACGACCTGCTGGACGACGCCATCGACTTCGGGCGGTACGTCATCCCGCTGGTCCGCGAGGAGGTCGCCAAGCGCGACGCGGAACGGGCCGGCGCCTCGGCGCGCGCCGCGTCGTAGCGGCGGGGCCGGCCGCCGGGCGGGCACCCGGCGGCCGGACTCCCGGTCAGCCCACCGAGGAGTACGCCACGACCCCGCGCAGCACCCCGTCCATCGCCTTGCGCGCCGCTCGGGCCACCGTGCCCTCGGGCGGGGCCGCCGCGGCGATCTGGCCGAGGACGTCCACCAGCTGCTTGCACCAGCGGACGAAGTCGCCGGCCGGCATGTCCGCCTCGCCCAGCACCTCGTCCAGGCCGAAGCCGGAGGCCCAGCGGTAGGCGGCCCAGGCGAAGCCCAGATCCGGCTCGCGCTGGCCGACGCCCTCGGCCTGATTGATCCGGTGCTGCTCCTCCAGGGCGTCCAGCCGGCCCCAGATGTGCACCATCTCGGCGAGCGCGTCCCGGGCCTTGCCGGCCGGCAGCTTGGGCGCCACCGCGTCGTCGGCCTGGCGCGCCTCGTAGACCAGCGCCGAGGCGCAGGCCGCCAGCTCGGCGGGGCTCAAACCCTCCCAGACGCCCTCCCGCAGGCACTCGCTGGCCAGCAGGTCCAGCTCGCCGTAGAGGCGGGCCAGCCGGCGGCCCTCGTCGGTGACGGTGTCGCCTTCGAGGTAGTCCAGCTCGGTCAGCAGCGCGCAGATCCGGTCGAAGGTGCGGGCGATGGTGTTCGTCCGGCCCTCGATGCGGCGCTCCAGCTGGCGGGTGTCCCGCATCAGCCGCTGGTAGCGCTCCGCCCAGCGGGCGTGGTCCTCCCGCTCGTCGCAGCCGTGGCAGGGATGGGCGCGGATGGCCTTGCGCAGCCGGGCGATCTCGCGGTCGTCGGCCGCCTCCGCCCGGGGCCGGCGGTGCCGGTCGGGCACCAGATGGCCGGCCTTGGTGCGCAGCGCGGACGCCAGATCGCGGCGGGACTGCGGGCTGCGGGCGTTGAAGCTGCGCGGGATCCGCATCCGGTCCAGGGCCTCCACCGGCACCGGGAAGTCCATCGACGCCAGCCGCTTGACCTGCCGCTCGGCGGTGAGCACCAGCGGGCGGGGGCCGTCGTGGGCGTCCAGACCGCGGTGGCCGTTGGTCCGGCCCGACGGCATGCCCGGGTCGAGCACCAGCGCCAGCCCGGCGTACTTGCCGGTCGGCACGTGGATGACGTCGCCGGGGCGGAGCTTCTCCAGCGCCGCGGCGGCCGCCACCCGGCGCTGGGCCGCGCCCTGCCGGGCCAGCTCGGTCTCCCGGTCCTTCAGCTCACGCCGCAGCCGGGCGTACTCCTCGAAGTCGCCGAGGTGGCAGACCATCGCCTCGCGGTAGCCGGCCAGGCCCTCTTCGTTGCGCTGCACCTGGCGGGTGATGCCGACCACCGACTTGTCGGCCTGGAACTGCGCGAACGACATCTCCAGCAGCTCGCGCGAGCGGTGCCGCCCGAACTGCGAGACCAGATTGACCGCCATGTTGTACGACGGCTTGAAGGAGGACCGCAGCGGATACGTCCGCGTCCCGGCGAGGCCGGCCAGCGCGGCGGGGTTCATCCCGCGCTGCCACAGCACCACCGCGTGGCCCTCGATGTCGATCCCGCGCCGCCCGGCCCGGCCGGTCAGCTGGGTGTACTCGCCGGGGGTGATGTCGGCGTGCTGCTCGCCGTTCCACTTGACGAGCTTCTCCAGGACGACCGAGCGGGCGGGCATGTTGATGCCCAGCGCCAGCGTCTCGGTGGCGAAGACCGCCTTGACCAGGCCCTTGACGAACAGCTCCTCGACGACCTCCTTGAACGTCGGCAGCATCCCGGCGTGGTGTGCCGCGATGCCCCGCTCCAGGCCCTCCAGCCACTCGAAGTAGCCGAGGACGTGCAGATCGTCGTCGGGGATGCCGGCCGTGCGGGCCTCGACTATCCGGCGGACCTGCTCGCGGGCCTCGGTGTCGTTGAGCCGCAGGCCGGAGTGGAGGCACTGCTGGACGGCGGCCTCGCAGCCGGCCCGGCTGAAGATGAAGGTGATGGCCGGCAGCAGCCCCTCGCTGTCCAGCCGGTCGATCACCTCGGGGCGGCTCGGCGTCCAGATCCGGGCGCGCTGCCGCCGCTCGCGCTCGCGGTCCGCCTCCCGCAGATTGCGGCCGCGGCGCTTGTCCCGGCCGAAGGTGGGGCGGCTGTTCTCCATCCGGGCCAGCCGCTCGAGATCGGGGTTGACCTCGCGGCGGGTGCCGGCGGCGCCGTCCCGCTCCTCGAAGAGGTCGTAGATCCGGCGGCCGGCGAGCACGTGCTGCCACAGCGGGACCGGGCGGTGCTCGGAGACGATCACCTCGGTGTCGCCGCGGACGGTGTCGAGCCAGTCGCCGAACTCCTCGGCGTTGGAGACCGTCGCGGAGAGCGAGACCAGCGTCACCGACTCGGGGAGGTGGATGATCACCTCTTCCCAGACCGCGCCGCGGAAGCGGTCGGAGAGGTAGTGCACCTCGTCCATGACCACATAGCCCAGGCCGGCCAGCGACTGCGAGCCGGCGTAGAGCATGTTGCGCAGCACCTCGGTGGTCATCACGATCACCGGGGCGTCGCCGTTGACGCTGTTGTCGCCGGTCAGCAGGCCGACCTTCTCGGGGCCGTAGCGCGCGACGAGATCCTGGAACTTCTGGTTGGAGAGCGCCTTGATCGGCGTGGTGTAGAAGCATTTGCGGCCCTGCGCCAGGGCCAGGTGGACGGCGAATTCGCCGACGATCGTCTTGCCGGATCCGGTGGGAGCGGCGACCAGCACACCCTTTCCGGCCTCCAGGGCCTGGCACGCCTCGATCTGGTACGGATCCAGCTCGAAGTCGTACAGCTCCCGGAACGGCGCGAGTGCGGTGGCCTGCTCGGCCGCGCGGAGCTTGGCGGCGGCATAGCGCTCAGCAGGGGACATGTCCTCGGTCATCGTGCTTACGAGCCTACCGGCCGCCTCTGACATCGACCGGATCTTTATGGCGGCCCTTTACCCGGCCCGGCGCCGGGGCCGACCGCCCGGGACCCGGCCCAGAGCGCCGGCACCGGCCCCGGACACGGCGGCGGCCCCCGGCGCGTCAGCGCGCGGGGGCCGCGAAGTCCGGTGCGTGGCGGGTCACTTCCCGTGACGCCGCCGCCACTCGCCCCGTCAGGTCACGTCGTCGTACCCGCGGCGCTCGCCGTCCGTCCGCTCCCCGCCGGCCTGCTCCGGCAGCATCCGGCCGGACGCGACCGGCTCGATCTCGCCGATCTCGGCCGGGGTCAGATCGAGTTCGGACGCCTCGTCGTCGGCCAGGTCCCGGTCGGGGTTGGCGAGCCGGCGCCGGCGGTCGTTGAAGAGGCAGATGCCCACCGCGCCGAAGTACAGCAGCACGATCGGGGCGGCCAGCAGGGACATGGTCAGCGGGTCGCCGGTCGGGGTGGCGACCGCCGAGAAGATCGTGATGCCCAGCACCATGAACCGCCACCAGCTCAGCACCCGCTTGCCGGTGAGCACCCCGCCGAGGTTGAGCAGCACCAGCAGCAGCGGCAGCTCGAAGGAGAAGCCGAAGACCAGCACCATGCGCGTGACGACGTCGAGGAAGTCGTCGGCCGGGAAGAGGTTGGCCCAGTTCTCCGGGGTCAGGCCCACCAGCGCCCCGGCGGTGGTGGGCAGGACCGCGTACGCGAGGTAGGCGCCGCCGAGGAAGAGCGGGACGCCGGCGCCCACGAACGTCAGCGCGTACTTCTTCTCGTGCTTGTGGAGACCGGGCGCGAGGAAGGCCCAGAGCTGGTAGAGCCACAGCGGGCTGGCCGCGACCAGGCCGACCGTCAGCGACAGCTTCAGCATGATCGTGAACGGACCCAGCAGGCCGTTCACGGTGATCTCCGCACACGGGTGGGGGTGCCCGCCGGCCGGCGCGCCGTTCTTCGGGCAGCCGACGGCGTCGATGACCGGCCCGGTGATGAAGTGCGCGACGTGGTCGTACTGCCACATCGCGATCGCGGTGACCACGAGGATGGCCAGCACCGATTTCAGCAGCCGGTTGCGCAGCTCACGCAGATGTGCCGCGAGGGGCATCCGCCCCTCGGGGTCCTTCTGCTGCTTGCGGGCAGACTTGAGCAACCCACTTCCTCGTCTCATGCGTCAGCCGCACCGGCGTGGGCCGGTACGGCCGGATCGGCTCGGTCAGCTCTGGTTGGTGCGGTTCGGCTCGGCCACGGGGCGCGAGCTGGCCACGTCACCGGGGGCGGCCTGAATCGTACGGGGCGCCTGCTGGGCCGCGTCGGCGGGCGTCTGCGCCGCGGTGCCGCCCTCGGCCGCCTTCTCCGCCTCGCTCTCCTTCTTCATCGCCTTGGCCTCGCTCTTGAGGATGCGGGCCGACTTGCCGAGCGAACGCGCCATGTCCGGGAGCTTCTTCGCGCCGAACAGCAGAAAGATCACGGCGATGATCAGCAGAATCTCGGGGAGCCTCAGGTTGGCTAGCATGTGCGACTACCTTCTCGCCGGGGCGGCGTCTCCTGTGGTGCCTGCCGATGGGGTCGGACTGGCGTCCTGGTGGTGCCTCGATCGTAACGTTCGGCGGTGAACGTCCGGCAATCCCCGTGCATACCGCGGATTGCCCGCACCGCCGCACCGTCTGAACCGCTTCGCAGCCTACCCGCCGGACGTGCGCGGGAGCAGGCCGCCCGGCGCGTCAGCCGCGCTCGCGGCCGAGGTCGTGCATCCGCGAGGCCAGCGGCACCGCGGCCCGCTCCAGGTCGCTCGCGGCCCGCTGGATCCGCTCGCTGGCCGTGCCGACCTCCCGGGCCAGCCGCCGCACCTGGGCGAAGACGCGGACGGCGAGGACGCCGAGCACGGCGATCCCCAGGAAACCGAGGGCGACAGCGATCATGGGCCACAGCATGCACCGAGCCTATCGGGCCGTCCGGCGGCGGGCGGTCAGCCGGTGTGCAGCCGCAGCGTGCGCACCCCGCCGCCGGTGAGCAGCGCCACGATCCGCTCCCCGGCCGGTTTGCGCACCGCGCGGCCGCAGCCGGGGCAGGTGAAGGCGTAGAAGGTGGTGCGCCGGCTGGCGCCGATGGCCAGCCGGAAGGCGTCCGAGGCCAGCTCGAACCGGCCCCGGCACTCCGGGCAGGCCGCCTTGAAGCGCACCGGCGCGGCTCTGCCCGCCGGCGCGGCCGCCGCGCTCGTCGTCGTCATCCCGTCCGCCTCTCCTCCGGTCCGCGGGTCCGTTCAGCCGCCGTACGCCGCGAGCGCCTGCCGGGCCGCCTCGCGGGCGCTGTCCGCCAGCTCCGGCGGCGAGACGATCCGGCCGTCCCGGCCCAGCCGCAGCGCCAGCCGCCGCAGCGACGCCGGGTCGGGGGTGCGCAGGGTGATCCGCAGCCCGCCGCCGGGCAGCTCCTCGGCGCTGTCGTGCGGGTAGTACTCGGCGACCCAGCGGCCGCCGGGCCCCACCTCGATGGCGACCTCGGGGTCCTCGGCGGAGGGCTGCACCAGCCCCTCGGAGAGGTCCCGCAGCTCGACCGGCGGCGGGTCGGCGGGCGCGTCCAGCAGCCGGATCTCGGCGACCCGGTCGAGCCGGAAGGTGCGCCGGGCCTCGGAGAGCCGGCACCACGCCTCCATGTACGTGTGGCCGACCGCGAACAGCCGGATCGGGTCCACCTCGCGCTCGGTCAGCTCGTCGCGGGCCGGGGAGTAGTAGCGCAGCCACAGCCGGCGCCGCTCGGCGATGGCGCGGTCCACGTCGGCGAAGACGCCGCCCTCGGACTCGAAGGTCACCGACAGCCGGGAGCTGGCCCCGGCCGCCTCGCCGGCCGCCGCCTCCAGCTTGGCGGTGGCCCGCAGCAGCGCCTGCCGGTCGCCCTCGCGCAGCCCCGGCAGGGTGGCCACCGCGCGGGCCGCGACCAGCAGCGCGGTGGCCTCGTCGGCGGCCAGCCGCAGCGGTTCGGCGACGTCGTCGGGGTTGTGCCACCAGATGCGGTCGCCGTCGGTGTCGATGTCCATCAGGTCGCCGCCGCGGAAGCTCGTCCCGCACATCGGCAGCACGTCGAGGTCGGCGATCAGCTCGTCCTCGGTGATGCCGAAGGCGCGCGCCACATCGCTGACCCGGGCGCCGGGGCGCTCGCGCAGATAGGTCACCAGCGACAGCATCCGGCGGGTCTGGTCGATCGCGTTCGCAGCCATGGTCCGTCCCCCTCTCAGCCCTTGGCCACCGCGCGCAGCCGGTCGATGACCCCGTCGCGCAGCTCCGCCGGTTCCAGTACGACCACGTCCGGCCCGAACTCCACCAGCCAGGCGTCGAGCCCGTGCCCGTTGGGGATCTCCAACTCGTCCCAGCCGCCGTCCAGTTCCCGGACGGACAGCGCGCGGGCGCGCAGCGGATAGCCGTGCCCGGCGCGGAGCCGGATCCGGGCGGTGCCGGTGGCGGTCTCGCCCGCCCAGCGCTCGACGGTCTCGCGGACGGTGACGTGGTCGGGCACCGGCGCGGTGAACTTCCCCTGCCGGGAGCGGACCCGGCCGGTGATGCGGGAGAGCCGGAAGACCCGCTCGGCGCCGCGGTCGCGGTCCCAGCCGGCGACGTACCAGTGGCCGCGCCAGCACTCCAGGATCCACGGCTCGATGTGCCGCTGCTCGGGGCGGGCGGCGTTGGACTTGCGGTAGTCGAAGACGACCGGGCGGCGGTCGCGGCAGGCCAGCATCAGCGGTTCGAAGGCCGCCTCGTGGGTGGGGATGCGGGGCTCCAGCGCGCTGTGCGGCTGCCCGGCGTCCAGGTCGGCCTCGGCGCCGGCCAGCGGCATCCCGGCCGCGCGCAGCTTCTGGAGCGCGCCGCTGGCGGCGCCGGCCAGCCGGGCCTGCTGCCAGACCTTGGCGGCCAGGCCGAGGGCGGCGGCCTCCTCGGCGTCCAGGGTGATCGCAGGGAGGCGGTTGCTGTCGCGGCGGGCGAGGTAGCCGGTCTCGCCGTCGATGCCGTCGACGGTCTCGATGACCAGGCCCAGCTCGCGCAGGTCGTCCTTGTCCCGCTCGAACATGCGGTTGAAGGCGTCGTCGGGGCCGGCCGGGGCGCCCGGGCCGAACGCCTCGCGGTACGCCTCGATCGAGGACCGCAGCTCGTGCTTGGTCAGCGGGCGTCGCGTCCCCAGCAGGCACAGCGCCAGATTCATCAGCCGCTCGGCCTTGGCAATCGCCATCGGCGCCCTCTCTCCTCAAGTCCCAACGGGTGACCGTACCGCCCGGTGCCCGTCCGGCAAAAGCGGGAGGGCCCGCACCGGCCGGCGCGGGCCCTCCGGGGGCGTCGTCGCTGGTCTCAGACGGCGACCAGGTCGCAGACGAAGATCAGGGTCTCGTTGGGGGCGATGGTGCCGCCGCCCGCGCCGCGCTCGCCGTAGGCAAGGTGCGGCGGGATGGTCAGCCGGCGCCGGCCGCCCACCTTCATGCCCGCGACGCCCTTGTCCCAGCCCGGGATGACCTGGCCGGCACCCAGCTGGAACTGGAGCGGCTTGCCGCGGTTCCAGCTCGCGTCGAACTCCTCGCCGGTGCTGAAGGAGACGCCGACGTAGTGCACGGAGACCATGTCCCCGGCCTTGGCGACCGGCCCGTCACCCTCCCAGAGGTCCACGATCTCCAGGTCGGTGGGGACCGGGCCTTCGGGGAAGTCGATTTCGGGCTTGTCGATGCTCACGAATGTGCTCCTACTTGCGGATCTTTTCGATGACCGGGTCAGTCTCGCAGATCCCGCGGTCCGGCCGGTCAGACCGTCCCGACGATGTCGACCACGAAGACCAGCGTGTTCTTGGCCAGCGCGTGCTGCGGGCTGGCGGCGTAGCCCAGCTTCGGCGGGATCACGATCTCCACCCGGTCGCCGACGTGCTTGCCGACCAGGGCCTGGTCCCAGCCCTGGACGACCTGCCCGGTGCCGATCTGGAACGCGGTCGCGCCCCCGTGGTCCCAGGACGAGTCGAACTTCTTGCCGTCCTCCCACTTCACACCGGTGTACTGGGCGATCAGCCCGTCGCCGGCCTTGACCTCCGGGCCCTTGCCCTTGATCAGCACCTGCTGCTTGAGGTCGGTGGGCGCCTTCTCGCCCTTGGGGACGGTGATCTGCGCGGCCTTGTCACCCTCCGCCTTGACCTCCGGCATACCGTCCTCCGGCGCCGCCTGGTCGCCCTCGGCCTTGGCCTTCTTGTCCACCTTCTTGGCGCCGACCACGTCGACGACCCACACCAGGCCGTCCTCCGGCTTGACGCCCGACTGCGGGTTCAGGCCCTCGCCGATCAGCGCCTTGGCGGTGCCCTCGACCTCGTAGCGGCTGCCGACCTTCTGGCCGGCCGCGGCGGTCAGCACCTTCGGCGGCAGCATCTGCTGCGTCATCTCGTCGGTGACCTCGGTGACGACCTGGGTACGGGCCGCGCCCGGCTTGGCGCCCGGCTGCGGCGTCCAGCTGCTGCCGAGGTCCTGGCCCTTCATGGTCTGCGCGGAGAAGTCCAGCCGGACCAGGTCCCCCTTGCTGACGGTCGCGCCCTTGCCCTCGATCAGGGTCTTGGTGACGGCCTTGTCGGCCGGCTTGGCGTCCTTGGGCACGGAGATCGTGGGCTTGGCGCCGGCACTGCCCGTCACCTTGACCACCGCCGCGCCGGAGCCGGAGCCGTCGTCGTTCCCGCACGCGGCGGCGAGGAGCAGCACGGGCACCGCCAGCGCGGCGGCGGCGGCGCGGCGGGTGTGCGTGGCGAACGGGCGGGGGGAGCGCCCCGCGGGAGAATTCAGCATCTGTCCAACCGGGATCGTGGGGTCGATGGGCACAATGCCCGCCACTCTACGACCTGTCGCTGTGGCCGCTTCGGCTTAACACAGGGCCCCGCGGCGGCACGGCGATGCGCCGGGAGCATTCACCCTCCCGGCGCACCGCCGCGTTGTCCGCCGCCGCCGTCTCCGGCCGGCCGCGGGCCGTCACATTCCGGCGATCAGCTTCTCCACCCGGTCGTCGACCGAACGGAACGGGTCCTTGCACAGGACCGTCCGCTGGGCCTGGTCATTGAGCTTGAGGTGCACCCAGTCCACGGTGAAATCGCGGCGCTGCTCCTGGGCGCGGCGGATGAAGTCGCCGCGCAGCCGCGCGCGGGTGGTCTGCGGCGGGACGGACTTGCCCTCGAAGATCTTCACATCGTTGCAGATCCGTTTCGCCTGCCCCTTGCGTTCGAGGAGGTAGTACAGCCCGCGGCGCCGGTGGATGTCGTGGTACGCGAGGTCTATCTGGGCCACCCGGGGGTGGGACATGCTGATGTTGTGCTTGGTGCGGTACCGCTCGATGAGCTGATGCTTCATCACCCAGTCGATTTCGGTGGCGATGCGGTCCAGCTCCTGGTCGCGGACGGCTTCGAGGGTGCGGCCCCACAGCTCCAGGACCCGTTCGACCAGACCCGTGCGGATACCGCGGCGGTCGCAGAAGTCCACGGCCTTCTCGTAGTACTCCTGCTGCACCTCCAGGGCGGACGCCTCGCGCCCGCTGGCCAGCCGCACCTTGCGCTGGCCGGTGGTGTCGTGGCTCACCTCGCGGATCGCGCGGATGGGGTTCTCCAGCGTCAGATCGCGCATGACGGTGCCCGCCTCGATCATCCGCAGCACCAGGTCGGTGGCCCCGACCTTCAGCATCATCGTGGTCTCCGACATGTTGGAGTCGCCGACGATGACGTGGAGCCGGCGGTAGCGCTCGGCGTCCGCGTGCGGTTCGTCCCGGGTGTTGATGATCGGGCGGGAGCGGGTGGTCGCCGAGGAGACGCCCTCCCAGATGTGCTCGGCGCGCTGGCTGACGCAGTAGACCGCGCCGCGCGGCGTCTGGAGCACCTTGCCGGCGCCGCACAGCAGCTGCCGGGTGACCAGGAACGGAATGAGGATGTCCGCGAGCCGGGAGAACTCGCCGTGCCGGGCCACGAGATAGTTCTCGTGGCAGCCGTAGGAGTTTCCCGCCGAATCGGTGTTGTTCTTGAAGAGATAGACGTCGCCCGCGATTCCCTCCTCGTGCAGGCGGCGTTCGGCGTCGACGAGCAGACCTTCGAGAATGCGCTCGCCGGCCTTGTCGTGGGTGACCAGCTCGGTCACGTTGTCGCACTCGGGAGTTGCGTATTCCGGGTGCGAGCCCACGTCCAAGTACAGGCGGGCGCCGTTCCGCAGGAAGACGTTGCTGCTGCGGCCCCATGACACGACACGGCGGAAGAGGTAGCGCGCCACTTCGTCAGGCGACAGTCGGCGCTGTCCCCTGAACGTGCACGTGACGCCGTACTCGTTCTCCAGCCCGAAAATGCGGCGGTCCATGACTGAACATTACGCCTGACGGCCTGCTCTGAAACCGGGTTCGACGGCACCGTTCCGATCATTTTCCGCCCGGACCGGCGCGTCGGCGCAGGACACGGCGGATGGGACCGGATCCCCGAGGAATCGCTTCGTCGACAAAAGGACCAGCAGCGCGACGATTCCGGAGGCGCCCGCGACGGCGAATCCGGCGCCCGGGCCGCCGCGCTCCAGCACCGGCCCGGCCACCGAGGCGCCCGCCGCCGAGCCGACCCCGAACGTGGTCACCAGCCAGGAGAACGCCTCGGTCACCGTCCCCGTGGGCGCGTGCCGGTCCACCACCACGAACGCGCAGGCCAGCGACGGCGCCAGGAACACCCCGGACAGCCCCGCCAGCGCCGTCATCCCGGCCACCCCGGGCGCCAGGGCCAGCGGCAGGTAGCCCAGCGCCAGCAGCGCCACCAGCAGCCGCAGCCTCCCCTCCGGGCGGCCCGGCCACTGCCGGGCCCCGTAGACCAGCCCGCCGGCCAGCGCGCCCGCGCCGAGCGCGGAGAGCAGATAGCTGGAGACCATCCCGCCGCCGTGCCGGTCGGCGTACGCGACCGCGGCCACCGCGATCGACCCCAGCGCCAGCCCGACGAAGAAGAACGCGCCGATCAGCACCAGCATCCCGGCCGAGCGCAGCGCGCCCAGCCAGTGCGCCTCGCGGGGCGCGCTGCGCCACTGCCGGGACGGCGCGGAGACCACGACGGAGAGCGCGCCGAGCACCCCGATGGCGTTGATCACCAGCAGCGCCGCACCGGCCGACCACAGCTCCACGCAGAGGGTGACCAGCAACGGGCCGAGGGCGAACAGGATTTCCTGCGCCACCGCGTCCAGCGCGTACGCGGCGTGCACCCGGTCGGCCCGCTGGAGCACCCCCGGCCACAGCGCCCGCAGCCCGCCTTCCAGCGGCGGGGTGAAGAAGCCGGCGAGCACCATGGCCGCGCAGGCGGGCCACAGCGGCCGCACCCCGACGGCGGCCAGCAGCGCCATGCCGAGCGCGGAGAGCACCGAGGCGGGCAGCATCACCCGGGGCTGGCCGTAGAGGTCCACGGCCCGGCCGAGCAGCGGCTGGCCGAGGGCGTTGCAGACCGCGTAGACCGCGGAGAGCGCGCCGGCCAGCGCGTAGCTGCCGCCCTGGGCCCGGACGAAGAGCACCACGGCGAGCGCCGCGGTGGCGTTCGGCAGCCGCCCGACCAGGGTCCCGGCCAGCAGCCGGGCGGCATACCGGGTGGAGAGCAATTCCGCATATCCCGCGGCCACGCCTGCCCCTTTCCGTCCGGATCCACGCCGGACGTGTTACGTATAACGTCTGGGGTCATACGTACCATGGCGGCAGCCGCGGGTCCACCCCGCGGACCGTGCGCAAGGAGAGACGCCCCCGGTGACCAGCCATGAGGCCACGACGCCCGCCCGCGCCACCAGCCGCGATGTCGCCCGCGCCGCCGGCGTCTCGCAGGCCGCGGTCTCGCTGGTCCTGGGCGGCAAATGGCGCGGCCGGGTCTCCCCCGCCAAGGCCGAGGCGGTCCGGACCGCCGCCCGCGAGCTGGGCTACCGCCCCAATCTCGCCGCGCGCAGCCTGCGCACCGGCCGCACCCGCACCGCACTGCTCGTGGTGCCCGCGCTGACCAGCGAGTTCTTCGCCCGGGTGTACACCGGCGCGACGCGGATCGCCGCCGACCACGACTTCGGCGTGGTCCTCTACCCCTCCCCCGAGGGCACCGGCCCGGCCCGCGACCCGTTCGCCTCCGCCTCCGCGGCGCTGGACGGCGTCATCGCCTCCTCGATGGCGGCCGGCGCGCTCACCGCGCTGCGCGCCGCCGGACTGCCGCTGGTGATGCTGGACAGCGACCCCGGCGACCCCACCGCCTCGGCCGCCGTCAACCTCGACATCGCCGACGGCGTACGGCAGTTGGCGGCCCATCTCACCGGCCTCGGCCACCGCCGGATCGCCCACCTCGCGGCCGATGTCGACTCCTGGACGTTCGCCGTCCGGGCCCGGGCGCTGCGCGCGGCGCTGGCCGGCGTGCCCGGCGCCGAACTGCGCCGCCACCCCGCCGCGCTGAGCGTCGAGGCCGGGCTGCGCGCCGCGCACACCGCGCTGACCGCGCCCGGCCCGCGCCCCACCGCGCTGCTCTGCGACGACGACCTCGTGGCCGCCGGGGCGTGCAAGGCGGTCCGCCGCCTGGGCCTGCGGATCCCCGAGGACGTCTCGGTCACCGGCTTCGACGACCTGGCCCTGGCGGTCGCGGTCGAGCCGGAGCTGACGACCGTACGGCTGCCGGCCGAGGAGTTCGGCGCGGCCGGGATGCGGGCGCTGCTGGCCGTCCTGGACGGCACCCCGGCCGACGCCCCGACGCTCCCCGTCACGCTCGTCCCGCGCGGCTCCACGGCCCCGCCGCCGGACCCCAACGCCGCGCGCCCCGGCGGGCGTTGACCCACCGGGGCGCGCGGTCCGGGCGGCCGGCCCGGAAGCGGTGTACGGCGCCGCGCGGCGCTCAGTCCTCGGCGCCGGGGCTCTCCGGGCCCGCGTCGGCGTCCTTGCCGGAACCCTTCGCCGAGTCCTTCCCACCGGCCTTGCCGGTCTCCTCGCCGCTCGCGGACGCGCCGCCCGAGGACTCCCCCGCGCCCTCCCCGGACTCGCCGTCCGCCTTTCCGTCAGCGGCCCGCTCATCCAGCAGCCGGGACAGCTGCCGCCCCAGGATCCGCTTGAACTTCCGCTTCTGCGGCCGCGTCCGGTCCAGCACCGCGACCTCGAGGTGCTCGGCGGTCAGCGTGCGCTCGCCGCCGTTGGTGTCCCGGGAGAGCGACTCCACCGCCAGCCGCAGCGCCTCGGCCAGCGTCATACCGTCCCGGTGGCGCTGGTCCAGATAGCTGCTGATCTGGTCGGCGTTGCCGCCCACCGCGACCGAGCCGTGCTCGTCCACGATGGAGCCGTCGTGCGGCAGCCGGTAGATCTGGTCGTCCTCGGGGCCGGTGCCCACCTCGGCGACGATCAGCTCGACCTCGTAGGGCTTCTCGGCCGCGCTGGAGAAGATGGTGCCGAGCGTCTGGGCGTAGACGTTGGCCAGCCCGCGGGCGGTCACGTCCTCGCGGTCGTAGGTGTAGCCGCGCAGATCGGCGTAGCGCACGCCGCCGATGCGCAGATTCTCGAACTCGTTGTACTTGCCGACCGCCGCGAAGGCGATCCGGTCGTAGATCTCGCTGACCTTGTGCAGGGCGCGGGAGGGATTCTCGGCGACGAAGAGCACGCCGTCGGTGTATTGCAGCACCACGACGCTGCGGCCGCGCGCGATGCCCTTGCGGGCGTACTCGGCGCGGTCGGCCATGGCCTGCTGGGGTGAGACATAGAACGGCGTCGACACCGGCTATCCGTCCCTTCCTGTCAAAAGCTCTCTCGCTGTCGGGGGGCGCACCGCGGAACTTCCGTCCCGTCAGAGCAGCGCGGCGCGCGGGCCGTCGGGCTGGTCGAGGCGGCGCTCGTGCACGGCGCGGGCGATCTCGGAGACCTCGGCCTCGGTCAGCTTCCGGAAGCCCTCTTCGGTGATCACCGTGACGATGGGGTAGATCCGCCGCGCCATGTCCGGGCCGCCGGTCGCCGAGTCGTCGTCGGCGGCGTCGTAGAGCGCCTGGACGACGGCGGTGGCGGCCTGATGCTCCGTGAAGTCCTCCCGGAAGAGCTTCTTCAGGGCGCTGCGCGCGAAGACCGAGCCGGAGCCGGTGGCCGCGAAGCCGTGCTCCTCCGACCGGCCGCCGGTGACGTCGTACGAGAAGATCCGGCCCTTCTCGCGGTCGACGTCGTAGCCGGCGAAGAGCGGGACCACGGCGAGGCCCTGCATGGCCATGCCGAGGTTGCCGCGGATCATCGTGGAGAGGCGGTTCGCCTTGCCCTCCAGGGAGAGTTGGGCCCCCTCGACCTTCTCGAAGTGCTCCAGCTCCAGCTGGAACAGCTTGACCATCTCCACCGCGAGGCCGGCGGTGCCCGCGATGCCCACCGCGGAGTACTCGTCGGCCGGGAAGACCTTCTCGATGTCGCGCTGGGCGATGACGTTGCCCATCGTGGCCCGGCGGTCGCCGGCGAGCACCACACCGCCGGGGAAGGAGGCCGCCACGATGGTGGTGCCGTGCGGCGCCTCGATGGCCCCCTGCACCGGCGGCAGCGGGCGGTTGCCCGGCAGCAGCTCGGGCGCGTGCGACCCGAGGAAATCCATGAACGACGAGGAGCCAGGCGTCAGGAAGGCAGCTGGCAGACGCCCGGTGCTTCGAGTGTTGGCTTCCACACGTTTCCTTCCGGATACTCGGCCGCCCGCCCGATTGAGGTCGTCCGGCCGATCCTTGAATTGGCCCAGGGCTGCGGCGCAGCCGGAGCGGAGTACGCCTCGGACCCTACCCGCCCCGGAGGCGTGATCCACATGCCGGGACCCGGCAGCGCGCACCGGCGTGCGGCCGGGCGCCGGGGCGCGGCGCACCGGCCGGGCGCGGGCGTGCGGAACTCCGCTGCGGACCGCACCCCGCGCCCGGCCGGCCGGCGTCAGGCAGACGCCCCCTGCGCGCTTACTGCCCGCCCTTTTGGACAAAGGACCGGACGAAATCCTCGGCGTTCTCCTCAAGGACGTCGTCGATTTCGTCCAGGACGGAATCCACGTCGTCGGACAGCTTCTCCTGCCGCTCCTTGAGGTCCTCCGAGACCTGCGCGTCCTGTGCCTGCTCCTCGACCTCTTCGGTGGACCGGGTGGCCCGCTGCTGTCCGCCGCCGCTGTCCTTGGTCGCCATATCCCTCACCCCGCTCGGTTTGCCCCGCTCGATGTGACCTTGCTCGATGTGACCTTCAAGATCCGACCCTACAAGCAGGGTCCGACATCGGCCCCGCACTTCCTGTAACGCCCGGGAGTCACCTCGATGATTCCCGCGGCGGGCCCGTTTCAGCCGTCCGCCGGCCGCCGATCATGGCGGATCCGGCGGGCGCCTGCCCTCCCTCACCGCCCGGACAGCGTCCTGACCAGCTCTTCCGCCGTACGGCAGCGGTCCAGCAGCTCCTTGACGTGCTTCCGGGTCCCGCGCAGTGGCTCCAGCGTGGGCACCCGTTGCAGAGAGTCACGGCCCGGGAGGTCGAAGATGACCGAGTCCCAGGAGGCGGCGGCCACGTCGTCGGCGTACTGCTCCAGGCAGCGGCCGCGGAAGTAGGCCCTGGTGTCCTCCGGGGGCTTCAGCTCGGCCTCCTCCACCGCCGCCTCGTCCAGCAGCCGCTTCATCTTGCCGCGGGCCACCAGGCGGTTGTACAGGCCCTTCTCGGGGCGTACGTCGGCGTACTGGAGGTCGATGAGGTGCAGCCGGGCGGCGTCCCAGTCCAGGCCGTCCCGGCGGCGGTAGCCCTCCATCAGCTCGCGCTTGGCGACCCAGTCCAGCTCGCCGGACAGGCTCATCGGATCGTTCTCCAGCCGCCCGAGCACGTCCTCCCAGCGGGTGAGCACGTCCCGGGTCTGCTCGTCCGCGTCCGCGCCGTAGCGGTCCTCCACGTACTTCCGGGCCAGCTCGAAATACTCCATCTGGAGCTGGACCGCGGTCAGTGTCCGGCCGCTGCGGAGCGTGATCAGATGCTGGAGCGATGGGTCGTGGGAGACCTGGTGGAGGGTGCGGACGGGCTGGTCGACGGCGAGGTCGACGGCGATGAAACCGTCCTCGATCATCGACAGCACCAGCGCGGTGGTGCCCAGCTTGAGGTACGTCGAGAGCTCGGAGAGGTTGGCGTCGCCGATGATCACATGGAGCCGGCGGTACTTTTCGGCGTCCGCGTGCGGTTCGTCGCGGGTGTTGATGATGGGCCGTTTGAGCGTCGTCTCCAGGCCGACCTCCACCTCGAAGTAGTCGGCGCGCTGGCTGAGCTGGAAGCCGTGCTCGTTGCCGTCCTGGCCGATGCCGACCCGTCCGGCGCCGGTGACCACCTGCCGGGAGACGAAGAACGGCGTCAGATGGCGCACGATGTCCGAGAACGGGGTCTCCCGCTTCATCAGGTAGTTCTCGTGCGTCCCGTAGGAGGCGCCCTTGTTGTCGGTGTTGTTCTTGTAGAGGTGGATCGGCTGGGCGCCGGGGACCTGGGCCGCGCGCTCGGCGGCCTCGGCCATGATCCGCTCGCCGGCCTTGTCCCAGAGGACGGCGTCCCGCGGATTGGTGACCTCCGGGGCGCTGTACTCGGGGTGCGCGTGGTCGACGTAGAGCCTGGCGCCGTTGGTGAGGATGACATTGGCCAGGCCGATGTCCTCGTCCGTGAGCTGGCTGGAGTCGGCGGCCTCGCGGGCGAGGTCGAAGCCGCGGGCGTCCCGCAGCGGATTCTCCTCCTCGAAGTCCCAGCGGGCACGTCGTGCCCGGTGCATCGCGGCCGCGTAGGCGTTGACGACCTGGGACGAGGTGAGCATGGCATTGGCGTTCGGGTGGCCGGGGACGGAGATGCCGTACTCCGTCTCGATTCCCATTACTCGCCGTACGGTCATGCGGCCCTCCTTGCCCGGCGGCGCCCCCGGATGGGGCAGGCGCTCGAAAACCGCTGCGCTTCCGGTCCGTGTGCGTTCCCCGCGTCCGCACAGCGAGACGCAGCGGTACCGAAGAGCCTAGAACGCCTTTGCGGCGCTGGGGAGATCATTACAGTCATTGCTCCAGTCCGGTTTTCCCTGGTCCGTCGCCGGACCGCCGGGCGGTCCGCGCGCCCCCTGGAAAAGCGTCCGGCTGCGGACGCCCCGTGCAGGACATCCGCAGCCGGAGAGCGGTGTTACAGGTATTGGCCGGTATTCGCCACCGTGTCGATGGAACGGCCGGTGTCGGCGCCCTGCTTTCCGGTGACCAGGGTGCGGATGTAGACGATCCGCTCGCCCTTCTTACCGGAGATCCGGGCCCAGTCGTCGGGGTTGGTGGTGTTGGGCAGGTCCTCGTTCTCCTTGAACTCGTCCACGCATGCCTGGAGGAGGTGGGAGACCCGGAGGCCCTTCTGGTTGTGCTCGAGGAAAGCCTTGATGGCCATCTTCTTCGCACGTCCGACGATGTTCTCGATCATCGCTCCGGAGTTGAAGTCCTTGAAGTAAAGGACTTCCTTGTCACCATTGGCGTAGGTGACCTCCAGGAAGCGGTTCTCCTCGGATTCCGCGTACATCTGCTCGACGACGGACTGGATCATTCCGCTGACCGCCGCCTTGCGGGAATTCCCGTGCTCGGCGAGATCGTCCGCGTGCAGCGGAAGCCTTTCCGTGAGGTACTTCGAGAAGATGTCCTTGGCGGCCTCGGCGTCCGGACGCTCGATCTTGATCTTCACATCGAGGCGGCCGGGGCGCAGGATCGCGGGGTCGATCATGTCCTCGCGGTTGGAGGCGCCGATCACGATGACGTTCTCCAGGCCCTCGACGCCGTCGATCTCGGAGAGCAGCTGGGGGACGATGGTGTTCTCCACGTCCGAGCTGACTCCGGAGCCGCGGGTCCGGAAGAGGGAGTCCATCTCGTCGAAGAAGACGATGACGGGCGTGCCCTCGCTGGCCTTCTCCCGGGCCCGCTGGAAGACCAGGCGGATGTGCCGCTCGGTCTCGCCGACGTACTTGTTCAGCAGCTCGGGGCCCTTGATGTTCAGGAAGAAGCTCTTCCCGGCGGGCTGGCCGGTGACCTCGGCGACCTTCTTGGCAAGGGAGTTGGCGACCGCCTTGGCGATGAGCGTCTTGCCGCAGCCGGGCGGGCCGTAGAGCAAGACGCCCTTGGGCGGGCGGAGTTCGTGCTCCTTGAAGAGGTCGGGGTAGAGGTAGGGGAGCTCGACCGCGTCCCGGATCTGCTCGATCTGACCGCTCAGACCGCCGATCTTGGTGTAGTCGATGTCCGGGACCTCTTCGAGGACCAGCTCCTCGACCTCGCTCTTGGGGATGACCTCGTAGACGTAGCCGGAGCGGGGCTCGAGCAGCAGGGCGTCGCCGGGGCGGATGGTGATGTCCAGCAGCGGCTCGGCGAGCCGCACCACCCGCTCCTCGTCGGTGTGCCCGATGACCAGCGCGCGCTCGCCGTCCTCCAGGACTTCCTTGAGGGTGACGATGTCGCCGGCCGACTCGAACTCCATGGCCGCGACCACGTTGAGTGCTTCGTTGAGCATCACCTCTTGGCCGCGCCGGAGGTCCTCCACCTCGACGCTGGGGCTGACGTTCACCCGGAGCTTGCGGCCCCCGGTGAAGATGTCGACGGTGCCGTCCTCGTTCGTCTGCAGGAAGACACCGAAGCCGGCCGGCGGCTGCGCGAGCCGGTCGACCTCCTCCTTGAGCGCGACGATCTGGTCGCGGGCCTCGCGGAGCGTATTGGCGAGGCGTTCGTTCTGGGCGGAAACGCCGGCCAGGTTGGTCTGCAGCTCGACGATCCGCTCTTCGAGAATCCTCGTGTGCCGCGGAGAGTCGGCGAGCTTGCGTCGCAGGACGGCGATCTCCTGCTCAAGATAGGCAACCTGACCGGCTGGATCTTCAGACCCGCGCCCCGGCCGGATGCCGCGGTTGATGTCGTCGTCGTGGGCTGCCACGGTCCTCACCTCCTCCAAGGAGCTGGACGCTTCCTGACCCTACCTGGGCCGGTGCAGGTTGAAACCCCTAGATCGAAAAGACTGTCGGGGTGTGTCCGATCTTCACCCTTGCGCACGTCCTCACCTCTGGGGAATACCCACCCAACAACATCGGAAAGCGAGCGGTTGTATCGTCGAGTCGGTCAACACCCGTCAGGGCTGGCGCCACTTAGACAAAAACGGTTCACGTACGCAGGAACGGCAGGCGAGATGACCGCGCAGGACGAAGCACCGGAGCTGGAAGTCTGGATCGACCAGGACCTGTGCACCGGGGACGGCATCTGCGCGCAGTACGCGCCGGAGGTCTTCGAGCTGGACATCGACGGCCTGGCCTATGTGAAGAGCCCCGACGACGAGCTGCTCCAGGAGAAGGGGGCGGCAACGCCCGTCCCGCTGCCGCTCCTCGCCGACGTGCGGGACTCCGCCAAGGAGTGCCCCGGCGACTGCATCCACGTGCGCCGGATCTCCGACCGCGTGGAGGTGTACGGTCCGGACGCTCCGTGACCGCGGCGGCCGTCCGCCGTGGACGCGGCGCGGACGGTGCGTAGCCGCGGCGTAGCGGAACGGCCGGACGCGCGCACCGCGGGCGACGGGTCAGGCACCCTCGGTTGCCGTAGAGGCGGGGAGTTCGCTCTGGACGAACTTCCCGCCGCGCCATTGCCACTTGAGGGTCGTGTGGACGTCCGGGAGGTAGCGCGGTACGTCCGGTGACGAGTAGCCCTGGACGGTCGCGGAGACGGTCCGGCCGTCGAGGGCCAGCTCCTGGACGGAGAGCCGCCGGTCCGGTGCGAGGAGCGTCGCCACGATGCGCGGCGCGGCCTTGGGGTCGGTCGGCTGGGCGAGGACGTAGACGGCGCTGGGCGGGGAGCCGGCCTCGGTGTGGCAGCGGACCTCGGCGACGGTCTGGGTGCCGCCGGCGCCGTCGAGGTCGCCGGAGACCGTGCGGACGACGTCCAGGCGGTTGGGGCCGCAGTCGACCGGGAAGCGGACCCGGGCCGGGTCGGGCGGCGGGGCGGCGGGCGCCGACCCGCCGGCGCCGGTGCCGGCGGCCGCAGCGGTGGCGGTGGCGCCGGCCGGCTGGAAGAAGGACGAGAGGGCGATCACCGCGGAGACGGCGGTGGCGGTGGCGAGCCAGTGCATGGGGTGGGGCCGGGTGTGCAACAGGTCCTCGCCTGCCAAGGGCTGCACGTGGGGTAACTCCTGTGAGGTGCTGTGGCGGTGGGAGTGACCGGCATCGTTCCACAGGAGAGGGCGGCAAGGAACCTGCGGGGCGCTTCTTCGCGGAGATTTCCGCGCCGGTCCGCAAGGGGGAACGAAGCGGCGCCGCCGGCGGTTCCCGCTGCGGGGAACTCGTCGGCGGCGCCGGTCCGTTCGCTGGCCTGCCGGGGCGGGGTCAGCCGCGCTCGGGCTCGCCCTCGGCGCGGTCGGCCGCGGAGGAGCCGGAGGCGGCCTTCTCGCGGCCTCCGCCGGGCCCGGTGTAGTCCTCGCCGTAGGCGCCCTTGGCGGGGCGGCGGCGGCGCAGCGGGGGCTCCACGCCGTCGGCGAGCCGGCGGGCGGTGAGCAGGAAGCCGGTGTGGCCGATCATGCGGTGGTCGGGGCGGACGGCGAGGCCCTCGACGTGCCAGGTGCGGACCATGGTCTCCCAGGCCGACGGCTCGTTGAAGGTGCCGTGCTCGCGGATCGCCTCGACGGTGCGGGCCAGCTGGGTGGTGGTGGCCACGTAGGCGCAGAGGATGCCGCCGGGCACCAGGGCCTTGGCGACGGCCTCCAGGCACTCCCAGGGGGCGAGCATGTCCAGGATGACCCGGTCGACGTCGGTGTCGGAGAGGTTGTCCTGGAGGTCGCCCACGGTGAGCGTCCAGGCGGGGTGGGGGCCGCCGAAGTAGCGCTCGACGTTCTGGGTGGCGATCTCGGCGAAGTCGGCGCGGCGCTCGTAGGAGTGCAGCATGCCGTCGTCGCCGATGGCGCGCAGCAGGAAGCTGCTGAGCGAGCCGGAGCCCACCCCCGCCTCGACCACGCGGGCGCCGGGGAAGATGTCGGCCATCGCCAGGATCTGACCCGCGTCCTTCGGGTAGACCACGGCGGCACCGCGGGGCATGGACAGGACGTAGTCGGGGAGCAGGGGACGCAGCGCGAGGTAAGCGACGTTTCCGGTGGTACGGACAACACTGCCCTCGGGCGCGCCGATCAGCTCGTCGTGGGGGAAGGCTCCCTTGTGGGTGTGGAAGCTCTTGCCCTCTTCGAGCGTGAAGGTGTAGTGGCGTCCCTTGGGGTCGGTGAGCTGGACCTGGTCCCCGACCTTGAAGGGCCCGCGACGGCGGGCGGCACCGGTCGGTTCGGACATGTGACCAGCCTACCGGCCGTTCCGCGTCTCCCGTACCACGGGCACCGGCGGCGGGTCAGGACGTACGGGCCATGGCGGCGACGAAGGCGCGTTCGACGTCGGCGGTGGACAGCACGCCGTAGATCTCGCCGGTGGGCTCGACGACGAGGTATTCGGTGGCGGGGGTGGCCCGGAGGTATTCCAGGAGGTCCTCGCCGGCCAGTTCGGCGGCGACCCGCATACCGTCCTTGAGGTCCTGGGCGAGGGTGCCCGCCGCGACCCAGGGGCGGCGGTGCTCGGGGATGCCCACGATGGCGGCCTCGCGGACCAGGGCGGTGGGGAAGCCCTGGCGGTCGACGACGACCAGGGCACGGGCGCCGGCGTCGTTGGCGCGGCGCAGCGCCTCGGAGAGCGGGGTGTCGTGCTCCACCGGGATGGCGCGGCGGGTGAGCGTACGGGCGGTCAGGCCGGGGAGGCGTTCGCGCAGCCGGGCCATGCGGAGGCTGTTGCCGGCGCCGGTCCAGATGATGGCGGCGAGGATCGCGGCGAGCAGGGCGTCGGTGAGCGAGTCGGCGCCGCCGATCTCCTCGGGGGCGCGGCCCAGGGCGCCGGTGTGGGTGAGCAGCGGCAGGCCGATCAGGACGGTGACGGCGAGCGCGCGGCCGACCCAGGCGGCGGCGACGGTGCCGGTCATCGGCTTGCCGGTGAGCTTCCAGACCACGGCGCGCAGCATCCGGCCGCCGTCCAGGGGGAGGCCGGGGAGGAGGTTGAAGACCGCGACGATGAGGTTGGAGATCATCAGGCCGGCGAGCAGGACGCCGGGGACGGTGCCGGGCTCGACCAGGCGCATGCCCACGTAGAAGACGCCGGCCAGCACCAGGGAGAGCAGGGGGCCGACGAAGGCGAGGACGAATTCCCGGCCCGGGCTCTCGGTCTCCTTCTCTATTTCCGAGACGCCGCCGAAGAACTGGAGCTGGATGCGGCGGACCGGGAGCTTGAAGCGGAGCGCGGCGACGGTGTGGGCCAGCTCGTGGATGAGCACCGAGGCGTAGAAGGCGACGGCGAAGAAGAGGGAGACGAGGTAGCGGGCGGCGCCCAGCTCGGGCAGCACGCGCTCCAGCTGGCCGCCGAAGACCCAGGTGATCAGGGCGGCGACGAGGAACCAGCTGGGGGCGACGTAGACGGGGACGCCGAAGGGGCGGCCCATGAGGATGCCGCCGCCGGGGGCCTTGGGGGCGGCGGGCTTGGGGGCGGGCGTCTGGGGGCCGGTGCCCTGGGGGCCGGGGGTCTCGGGGGCCGTGCCGTCCGGGCCGGGGTCCTGCGTGTCCGGGGTGACCTGGGTGCCCTGGGACGGCGCCCGGTGGCCGTCGGGTGTGCGCTCGGGCGGCTGGGGCGGCCGGTCGGGCCCGGACTCCTGGGGGTCCTGCGGCTTCCCGCTCTCGTCCACGGCGTCCCCTCGTCGAATACGGCTTCAGCACCTGCTCTGCCTGACACGCGCTGGCTGACAACTCGATCATGCAGGGCAAAGGTGCCCGACGTCGATGGTATGCGGAGGTTCCCACCGTGATCCGCCGCGGGGCGGGCCGGGGCGCGGGGCGGCCGCGGGCGGTGCCGTTCGTGCGCCGTCGGCGATTGTCAGTGGCGGGCCGTAGGGTTTGGTCGCATGGGACGGAGCACGGAGACGAGCGGGGCGGACACGCCGGGTGCGGTGGCGGCCGCGGGCGCGGCGGCGGGGACGGCCGAGGCCGCGGTGATCGACGCCGCGGTGGTCGGGGCCGGAGCGGCGGCGGTGCCGGCGCAGGGCGGGCCGCGGCCGCCGGAGGCGCTGTCGCCGTCGCGGGCGAGCGACTTCATGCAGTGCCCGCTGCTCTACCGCTTCCGTGTGATCGACAAGCTGCCGGAGAAGCCGAGCCCGGCGGCGACCCGGGGCACGGTGGTGCACGCGGTGCTGGAGCGGCTCTTCGACGCCCCCGCGGCGGAGCGGACGGCCGGCGGGGCCCGGGCGCTGGTGCCGGTGGAGTGGGAGAAGCTGCTCGCCCGCCGCCCCGAGCTGGCCGCGCTGTTCGAGGACGATCCGGACGGCGCGCGGCTGGGGCAGTGGCTGGCGGAGGCCGAGGCGCTGGTGGAGCGCTGGTTCACGCTGGAGGATCCGACGCGGCTGGAGCCCGCCGACCGCGAGCTGTATGTGGAGACGGTGCTGGATTCCGGGCTGCGGTTGCGCGGCTTCATCGACCGGGTCGACGTGGCCCCCACCGGCGAGGTCCGGCTGGTCGACTACAAGACCGGCAAGGCGCCGCGGCCGCAGTTCGCCGAGGGCGCGCTGTTCCAGATGAAGTTCTACGCGCTGGTGGTCTGGCGGCTGCGGGGCGTGGTGCCGCGCCGGCTCCAGCTGGTGTATCTGGGCAGCGGCGAGGTCGTGACGTACGACCCGGACGAGCGCGATCTGCGCGGTGTCGAGCGGAAGTTGCTGGCGCTGTGGGAGGCGATCCGGGAGGCGACCGAGACCGGTGACTGGCGGCCGCGCCCGACGAAGCTGTGCGGCTGGTGCGACCACCAGGCCCACTGCCCGGAATTCGGCGGCACTCCCCCGGTGTACCCGCTGCCGGTGCGGGCGGCGGCGGAGGCGGCGGGCTGACCCGGCCGGGGGTCCGGGGGTTGTCCCCCGGGAGACACAGCCCGCTGCCGGTGCGGGCGGCGGCGGAGGCGGAGGGCTGAGCCGGCCGGGTAAGGCGCGCGCCCCGCGCGTGCGCCCGGCGTCCGGCCCGGGCGCGTCCCGAGGCGGTGGCGCAGGGCAGAATGGAGCGGATCGAGTAGATCACGCCCCGTCGAAGGAGTGCTTGTGGCCATCCGCGTCCTGCTGGTCGACGACCAGCCCCTGCTGCGTACGGGCTTCCGGATGATCCTGGAGGCCGAGCAGGACCTGGCGGTCGTCGGGGAGGCGGGCGACGGTCTCCAGGCGCTGGAGCAGGTCCGGGCGCTGCAGCCGGACGTGGTGCTGATGGACATCCGGATGCCGCGGATGGACGGGGTCGAGGCGACCCGCCAGATCACCGGCCCGGCGAAGGACGGCCCGGCGAAGGTGCTGGTCCTGACCACCTTCGACCTGGACGAGTACGTGGTCGAGGCGCTGCGGGCCGGGGCCAGCGGCTTTCTGCTCAAGGACGCCCCGGCGCATGAGCTGGTGCAGGCGATCCGGGTGGTGGCGGCCGGTGAGGCGATGCTCGCGCCGAGCATCACCCGGCGGCTGCTGGACAAGTACGCCGGGCATCTGCCGTCGGGCGAGGAGCCGGTGCCGGACACCCTCCACACGCTCACCGAGCGGGAGGTGGAGGTCCTGAAGCTGGTGGCCCGCGGGCTGTCGAACGCGGAGATCGCCGCCGACCTCTTCGTCAGCGAGACCACGGTCAAGACCCACGTCGGACACGTCCTGACGAAGCTGGGGCTGCGGGACCGCGTCCAGGCGGCGGTCTACGCGTACGAGAGCGGGCTGGTCCGGCCCGGCGCGCAGTAGGGACGTACGCCCAGGAGCGGAACGCACCGCGCGTACGGCGGCGGGGCCGGCCCGGGAATCCCCCGGCCCGGCCCCGCGCCCGTACCTGCCCTGCCCTGCCGCCCGTCAGGCGTCGGCTCAGGCGTCCGCGGACTTGCTGATCTCCCAGAAGCGGAAGACCGTCGAGGAGTCCAGCGTCCACTCCAGCCCGGAGACGCCCTGGCGGGCCACCGCGTACTGCTTGCCCTGCCAGATCGGGATGACCGGGACGTCCTTGGCGACGATGTCCTGGAGCTGGCGGAAGGCGTCCTTGGTGGCGCCGCGGTTGGGCTGGTCGGCGGTCTCCGGCAGCAGCCGGCCGGTGATCTCCGGCGAGCTGTAGTGGTTGGCCAGCACGCTGTCCTTGCCGAAGAAGGGCTGGGTGAAGTTGTCCGGGTCCGGGTAGTCCGGGATCCAGCCCTTGACGTAGACGCCGAACTTGCCCGAAGCCACGCCCTGCTCGTACTCCTTCGTCGGCACGCTGCGCACGGTGGCGTTGAACAGGCCGCTGGTGTTGAGCTGTTGGGCGATCTCGCGGACGGCGGCGACGGTGCCGGGGCCGAAGCGGTCCGGGGTGGCCCACAGGGTCAGCGGGACCTTGCCCTGGACGCCGGCCTCGCGCAGCGCGGCGGCGGCCTTGGCGGGCTGCGGATGGTCCCCGTAGGTGGTGAAGAAGGCGGTGTTGTGGCCGGTGATGCCGGCCGGGACGACCGAGTAGAGCGGTTCGGCGGTGCGCTGGTAGACGTCCCGGACGAGGCCGGAGCGGTCCAGGAGGTAGGCGATGGCCTTGCGGACGCCGAGCTTGCCGGCGACCGGGTCGTCGAGGTTGAAGACCAGGTGCATGACCTCGGCGCTGCCGCCCTCGACGACCTGGGTGCCGTGCTGCTGGTTCAGCGACGCCGTGTCGAGCGCGGCGATGTCCTTCATGGCCAGACCGCGGTAGGCGACGTCCACCCCGCCGCTCTCGACGGCCTTGCGCAGCGGTGCCGGGCCGGCGAAGAACTTCAGGGTCATCCCGGAGTTCTGCACCTTGGCGGGGCCCTTGTACGAGCCGTTGACGGAGAAGACGGCCTGGTCGGGGCCGTAGGAGTCGAGGGTGTAGACGCCGGAGCCGACCGCCTTGCCGTCGGTGCGCAGCCGGTCGGCGGGGTAGGCGGCGTGGTCCACGATGGAGCCGGCGCCGGAGGCGATCTTCATGGGGAAGGTGGCGTCCGGGGACTTCAGGTGGAAGACCACCGTCCGGGCGTCCGGGGCCTCGACGCGGTCCAGGGCGGCGAACATCACCGCCGGGCCGTTCTTGTCCTTGATGCGCTTGATGCGGTCGAAGGAGAACTTGACGTCCTGCGAGGTGAGCTTGTCGCCGTTGCTGAAGGTCAGGCCGTCCTTGAGGGTGCAGCGGTAGACCTCGCTGTCGCCGCCGCTGAAGCCGCAGCTCTCGGCGGCTTCCGGTTCGGGCGTGGTGCCGCCCTTGGGGAAGCTGAGCAGTGACTGGAAGACGTTGTTGAACAGCAGCCAGGAGCCGGGGTCGTAGCCGGAGGCCGGATCGGTGGCCACGACCTTGTCGGTCGTGCCCATCACGACGGGCTCGCCGTGGCCGGACGACGCAGAGGTGTCCGTACCGCACCCGGCGACCGCGAGCAGGGCCGTCGCCAGCCCCGCTCGGATCGGGGCGGCGAGCCACTGGTCACGCTTCACTCGGTGGTTCCTCACGTTCTGGTGGTGCCGGTAGGGCCGCGGCGGGGCGCCGCGGCGGTGGGAGGTGCGGGGCGGGCGCCGGGCAGTCAGCTGGAGACGCCGCGGGCCAGCTCCCAGATCTGGAGCGCCGAGGAGGAGTTGAGGGCCCACTGGATGCCGGTGATGTTGTCGCGGGCGGCGACGTACTGCTTGCCCTGCCACAGCGGCACGTACGGCACGTCGTCGGCGAGGATGTCCTGCGCCTGCTTGAAGTCGTCCCCGGCGGCGTTGCGGTCGGTCTGCTGGCGGGTGGCCGGGATCAACTGGTTCTCGATCTTCTCGTTGCGGTAGGGCGAGTTGAGGAAGTTGCCCTTGCCGATGAACGGCGCGATGTAGTTGTCGGCGTCCGGGATGTCGGCGAACCAGCCCATGCCGTACGCGGCGTACTTGCCGCCGGAGGCGTCGGTGCGGAACTGCTGCCAGCGGTCGACGCCCTTGACGCTGACGTCGAAGAGCTTGGTGGCGTTGAGCTGCTTCTGGAGGGCGGCGAACTCCTGCGCGGTGTTCGGGCCGTAGTGGTACTTGGAGTAGGTCAGGGTGAACTTCACCGGGGTGGTGATGTTCGCCTGCTCCAGGGTCTTGCGCGCGGCGGCCGTGTTCGGGTCGCCGTACTTGGTGAAGAAGGAGTTGATGTGCCCGACCACGCCCTGGGGGACGAGGGAGTACAGCGGGTCGGCGGTGTAGCCGTAGACGTCGCGGACCAGCTGGGAGCGGTTGACGACCTGCGCCATGGCCTGCCGGACGGCCTTGTTGGAGACGGCCGGGTCCTTGGTGTTGAAGGCGATGTAGCGGATCTCCTGGCCGGGCATCGCCTGCACCATCAGGTGCTTGTCCTTGGAGTTCTCCAGGCTCTTGATCTGGGTGGGCGACAGGCCGCGGCCGAGCAGGTCGATATCGCCCTTGCGCAGCGCGGCGTCCATGTCCGCGGAGTCGTCGAAGAACCGCATCTCCACCTTGTCGTTCTTCACCGTCAGCCCGCCCTTGTAGTCGGGGTTCTTGGTGAAGACGGCCTTGGTGAGGCGGTCGCCGCTGTACTCGGCCTTGAGGGTGTACGGGCCCGAACCGACCGTCTGCCAGCCCTTGTAGAGGCTGTTCTTCGGGTACACCTGGCTGTCGACGATCGCCGCGGCGGGGGTGGCGAGCTTCTGCGGGAAGGTGGCGTCCGGCTTGGTGAGGTGGAAGACCACCTCGCGGTCGTTGGGGGTCTCCACCCGGTCGATGTCGTTGAGCAGCGACACCGGGCCGTTGGTGTAGTTGATGGTCCGCAGCCGGTCGATGGAGAACTTCACGTCCTCGGCGGTGAGCGCATGCCCGTTCGAAAACTTCAGGCCGCTGCGCAGGGTGCACCGGAACTGCTCGTTCTGGGTGTCCCGGAAGCCGCAGGACTCGGCGGCCTCGGGGACCGCCGCGGTGCCGCTGCGGGGCATCCGCATCAGCGTCTGGAACGTGCCGCGCAGGACGTTCCAGGCGTCGACGTCGTACGCCTGCGCCGGGTCCAGCGGCGCGGGGGCCGCCTTGGTGGCCTCGATCTGCGAGGCGACCCCGACGATGATCGGCGCGTCGGCCGAGCCGGCGCCGTCGGTGCTGCCGCATGCAGCGAGAGCCGGGGCGAGAAGACCGGCCAGCGCCGGCAGCACCAAGGTCTTGCGATTCATCGTCGGCAGGTTCCTTATCAGCGCAGAGGTGTTGCTCGCGTCGAGATTAGTAGGCACCGCCAGCCGGTCATCGACGCGCGGGAGTTACAGCGTTATGGCGGTGGGATAACGGGAACTGCGTGATCGATATCCGGACGGTGGAACGTTTCGCACGTTGGTCCACCAATCCGGACACTTACCCCCGTAGAAACCACCGGACGAACCCCCTGGAACACCACCTGGGCGCGGTGTCGACGGCGCGGCACGTGAGAAACGTCACGCTCCCCGGCCGCCGGACCGGGCGGAGAATTTCCCCGGGTATTCGTCACGGAAAATGAGCCGATCGCTGCCGTGAGTTCCCGGGGATTGTGTTGCGGCACGCTCAGTGCACGCTGCCCCGGCTTTCCGTGATCAGGGACCGCAGAAATGGGAGATCCACTTCTTCCAGCGAGCCGACCACGGTCCGCCCCGGCGCGGGCGGTACGGGCGCCACGGACGGCACCGCGACCACCCGGCAGCCGGCCGCCTCGCCCGCCCGCACGCCGGTCAGGGTGTCCTCGACGACGGCGCACCGGGCCGGGTTCACGCCCAGCCGGGCGGCGGCCGTCAGATACGGGTCCGGGTGCGGCTTGGTGCGCTTGAGATCGTCGCCGGCGACGGTCAGCTTGAAGTGCTCCGGGCCCAGGGAGCGCAGCATCCGCTCGATGACGGTCCGGTGCGAGGCGGTGACCAGCGCGGTCGGCACGCGGTGCGCGGCCAGCTCGGACAGCAGTCGGCGGGCGCCCGGCATCAGCGGGACGCCGCGCGCGATCCGGGCCGCGAACGCGTCGTTGAGGAGGGTGCTCAGCTCCGCCAGGCCGATGTCGGCGCCGGTCGCCCGGATGAGGTAGCCGGCGCTGCGGGTCATCGGGCCGCCGACCACCACCTCCCGGTGGCGCTCGTCCAGGGTGTGGCCGAGCGAGGCGAAGACCTCCGTCTCCGCCTCCCACCAGAAGCCCTCGGTGTCCACGAGGGTGCCGTCCAGATCGAGGAACACGGCCTGGAGGGTCGCGGCTTCGGCCGTCCGGGTGCCGACTGCGGGGATGCTGCTGGTCATCCATCCACCTCCATGAGGACGCCCCGCGAAGGGACGAAAGGGCCGGCCGCCTCCCCCGGCTGGGGGAAACGACCGGCCGCTACCGGACCGACCAGTGTACGACGGCACCCGGCGGAGCGCCCGGGGGCGCTCCGCTATCGCTGCAGCGTCGCTACCGGTCCGCTACCGGTCCGCTACCGCGCGCTACCGCGCGTTGAAGTACTTCGCCTCCGGGTGGTGGATGACGATGGCGTCGGTGGACTGCTCGGGGTGGAGCTGGAACTCCTCGGAGAGCTGGACCCCGATCCGCTCCGGGCGGAGCAGGTCGGCGATCTTGGCGCGGTCCTCCAGGTCGGGGCAGGCGCCGTAGCCGAGGGAGAAGCGCGCGCCGCGGTACTTCAGCGCGAACATGTCCTCGACGTCGGCCGGGTCCTCCCCGGCGAAGCCCAGCTCGGCGCGGACCCGGGCGTGCCAGTACTCGGCCAGCGCCTCCGCCAACTGCACGGACAGGCCGTGGAGTTCGAGGTAGTCGCGGTAGGAGTTGGCCTCGAACAGCTTGGCCGTCTCCTCGCCGATCCGCGAGCCGACGGTGACAACCTGGAGGCCGACCACATCGGTCTCGCCGGACTCCTCCGGGCGGAAGAAGTCGGCCAGGCAGAGCCGGCGGCCGCGGCGCTGGCGCGGGAAGGTGAAGCGGGTCAGCTCGGTGCCGTCCTCGCCCAGCAGGATCAGGTCGTCGCCCTTGGAGACGCACGGGAAGTAGCCGTGGACGACCGCGGCCTCCAGGAGGTTCTCGGTCTGGAGCTTGTCCAGCCAGCCCCGCAGCCGCGGCCGGCCCTCGGTCTCCACCAGCTCCTCGTACGTGGGGCCCTCGCCGGTGCGGGCCTGCTTCAGGCCCCACTGGCCCTTGAAGAGCGCGCCCTCGTCCAGCCAGGAGGCGTAGTCGGCGAGCTGGATGCCCTTGCTGACCCGGGTGCCCCAGAACGGCGGGGTGGGGACGGGGTTGTCGGTGGCCACGTCGGAGCGGACCGCGCCCTCCTCCGGCTCCGGCTCGGTGATCTGCACGTCGCGCTTGGGGACGCGGCGCTGCTTGAGCTCGGGCAGGGTCGCGCCGGGCACCCCGCGCTTGACGGCGATCAGCGCGTCCATCAGCCGCAGGCCCTCGAACGCGTCGCGGGCGTAGCGGACCTCGCCCTCGTAGATCTCGTGGAGGTCCTGTTCGACGTAGGCGCGGGTGAGGGCGGCGCCGCCGAGGATGACGGGGTAGTCGGCGGCCATCTTGCGCTGGTTGAGCTCCTCCAGGTTCTCCTTCATGATCACCGTGGACTTCACCAGCAGGCCGGACATGCCGATGACGTCGGCGCGGTGCTCCTCGGCGGCCTCCAGGATCGCCGAGACCGGCTGCTTGATGCCGAGGTTGACGACGTTGTAGCCGTTGTTCGACAGGATGATGTCGACGAGGTTCTTGCCGATGTCGTGGACGTCGCCGCGGACGGTGGCCAGCACGATGGTGCCCTTGCCCTCGTCGTCGGACTTCTCCATATGCGGTTCGAGGTAGGCCACCGCGGTCTTCATGACCTCGGCGGACTGGAGGACGAACGGCAGCTGCATCTGGCCGGAGCCGAAGAGGTCGCCGACCACCTTCATCCCGTCCAGGAGGGTGTCGTTGACGATGTCCAGGGCCGGGCGGTCCTGGAGCGCCGCGTCGAGGTCGGCCTCCAGGCCGTTGCGTTCGCCGTCGATGATGCGGCGCTTGAGCCGCTCCTCCAGCGGCAGCGCGGCCAGCTCCTCGGCCTTGCCGGCCTTGAGGGACTTGGCGGTGGCGCCCTCGAACAGCTCCATCAGCTTCTGGAGCGGGTCGTAGCCCTCGCGGCGGCGGTCGTAAATGAGGTCGAGGGCGGTCTGGACCTCTTCCTCGCTGAAGCGGGCGATCGGCAGGATCTTGCTGGCGTGGACGATCGCGGAGTCCAGGCCGGCCTTGACGCACTCGTCCAGGAAGACGGAGTTGAGGACGATCCGGGCGGCGGGGTTGAGGCCGAAGGAGATGTTGGACAGGCCCAGCGTGGTCTGGACGTCCGGGTGGCGCTGCTTCAGCTCGCGGATGGCCTCGATGGTGGCGATGCCGTCCTTGCGGGACTCCTCCTGGCCGGTGCAGATGGTGAAGGTGAGGCAGTCGATGAGGATGTCCGACTCGTGGATGCCCCAGTTGCCGGTCAGGTCGGCGATCAGCCGTTCGGCGATCTCGACCTTCTTCTCGACCGTGCGGGCCTGGCCCTCCTCGTCGATGGTCAGCGCGATCAGGGCCGCGCCGTGCTCGGCGGCGAGCTGCGTCACCTTGGCGAACCGCGACTCCGGGCCGTCGCCGTCCTCGTAGTTGACGGAGTTGATGACCGCGCGGCCGCCGAGCTTCTCCAGTCCGGCGCGGATGACCTCGACCTCGGTGGAGTCCAGGACGATGGGCAGGGTCGAGGCGGTGGCGAAGCGGCCGGCCAGCTCGGTCATATCGGCCACGCCGTCCCGGCCGACGTAGTCCACGCACAGGTCGAGCATGTGCGCGCCCTCGCGGATCTGGTCGCGGGCCATCTCCACGCAGTCGTCCCAGCGGCCCTCCAGCATGGCCTCGCGGAACTTCTTCGACCCGTTGGCGTTCGTCCGCTCGCCGATGGCGAGGTACGAGGTGTCCTGGCGGAACGGGACGGTCTGGTAGAGGGAAGCGGCGCCCGGCTCGGGGCGCGGCTCGCGGGCCGGCGGGGTCAGATCGCGGACCCGTTCGACGACCTGCCGCAGGTGCTCGGGGGTGGTGCCGCAGCAGCCGCCGACCAGCGAGAGGCCGTACTCGGTGACGAAGGTCTCCTGGGCGTCGGCCAGCTCGGCGGCGGAGAGCGGGTAGTGGGCACCGTCCTTGCCGAGGACCGGCAGGCCCGCGTTGGGCATGCAGGACAGCGGGATACGGGAGTGGCGGGCGAGGTAGCGCAGGTGCTCGCTCATCTCGGCCGGGCCGGTGGCGCAGTTCAGGCCGATCATGTCGATGCCCAGCGGCTCCAGGGCCGTCAGGGCGGCGCCGATCTCCGAGCCGAGCAGCATGGTGCCGGTGGTCTCGACGGTGACCGAGCAGATGACCGGCAGGTCGGTGCCGGTGGCGGCCAGGGCGCGGCGGGCGCCGAGCACGGCGGCCTTGGTCTGCAGGAGGTCCTGGGTGGTCTCGACCAGCAGCGCGTCGGCGCCGCCCTCGATCAGGCCCTCGGCGTTGCGCTGGTAGGCGTCGCGGAGGGCGGGGTAGCCGACGTGGCCGAGGGTGGGGAGCTTGGTGCCCGGGCCCATGGAGCCCAGGACGTAGCGCTGCTGCCCGGTGGCGTCGGTGTACTCGTCGGCGACCTCGCGGGCGATGGCGGCACCGGCCCGCGACAGCTCGTGGATCCGGTCGGCGATGTCGTACTCGGCCAGCGCGGCGTGGTTGGCGCCGAAGGTGTTGGTCTCCACGCAGTCCACGCCGACCGCGAAGTACGCGTCGTGCACCGAGCGCACGATGTCGGGGCGGGTGACGTTGAGGATCTCGTTGCAGCCCTCCAGCTGCTGGAAGTCCTCCATGGAGGGGTCCTGCGCCTGGAGCATCGTGCCCATGGCGCCATCGGCGACCACGACCCGTGAGGCGAGCGCCTCGCGGAGTGAGGTGACGCGGGACGAGCTGGTGGACGAGGGCGTATTCGAAGCCATGGAGGTGCTCCCGTGGTTGCGACGGCTGTCGGCTTTGCGCCCCCCTTCAGGGAGCGCACCCGGCCAGCGTAGCTTCCGGGCCGGGAGAGGCGTTCCCCATTCCACGGCGTGGACAGCCCGGTCGCGGCGCGATCCGGCCGGTCCTCCATGATCGGCGTGGGCCCGCCTCCCTCCCCATGGTCGGCATGGGCCGATATCGTTCAGCATTGTCGAACCGCATACTTCGGAGGTCGCCCGATGGCACGCACCATCCAGTCGCTGGAGCGAGCAGCCGCGATGCTGCGGCTGCTGGCGGGGGGAGAGCGACGGCTGGGCCTCTCCGACATCTCCTCGTCCCTGGGGCTGGCCAAGGGCACCGCGCACGGGATCCTGCGCACCCTCCAGCAGGAGGGCTTCGTCGAGCAGGACCCGGCCTCGGGCCGCTACCAGCTCGGCGCCGAGCTGCTCCGCCTGGGCAACAGCTACCTGGACGTCCACGAGCTGCGGGCGCGCGCCCTGGTGTGGACCGACGACCTGGCCCGCTCCAGCGGGGAGAGCGTCTACCTCGGCGTCCTGCACCAGCAGGGCGTACTGATCGTCCACCACGTCTTCCGCCCCGACGACAGCCGGCAGGTGCTGGAGGTCGGCGCGATGCAGCCGCTGCACAGCACGGCCCTGGGGAAGGTGCTCTCGGCGTACGACCCGGTGGCGCACAGCGAGGCGGTGGAGGCCCAGCGGGAGGCGTTCACACCGCGGACCCTGACGTCCCTGGCGGACTTCGAGGGGGTGCTGGACCTCACCCGGGCCCGGGGCTGGGCCGCGGACGTGGAGGAGACCTGGGAGGGCGTGGCGTCCGTCGCCGCGCCGATCCACGACCGGCGGCGGATGCCGGTGGGCGCGGTGGGGGTCACGGGGGCCGTGGAGCGGGTCTGCCGGGACGGCGAATTGCGGCCGGAAATCGTCGCCGCTGTGAGGGATTGCGCACGAGCCGTCTCCAGGGACCTCGGCGCAGGGCGATTCTGACCGTTTTTCACCGGAATGTTCACCTAGGTTTTTCGCCACAGCACCCTTGACGGGCTCAGGGAGGTGAACAAAACTGCCGTTCGTCGGTCGGCATTGTCGAACACCTAACGGCAATAAGGGTTATGGTGAGCAATGCCGCGGGGCCGACCAACGCCCTCTCGGAGGGCGCGGACCACCGGAGGGACCCGGGGTTCGCCTTCCCCTGGACGAAGGACAAAGGAGTCGCGGGTGTCCAGCTCCGACATCTTCATCAGCGAGACCATCGGTACCGCTGTTCTGGTCTTGATGGGCGGCGGCGTCTGCGCCGCCGTCACCTTCAAGCGCTCCAAGGCGTTCGACGCCGGATGGGTCGCCATCGCCTTCGGGTGGGGCTTCGCCGTCCTGACCGGTGCATACATCGCCGCGAAGTCCGGCGCGCACCTGAACCCCGCCGTCACGGTCGGCATCGCCATCAAGGGCGGCATCCCGTGGAGCGATGTGCCGGTGTACTTCGCCGGCGAGTTCCTCGGCGCCATGATCGGCGCGGTCCTGGTCTGGCTGGCGTACTACGGCCAGTTCCGGGCGCATCTGACCGACCCAGAGGTACTGGCCGGCCACAACGGCGAGGAGGGCATGGTCGACCCGGCCGCCGCCCCCAAGGCCGGCCCGGTGCTCGGCGTCTTCTCCACCGGCCCGGAGATCCGGCACGCGGTGCAGAACCTCGTCACCGAGATCATCGCCACCACCGTGCTCGTGCTGGCGATCCTCACCCTCGGTCTGAGCGACAACGGCAAGGGCGTGGGCGCCATCGGCACCCTGCTCGTCGCCCTGGTCGTGACCGGTATCGGCCTCTCGCTGGGCGGCCCGACCGGGTACGCGATCAACCCGGTCCGCGACCTCGGTCCGCGTATCGTGCACGCGCTGCTGCCGCTGCCGAACAAGGGCGGGTCCGACTGGGGCTACGCCTGGATCCCGGTGGTCGGCCCGCTGATCGGCGGGGCCCTCGCCGGGGGCATCTATCAGATGGCGTTCGCCTGAGCCGCCCCGACCGACCCGCCTCCGCCCGCACCACGACCTTGGAGCACACACCATGAGCGACACCCCGAGCACCTCCTCGCACGGCCACGGCCCGTTCATCGCGGCGATCGACCAGGGCACCACCTCCAGCCGCTGCATCGTCTTCGACCGGGACGGCAGAATCGTCTCCGTCGACCAGAAGGAACACGAGCAGATCTTCCCCAAGCCGGGCTGGGTCGAGCACGACGCCACCGAGATCTGGACCAACGTCCAGCAGGTCGTCGAGGGCGCCATCGAGAAGGCCGCGCAGTCCAACCCTGGCCTGACCCCCGCCGATGTCAAGGCCATCGGCATCACCAACCAGCGCGAGACCACGCTGCTGTGGGACAAGAACACCGGTGAGCCGGTCCACAACGCCATCGTCTGGCAGGACACCCGCACCGACGCGCTCTGCCGCGAGCTGGGCCGCAACGTCGGCCAGGACCGCTTCCGCCGCGAGACCGGACTGCCGCTGGCGTCCTACTTCGCCGGGCCGAAGATCCGCTGGCTGCTGGACAACGTCGAGGGGCTGCGCGAGCGCGCCGAGCGCGGCGACATCCTCTTCGGCACCATGGACTCCTGGGTCATCTGGAACCTCACCGGCGGGGTCAACGGCGGCCGGCACGTCACCGACGTCACCAACGCCTCCCGCACCCTGCTGATGAACCTCCACACCCTCCAGTGGGACGAGAAGATCCTCGCGTCGATGGGCATCCCGGCCGCGCTGCTGCCGGAGATCCGGTCCTCCGCCGAGGTCTACGGCACCACCGCCGCCGGCGTCCTGGCGGGCGTCCCGGTCGCCTCCGCGCTCGGCGACCAGCAGGCCGCGCTGTTCGGCCAGACCTGCTTCGACGAGGGCGAGGCCAAGTCCACGTACGGCACCGGCACCTTCATGCTGATGAACACCGGCCACCAGCCGGTCAACTCCTACAACGGGCTGCTGACCACGGTCGGCTACCGGATCGGCGACGAGCGCCCGGTCTACGCCCTGGAGGGCTCCATCGCCGTCACCGGCTCGCTCGTCCAGTGGATGCGCGACCAGATGGGCCTCATCAACAGCGCGGCCGAGATCGAGACCCTGGCCAGCACCGTCGAGGACAACGGCGGCGCGTACTTCGTCCCGGCCTTCTCCGGCCTGTTCGCCCCCTACTGGCGCTCCGACGCGCGCGGTGTCATCGCGGGCCTGACCCGCTACGTCACCAAGGCGCACATCGCCCGCGCCGTCCTGGAGGCCACCGCCTGGCAGACCCGCGAGATCACCGACGCGATGACCAAGGACTCCGGCGTCGACCTGACCGCGCTCAAGGTCGACGGCGGTATGACCTCCAACAACCTGCTGATGCAGACCATCTCGGACTTCCTGGACGCCCCCGTGGTGCGCCCGATGGTCGCCGAGACCACCTGCCTCGGCGCTGCCTACGCGGCCGGTCTGGCCGTCGGCTTCTGGTCCAGCACCGACGAGCTGCGCGCCAACTGGCGCCGGGCCGCCGAGTGGACCCCCCGCATGGACGCGGCCACCCGTGACCGCGAGTACAAGAACTGGCTCAAGGCCGTTGAGCGGACCATGGGCTGGCTCGACGACGAGAGCTGACGAGGAGCACATCATGAGCACCCTGCAGAGCGTCCCGGCCCTCGGGACGCACCCGGCCGCCGGTTCCACCCCGGGCCGCGCCGAAACCCGGGAGCAGCTGTCCAAGGCGACGTACGACCTCCTGGTGATCGGCGGCGGCATCCTGGGCATCTCCACCGCCTGGCATGCCGCGCAGGCCGGACTGCGGGTTGCCCTGGTGGACGCCGGCGACTTCGCCGGCGCCACCTCCTCCGCCTCCTCCAAGCTGCTGCACGGCGGTCTGCGCTACCTCCAGACCGGCGCGGTCAAGCTGGTGGCGGAGAACCACTTCGAGCGGCGGGCGGTCTCCCGCCAGGTCGCCCCGCACCTGGCCAACCCGCTCACCTTCTACCTGCCGGTCTACAAGGGCGGCCCGCACGGCGCGGCCAAGCTCGGCGCGGGCGTCTTCGCCTACTCCGCGCTCTCCGCGTTCGGCGACGGCGTCGGCCACGTCATAAGCCCGGCCCGCGCCCAGCGCGACGTGCCCGAGCTGCGCACCGAGAACCTCAAGGCCGTGGCCGTCTACGGCGACGACCAGATGAACGACTCCCGGATGGCGCTGATGACCGTCCGCGCGGCCGTCGCGGCCGGCGCCACGGTCCTCAACCACGCCGAGGTCACCGGCCTGCGCTTCACCCAGGGCCGGGTCACCGGCGCCGAGCTCAAGGACCGCCTGGACGGCACCGAGTTCGGCGTCGGCGCCCGCCTGGTCCTCAACGCCACCGGCCCGTGGGTCGACCACCTGCGCAAGATGGAGGACCCGAACGCGGCGCCCTCCATCCGCCTCTCCAAGGGCGCGCACCTGGTCCTCAAGCGCACCTCCCCCTGGAAGGCCGCGCTGGCCACCCCGATCGACAAGTACCGCATCACCTTCGCCCTCCCCTGGGAGGACATGCTGCTGCTCGGTACGACCGACGAGGAGTACGAGGGCGACCCGGCGGATGTCGCGGTCACCGAGAAGGACATCGCCCAGATCCTGGACGAGGCCGCCTTCTCGGTCCGCGACCAGCAGCTCTCCCGGGACCTGATCACCTACTCGTTCGCCGGTCTGCGGGTGCTGCCCGGCGGCCCCGGCGACACCTCCAAGGCCAAGCGGGAGACGGTGGTCACCGAGGGCCGCGGCGGGATGCTGTCGGTGGCCGGCGGCAAGTGGACGACGTTCCGGCACATCGGCCGCACGGTGATGAACAAGCTCGCCGCGCTGCCCGGCCACCCGCTGGCGGACGATATGGAGCCGATCGCGCGGCTGCCCAAGAAGCTGCCGCTGCCCGGTATCGCCAACCCCAACGCGGTCGCCCACCGGCTGCTGGTGGACGGCGGCACCCCTGGCCCCCGGATGGCCGCCGACACCGCGCGCCACCTCGCCACCCACTACGGTTCGCTGTCCTTCGACATCGCCCGGCTGGCGAACGACGACCCGGCGCTGGCCGAGCGGATCCACCCGGACGCGCCGGAGATCTGGGCGCAGGTCGTCTACGCCCGGGACCACGAGTGGGCCGAGACGGTCGACGACGTGCTGCGCCGCCGGACCACGCTGACCATCCGCGGTCTGGACACCGACGCCGTGCGCGGCCGCGTCCAGGAGCTGCTGGAGCGCTGATCCGCGACCCCGGGGCGCGCGCTGCGGACGGCGCCCCGGCCTCACCGCACGGCCCGTCAGGCGGCCGTGCGGTGAACGGTGATGGGGCGGCCGGGGGGCCGCCCCATCGGCGTACCCGGCCGCCGGTACGCCGTCGCGCCGTCAGGCCCCGAAGCCGCCGTCCACCGCGATCGCGGCGCCGGTGATGTACCGGCCGCCGTCGCCCGCCAGATGGGCCACCGTGGCCGCCACGTCCCCGGGCTCCCCGTAGGAGCCGAGGGCGGTCAGCGCGGCCTGCGGCGCGGCGCCCGGGCCGTCCGCCGGGTTCATGTCGGTGTCGATGGGCCCGGGGTGGACGAGGTTGACGGTGATACCGCGCGGGCCCAGTTCACGGGCGAGCGCCTTGGTCAGGCCGGCGAGCGCGGCCTTGCTCATGGCGTAGAGGGAGCCGCCGGGGAACGGCGCCCGGTCGGCCATGCAGCTGCCGATCGAGATGATGCGGCCGCCCTCGGCCAGGTGCGCGGCGGCGGCCTGGGCGGCCAGGAACGGCGCCCGGACATTGGTCGCCAGCACCCGGTCCACGTCGGCGGTGGCGATCCCCTCGAAGGGGCCGAGGACCCCGGTGCCCGCGTTGTTCACCAGGATGTCCAGGCGCCCGAAGCGGTCGGCCGCGGCGGCCACCGAGGTGCGCACCGCCTCCGGGTCCGCGGCGTCGGCCCGGACGGCCCAGGCCCGCCCGCCGGCCTCCTCGATGCGCTTGACCACCTCGGCGGCCCGGTCGTCCCGGCTGTGGTAGGTCAGCGCCACGGCCGCCCCGTCGGCCGCCAGCCGCTCCGCGATCGCCGCGCCGATGCCCCGGCTGGCGCCGGTCACCAGGGCCGCCCGGCCGGCCAGCGGGCGGGTGCCGGAGGCGGTGGGTGCCGGGGCCGTCGTCTTCGTGTCCATGTGTCTCACGTCCATCTGTCAATTTCACGCGATATCAGCCGTGTTGGGAGCCTTCCGTCAGCTTTGCGGGCTTACGGGGGCTTCCTCCGCGGTACGACTCGATCCTGCGGCAGGGCGCCGGAGCGCGCTGGCGGGATGCGGACACCGCGTCCGGACCCGGCGGGCATCGGGCCTTTCCCGGCCCTCCCGTACACACGCTCGCAAAGGGGCTGCGGACCGGCACCCCGGAAGCCGTAGGCTTGGGAGCGCACGCAACGGAACTGCTGCCGGCAGCCGCCCCAGACGGCCGGGCCGGCCGGAAGGAGGCGCTGGGTGATCGAGCTGGAGGGGGTGCCCGAGCTGATCGACCCGGTCATGGTGGCCGCGTTCGAAGGCTGGAACGACGCCGGCGACGCCGCCTCCGCCGCGGTCGCACACCTGGACCGGGAATGGAAGGGCGAGGTCTTCGCCGCGCTCGACGCGGAGGACTACTACGACTTCCAGGTGAACCGCCCCACGGTCTTCCTGGAGAACGGCGTCCGCAAGGTCACCTGGCCCACCACCCGGCTGTCCGTGGTCCGGGTCGCCGACTCCGACGGCAAGGGCCGCCCCCGCGACCTGGTGCTCGTCCGCGGTATCGAGCCGAGCATGCGCTGGCGCTCGTTCTGCAACGAACTCCTCGGCTTCGCCCATGAGTTGGGCGTCGAGATGGTGGTGGTCCTGGGCTCGCTGCTGGGCGACACCCCGCACACCCGGCCGGTCCCGGTCAGCGGCGTCAGCTCGGACGCGGATCTGGCCCGCCGGCTGGATCTGGAGGAGTCCCGCTACGAAGGCCCCACGGGCATCGTCGGCATCCTCCAGGAGGCGTGCACGCACGCCGGCGTCCCGGCCGTCAGCCTGTGGGCGGCGGTGCCGCACTACGTCTCCCAGCCGCCCAACCCCAAGGCGACCCTGGCCCTCCTCAACAGACTGGAGGACCTGCTCGACCTGCGGATCCCGCTGGGCGAGCTGACCGAGGACGCCCGCGCCTGGCAGCTGGGGGTGGACCAACTCGCCGCCGAGGACAGCGAGGTGGCCGAGTACGTCCAGTCGCTGGAGGAGGCGCGGGACACCGCGGATCTGCCGGAGGCGTCCGGTGAGGCCATCGCCCGCGAGTTCGAGCGCTATCTGCGCCGGCGCGATCCGCAGGCCGGTCCCGGGGTGGCCACCGAGGGCGGCGTCGCGGACGGCCGCGAGGGCCCGTACCGCCGGGAGACCGGCGGCGGCCGCACCCGGCCCGCGCGCCCGGCGCCCAAGGAGCCGCGCGAGCCCCGCCCGCCGGAGGAGGCCGGTCCGCCGAAGGCGTCCGGCGGCCCGCGCGCCGGCGAGGACGGCACCGAGCGGCCCGAGGCCGCGGACGGCGACGGCGGCCCGGAGGACACCGGCCCGGAGCGCTGACCGGCCCAACGGCCCGGCTCCGTACGGCGAAAGGCCCCGTACGGCGAAGGCCCCGTACGCGAAAGGGGCGCCCCGCCAACCGGCAGGGCGCCCCTTTCCGTATCCGTGTCGCTACAGCGCCACGCCCAGCAGCGCGTCCACCGCGCGGGACACCAGCCCCGGCGCGCCCTCGTCCGTGCCGCCGGCGGCCTCCTGGGCGGCGGCCCAGCGGTCCACCGCGGCCAGCGCGGCCGGCGCGTCCAGATCGTCGGCCAGGGCGGCGCGGATCTCCTCCAGCAGCGCCTCGGCGGGCGGCCCGTCCGGGCGGGAGACCGCGGACCGCCAGCGGGCCAGCCGCTCCTCGGCCTCGGTCAGCACCGCGTCCGTCCACTCCCAGTCGCTGCGGTAGTGGTGCGCCAGCAGCGCCAGGCGGATCGCGGCCGGGTCGGTGCCGTCCCGGCGCAGCGTCGAGACGAAGACGAGGTTGCCCTTGGACTTGGACATCTTCTCGCCGTGCAGGGCGACCATCCCGGCGTGCACATACGCCTTGGCGAAGGGGTGTTCACCGGTCAGCGCCTGGGCGTGCGAGGCGCCCATCTCGTGGTGCGGGAAGGCGAGATCGGAGCCGCCGCCCTGGACGTCGAAGCCCATCCCGAGGTGCTCCAGCGCGATGGCGACGCATTCGATGTGCCAGCCGGGCCGGCCGGGGCCCAGCGAGCCGCCGTCCCAGCTCGGTTCGCCGTCGCGGGCGGCCATCCACAGCATCGGGTCGAGGGGGTTCTTCTTGCCCTCGCGCTCCGGGTCGCCGCCGCGCTCGGCGGACAGCCGCCGCATGGCCTCGGCGTCCAGGCCGGAGACCTCGCCGAAGTGGGTGTCGGAGGCCACCGAGAAGTAGATGTCGCCGTCGAGTTCGTAGGCGGCGCCGGCCTCGCGCAGCCGCTCCACCAGGGGGACGATGCCCGGTATCGCCTCGACCGCGCCTATGTAGTGGCGCGGCGGCAGCATCCGCAGCGCCGTCATGTCCTCGCGGAACAGGGCGGTCTCGCGCTCGGCGAGCGCGGTCCAGTCGACGCCGGTGGCCACCGCCCGCTCCAGCAGGGGGTCGTCGACGTCGGTGACGTTCTGCACGTAGTGCACTTGGCGCTTCGTGTCGAGCCACACGCGCTGAACGAGGTCGAACGCGTTGTAGGTCGCCGCGTGCCCCAGGTGGGTGGCGTCGTACGGCGTGATGCCGCAGACGTAGATACGGGCGACGGGACCGGGGTCGAGGGTGACCCGTCCGCCGGTCGCGGTGTCGTGGATCCGGAGGTCGCGGCCCTGGCCGGGCAGGGCGGGGACCTCAGAAGCGGGCCATGCATGCATGCCTTGAGCGTAACCGGACGGAGCTTCCGCATACGAACCGGAGGGGCCGGTCCGGCCGGAAAGGCGCTCTTGCGTTCCACCGCGGGATGTGCCAGGGACGGGCGTCCCCTCGCCCGGCCCCGGGCGGCCGGATCAGACCGGCGGCCAGGGGATCGCCGGCCACTCCCCGCTCGGCTCCGGGTGCCGGCCCTCCCGCAGCAGCCGCTCGACCCGCGCCCGCACCGCCGCCACCTCGGCGTCCGTGAGCAGCTCCGCCAGTCGGGCGGCGAGCGGCGCACCATCCGCCAGCGCGGCCCGCAGCCGGTCCAGCACCGTGCGCGCCTCGTCGGTCAGCGGTTCGCCGGCCCAGCCCCACAGCAGCGTGCGCAGTTTGTCGTCGGAGTGGAACGTCACCCCGTGGTCGATGGCGAAGAACGAGCCACCGGCCGAGGGCAGCAGATGGCCGCCCTTGCGGTCGCCGTTGTTGATCACCGCGTCCAGGACCGCCAGCCGCCGCAGCCGCGGGTGGTCGGCGTGGACCAGCAGCGCGGTGCGGCCGGCGCCGATCTCCGCCCGGCCGACCGCCTTCCAGCCCGGCTCCGGCTCGTCCTCGGCGACCAGTGCCAGCAGCTCGGGCACCGCGTCGCCGTCCCCGGGCGGCGCGATCCACTCCTGCACCATGCCGGTGCCGTACGGGCCGTCGCGCAGCACCGTGGTGGGGATCAGGTCCCAGCCGCAGGCCCGGGAGACCTCGTACGCGGCGACCTCGCGCTCGGCGAGCGTGCCGTCGGGGAAGTCCCACAGCGGGCGCTCGCCGGCGACCGGCTTGTAGACGCACTCGGCGGTGCGGCCGTCGAGCGCGACGGTGCAGTACAGGACGGCGTTGGAGGCGTCGCGGATCTGACCGCGGACGGTCAGCTCCCCGCGGGCCAGCAGCTCCGGCGCCAGGCTCCCGGCCGGTTCGCGGGCGGGCGGCTCCACGGCGGCCGGCCCGCCGGCGGTGGCGGCCTCGCCGGGGCTCAGGCGCCCCGCCGGTATCCGTTCTGGCGCGGACATACGTGTCCCTCCGGGTCGAGCGGCAGGCTGCACAGCGGGCACGGCGGGCGGCCGGCGTTGACGACGTCCAGCGCGCGCTTGGCGAACGCGCGGGCCATCGTGCCGGTCAGCCGCACCCGGAGCATCGGCGGGCCGTTCTCGTCGTCCTGGAGCAGCCGCTCCTCGGCGTCGACGAGGTCCTCGTCGCTGTCGGCGTCCAGTTCGACCAGCGCCTGGGCCTCGACGATCATCCGCTCGGCCTCGCCGTCCCAGGCCAGCGCCATCGTGCCGACCCGGAACTCCTCCTCCACCGGCATCTGGAGCGGCGCGGTGTCGGTCATCTCGGCCGGGGAGACCGCGGGCACCGGGGCGCTGCCGCCGCTGCGCCGCACGACCTCGTCCAGGAGCTCGTCGATCCGCTCGGCGAGCGCCGCCACCTGCGTCTTCTCCAGGGCGACGCTGGTGGTCCGGCCGCCCGCGCTGGCCTGGAGGAAGAAGCTACGGCGGCCAGGCAGCCCGACCGTACCGGCCACGAAGCGGTCCGGTAGGTCGTAGAAGAACACCTGACGGGACAACGTCCTGCTCCGATTGTCTCGAACTGCTGGGTCAGTGGGTCGCTGCGTCCGCACGGTCACTGCGCGGATCACCGGGGCGTCGCGGGCAGCGCCGTCGCCCCACCCTACTGCGCCCGCTGATCACGCTGCGCCCGCACCGCCTCCGACGGCCGCGTCCCGCTCGCTCCCGGGGGCGGCGTCGTCGCGGGGCACCAGCGAGGCGAGGTCGCCGGTGTCGCCGAGCCGGACGAGGTAGGGGCGCAGCCGGGTGTAGCGGATCACCGTCACCGAGCACGGCTCGACGGAGATCCGCTGGAAGAGGTCGAGGTGCAGCCCGAGGGCGTCGGCGACCAGGGATTTGATGATGTCACCGTGGGAGCACATGAGATAGGCCGCTTCGCCGCCGGCCTCCTCGGTGACCCGGTCGTTCCACTCCCGGACCGCGGCGACCGCCCGGGACTGCATCTCGCGCATCGGCTCGCCGCCGGGGAAGGCGGCCGCGGAGGGGTGCTGCTGGACGGTCTCCATCAGCGGTTCGTCGGCGAGTTCGGCGAGCTTGCGGCCCGACCAGTCGCCGTAGTCGCACTCGGTGATCCGCTCGTCGGTGGACAGCGGCAGCTCCGGGCGGGCCGCGAGCAGCGGCGCCAGGGTCTCCCGGCAGCGCTGGAGCGGGCTGGAGACGGCGCGGGCGAGCGGGATCCCGGCGAGCCGGGCGGGGAGCGCGGCGGCCTGGGCGGCGCCCCGCTCGTCGAGGGCGACACCGGGGGTCCGGCCGGCGAGGACTCCGGCGGTATTGGCGGTGGAGCGGCCGTGCCGCACCAGGATCAGCGTGGGCATGACCGCCAGCCTAGGGGGTGCGGTCGTACTCCCGCCGCCCCCTTGGCACGGTGGGCGGCCGCTTCCACGGCCCGGTAGGCGGCCGCTTCCCTGGCAGGCGGCCGGGCGGCGGGCGAGAATGCCTGGTGTGATCGTGGACTGCGCCGTCTACCGCGAGGGCCGCCGCCATGAGTGCGCGGCGGATTTCTCCCACGCGCTGGACGCGGCGCGGGCGGAGGGCCACTCCTTCCTGTGGCTGGGCATGTACGAGCCGACCCAGCACGAGTTCGACCAGGTCAGCAGCGAGTTCGGGCTGCATCCGCTGGCCGTGGAGGACGCCCTCAACGCCCACCAGCGGCCCAAGCTGGAGGTCTACGACGACTCGCTGTTCGTGGTGCTCAAGCCGATCACCTACGACGTCACCGCGGACACCGTGACCGCCTCGGAGCTGATGGTCTTCGTCGGCGACTCGTTCGTGGTCACCGTCCGGCACGGCACGGCCAGCCCGCTGGCGCAGGTCCGGCGGCGACTGGAGCACCATCCGGAGATCCTGCGGCACGGCCCGGGCGCGGTGCTGTACGCCATCAGCGACGCGGTGGTGGACCACTACATCGAGGTGGCCGGCGAACTCCAGCTGGATCTGGAGGAGTTGGAGGCGGAGGTGTTCGCCCCGATCCGCCGGGAGACCCGGCACACCGCGGCGCGGATCTACACCTTCAAGCGCGAGATCATGGAGTTCCGGCGGGCGACCGTCCCGCTGGCCGAGCCGATGGCGCGGCTGCAGAGTCCGGGTGTGCCCTTCGTCCACGACCAGGCCCGGCCGTTCTTCCGGGACGTCGGCGACCATCTGACCCGCGCCAACGAGTCGGTGGAGGGCCTGGACCGGCTGCTGTCGGACGTCCTGTCCGCGCATCTGGCGCAGATGGGCGTCCGGCAGAACGACGATATGCGCAAGATCTCGGCCTGGGCGGCGCTGGCCGCCGTACCGACCCTGATCGCCGGGATCTACGGTATGAACTTCCGCGAGATGCCGGAGCTGCACTGGTCGCTGGGCTATCCGACGATCCTGCTGGTGATGGCGCTCATCGAGGTGTCGCTGTACCGGCTGTTCAAGCGGCGGGGGTGGCTGTGAACGCGGCGGGGGCTGGCGGCTCCGGAGGCCGCGGGCCGGGCGGGCGCCTTGCGGCCGGCCGCGTAGCCGCGTAACCCGCCCGCCGGTCGGGGCGTTGTGCTCGGTGACGGCCGTGGCGGGGAAGACCCCCGAGCCCCCACCACGGCCGCGGCGCCACCGGAAAGGCCCGGCACTCCCCGTGCCGGGCCTTCTCCGTGCTCGTTCCCGCTTCCGCGGACTGGGCTCGTTTCCGCCTCCGCGGACTAGGCCAGCCCGGCCCGCTCCAGGGCCTCGGTGCCGGCGCGCAGGGCGGCCAGCCGCTCCTCCAGGGTGAAGCCGGCCGGCGACAGCGTCAGGGTGGTCACGCCCGCGGCCGCGTACGCCTGCATCCGCTCGGCGATCCGCTCGACCGAGCCGAGCAGGGTGGTCTGGTCGATCAGCCGCTCCGGGATGGCCGCGGCGGCGCCGGCCTTGTCGCCGGACAGGTACTTGTCCTGGATCTCGGCGGCCTCCTTCTCGTAGCCCATGCGCTGCGCCAGCCGGTTGTAGAAGTTCTGCTTCCGGCTGCCCATACCGCCGACGTACAGCGCGGTGTACGGGCGGAACTGGTCGGCGAGCGCGCTGACGTCCGCGTCCGCGCCGAGGGCCAGCGGGAGCGTGGGGCAGACGTCGAAGCCGTCCATGGTCTTCCCGGCGGCCTCCCGGCCCTCCCGGAGGGGCGCGAGCGCGGTCTCCTCCAGGTGCTCGGCGGAGGGGAAGATCAGCAGCGCGCCGTCGGCGATCTCGCCGGTCTGCCGGAGGTTCTTCGGGCCGATCGCGGCGATGTAGAGGGGGATGTGCTCGCGCTGCGGGTGGACGGTGAGCTTCAGCGGCTTGCCGGGGCCGCCGGGCAGCGGCAGCGTCCAGTGCTCGCCCTCGTAGGAGAGCCGCTCGCGGGCCATGGCCTTGCGGACGATCTCGACGTACTCGCGGGTGCGGGCCAGCGGCTTGTCGAACTTCGTGCCGTACCAGCCCTCGGAGACCTGCGGGCCGGAGACGCCCAGGCCGAGCCGGAAGCGGCCGCCGGAGAGGGAGTCCAGGGTCGCGGCGGTCATCGCGGTCATCGCGGGCGTACGGGCCGGGATCTGGAAGATCGCCGAGCCGACGTCGATCCGCTCGGTCTGCGCGGCCACCCAGGAGAGCACGGTGGCGGCGTCGGAGCCGTACGCCTCGGCCGCCCAGCAGACCGAGTAGCCCAGGCGGTCGGCCTCCTGCGCCACCGCGAGATTGTCGGAGTCCATCCCGGCGCCCCAGTAGCCGAGGTTGATGCCAAGCCTCATGCCGCTCTCCCCTTACCCATCAGTAACGTCGCTGTTCGGGGGACTCTAGCGTGCGGGTGCGGCGGCCGTCACCGGTGGGCCGGGACGGGCGCTCCGGTCGGCCGCTCGGGTCGCCGGCGGCGGTTATCCACAGGTCCACTGATCGCCCGGTCCGGCGCGTAATGTCTGGGCCCATGGAGCAAAGGCACCTCGGCCGTACGGGCCTGCGCGTCTCCCGCCTCGGCCTCGGCACCCTGAACTGGGCGCGCGACACCGGCGAGCAGGACGCCGCCGACCAGCTCAAGACGTTCTGGGAGGCCGGCGGCACCCTGGTCGACACCGCCGACATCTACGCCGACGGCGGTGCCGAGTACCTCCTCGGCCGGCTCCTGGAGGATCTCGTTCCGCGCCAGGACCTGGTGATCGCCACCAAGGCCGGCAGCGTCCTGGAGCCGGACCGCCGGGTGGACGGCTCGCGCCGCCACCTCCTCGCCGCCCTCGACGCCTCCCTGGAGCGCCTGCGCACCGACTACGTCGACCTCTGGCAGTTGCACGCCTTCGACCCCCACACCCCGTTGGAGGAGACCCTCCAGGCGCTCGACCAGGCCGTGGCCACCGGCCGGGCCCGCTATGTGGGCCTGTCGAACTTCTCCGGCTGGCAGCTCGCCAAGGCCGCGACATGGCAGCTGGCCGCGCCGGGCGCGCGCAACCGCCTGGCCAGTACGCAGATGGAGTACTCCCTCCTCCAGCGCGGGGTCGAGCGGGAGGTGCTGCCCGCCGCCCGCGATCTGGGGCTGGGCCTGCTGCCGTCGTCTCCCTTGGGCCGCGGGGTGCTCACCGCCAAGTACCGGCACGCCACCCCCGCGGACTCCCGGGGCGCCTCCGAGCACCTCGCCCCGTTCGTCGCGCCGTATCTCGACGGGGCCGCGCGCCGGGTCGTGGACGCGGTCGCCACCGCCGCGGACGGACTGGCCGTCACGCCGCTGCAGGTCGCGCTCTCGTGGGTCCGCGACCGCCCCGGCGTCACCGCCCCGATCCTCGGTGCGCGCACGGCCGCGCAGCTCAGAGCCTCGTTGTCAGTGGAGGCCCTTACGCTTCCTGACGAGATCCGCCGGGCGCTGGACGATGTGTCGGCCCCGGTGCACCACTATCCCGACCACGACTGGAGCACGCTGTGACTACCGACCGCCCCGGCGACAACCCGCCCGAGCAGGAGGCCGCGCCCGCCGGCGGGCCGGGCGGCGAGGCCGGCGGCGCCGCGCGGCCCGGCCCCGCCGCGTCCGTGGCCGCCCTGGCCGCGGCGGTCCGCGCCGTGGAGAGCGGCGAGCGCTCCGCGGCGTCGTTCTTCGCGGAGGCGCCGGGAGGTGGGCCCGGTCGGGCGCCGGGCGGCCGGTCGGCATCCGGCGCCGGGGCCGGCGGGCCCGGTCAGGCATCGCGGGGCCCCGGGCGTCAGGGGGCGGCTCCTCGGGGAGCGGATGCGGAGACCGTGTCTGCTACGGAGGCGCCGGGGGCCGTGGCCCGGGACGCGGGGGCGCACGCGGCTGCCGGGGCGCCGGCCGGTGCCTCGTACGCATCGGGTGGACCGGAGGCCGCCGTTGGCGCGGGCGTACCGGATGCTTCGGACGCAGCAAGCGCCCCAGGTGCCCCGGGTGCCCCGGGTGCCCCGGGTACACCGGGTACACCGAGTGCTCCGAGTGCCCCGGGCGCCGCCGCTTCCACGCCGGGCGCAGGCGCCCCGGCCGCGCCGCCCTCACCGGGGGCACCCCGGCCGGCCGTCGCACCGGGCCCCGGCATCGAGGGCATCCGCCGGGTGCTCGCGGCCGGCGGCGCCCCCGAGGCCCTGGCCGAGCGGGTCGCCGAAACGCTCGGCGAGCGGGCCGCGCAGACCCTGACCGACGACCCCTGGCAGCTGCTCGCGGTCCCGGGCGTCCGCCCCGACCAGGCCGACGGCTTCGCCCGGGCACTGCTCGGCGCCGCCTGCGGGCCCGATGACGAGCGGCGCGCCCAGGCGCTGACGGTGTGGCTGCTGGAGCAGGCCGCACTCGCCGGCCACTCCGCCCTGGAGGCGTCCGCGCTCCGCGCCGCCCTCGCCCAGCGCGCCGTACCGGATCCGGACGAAGCCCTGCAAACGGCCATCGCGGACGGCGCGGTCCTGGTCTTCCAGGACGCCCTCGACACCCCGGGCCGCCCCCGGCCCACCACGGACGAGGACGAGGAGCAGCCGGTCCGCGTCCTCCTCGGCCTGGACCGCCTCGCCATGGCCGAGGAAAGCGTCGCCGACGGCCTGGCCCGCCTCCTCAACACCTTCGAGGAGCCGGGCACGACGGAGCCCGAGGGCACGGCCGAGCCCGCGGAGACGGCCGAAGACGCGGAGGTGGCCGAGCCCGCGAAGACGGCTGAGGACGCGGAGGCGGCTGAGGACGCGGAGACGGCCGAGGTGTCGGCCGAGACCTCGCCCCCGGGGACGGCCGACGGCGCGGAACGGGCCGAAGCCGCCGAGACCGAGGCGCCCGGGGAGGCTGCCGAGCCCGCCGAGAACGCCACGGCCGGCCAGGAGTCAGCCCCAGCCGCGGACGCCTCCGAGCACGGCACCGGGAGCGGCGAGACAGACCCGGCGACCACCCCCGAGGCCGCCCACGAAGTCCCTATCGCGGACCCCGCCGCCTGGGAAGCCGCCGCGGCCGCCGCCCCCTCGCCCTCCGCCGCGGAGCTGATCCGGGCCGCCGCGCACAGCGGCCTGGTGGCCCACACCGGCGGCGAGGCCGCCCGCGCCGAGCCCGCGGCACTGCTCGCCGCGGCCCGCGCCCTGGGCCTGCGGGCGGCCGGCGCCACCCACACCCCGGACGGCCGCCGGCGGCTGGCCGCCCAGCTCGCCGAGGCCGCACCCGGGGACACCGGTCTGCCGTCCGCCGCGGTCACCGTCGCCGGCCTGCTCTCCGGCCGGGAGGGCCCGGGCCGGGACGCGGACGGCGCCCTGGCCCTCGACCTCCTCGTCGTCCTCGACGCCCCGCAGCTGGACCTGGAGACCGCGGCGCTGCTCGTGGAGTCCCTGGCGGACGGCACCCGTCTGATCCTCAGCGGCGACCCCGGCGTGCTGTGGTCCGCCGGCCCCGGCCGCCTCTTCCAGGACGTCCTCCAGTCCCGCTTCTGCCCCCAGGTCGCCTCCCGCACCCCGGACTTCGGGCCGATCGGCGAGCTGGTGTCGGGCATCGGCATCGGCGAGCTGACCGAGGTCGAGGCCCCCGGCAAGGAGGTCGTCACCGTCCCCGTACGCAACGCCGGCGAGGCGGTGCACCGCACCGTCCAGCTGGTCGCCGACTCGGTGCCCCGGGCACTGGGCATCCCCGCCGAGCAGACCCAGGTGATCACGGTCGGCCACGGCGGCGCGGCCGGCACCCGCGCGCTGAACGCCGCGCTCAAGGAGCGTCTGAACCCCGGCCCCGGCCGGTTCGGCGGCTTCGACCCCGGCGACCGCGTCGCCTACTCCCCCGCCCTGGGCCGCACGCTCCCCGGCACGGTCACCGGCGCCGGCCCCGATGGCCTGCACCTGGACTGCGAGGGCACCGCCGTCGTCGTCTCACCCGAGCAGGTCGGCGCGGGGGCGGTCCGGCACGGCTGGGCGCTCACCGCCCACCAGGCGGCCGGCGCGCGCTGGCCCGCCACGGTCGTGGTGCTCCCCGGCGACGCGGCCGCCGGCCTGACCCGCGCCTGGGTCTACACCGCCTTCAGCCGCGCCGAACGGCACCTGTCGGTGGTCCAGGGCGTCGACCAGGCACTCCCCCGCGCGGTCGCCGAAGTCCCCGCCAAGGAACGCACCACCCGCCTCCGCGCCCTCCTCCGCGCCCAGGCCGAGGACCAGACCGAAGCCTGACCCCCGCCCCGCCGCCACCGCCCGGCCCCGCCCGGCGGTGGCGGCGGGCCAGGCACGACGCCCGCCCCCGGCCGTGGCGGCGGGCTGCCGGACCTACCGCCTCCGTTCGGCCGGCTCCAGCAGATCGCCGTCGTCATCGTCCTCGCCGTCATCGAGCTCCTCGTCGAAGACCGAGCTGACGTCGAAGCGGCAGACCACCCGCTGCGGATCGGCCTGGTCGAACGGCGCGGCCAGCCACTCCCCCGGCTCGGCCGGTTCGTCGGCGGCGGCCACCCACAGCGTGGAGTCGCCCTCCTCCAGGCCGAACTCCTTGTGCCGGGAGGCGATCTCGTCCGGTTCGTACTCCCCGAAGAGCACCCCGAGCGCGGCGTGCACACTGCTGCCGACCACCGCCGCCGCATCGGCGGCCGGGCCGGCCGCGTCGTCGGCGGCGTCCGGGTCCAGGGCCGCGATGCGCTGTGCCTGGTGCAGCAGGCGCTGCGGCTTGGCGACGGTGTAGTCGCGCCGGATGAGCACGCTCAGCGCGCTCGGTTCCTCCGGCCCCGCGTAGGCGGGCAGGGTGTCGTTCCCGGGGATCTCGAAGGGCGTGACCTCGTCGTAGGCGTCGTAGAGCAGTTCGTCGTAGGACTCCGCCGCCGCGGCGAGTTCGTCGAACGCGGCGTAGACGGCGGGGTCGTCCGGCCCCGAGCGGCGTTCAACCGCGTCGAGGTGACGGTCCAGCGCGGCTTTGACCGCCTCAGCGGCGGCACGTACCTCGGCAGCGGAAGGCTGCGCAGCATCAGACATAGTGCAGACGCTATCCGTACCGGGGCCGGTCCCGCACAATAGATGCGATGCCGGAATACGAATTCTGCGATGTGTACGTGCCCCGGGGCGTCTCCCGGAAGGCCGCCACACGCCTGCTGACTGACCATGCCGAGTACGGACACTGGGAGTTGGACCGACTTCGTCTCAATCCCGACGGCAGCCGGCGGGTCCGGCTCCGCCGCCGGATCATCCGACAGCTCCGCGCCACGTGGTGACCAACGGGAGGCCGTGATCACAGCAGAGCGGGCCCCGTCCGGGACGGGGCCCGCTCCGTCATGCGATCACACCGACCGGTACGTCATGCGATCACACCGGCCGGTACGTCACCGCCGCTGATCGCCGGCGCGCCATCCGCCGAGGATCACCGGCGAGCGGTACGCGCGCGCCGGTAGAGGATCGCGCCCCCGACCAGCATCCCGGCGCTGAGCGGCACGGCGTAGCCGAGCGTCCCGGCACCGGTGTGCGCGAGCTGCCCGGCCGGCCGCGCCGGGGCGGTGCCGGTGTGCGGCGCGCCCGCGGGGTGCGTCCGCGCGACCGGGGTGGCCGGGGCGTGCGGGGCCTGCGGCCCTTGAGGCACGTGCGCCCGCGGCTCGTGCGGGGTGCCGGGGTGGTGCGGCTGCCCCGGCTGGTGCGGCGTACCAGGGTGGTGCGGCTGACCCGGGTGGTGCGGCGTGCCGGGGCCCTGGGGGTGGTGCCCCCGCTCCGGCGGCTGCCCGGGCTGCGCCGGTCCGCCCGGGTGGTGCGGCCGGCCCGGACCCGCCGGCGAGACAGTGCCGCAGTCGTTGCCGAAGGCCGGGTTCAGCAGCCCGATCACGTCGACGCTGTTGCCGCAGGCGTTGACCGGGACGTCGATCGGCGCCTGGACGGCGTTGCCGGACCCGACACCGGGTGAGTTCGCCGCGCCGCCGGCGGCACTGGCGCCGCCGTGCCCGCCGGACGACCCGCGGTGCTCGCCGCCCTGGCCGTGGCCGCTTCCCTTGCCGTGCCCCTGACCGTGGCCGTGGTGCCCGCCGGCCCCGTTCACGCAGTTGTTGCCGAACGCCGGGTTCAGCAGCCCGACCACGTCGACGGTGTTCCCGCACGCGTTGACCGGGACGTCGATCGGGAGCTGGATGGCGTTACCGGATCCGACACCGGGCGAATGCGCCGTGCCGCCCGCGGCCGTGGAGTCCGCGTGTGCGTACCCGGCGGCCATGGCGAGCACGCCACCTGCGGCCGCCATGGTGATCAGGCCTTTTCTTGCGACCTGTCTCATAGTTTTCCCCTGCCTTGTGCCTTACAGGAATGCGGGCCGGTGGCGGCCCGCGGAGGTGGGGTCACGCTCCGCGGACCGCCTCGTGGGGAGGTTTCACCCGCCCGCGAAAATGCCCAGCGGCTCCGGGACGCCGAAATCGGCATCCCGGAGCCGGACCGGGCCGACCCGCATATGGGGCCGGTTACACCATCAATAACGTCAGTGGTTCAGACAGGTGTTGCCGAAAGCGGGGTTCAGCAGACCGATCACGGAGACCGTGTTGCCGCAGACATTCACCGGAACGTGTACCGGGACCTGCACGACGTTGCCGGAAACGACGCCGGGCGAGTGCAGCGCGGCACCCTGGGCACCCGAGTCGGCAACGGCCAGGCCGGCGCCGGCGAATACCACTCCACCGGCGACCGCAGCGGCGGCGACGACCTTCTTGATCATGGTTCCTCCTCATAGGCAATGCGATCCCAGCCGCGGACCGCACTCACGTCAACGAAGGCCGAACCGTTGAAGCTACGAACACATCGCAGCTTTCACTCTTTCCAGCGAACTCAGCGCGAACGACAGGAAATTCACGCCGATCCCCCACTCCCCCAACCGCACTCTACGTGCTCCCTATCTGCTCCCCCACACGACAAAAACCGCCCCGAACGACCAAAAAACCGTTTCCCCCGCCCGGCGGCGACCACAGGATCCGCCCCACACCGGCGGCGCTCACCTCAACTCTGGTCAATGAACCGATCGAGCACCCGCACCCCGAACTTCAGCCCGTCCACCGGCACCCGCTCGTCGACCCCGTGGAACATCCCGGCGAAGTCCAGCTCCGGCGGCAGCTTCAGCGGCGCGAACCCGAACCCGCGGATCCCCAGGTCGTCGAAGGACTTGGCGTCCGTCCCCGCGGAGAGCATGTACGGCACGGCCCGCGCGATCGGGTCCTCCGCCTGGAGCGCCGACTGCATCGCGTCCACCAGGGCGCCGTCGAAGGTGGTCTCCAGCGCCTTGTCCGCGTGCACGTCCTCGCGCCGCACCCGCGGCCCCAGGATCCGGTCCAGATCCGCCAGGAACTCCTCCTCGTACCCCGGCAGGAAGCGGCCGTCGACGTGCGCGGTGGCCTCCCCCGGAATCACGTTGATCTTGTAACCGGCGCCCAGCTGCGTCGGGTTGGCGGTGTTCCGCAGCGACGCCCCGATCAGCTTGGCGATCCCGCCGAGCTTGGCCAGCGTCTCGTCCATGTTCTCCGGGTCCAGCTCGGTCCCGAGCGCGTCCCCGAGCTCGTCCAGGAACGCCCGCAGCGTCTTGGTCACCCGCACCGGGAACTCGTGCCGCCCCAGCCGCCCGACCGCCTCCGACAGCTCGGTGATCGCGTTGTCCCGGTGGATCATCGAACCGTGCCCGGCCGACCCGGCCACGGTCAGCTTCATCCAGTGCATGCCCTTCTGGGCCGTCTCCACCAGATACAGCCGCAGGTTCTCGTTCACGGTGAACGAGAAACCGCCCACCTCGCTGATCGCCTCCGTCACCCCGTCGAACAGCTCCGGGTGGTGATCGACGAGGTACCGCGCGCCGTACGTCCCGCCGGCCTCCTCGTCCGCCAGGAACGCCAGCACGATGTCCCGCGGCGGCTTGCGCCCCGTACGCAGCCGGTCACGCACCACCGCCAGCGTCATCGCGTCCATGTCCTTCATGTCGACCGCGCCGCGGCCCCATACGCACCCGTCCGCGATCTCCCCGGAGAACGGGTCGTGGGTCCAGTCGTCCGCGTTGGCCGGCACGACGTCGGTGTGCCCGTGGATCAGCAGCGCCGGCCGCGACGGGTCCTCGCCCTCGATCCGGGCGATGGTCGAGGCGCGCCCCTTGTGCGACTCGAAGATCCGCGGCTCCAGCCCCACCTCGGCGAGCTTCTCCGCGACGTACTCGGCGGCGGCGCGCTCCCCCGGCCCCGAGTGATCACCGTAATTGCTGGTATCGATCCTGATCAGATCCCGGCAGAGATCGACCACCTCGTCCTCACCGGTGACCGAACGGGCCGGCTGCGACTCACTCACACTGCCTCCTCATGGTTCACGGCCGCGGCACACCCGACGGCACCCCGCGGCGGGCGTCCACCGCCATCCTCCACCCGCCACCCCCTCCGCCCAAGGCCGCAATACTCCCGACATCCCCTGGTCACAGCCCCGCGCCCGCCCCCGACCGGGGGTGATCGACCACCCCCGAACGTTTGCTATTGTTTTCCTCGTCGGAACGGCCCAGGGGCCGCCCCGGCACACACCTGAGTCCGGGTGGCGGAATGGCAGACGCGCTAGCTTGAGGTGCTAGTGCCCTTTATCGGGCGTGGGGGTTCAAGTCCCCCCTCGGACACAAACGAAGAGGGTTGTGACTCTACGGTCACAGCCCTCTTTCGCGTACTCACAGGGGGTGACACCCCGAAAGTCTCCCAGAGGGGATGCGGACCCTCTCACCCGCGACGCACCCGCCAGAGACGTCAGTCACATTCCGTGACAGACTTCCGTGCCGCCTCCCTCGTCCACAGCGTCCGGGTGCCGCGGGAGTGCCGCGCAACGACCTGGACATGCGTATCAACGAAGCGGTGCACGTCACGAGCACGAACTGGCACGCTTCACCGAACTCCGCCCGCCCGCCACGGCCCGGCCCGCTCACTGCTGGGCGCGGGGGCGCTCCCACCCTCCCCGCTGGTCGGTTGGCGCAGGCAACGCAGGGAGAACCACTGAGCAGCTCCAGGCCGACCGGGCATGCCGGCCCGGGGCTACGAGTTGCCGAACCATCCGGGCACGTCGAGCAGGAACGGCTCTGCGGGCGTCACGCTGCGCAGGTCGGCTTCCAGGGCGCGGAGGCGGCCTTCGCCAAGGGTCTGTGCCCAGTCGGCCCGGAGGCGGTCAAAGATGCGCGCCGACAGGGCAAGGCAGTCAGTGCCGCGATCGGTGAGTCGTACGATCTTGCGCCGGGCGTCGCGCGGATCCGTGCCGCGTTCCACGTAGCCGAGGCGCTCCAGTGTGTCGATCGTCTTGCCGGCTGCCTGCTTGGAGACTCCGAGTCGGCGGCCGAGATCCGCTGCGGTGGTGCCGTCCGGGCCGATCGCCTGGAAGACGAAACCGTGCATCGGCCGGACGTCGGGGTGCCCTTGGCGTGCGAGCTCGTCGTGGAGGTCGTCGATCAGGACGCGGAAGGCAAGGAACAGTCGCAGCGGCAGCTCGAATCCAGGAGAGTCACTTGACACGATCGACAACCAGGTTCACCATTTCGACAACCATGTTGTCGAGTTTAAGGGTTTCCGTGATGCCTGTCATCCGCCACGCCGAGAGCCGCCGCACCGAAACGCCCAACGCCGTCATGACCACGCTCGCCTCGCCGACGCTGGGCGGCGCCGAACAGGCCGTGTGGCGCGTCGATATGCAGCCTGATGCCACGGGCCCCCTCCACACCTTCGACGCCGAGCAGGTGTGGACGGTAGTGCGCGGCGGCGCCACCGTTGAACTCGACGGCGAGAAGCTCACCGTGGTGGCGGGCGACACGGTCGTGATGCCCGCCGCAGCGCCGCGGCGCGTGTCCGCCGACCCGGAGCAGGGCTTCGCCGCCATCGTTGCCTCCCGTCCGGGCGCGAACGCTTCCGCTCCTGACGGAACGGGCAAGACAGTGCCGGCCTGGACCGTTTAGGCGCCGGTCATCTCATGCATCCAGGCGCGCTTGGCTTCAGCGGCGGCCACGCTCGTCAAGTGAACGATTCCCGTCCGCTGGTCACCTTGACGATGCGCAGTTGCAGAACTGTTCACCAGCACGTGGATCCCGCCGAACTCCTCGCCGATCTTGCGCGCTACGGTATCGACCTGCGACTGGGCCGCCATGTGGAGTTGAATGGACCGCACATCCGCGCCGCCCCCTCGACAGTTCACGCGCGGCCGCATGACCTCGTTCACGATCTCGCGCGCCGAGATGGACGACCATCCCCTAGGCGGCCAGGAGTCGGACAACTTCCCGGCCGATCCCTTGGTTGGCGCCTGTTACCACGGCTATGTCCACACTGGCCATAGCTCAGCATGGCCCCCGACAACGGCGCCACGTCCATCCAGGCATGGTTCGGTCAGGATTCCTGCGGCTTGAAAGGCACGAGGGGCTTCGTCGGTTGAGCAGTCCTCACCAAGAGAAGGCCGTCGATGCCGGAAAGGAGATGAAGAACCATCCGATCAACGGGACGGCTATGAGGAGAAGAGCCGCGGTCAGGGATTTCACCCAGGCAGGGGATTTTGCGCGGCTTTCGTTAGCCTTGGGACGTCAGCGAACGCGAGACTGCCAGCTCTTTGACGACTTTCCGCTTGATGTCCTCGGTGTCGGCGCGCGCCACGCGGACAACGACGCCCTCGGGCGGCAGGGCGTAAATCGCGTTCTCGCCCAATCGCAGCAGAACGGCGGACTGAGAGCGCAGTCCCGTTTGGCTGCATGCCGATGCAAGCGCTCGTGCCGCACTTGTTTCCGTTAAGCCCTCGTGATTCACGATTGCGTCCATCCGGCTCAGCTTCACGGTCGTGGCTTGCGGCTGTCAAGCGCCGTATGAGTCCGACTAGTTGGCCGATCAGGGGAGGTCGGTTGCACCATGCGTTCGCTGCGGAGGAGGTCGACGCGGGGGAGCGGTCGGTCGTGGGTTGGGGGCGTCACAGTGTCGCCTCGCTGGTGCTTTCCCGCACGGCGCCCCGCCCGGAGGGTCCGCCCACGGCGCCCTCGGAATGGGGGCAGCGGTCGCCGGAGGCCACCCGTACGACCCGTGCTGCCGCTCCCGACCGGGCTTCTTCGCCGCCGAGCAGCTGCCGTACGCGCCAGGGCACCGGCCGGTGGCGGGCCTGCGGCTCGCGCCCGTCAGCGGTGCCGCGGTGCGCTGCCACGCAGTACCCGCCGGGGAGGTGTCTAGGCGCCGGCGGGAGGCGGCGTAGCAGGGGCGTCCGCGGCTGTGGCGGGGGCGTCCGGGGGCGTTTCGGAGGTGGTGTAGAGGACCTCGCGGCCCTGTTCCGCGGCGCGGATGAGGGCTTCGCTGACGAAGTCGAGGAAGCGGGCGGCGTTTTCGAGGCGGGTGGCGGCCGGGGTGCCGCGGCCGAGGATGGCGACGCCCTGCCGGGCGGACTCGATGAACTCGTCGTTGGCCCGGGCGCTGCGGATCATCGCCTGGTACCAGAGGTCGTCGTCGACGACGTAGCGCTCGCGGCGGCCTTCGTCGCGTTCCCGGCGGACGAGGTCCAGGCCCTCGAGGAACGTGATCGCCTTGGAGATGGACGCCGGGCTGACGTTGAGGCGTTGGGCGAGTTCGGAGGCGGTGAGGCGGCCGGTGTCGGTGGTGTAGAGGCAGCCGAGCACCCTGGCCATCATCTTGGGCAGGCCCGAAGTCATGAAGACGGTGGTGAGGCTTTCCTGGTAGTCGCGTACGGCCTCGGCGTCGCGGCCGTACGGCTGCGGGCGCGCCGGCGACCCACCGGGCGCTGCCTGCCTGCGCCGGTGGGTGCGCTGCTGGGTGGCGCGGTGGGCCAGGTCGGCGCGGTAGCCGGCGGGGCCGCCGTTCCGCATCACCTCACGCGTGATGGTGGAGGTGGGCCGGTCGAGGCGGCGGGCGATCTCGGCGTAGGCCAGGCCGTCGGCCAGTCCAGCCGCGATCTGCTGGCGCTCCTGCTGGGTGAGCCTGCCTCCCGGCATCACGACCCCCTTCGTGCGCCAGGGGTGTTCCATGGCGCTGCTCGCTCTTGCTTGACGCCTCCACCATAGCGTTCATCTTCACTGTATTGCAACGAGCGATTGCTTGATCGTTGCGTTCAGCGAGAGGGCGTTGCAATGATGTTGACGTTTCTAGCTGCGGAGATGCGGTTTTTCTGCAATGAGGTTGTTGCTGCACGGTCGAAAGCAACGTAGCTTTTCCAGTGTTCGGAAACGACAGCCGTCAGCGCGAGGAAGCAGGAGAGCATCATGCAGAAGTTCGACACCCAGGCCCCGATCACCGCCGTCCTCGGCATCCCCGCCGGGCGCGTCCAGTTGATCGCCGCGGAGCGGACCGACACCGCCGTCGAGGTCCTGCCCGCGAACGCCTCGAAGGGGCGCGATGTGAAGGCGGCGGAGCAGACCACGGTCGTGTACGCCGACGGGGTCCTGCGGATCGAGTCCTCGGCGAAGGACCAGTACTTCGGGCCGTCCGGAGCCGTCGAGGTCACGGTCAAGCTGCCCGCCGGTTCGCGGGTCGAGGGCAGGTCGGGCGGCGCCGAGCTCCGGACCGTCGGCCGCCTCGGCGACGTCGCGTTCGACGGCGCGTACCGCCGGATCAAGCTGGACGAGGCCGCGAGCCTGCGCCTGTCCGCGGTCGACGGCGACGTCGAAATCGGCCGGCTGGGCGGGCCCGCGGAGATCAGCACCGCGCGGGGCGACATCCGGATCACCGAGGCCGCCGGGGGCAAGGTCGTGCTCCGTACCGAGTCCGGCGACATCACGGTCGGCGCGGCCGCCGGCGTCTCGGCGGCCCTGGACGCCGGCACCGCCAGCGGCCGGATCAGCAACGCCCTGAAGAACGACGGCGGCGCGGACCTCGACATCCACGCCACCACCTCCTACGGCGACATCACTGCTCGCAGCCTCTGAGCGGTTCTCCGCGGGGATCGCCCTTCCTCACTGCGCCGCGCACGCGTCCCGCCCTTACCGCATACCTCGTACAACCCGTTCACACCGTGAACCCCGTACGACCCACCCGCACCACAAACCCCGTAAGCCACGAACGTCATCGAACCCCACAAGGAGCACCAGTCATGTCCCTCGACCTCACCGGCCGGAACAGCGGCTTCTCCGGAGCAGGGCTGCGCAGGATCCGCGACGTACTGGCACGGCACGTGGATTCCGGAAAGATCCCCGGACTCGTCGCGCTGTTCAGCCGGGGCGACGAGACGCACGTCGAAGCGCTCGGGACGATGCTCCACGACGGGGGCGCACCGATGCGCCGGGACACGATCTTCCGGATGGCCTCGACGTCCAAGCCGGTCACGGTGGCGGCGGCGATGATCCTGCTGGACGAGTGCCGGCTGCGCCTGGACGACGTGGTGGAGCCGTGGCTGCCCGAACTCGCCGACCGGCGGGTGCTCAAGCGGATCGACGGCCCGCTGGACGACACCGTGCCCGCGCGGCGGCCGATCACCGTACGGGACGTACTGACCTCCACGTTCGGGCTCGGTATGGATATGACGGCGCTGGGCACCCCGATCATGAACGCGGTGTTCGAGCAGGGGCTCACGCCCAATCTGCCGGAGCCGATGCCCGAACCGGACGAGTGGATGCGCCGCCTGGGCACGCTCCCGCTGATGCACCAGCCCGGGGAGCGCTGGCAGTACCAGATCAGCAGCGATCTGCTCGGCGTGCTGGTCGCCAGGGTCACCGGCCAGTCGTTCGAAACGTTCCTGCGGGAGCGCGTCTTCGACCCGTTGGGCATGAAGGACACCGGCTTCCATGTGCCCGCGGAGAAGATCGACCGGCTGCCGCCCCTCTACACCCCCGACCCGGGGACCGGGGAGTTCATCGTCTGGGACGCGGCCGAGGGGGGACGCCACAGCCGTCCGCCGGCGTTCCAGGACGGGGGCGGCGGCCTGGTCTCCACCGCCGACGACTACCACGCGTACTTCCGGATGCTGCTCAACGGCGGAGCGCACGAGGGCGAACGGATCCTGTCCCGGCCCGCCGTCGAGCTGATGACCACCAACCGCCTCACGCCCGAGCAGAACGCCGCCCGGACAGCCATGGCCCGGGACAACGTCCATGTGTCCTTCGGCCAAGGGCAGCACGGCGGCTGGGGCATGGGGATGGCGGTGCGTACGTACCGCGGTGACTACGCGCCCCTCGGCCAGTTCGGCTGGGACGGCGGCAGCGGCACCTCCACCTACGCCGACCCGCACAACGGGCTCACCGGCATCCTGCTCACCCAGGTCGGCATGTCCACCCCGGATTCGGCGCGGGTCATTCATGACTTCTGGACGACGCTCTACCAGGCGGTGGAGGACTGACGCGGCACCGGAGGCCAGGCGGCCACGCACCGGGACGTAATTTCCGGTGCGTGGCCGGTGGGCTGGTGCGTAGGGTGCCATCGGTTCGTTGTGGTGCTGGGCTGGTGGAAGGGGTGCGGGGAAGTGTTGATCTTTGATGCGGATGACACGTTGTGGGAGAACAACGTGATCTTTGAGCGGGTGATCGACGAGTTCACGGGGTGGATGGCGGGGCCGGGGCTGGACCGGGCCGGGGTGCGGGCCGTGCTGGACGAGATCGAGGCGGCGAACGCGCGGACGCTCGGGTACGGCAGCAAGGTGTTCCTGCACAGTCTCGGGGAGTGCGTGGAGCGGTTGCGGGGGCGGGCGGCCACGGCGGCGGAGCGGGCGCGGATCGCGGGGTGGGCGGCGGCGTTCGCGGGCGAGCGGGTCGAGCTGATGCCCGGGGTCGCGGAGACGCTGGCGGAGCTGGCGCGGCGGCACGAACTGCTGCTGCTCACCAAGGGGGACAAGGAGGAGCAGGAGCGGAAGGTGGCCGCGTCGGGGCTGACCGGGCACTTCCGCGGGGTGCACATCGTTCCGGAGAAGAACGTGGCCACGTACGAGGAGCTGACGCGGGCGTACGGGCTGGTGCCGGAGACCGCGTGGATGATCGGGAATTCCCCGAAGTCGGATATTTTGCCGGCCCGTTCGGCGGGGTGGAACGCGGTGTTCATCCCGCATCAGCACACGTGGGTGCTGGAGCACGAGGAGCTGGATCCGGGGGACGGGAAGGTGCTGCGGCTGGCGGCGTTCGGGGAGTTGGTGGAGCACTTCTGAGGATCTGAGAGGTACCCGAGGGGGCCGGTCGCTGGGGCGGCCGGCCCCTTGGATGTTGGGGGGCGGGCGTCAGAGGGTGCGGAGGCGGACTCGGGCCGGGCCCGTTGGCTGGAGGGTGATGCCGGCGGCTACCGGGACGTCGTGGTCGATGGCCTCCAGTGCGTTGGCGCGGAGCAGGGTGGCCAGGGCCAGGACGGATTCCAGCATCGAGAAGTGCTGCCCGATGCAGGCGCGCGGGCCGCCGCCGAACGGGAACCACGCGTACCGGTGCCGTTCCGCCTCGCGTTCCGGGGTGAAGCGGTCCGGGTCGAAGCGTTCTGGGTCGTCCCAGAGGTCCGGGTGCCGGTGCGTGACCCAAGGGGCGACGACGACGTCGGCGCCGGCCGGGAGCGGGTGGCCGGCGACCTCGGTGGCCTCGACGGCCCGGCGGCTGACGACGGCGGCGGCCGGGTAGAGCCGCATGGACTCCTTGAGCGCGCGGGTGAGGCGCGGGAGGCGGTCCAGGTCGGCGGCGGTGGGGGTTCGGTCGCCGAGGACGCGGGTGAGTTCGTCGCGGATGCGGGCCTGCTCGCCGGGGTGGCGGGCGAGGAGGTGGAGGGTGAACGCCATGGAGGTGGCGGTGGTCTCGTGGCCGGCGAGCAGGAAGATCAGGACCTGTTCGCGGACCTCGGTGGCGTCGAGTGCGCCGTCCTCGTCGTTGCCGGCGGCGGCGAGGAGGGAGAGCAGGTCGGTGTGGGTGGGAGCGCCTTGAGCGGAGGCTGTGCCTTCCGCTTGGGTGGTGGGGGCCGCTCGGCGTTCGGCGATGATGCGGTCGCAGAGGGCGTTGAGTTCGTCGGTGACGCGGCGGACGCGGAGGTTCCGGGGGGTGGGCCAGTCGCGGGGCACCTTCAGGGGCGCGTACGCGCGGCGGACGACGTAGTCGTTGATGACCGGCGCGGAACGGTGGATGGCCTCCACGGCGGCCTCCACATCGAGGCCGAAGAGGATCCGGGCGACGGTGCGCAGGGCCAGCCGGTTCATCTCGGGGACGAGGTCGACCACGCCGTCCTCGACCGACCGCCAGCGGGCGTTGACCGCGTCCGCCTCGGTGGTCACGGCCTCGGCGTAGCCGTCCACCCGGCGCCTGGTGAACAGCGGCTGTACGAGGCGGCGCTGGCGGAGGTAGTCCTCGTCCTGGCTGGTGAGCAGGCCGTTGCCGAACGCCTGGCGGACCTCCTCGTACAGCGGGTGGTCCTTGCGGAAGTTGGCGGCCTGGGTGCCGAGGATCTGCTGGACGCCCTCGGGCGCGAAGACGGCGTAGAAGACGCTGCGGAGCCCGGGCGGGCCGGCCTCCAGGCGGACGACGTCGCCGTGTTCGCGCTGTGCTCTTAAGAACGCGCCGAGGGAGTCGCGGCGGAGGTCGAGCAGGGAGCCGATGAGGGGGAGGCCGGTGGGGCCGGGGATGGTGGGGGT
>NZ_LLZI01000080.1 GCF_001509485.1 Streptomyces sp. NRRL F-4489
GGCCCCCGCACCTCCAGATCCCCCACCACCCGCACCTGCTCCCCATCAAAAACCACCCCTCTCATCCCAACTCCCCTCATAGGAAACGGAAACAGGCCCACCCACAGCAGCCCCCACCCACCGAAAATCCACCCACCCACGGGAGGGGACGGGCCGGAGGGGGTGGTGTGCCGGACGTAAAGCGAAGCAGTCCGGCACACCACCCCCTCCGGCCCGTCACCGCACCCCGAAAGCCCCGCGCAGCGGCTCCGCGCCGCAGGCGCAAAAAACCACCCACGGCGGGAAACCCGACAACGTGGGAGTCAGGCCAAGCGCAGCGGACCGGCGGGAAAGCCGAAAACGCGGGATTCCGGCCAAGCGCAGCGGACCGGCCGACAACGTGGGCTAGCCATTAGGCCGCTCGCCGGCCCTAGCCGCCGCCTCCATCTCCCCCAGCCGCGCCAGCATCGGCATGGGATCCACCCCCACCACCCCCGCCACGGCAGTGGCAACCCGCTCGGGCGTCCAGACGCCCGCCTCCGCATACGCCGCCCGCAACTCCCTCGGCTGCGCCCACACCGCGATCTTCGGCCCCGCCACGGTGTACACCTGCCCGGTGACCCCGTCCGCGCGAGCCCGCTCGCTCAGCAGGTAGACCACGAACGCCGCCACATCCTCCGGCTCCCCGATCTCGGCGAGTTCCATCGGCACATTGGCCGACATCCGGGTGCGGGCCACCGGGGCGACGGCGTTGGCGGTCACCCCGTACTTGTGCAGGCCGAGCGCCGCGCTCCGCACCAGGGAGATGATCCCGCCCTTGGCGGAGGCGTAGTTGGCCTGGGAGACGCTGCCCTGGTGGTTGCCGCTGGTGAAGCCGATGAGCGTGCCGGACTTCTGCCGGCGCATGACGGCCGAGGCGGCGCGGAAGACGGTGAACGTGCCCTTGAGGTGGGTGGCGACGACGGGGTCCCACTCCTCCTCGGTCATGTTGAAGAGCATCCGCTCGCGCAGGATGCCGGCGACGCACACCACACCGTCGATCCGCCCGTACTCGGCCAGCGCGGTGTCCACCACCCGCTGCCCGCCGGCCATCGTGGAGATGTCGTCGGCGACCGCGACGGCCGTGCCGCCGGCCGCGCCGATCTCCCTGACGACGGCCTCCGCGACCTCGCTGGCGGGCTCGGCGCCGTCGATGGCGACGCCGTAGTCGTTGACCACCACCTTGGCGCCCTCGGCGGCGGCCGCGAGGGCCACGGCCCGTCCGATTCCGCGGCCGGCGCCGGTGACGGCGACCACCTTGCCGGCCAAGAAGTTCCCCATGCCGCGCCCCTTCCCACTGTTTCTGACGGACCGTTAGATTTTTGAGGCACACCGGCTGCGAGCACAACCCCCCGGACACCAAGCAGACTTAGGACTGGACACACCGCCCGGCGCGAAGGAGACCCATGCCCCTCCCCCAGGAGTTCCACGACATCGCCCGGCGCGTGAACAACTGGGGCCGCTGGGGCCCGGACGACGAGATCGGCACGCTCAACCTCATCACCCCGGAGGTCGTCCGCGCGGCGGCCGCCGCCGTCCGCTCCGGCCGCCGCGTCCCGCTGGCGCTGCCGCTCCACCGGGACGGCGTGCAGACCGGCATGATCCCGGGCCGGATCAACCCCCTGCACACCATGGTCGCCATCAACCACGAGATCTTCGGCCCGGATACGGTCGCCAGCTCCGACGACGCCGTCACCATGGGCCTCCAGGCCGGCACCCACTGGGACGGCCTGGCCCACGTCTCGCACTCCGGGCGGCTCTACAACGGCCGGCCCGCCACCGCGATCACCGCGCACCGCGGCGCCACCGCGCTCGGCATCGAGAAGGCCGCCCCCCTCGTCTCCCGCGGCGTCCTGCTGGACGTGGCCCGGGCGCACGGCACCGACCGGCTGCCGGGCGGGTACGCGGTCACCCCGGACGACCTCGCCGCCGCCGAGGAGCTGGCCGGGACGGCGGTCCGCTCCGGCGACATCGTCCTCGTCCGCACCGGCCAGCTCCGGCACTACCTGGCCGGCGACCGGGAGGCGTACGCGATGCCTTCGCCGGGGCTGTCCGTGCGCACCCCGGAGTGGTTCCACGCCCGCGAGGTGGCCGCGGTCGCCAACGACACCCTGACGTTCGAGGTCTTCCCGCCGGAGATCGAGGGCCTGTGGCTGCCGGTGCACGCGCTGCACCTGGTGGAGATGGGCATGCTCCAGGGCCAGAACTGGAATCTGGAGGAGCTGTCGGAGGTCTGCGCGGAGGAGGGCCGCTACGCCTTCCTGCTGTGCGCGATGCCCGAGCCGTTCAGGGGCGGCACCGGCAGCCCGGTGGCACCGGTGGCCATCCTCTGAATCCGGCCGCCTCCGACACGCCCGCCGGCCCCGCGGCCCGAGGAGCGCCGGCCCCCGGCCGGGCGGGCGGCGGAACCCGCGCTGCGCGCCCCGAGCACGGCACCGCGGTCCGCCACCCTCCTCCCGGCATGCGCCGGAAGGCCCGACCAGGCCGCGATCCGCACTCGCCGAGCCCGTGACCTCGGCGTCCCCTCGCGGCGCATCGCTCCCCCCAGAGTGATCACCGGAGCACGCCACGTCAACACCTGGTCCGGACCAATTCCGTGTCAGGCGAACCGATTCAGCGGCTTACGCCCGTTTTGTCGTAGTTGCGCGGACGGTACGAGGCGGGTCATACGCCCCCAGATCGGCGCCCGCGCTCATCAGCATCGGCTGTCCGCGATCCACTTCGCACCAGATCCGCTTGCCGGTCCCCTCGCGCTGCCAGCCCCAGCGGTCCGCCAGGCCGTCGACCAGCTCCAGACCGCGGCCGTTGGTGTCGTCGCCGTCCGCGTGCCGGGGCCGCGGCGGCCGGGCGCTGGTGTCCACCACCTCGACCCGTACAGTGCCCACCACCGCGCCCGTACCGGAGAAGCACATCCGCAGCCGGGCCGCCGAGCCGGTGTGCACCACGGCGTTGGTGACCAGCTCGGAGATCAGCAGGATCAGCGTCTCGGCGAGCGGCTCGTCCGCCCCTATGCCCGATCCCGCGAGCCGCGACCGGGCCCACCGCCGGGCCCGCCCCACTTCCGCGGGGTCGGGCCGCACTTCCAACTGCACCTGAAGCACCTGCACCGCTCACACCATCCGAACCGGCGGAACCATCGCCTCGCGCCTCCACGGAGTCACGGTGCGTGACTCCGGCGACCCACAGCATAGTTGACGTTGTGTCACCGCAACAACCGCTTCGGGCATATTCCAGCGCAAGGGAGTATGCGTGCGGCATACTGTGCGACGCGCGGTGCGGGAAGTCGAACACAGGGGATCGCCGGGGCCTCGCCCGAGGCGAGCGGCGCGCAGTCCGTAGCCCGGAGCCGTCCTTCCGACGGCACCGCGACCCTTGCGCCACAGAACCACTCGCATCCCACGGAGCGTACCCGAGCGCGGCGCCGACTCCCCCCTGTGACGGGACCCGCCCGGGTCACCACCCGATATCGACCCTCCGTGACCGGTTCTGTGTGAGGGGTCCGACATTTCGCACACCAGGTGCCAGAGTCTGACATGGACGGCGCGTCCGCGACGCTGAGTGATCTCCGGCGTGCGCGGGCGCACGCGGTCACCGCGCCAGCGCGTCCGCCAGGCGCTCCTCCGCCTCACGCGCCGCGCACCACCGCTCGGCCCGCAGCCACGCCCGTTTCAGATGCAGATGGACCTCGGCCTCCCAGGTGAAGCCCATCCCGCCGTGCACCTGGAGGCAGTCCCGGGCGTTGCGTACGGCGGCCTCGTCGGCCAGCAGTTTGGCGCCGGCGATGTCCAGCGGGTCGGCGGTGACGGCCGCCGCGTAGACCGCGGCGCGGGCCACCTCGGCGCGCACCAGCATCTCCGCGCACAGGTGCTTGACGGCCTGGAACGACCCGATGGGCGCGCCGAACTGGGTGCGCTGCCGGGCGTACGCCACCGCCGCCTCGACCGTCCGGGCGGCGCTGCCCAGCTGCTCGGCGGCGGTCAGCAGGGCCGCCTCCCGGCGCAGCCGCGCCGCGTCCAGGCCGGGCAGCGGGCAGGTGCGCGGGTAGCCGGTGACCCGGGCGAGCGGGGTGAGCGGATCGACGGAGGCGAAGGGGGCGGTGGCGACGTCCCCGGGGGCGCACCGGTAGGCCAGCTCCGCGCGCCCCTCCGCGCGCCCTTCCCCACCCCTCTGCGTACGCCCCGGTGCGGACCCCTCCAGAATCACCAACTCCCCTACGCCATCGGGGAGTTCGCACAGCACCGGGTCGGCCGCGCCGTCGCACAGGGCGGGCAGCCGCTCCCCGGACGCCACCCCGTCCACCACCCCGGCCAGCAGCTGCCCGGCCACCAGCGGCCCCGGCAGCAGCGCCCGCCCGGCCTCCTCGCACACCAGCACCGCCTCCGGCAGCCCCAGCCCGACCCCGCTCGCCTCCTCCGGCAGCCGGACGGTGAGGAATCCGGCGGCGGCCAGCTCCCGCCACAGCGCGCGGTCCGGTACGGGGCCACCGGCCGCGCGCTCCCGCAGCCGCTCCGGTCCGAGCCGCCCGGCCAGCAGCTCCCGGGCGCCGGCCCGCAACGCCCGCTGGTCATCGGTCAGTTGGAAGTCCACCGGCCCGCTCACCGCCCCTTCGGCAGGCCGAGGATCCGCTCGGCGACGATGTTCCGCTGGATCTGCGAGGTGCCCGCGGCGATGGTGTACGAGAGGGCGGAGAGCCGGTCGGCGGTCCAGGGGTGGTCCGCGGCCAGCGCGTGCCCGCCGAGCACCTCCGCCGCGGTGTCGTAGAGCTCCTGGCGGGCGTGCGAGTAGCGGAGCTTGAAGACCGAGCCGCCGGCGCCCGGGACGCCGCCGCCGCGCTGGGCGGCGCTGACGTTCCACTGGGTCAGCCGCCACAGCGCGGCGAACTCGGCGTTCAGCCGACCCAGCCGGCGGCGCAGCACCGCGTCGTCCCAGCGCCCGTTCGCGCGCGCGGCGCGGGCGAGGTCCGCGAGCACCCGGCGGCAGGCCACCACCTCGCCGACGAAGGCGGTGCCGCGCTCGAAGGAGAGCGTCACCATCGTCACCCGCCAGCCGTCGTGCTCGGCGCCGACGCGGTACGCGGCCGGGACCCGCACCTCGTCGAGGAACACCTCGGCGAACTCCGCCGAACCGGCCAGCGTGCGCAGCGGCCGGACCGTGACCCCCGGCGCGTCCATCGGCATCGCCAGCCAGCTGATGCCGCGGTGCCGGGGCGCGTCCGGGTCGGTGCGGACCAGCAGTTCGCACCAGTCGGCGACCTCGGCGTGCGAGGTCCAGATCTTCGAGCCGGTCACCACGTAGTCGTCGCCGTCGCGGACCGCGCGGGTGCGCAGCGCGGCCAGGTCGGAACCGGCGTCCGGTTCGCTGAAGCCCTGGCACCAGATCTCCTCGCCGCGCAGGATCGGCGGCAGCCAGCGGGCGCGCTGGGCGGCGGTGCCCTCGGCGGCGATGGTGGGGCCGGCGTGCAGCAGTCCGACGAAGTTGGCGCCGACGTACGGGGCGCCGGCCCGCTCGGTCTCCTCCAGGAAGATCAGGTGCTGGGTGGGGGTGGCGCCCCGCCCGCCGGCGTCCACCGGCCAGTGCAGTCCGGCGTATCCGGCGTCGTACAGCATCCGCTGCCAGGCGGTGTCGTACGCCCGCCGGGCCGGCCAGTCGGTGGCGGGCGGTTGGGGCGGCAGGGTGGGCAGCACCTTGGCGAGCCAGGCCCGCAGACCGGCCCGGAAGGCTTCCTCCTCCTCGGTGCAGGCGAGGTCCATACCGGGCCTACGCGTTCCGGCGCGCGGGCCCGGCCGCGCGGCCGTCGGTGGTGGTGGCGCGCGGCGGTTCCTCGGGCTTCGCCATGGTGTCCCCTCACCCCCGGCTTACCTGACGGGTCGTCAGCTCTACGTCGCCAGGCTAGCCCGCACCCCCTGGACCGGCAAGGCGCGCGACCTTAACCTCTGGCGGTGGCAGGCGGACTGACGCTTCGTCAGTTATCCATCAAGCGATCGGGAAGGCGGCGGTATGAGCGGCAGCACCCTGTGGGACCTGGTCGCCTGGCGGGCCGCCCGTACGCCCGATGCCCTCGCGCTCGTGCAGGGCGCCGAGGACGCGCGGGACGAGCGCCGGATCACCTTCGGCGGGCTGCGCGAGCGCGCCGAACGGGTCGCCGCCGGGCTGCACGCGTACGGCGTCCGGCCCGGCAGCACGGTGGTCTGGCAGCTGCCGACCCGGATCGAAACGGTGCTGGTCAGCCTGGCGCTGGCCCGGCTCGGCGCGGTGCAGAGCCCGGTCCTGCCCGGCTACCGCGAGCACGAACTGGAACAGGTGCTGCGCCGCACCGGCGCCGCGTTCCTGCTCGTCCCGGGCGGGCCGCACGGTACCGGCCCCGCCGCACCGGCCCGGCGCCCGGCCGCCCGGCTGCCCGCGCCGCCCGCCGTCTTCGCCGCGTACGGCCCGCTGCCGGACGGCGATCCGGCGACCCTGCCGCCGCCGCCCGCCGACGCCGACGCGGTGCGCTGGATCTACTGGACGTCCGGGACCACCGCCGCGCCCCGGGGCGTGCTGCACACCGATCGCGGGCTGCGCACCGCCGGGGGCTGGCTGGCGGCGGCGCTGCGCCTGGGCCCCGGGGACGTCGGGTCGATGGCGTTCCCGTACGCCCATGTCGCCGGGCCGGACTACACCGTCATGCTGCTGACGCTGGGCATCCCGGCCGTCCTGCTGGAGCGGTTCGCGCTGCCGGGGGCGCTCGCTCCGTACCGCCGCCACGGTGTCACCGTGGCCGGCGGGTCCACCGCGTTCTACTCCCTCTTCCTCGCCGCGCAGCGGGCGCTGCCGGCCGGGGAGCGGCTGCTGCCGTCGCTGCGGCTGCTGGCCGGGGGCGGCGCGCCCAAACCGCCCGCGCTGTACCACGAGGTGACCGCCGAGCTGGGGTGCCAAGTGGTGCACGGGTACGCGCTCACCGAGGCGCCGGTGGTCACCATGGGCGATCCGCTGGACGGCGCGGCGCTGCTGGCCAATACGGACGGGCGGCCGCCCGCCGGGATGGAGATCCGGATCGCGCCCGGGAGGGACGGCGGCGGGGGCGGCGACGGCAGCGGGGAGATCCTGGTGCGCGGCCCGGCGGTGTGCCGCGGCTATCTGGGCGAGCCGGACCCGTTCGACCGGGACGGCTTCCTGCCGACCGGCGACCTCGGCCGCCTCACCTCCACCGGGCACCTCGTCGTCACCGGCCGCCTCAAGGACATCATCATCCGCAAGGGCGAGAACGTCTCGGCCCGGGAGATCGAGGACCTGCTGCACGGCCATCCGGACATCGCCGGTGCGGCGGTCATCGGGCTGCCGGACGCCGAGCGCGGCGAACTGGTCTGCGCGGTGGTCGAACAGCCGCCGGGGGCAAGGGAGTTGACGCTCGGCGCGGTCACCGAGCGGCTGCTCGCGCAGGGCCTGGCCCGGCACAAGCTGCCCGAGCGGCTGGAGGTGCTGCCGGCCCTGCCGCGCGGCGCGACCCTGCGCAAGGTCCTCAAACGGGAGCTGCGGGAGCGGTTCGGAGGCGGGGGCGGGGCTACGTAAGGGGGG
>NZ_LLZI01000081.1 GCF_001509485.1 Streptomyces sp. NRRL F-4489
GTTTACGAGGCGGGGCCGGTCCGGGCCGGGGGTCGGGGGGGCGGCCCGGGTCAGGCGACAGCTCGTCAGCTCGTCGGCTGGCCTCTGCCCCCGGGGCGCGGCCGCCCGCCGTCCCCTACGTGCTACGGCCGCCCGCCGACGCGGCGCGCCTGCCCCGGCCCCTACGACGCGCGGCCGTCCACCGCCCGCCGCCCGCCCCGGCCCAGCGCCAACGCCGCCGCCACCGCCCCCACCGACATCACCGCCGCGACGGCCCAGCCGCCGCGCAGCGCCCCGAGTCCCGGATGCCGCTGGCCGCCGATGACGGCGACCAGGACGGCCACCCCCAGCGCCGTACCGGCCTGCCGGGAGACCATCAGCACGCCGGATCCCAGCGAGAGTTGGGCGGCGGGCAGCGCGCCCGCGGCGGCGAACATCACCGGCTGGTACAGGCTGGTGCCCAGCCCCGCCAAGATCAGTCCGGGCAGGAACCGCACCGCGTAGTGCGTCCCCCCGCTGCCGTCCCCGGCCGGCGCCAGCCACCACAGCGCGGCCGCGACGAAGCACAGCGCCCCGGCCACCGCCGTCCCCCGGCCGCCGAGCACCGCGACGACCCGGCCGGAGAACGCCGAGACCACCAGCACGGTCAGCGGCCAGGGCGCCAGCGCCAGTCCGGCCGTACGCACCGAGTAGTGCCAGACGTCGGTGAACAGCAGGCTCGCGGCGAGCATCATCAGCCCGTAGGCGACGAAGTAGCTGAGCAGCCCCAGGGTGGCGGCGGTGAATCCGGGCGTCCGGAAGAGCGCCGGGCTCACCACCGGCTGCGCGGCCCGCCGCGCATGGCGTACGCCCAGCACGCCCGCCAGGACGCCCGCGGCGAGGACGGCGAGGGTGCCCGGGGCGGTGTACCCCCACTCGGGGGCCTGCACGAACGCGGTCACCAGCCCGCCGACGCACACCAGCACCAGCGCCGTCCCCGGCAGGTCCAGCGCCTGCCGCGGACCGCGGACCGCGCGCGGCAGCAGCCGGACGCCCGAGCCGACCGCGAGCAGCACCACCGGCACGTTGATCAGGAAGATCAGCCGCCAGTCGGACGCGGCGAGCAGCCCGCCGAGCACCGGCCCGGAGCTCGCGCCGATCGCGCTCACCGCCGTCCACACCCCGACCGCGGTGGCCCGCTCGCGGGCCGGGAAGGCCGGCAGCGCCAGGGACAGCGAGGTGGGGATCAGGACGGCCGCGGCCGCGCCCTGGACCACGCGCGCCGCGATCAGCAGCGGGAGCGTGGGCGCCAGGCCGCAGGCCGCGGAGGCCAGGCCGAACAGCACCATGCCGGTCAGGAAGCAGCGGCGCCGCCCGGCCTCGTCGGCGAGCCGGCCGGCCGGTACCAGGAGCGCGGCCAGGACGACGGTGTAGCCGTTGAGCACCCAGGAGAGCGCGGAGGCGGGCGCCGGCGCGAAGTCCTGGCCGATCGCCGGGAACGCGATGGTGACGGCGACCACGTCCAGCACCGCGAGGAACTGCGCGGCGGACGCGACCGCCAGCACCAGCCAGCGGCGGGGATCGGGGGCGGGAGCGGGGGCCGGCGCGGGGGCGGAAGGCGCGGCGGCGCGGGCGCCGGAGGGCGCGTCGGCGGGGGCGCCGGAGGGGGCGCCGGAGGGCGCACCCGTCCCCCGGCCGCCGGAAGCAAGAGCGGTCATGACGATCAAGCATCGGCCGCGCGCCCCCTCCCCACGAGTGGCAGCACTGCCACCACCCGCTACATTTCTGCCACCCGTTCTGCCACACTTCCGCCATGCCCTCGCTCGCCATCGCGGTCACCCCCGGAATGCCGTTCTTCGAAGTCGCCATCCCCTGCCACATCTTCGGCACCGACCGGATCCAGACACCCCCGGACTGGTACGACCTGCGGGTGTGCGCGATCGGCCCGGCCGGCGAAACCCCGTTCGCCGGCCCGTGGTTCACCACCCGGACCCCCTACGGCGCCGACGAGCTCGTCACGGCCGACACCGTCCTCGTACCGGCCTCCGCCGACGTGCACGGCGACCCGCCGGAGGAGCTCGTCGCGGCGCTGCGCGAGGCCCACCGCCGCGGCGCCCGCCTGGTCTCCTTCTGCTCGGGCGCCTTCACCCTCGCCGCGACCGGACTGCTCGACGGCCGGACCGCCGCCACGCACTGGAAGTACGCGCAGCTGCTCGCCGAGCGCTACCCGGCCGTCAGCGTGGACCCGGCGGTGCTCTACGTCGACCACGGCGACGTGCTCACCGGCGCGGGCGCCACCGCCTCCATCGACGTCTGCCTGCACCTGATCCGCGAGGACTTCGGTACCGGCACCGCCAACTCCCTGGCCCGGCAGCTGGTCGCGCCCGCGCACCGCCCCGGCGGGCAGGCGCAGTACATCGAGGCCCCGCTCCCGGAGCGCCGCGACGACTCCCTCGCGCCCGTCCTGCACTGGGCCGCCGAACGCCTCCGCGAACCGCTGACCGTCGCCGACCTCGCCCGCTACGCGCACACCAGCCCGCGCACCCTCGTCCGGCGCTTCCACGCCACCACCGGGACCACGCCGATGCAGTGGCTCCAGTCCCAACGGATCGCGCGCGCCCGGGAGTTGCTGGAGAGCACCGACCTGCCCGTGGACCGGGTGGCGGACATCGCCGGCCTGGGCACGGCCGCCAACCTCCGCCGCCACTTCACCCGGGCGGTGGGCGTCCCTCCGGTCGACTACCGGCGCACCTACCGCTCGGCCCGGCACACGGACCCGGTCCAGGACGCCGGCGGGGCGGGCGGCGCGGGCGACTGCGCGGGCGCCGGCATGGGGGCGGCGGGCTCCGCGCACGCCGTGGTCCCGGTGCCCCCGGCGGCCGCCGCCGCACGCCCCGCGGCCCCGGTGAGCGGGGGCCCACTGTGCACCCCGCAGCCCCGCTGAGCCCGGCAGCCGCCGGGCCCGCCGTGGCCTGAACCCGACGTCGGGGGGCGCGGGGAGCCCGTGGGCACGCGCCACCCCGGCCCTCCCCGGCCCTCCCCGGCCCTCCCCGGCCACCGCGCCCCTACAGCCGCGGATCCACCGGCTCCGACTCCAGCGCGAGTACCGCGAAGACCGCTTCGTGCACCCGCCACAGCGGCTCGCCCTCCGCCAGCCGGTCCAGCGCCTCCAGCCCCAGCGCGTACTCGCGCAGGGCCAGCGAACGCTTGTGGCCGAGCCGGCGGACCCGCAGCCGCCGCAGGTGCTCGGGGCGGGTGTACTCCGGGCCGTAGATGATCCGGAGGTACTCCCGGCCGCGGCACTTGACGCCCGGCTGGACAAGCCGGCCGTCCGGCTGCCGGACCAGCGCCTGAACCGGCTTGACGACCATGCCCTCACCGCCCTCGGCGGTCAGATCCAGCCACCACGCGACCCCGGCCGCGACCGACTCCTCGTCCTCGGTGTCCACGACCAGCCGCCGGGTCGGCGCCAGCAACCGTATTCGCCCGGCCCCGGACGCGGCCCCGCCGGAAGCACCCGGCGCACCGGACGCGTCCACCGCACCGTCCCCGGCGCCGCCGCCCGGCAGCCCCTCCTCGGCCGCTATCAGCCGGTCGATCAGGGCCAGTTGGCCGGTGTGCGGCATCCCGGCCAGGCTGCGGCCCCGTACGGCGAGGATCTGGAACGGCGCCAGCCGGACCCCGGCCGGCGCTCCCGCACCACCGCCGCTCTCCGGCTCCCCCACCCGCCAGCAGTACCGCCGGTACGCCTCGGTGAACGCCTCCGCGTCGGCGGCCCGGCCGCGCTGCCGCTCGAGCAGCGCCGCCACCCCGGCGCCCCGCGCGGCCGCCGCCTCCAGCGCGCCCAGTACCTCCGGGAACACCGCCCGGGACGCCGCGCCGACCGCCGCGTACTGCGTCCGCAGCAGGCCCTCCGCCTTCAGCGACCACGGCATCACCTCGGCGTCCAGCAGCAGCCAGTCGGTGTCCAGCTCCGCCCACAGCCCGGCCCGGTCCGCGCACTCCCGGACCCGCCGCAGCATCCGCTCGGTCATCTCCCGGTCGTCGAAGAACGGCCGCCCCGTACGGGTGTACAGGGCGCCCGAGACGCCCGCACCGGCCACCCCGAACCGCTCCCGCGCCACCGCCTCGTCCCGGCACACCAGTGCCACCGCCCGCGAGCCCATGTGCTTCTCCTCGCACACCACCTCGCGGACCCCGGCCGCGCGGTACTCGGCGAACGCCTCCGCCGGATGCTCCAGGAACCCCTCGCCGTCCGCGTCCACCCGCGACTCCGCCGCCGTCGCGCAGGGCGCCATGGTTGGCGGGAGGTAGGGCAGCAGCCGCGGATCGATCGCGAAGCGGCTCATCACCTCCAGCGCGGCCGCGGCGTTCTCCTCCTTGACGGCGATCCGGCCCAAGTGGCGGGTCTCCACCACCCGCCGCCCCGCGACGTCCGCCAGATCCAGCGGCCGGCCGTCCGCCCCACCCGGCGCTTCCGCGGCCAGCGGCTTGACCGGCTCGTACCAGACCCGCTCGGCCGGTACGTCGACCAGCTCGCGCTCCGGCCAGCGCAGCGCCGTCAGCCGCCCACCGAAGACGCAACCGGTGTCCAGGCAGAGGGTGTTGTTGAGCCAGGCGGCACGCGGGGTGGGCGTGTGGCCGTAGACCACGGCGGCGTGGCCGCGGTAGTCCTGCGCCCACGGATAGCGCACCGGCAGGCCGAACTCGTCGGTCTCCCCCGTCGTGTCGCCGTACAGCGCGAAGGAGCGCACCCGGCCCGACGTACGCCCGTGGTACTTCTCCGGCAACCCGGCATGGCACACCACCAGTCCACCCCCGTCCAGCACATAGTGACTGACCAGTCCCCGAATGAACTCCGCGGCCCCGGCGCGGAACTCCTCGTCCTCCTTCTCCAGCTGCTCGATCGTCTCGGCCAGGCCGTGCGTCGCCTTCACCGACCGTCCGCCGAGATAACGTCCGAGCTTGTTCTCATGGTTCCCGGACACGCACAGAGCGTTACCGGCGGCCACCATTCCGCTCACCAGCCGCAGCACGCCCGGACTGTCCGGCCCCCGGTCGACGAGGTCGCCGACGAAGACCGCCGTACGCCCCGCGGGGTGCGCCGCGTCCACGGCACGGCCCCGCGCGTCCCGCACCAGCCCGTAACCGAGCCGCCCGAGCAGGGCCTCCAGTTCGGAACGGCAGCCGTGGATGTCACCGATGATGTCGAAGGGGCCGGTGAGGTGCCGGAGGTCGTTGAACCGCCGCTCCCGTACGATCCGCGCGGCGTCGACCTCTTCCGCACCGCGCAGCACGTGCACCGCACGGAACCCCTCGCGCTCCAACTTCCCCAGCGAACGCCGCAGTTCGCGCTGGTGCCGCTGGATGACGCGGCGCGGCATCCCGGCCCGGTCGGCCCGGACCGCGTTCCGCTCGGCGCAGACCCGCTCGGGCACGTCCAGCACGATCGCGACCGGCAGCACATCGTGCTCGCGCGCCAGCCGCACCAGCTGGGCGCGCGCCTCCGCCTGCACATTGGTCGCGTCCACCACTGTCAGCCGCCCGGCGGCCAGCCGCTTGCCGACGATGAAGTGCAGCACCTCGAAGGCGTCGCCGCTGGCGGACTGGTCGTTCTCGTCGTCGCTGACCAGGCCGCGGCAGAAGTCCGACGAGACCACCTCGGTCGCCTTGAAGTGCCGCGCCGCGAACGTCGACTTACCGGAACCGGTCGCTCCGACCAGCACCACCAGCGACAGATCGGGCACCCCGAGCGAACGGACGCCGGCCGGCCGGGGAGCCGCCGGACGAGCGGCGTCCGGAACAGGGGGCGGCGGCCCGGTCGCCCCGGACGCCCCCGACGCCCCCGACGCCCCCGACGCCCCCGACGCCCCAGCCTGCTCAGCCGTCGCCGCCGTCTCAGGCGTCTCCATCGCGTCCGCCGCTTCCACCGCCGGTTCCGCGTCCTCCGGACGGTCCTCGACACCGCTCATGCCGCTGCCCCCTTCCCGCCGCCCGGCCCCACCGGACCACCACGGACACCTTCATTGTCCCTCTTGTCCGCACGACCGCCGGGTCCGCCGGCCCGGCTTCCGTCCCCTCCCCGGGTGAAGCGGGCGAGCTGCGTGGGCGGCCCGACCTCCGGGTCCTCCGGCCCCACCGGCGCGAACGCCACCGCGTAGCCGTGCCGCGCGGCCACCTCCCCGGCCCACCGCCGGAACTCCGCCCGCGTCCACTCGAACCGGTGGTCAGCGTGCCGCGCCCGCCCCGCGGGCAGCGACTCCCAGCGCACGTTGTACTCGACGTTGGGTGTGGTCACCACGACCGTACGGGGCCCGGCCGCGCCGAAGACCGCGTACTCCAGCGCCGGGAGCCGCTCCGGGTCCACATGCTCGACGACCTCGCTGAGCACCGCCGCGTCATACCCCTTGAGCCTGCTGTCGGTGTACGCCAGCGAGCCCTGGACCAGCCGCACCCGCGCCGACTGCCGCTCGGGCATCCGGTCGAGGTGCAGCCTGCGCCGCGCCGCCTGCAGCGCGCGCATCGACACGTCCATCCCCACGATCTCGGTGAACCGCCCGTCCTTCAGCAGCTCGCCGATCAACTGCCCCTGCCCGCAGCCCAGATCGAGGACCCGTGTGGCACCGGCTGCCCGCAGCACGCCGAGGATGGCCTCCCGCCGCCGCACCGCGAGCGGTACCGGCCGCTCCTCGGTGTCCGCGGTCTCGTCCACCGCGTTGTCGATCTCCTCGGCGAGCGCGTCGTCGGCCTCCGCGAGCCGCTCCAGCTCCAGCCGGGCCATCGCCTCGCGGGTCAGGGAGCGGCGCCGGACGAGATAGCGGTCCGCGATCAGCCGCTGCTCCGGGTGGTGCTCCAGCCAGCCCTCACCGGCCCGCAGCAGCTTGTCCACCTCGTCGGCCGCCACCCAGTAGTGCTTGGCGTCGTCCAGCACCGGCAGCAGCACGTAAAGGTGGCGCAGCGCCAGGCCGAGCACGCACTCGCCCTCCAGGACCAGCCGTACGTACCGGGATTCGCCCCACTCGGGGAACGTCTCGTCCAGCGGCAGCGGCTCGGCCGCCACCGACCAGCCCAGCGGCCGGAACAACTTCTCCACCAGCGCCGCACCGCCCCGGGCGGGCAGCACCGGCACCTCGATACGCAGCGGAATCGCCTGCCCGGCCAGCTCCGGCCGGGCCGCGCACTGCCCCTTCATCGCGCTCGCGAAGACACCGCGCAACGCCACCGCCAGCAGCGACGACGCCGCGTAGGGCCGGTCGTTGACATACCGCCCGAGCGCCGCGTCCGGAGCTCCGCCCCGCCCCTGGCCCTGCCCCCGCCGGACCAGGGCCACCGGATCGACCTCCAGCAGCAGCGCCGCCGTGCACCGTGCGGCGTCCGCCTCCGGGTAGAAGACGTGCGCCGTACCGTGCGAGGTCGAGAACTGCTGCGCCCGGCCGGGATGCTTGTGCAGCAGAAACCCCAGGTCGGTGGCGGGACGATCAGCGGTACCGGTGGTGGTGAAGGTCAGAAACACGCCTCGAGTATGGGCGGAGGGGGCGTTGGGGCCCTACCGGTTTTCCCACCGTGCCTGGGGGCCTTGGGGGCCGGGGACCTCCCCGCCCCCCGGGGGC
>NZ_LLZI01000082.1 GCF_001509485.1 Streptomyces sp. NRRL F-4489
GGTGGGGTGTGGGGGGCCTGCGGGGCAGGGTGGGGTGAGGGGGTGGCGGGGGCCGCTGGGGCCGGTGCTGCGGCCGGTGCCGCGGCCGGGGGCTCGGCGGCCTGCTCGGCGGCCGGGGAGGGAATCGTTCCGCCCGGTGCCGCGCCGTTCCCGGCGGGCGGCAGGACGGTGCCGTGGGCAGGCGTCGCCACCGGCCGCTGCACCAGCGGCGCGGGCGCCCACGGCCCCGGCTCACCGTACGGGGGCGTCCCGTACGGATCCTCGGGGTGCAGCGGCTGCGGCCGGGGGGCGGGGGCTGCGGCCTCGGTGGGCGCGGTGGCCGGGACGGGCGCGGTGGACTCGTCAGCCGGGGTGGGCATGGCGACCTCGCCGGCCGGGGCGGCGGCCGCTTCGGACGGCCGTTCCGCAGGCGCGTCCGCGCGCACCTGACCGAGCGTCACCGTCGCGGCTTCCCCGCCCCGCGCGCCCTCCGCCGGCGCACCCGCGCCAACCGGCCGCACGACCGTACGCGGATCAACGGCACCCGGCGCAGACTGCGACTCGTTCTGCAAGGGCTGCGACTCGGCGGACGACAAGGCCAACTCCCCCTCAACTCCTGGGAGTTCACCGCGCCCGGAGGCCAAGGCGTCCGCTACGGGACGGCTCCCGCCACCCTCTCCGCCGCAACCGTCCGCCACAGGCCCATGCCCCACGGAACCGTTCGCCACGGCCGCACTCTCAGCAGACCCATCCGCCACAGACCCATCCGCCACAGATGCATCCGCCGCAGACCCACCCGCCACAGACCCGTCCGCCTCCGGCCCCCCGCCCCCTACCGCTCGCGGCGGGCCGACGAGCCAGTCGCCCGAGGCGTCCGGGGCGGGCGCGTCGGTCCGCGGGCCCCGGTGCGCGGCGCCGGCGGGCTGCCCGGGCCCGGGAGCCTGCTCCGGGCGGCTCCACCACTTCAGCTTGGGCCCGGCGGCCTTGGCGTCGTCCATCTTCTCCCCAACACTTCGCCCGCGGCCGTTGCGCGGGCCACCACACCGGGCCCGTCCGGCGACAGGCCCGCGCGGTACGCGCCCCGGGCAGGGGCGCGCCGCCCGAGAAGGGATTCAACCAGTTCCGGGCGGCGGTGCGCAGGGGCCGGTCAGCGCGGGGCGGAAGCGGGCCCTCCACTCGCGGCCGGGGAGCCCAGCAGCGGCCGCATGGGCTCCAGCGGCGGCATCGGGGGCGAGGTGCGGTGGACCGGAACGTTGCCGCTCGCGGCCGTCAACGGGGAGAAGCGGTACGCGGCCGCCGGCCCCGTGGCGGCTATCAGGGGCGAGAGGCCGAAGCGGCCGGGCAGCGGGCTGAAGGCCGGCACCGCGTCCGAGGGCCGGGCCTCGTCCGGCGCGAAGAGCGACATGGGGCTGGGCGCGGGGGCGCCCGTCGGGTCGCCGGCGGTCGGCCAGGCCCCGGGACGCGGCTCACGCGTGATCGGCATCTCCCCGCCCGCGAGCCCGAAGGCCCCGGCCGCGGAGTTGGCGCCGAGCGGGGTGACGGCCGGACCGCTGCCCTCGGCACGCGGTGCGGGGGCGTCCACGGCCGCCTCCAGCGGCAGCGCGCCGCCGAGCGCGAACGCCGCCAGCGAGACCGCGCCGGCCGCCGCGAACGCGAACCGGCGCCGCTGCGGGGCACCGCGCTCGGCCTCCGCGGCCCGCACGCCGCGCCGCGGCTGCCCGGGGACGCCGACCAGGGCGCGGGCGAGGTGCTGCTCGGGCGGGACGTAGCCGAAACCGCCGCCGCGGCCGAACTCGCCGCCGTCGAACTCGGCGCGGCCGAAACCGCCGCCGCGCCCGAAGGCGCCCTCGCCGAGCCGGCTGCCGGGACCGCCGGACTCGCCGCCGGGCAGCTGCTGGAGGCGCGCCAGCAGCCCCTCGGAGGGCCCGGGGGACAGCGCTTGCGCGAACACGCTCTTCAGCCGACGCTGCGCATCGGCCTCCGCCTTGCACTTTCCGCAGGTCGCCAGGTGCGCCAGCACCCGCTCCCGTGCGTCGTGCCCCAGTTCACCATCGACCAGGGCCGCGAGGCGGTCGCCGAGATGCTGCTCGGCGGGGGACGGACCGCCGGTGAGGCTCACGCGATTCCGACCTCCCTACTGGGCACCACGGACAGCGCACGCCGCTCCGCACGCTCTTCGGCCCGCGCCTCGGGCGAGCGGTGCTTGAGCGCCTTGCGCAGATGCGACCGGCCCCGGTGGATCCGGCTGCGCACCGTGCCGAGCTTGACGCCGAGCGTCGCGGCGATCTCCTCGTACGACAGGCCCTCGATGTCGCAGAGCACCACGGCGGCCCGGAACTCCGGCGCGAGGGTGTCCAGCGCGTGCTGCACATCGGCGTCGAAGTGGGTGTCGTCGAACTGCTGCTGCGGGGCGGGCTCCCGGCTGGGGAGCTTCTCCGCGGCGTCGTCGCCGAGCGCGTCGAAGCGGATGCGCTGGCGGCGGCGGACCATGTCCAGGAAGAGATTGGTCGTGATGCGGTGCAGCCAGCCCTCGAACGTGCCGGGGGTGTACGACGACAGCGAGCGGAAGACGCGGACGAACACCTCCTGCGTGAGGTCCTCGGCGTCGTGCTGATTGCCGGTGAGGCGGTAGGCGAGGCGGTAGACCCGTGCACTGTGGGTGCTGACGATCTCCTCCCAGCTCGGAGGGGTCCACGCCGGCGCGTCCGCGTCTGCGGCGAAGGTCGCGGTCGGCGCGTCGGAGGCGGGGGCCCCTCCCTTGGCCTTGGGGCCGTACGGGCGGAAGCGGTCAGCGGTGTTGGTCACGGATTTCGGCCCGGCGAACGACCTTCGCAAGCGCCTGCGCACTCGGTCACCCGCCGCAGCCGCACCTCCCCTGGTGGCTCTGGTGGTGTCCAGTAGGGCCCCTACCATATCCACCTCGCCCGTTAGCTCCGGATAAGCAGTTTTGACCAGCATTTGGTGCGGCTTCTCTTCCGGCCGCGCCTCCGGCACGGTCTCTTGCGTGGTATCCACCGGTCCATCCCCCCGTCTCTCCCCTCTGTCCTCTCCTAACGTCCGGTCCCATCTGCGGGTTCCCGCGCGCAGCGGATACAGTCACGGTTGCGTCAACTACGGGGACAGGAGAGGGCCATTACCGGCAACCGGCAGACGAACTTGGCATTCGCCGAGGCGTACGGCGCCGGGACCATCGACGACGCCGCCCACGCCGCCCTGAGCTGGTCCCGCGACCGCGCGCTGGAGGCCGGGATCCGCCCGGTGACGGCCGCCGCCGGCGCGGCCCTGCGGATGCTCGCCGCCACCGCGGACGCCAAGGCGGTCGCCGAGATCGGCACCGGCACGGGCGTGTCCGGCATCTACCTCCTGCACGGCATGCGCCCGGACGGCGTGCTCACCACCGTGGACCTCGAACCGGAGCGCCAGGCGTTCGCCAAGCAGGCGTTCCGCGCCGCGGGCTTCGCCGGCAACCGCGCCCGCTTCATCCCCGGACGGGCCCTGGACGTCCTGCCCCGCCTCGCGGACGGCGGCTACGACCTGGTCTTCTGCGACGGCGATCTGCTGGAGTACCTGGAGTACTTCGCTGAATCGTTGCGGCTGCTGCGCCCCGGCGGCCTGGTCTGCTTCCAGGGCGTCTTCGCCGACGGCCGGACGGTGGACTCCGCGGAGCAGCCGGCGGAGGTGCTGCGGGTGCGCGAGCTGCTGCGCGCCATACGGGAGAGCAGCGCGCTGGCACCGGCCCTGCTGCCGGTCGGCGACGGCCTCCTCTGCGCGGTCAAGCGCGGCTGAGCCCGTAGCGGCGGGGCGCGGCCAGGCTCCGTACCGCCCTGGGTGCGCCGTCCACCCGGACCCTCGCCCTCCGGCAGCTGCCCCGACAAGCGCGCGAAAACGGCCCCGGCACGCGGCGCGCCGTTTTACTGGCGTGCCGCGTGCCGGGGCCGGGGTGTCCGGCTGGAGGTACCGGGGCCGAGGCGCCCGGAAAACCGCAGCGGTGTCTCCGCCCTCGTCAGACGGTGACCTTCTCCAGAGCCTCACCCAGGGCCTTGGCCTCGTCGGGGGTCAACTCGACGACGAGCCGACCGCCGCCTTCGAGCGGAACGCGCATGACGATGCCCCGCCCCTCCTTGGTCACCTCGAGCGGGCCGTCGCCCGTCCGCGGCTTCATGGCCGCCATGCTCGTTCCCCTTCCTGAAACCAGCTCATCTCAGCCGACGGCCTTCATTAGGCGCGTGTCACCGGCGTCGAACACATTGCTTCCAGGCCATTATCCCGCATCGAACGACCCGATGACCAACATCAGGGGGCATCCCTTCGGACACGCGCTCCCGCAAACCCACCCAATTCGGCGATCGGCCTGCGATACTTCGCCACTCCCCGCCATCCGGCGCGCCCGCTTTCTTTGACGTACGTCACATGCCGAGGGCGGATGATCTCCGGCATCCTGAGCGCTGGCTGCCGCTTTCCCGGCAGTACAGAGCCGCGACGGAGGGGACTCCACTATGGCCGACACCGTGCTCTACGACGTGACCGACGGACTGGCGACGGTCACCCTCAACCGCCCCGACGCGATGAACGCGATGAACACCGAGGCGAAGGAGGCGCTGCGGGACGTCCTGCGCGAGGCCGCCGCCGACCCGGCCGTACGGGCGGTGCTGCTGACCGCGACCGGCCGGGCGTTCTGCGTCGGGCAGGACCTCAAGGAGCACATCGGCCTGCTGGCCGAGGACCGGGAGACCGGCGCGGGGCGCACCATGACCACCGTGCGGGAGCACTACAACCCCATCGTCACCGCGCTCACGGAGATGCCGAAGCCGGTGGTGGCCGGGGTGAACGGGGTCGCGGCCGGGGCCGGCGCGGGTTTCGCGCTGGCCGCCGACTACCGGGTCGTCGCCGACACCGCGTCGTTCAACACCTCGTTCGCGGGTGTGGCGCTGACCGCGGACTCCGGGGTCTCCTGGACGCTGCCGCGGCTGATCGGCCACGGCCGCGCCGCCGACCTGCTGCTCTTCCCGCGCTCCCTCAGCGCCCAGGAGGCGTACGAGCTGGGCATCGCCAACAAGGTCGTACCGGCCGGGGAGCTGGCCGCGGAGGCGGCCGCGGTGGCCCGCCGGCTGGCCGAGGGGCCGACCGCCGCGTACGCCGCGATCAAGGAGTCGCTGGCCTACGGGGCCGGCCACTCGCTCGCCGAGACCCTGGCCAAGGAGGACGAGCTCCAGGTGCGCGCCGGCGCGTCGGAGGACCACCACCGCGCGGTCGACGCCTTCGTCAAGAAGGAGAAGCCGGTCTTCCTGGGGCGGTGAGGCGGGCGGGGCCGCCACCCCGGCCCGGCGGGGCCACGGCGGCCGGGGCCCGGCGGGCGGCCGCCCCGGCCCGCTGGCCTGCCGCCGCTGGTCAGCCGGCCGCTGCCGCCGCCTCCACCTCCGCCCGCACATGGCAGTCCGCGAGGTGGTCGTTGACCAGCCCGCACGCCTGCATCAGCGCGTACGCCGTGGTCGGGCCGACGAACCGGAAGCCGCGCTTCTTCAGCTCCTTGGCGAGCGCGGTGGACTCCGGCGTCACCGGCTGCACCTCGCCGTACGTGCGCGGCACCGGGCGGCCGGCCCGGGCCGGGGCATAGGACCAGATCAGGGCGTCCAGCTCGCCGGGGGCCAGCTCGGCGGCGACCCGGGCGTTGGCCAGCGTCGCGGTGATCTTGGCGCGGTTGCGGATGATGCCCGGGTCGGCGAGCAGGCGCGCCGCGTCCTCCTCGGTGAACCGCGCCACCTCGGCTATCCGGAAGCCGGCGAACGCGGCCCGGAAGCCCTCCCGGCGCCGCAGGATGGTGATCCAGGACAGCCCGGACTGGAACGCCTCCAGGCTCATCCGCTCGAAGAGCGCGTCGTCGCCGTGGACCGGCCGGCCCCACTCGGTGTCGTGGTACGCCCGATAGTCCGCCATCTGCTCGGACTCCATCCCCCACGGGCAGCGCGGGACCCCGTCCGGAGCCGTCACCACACCCTTCATGCCGGGCCCTCCCCTTCTTCCCGCTCCCCCGCGCCCGGGGCACCGTGGCCACCGGGCGGCTCCACGGCGCCACCGGCACCACGGCCCGCGTCCGCACCCTCCGCCGCGTCCGAAAGACCCGCCGCGTCCGGAACACCCGAAAGACCCGCCGCATCCGGAACGTCCGCCGCACCGGCCCATCCGGTCCCGCCCGGGGCACCGCCCGGCCCCGTACCGCCGGCCGCTCCGGCGTGCGCGCCGGCCAGCGCCGTCTCCAGCTCGGCGATCCGCGCGTCCCGCTCGGCCAGCTCCGCGCCCAGCCGGTCCAGCACGTCGTCCACGTCGTCCATGCGATAACCGCGCACGGTGACGGGCAGGCGGACGGCTTCCACGTCGGCCCGGTCGAGCGGGCGGTCCTGGGGCAGCGGGTCGTACAGCCCCTCGGGCTCGGCGTCGGGCAGCCCGCCGCCCGCGCCGCCGGCGTCACCGCCGCCGACCACGACCAGCGTGACCGCGGCCACCACCACGACCATCGCGATCAGCATGAACCAGAACACGACCACTCCCCGGACTCTCTGTCTGGTCCGATCGTGCCATGCGGGTCTGACAGTTAGGGTCGCTCCCGGACCACGGAGAGGGAGTCAGGGAATGCTGCGGCTGGGAAAACGCGAGTTCGGGGCGCATGAGCCGGTGATCATGGCGATCGTCAACCGGACGCCGGACTCGTTCTACGACCAGGGCGCGACGTTCCGCGACGAGCCCGCGCTCCACCGGGTGGAGCAGGCGATCGCCGACGGTGCCGCGATCATCGACATCGGCGGCGTCAAGGCCGGCCCCGGCGAGGAGGTGAGCGCCGAGGAGGAGGCGCGCCGCACGGTCGGCTTCGTGGCCGAGGTGCGCCGCCGCCACCCCGATGTGGTGATCAGCGTCGACACCTGGCGGCACGAGGTCGCCGAGGCGGTCTGCGAGGCCGGCGCGGATCTGCTCAACGACGCCTGGGGCGGGGTCGATCCGCGCCTGGCGGAGGTGGCCGCGCGGTACGGCGTGGGCCTGGTGTGCACGCACGCGGGCGGCGCCGAGCCGCGTACCCGGCCGCACCGGGTGGAGTACGACGACGTGATGGCCGACATCCTGCGGGTGACGCTCGGACTGGCCGAGCGGGCCGCCGCGTTGGGGGTCCGGCGGGACGGGATCCTGATCGACCCGGGGCACGACTTCGGGAAGAACACCCGGCACAGCCTGGAGGCGACCCGGCGGCTGGGCGAGATGACGGACACGGGCTGGCCGGTGCTGGTGTCGCTGTCCAACAAGGACTTCGTCGGCGAGACGCTGGACAAACCGGTCAAGGAGCGGGTGCTGGGCACCCTGGCGACGACCGCGGTCTCCGCCTGGCTGGGCGCCCAGGTCTACCGCGTCCACGAGGTCGCCGAGACCCGCCAGATCCTCGACATGGTCGCCTCGATCGCCGGGCACCGCCCCCCGGCAGTCGCCCGCCGAGGGCTGGCGTAAGGGGGCGGGGGGCTGGCGGGGGCGGCGGGAGGGTGGCCT
>NZ_LLZI01000083.1 GCF_001509485.1 Streptomyces sp. NRRL F-4489
GGGCGGGGAGGGGGTGGGGGAGGGGAAGGGGGGGGGGGGGGGGAGGGTTTCGGGGGGGGGGGGGGGGGGGGGGGACGTGGCCGGGATACCGGGCGCGGGGGCTGTACCGGGCGGAGGGTCTGTACCAGGTAGTGCCGGCCCCGATGGCGACGCCGACGCCGGGGCCGCGTTCGAGAAGGCGCTCCGGGCGTTCGAGGGCCGGTCGGCCGCCACCGAGGGCGTCGGCAAGGACCCCGTCAACGAGGCGATGATCCGCCACTGGTGCGAGGCGATGGGCGACGCGCACCCGGCCTACCGGGGACCCGGCGCGGTCGCCCCGCCCACCATGCTCCAGGCGTGGACGATGGGCGGCCTCTCCGGCCACCAGGGCCGCAGCCCCGCCCACGACGAACTGTTCGCACTGCTCGACGGCGCCGGCTACCGCGCGGTCGTCGCCACCGACTGCGAACAGGAATACCTGCGTCCGCTGCGCCCCGGGGACGTGATCACCTTCGACGCGGTGATCGAGTCGGTCTCGCCTCGTAAGACCACCAAACTGGGCTCCGGCCACTTCATCACCACCCGGATGGACGTCCGGGCGAACGGCGAACCAGCCGGGACGCACCGCTTCCGCATCCTCAAGTACGCCCCGGCCGCCCGGCCCGCTCCCCAGGAGGCGGCCCCCGGTGCCCAGGGGGCGGCCCCCGACGCGCGCCCCAAGGCGGAGCGACCCCGGCCCGTCGTCAACCGGGACAACGCCGGGTTCTGGGAGGGCGTCGCCGACCGCAAACTGCTCATCCAGCGCTGCGGCGGCTGCGGCACCCTGCGCTTCCCCTGGCTGCCCGGCTGCAACCGGTGCGGGGCGGCGGAGTGGGACACCATCGAGGCGAGCGGCGCGGGCACCGTCTACTCGTACGTCGTGATGCACCACCCGCCCTTCCCGGCGTTCGATCCGCCGTACGCGGTCGCGCTGGTCGAGCTGGCGGAGGGGGTGCGGATGGTCAGCAATGTGACCGGGGTGCGGTACGACGCGGTGCGGATCGGGATGCCGGTGCGGCTGGAATTCCTGCGGGTGGATGAGGAGTTGGTGCTTCCGGTCTTCCGGGCGGTGGAGGCCCCGGGTGCGGGCCCCGGTGGGGAGGGCTGACGTGGACTTCACGCCTACGGAGGAGCAGCGGGCCGCGCGCGACCTGGCGGCGGAGGTCTTCGGCGACCTCGCCACGCCGGAGCGGCTGGCGGAGCTCGGCCCGTCCGCCGACGCCGCGCTGTGGAAGGCGCTGTGCGCGGCCGGACTGCCGGGCGCGGCCGAGGAGACCGGGCTGCTGGGCCTCGTCCTGATGCTGGAGGAGCAGGGCCGGACGACCGCCCAGGTGCCGTTCGCGGCCAGCTGCGTCTACGGGCTGCTGGCCCTCGGCGCGCACGGCAGCGAGGAGCAGCGGGCGCGGCTGCTCCCCGGATTGCGGGACGGCACGGAGGTGGCCACGGGGGCGTTCACGCGGGGGAGGGGGCTTGGCGTCGTCGCGCGCGGGGGCTGGGACGGCTCGCTTGGAGCCGCCGTCCGGGCCCGGCTGACCGGCGTCGTCCCCGTCGTGCCCTGGCTGTGCGCCGCGACGCTGCTGCTGGTGCCGGACGCGGAACGCCGGCTGTGGCTCGTCCGCACCGGCGACCCCGGCGTCGGCGTCGAGCCGGTGGCCACCACCGCCCCGTGGTCGGCGGGCCGCCTCACCCTGGATGGCGCCCCGGCCGAGGCCCTGGGGGACGGGCCGGTGGCCGCGCCCCCGGTGGCCGGCCCGGCACCCGCGCGCCCGGTGGACGGCTCGTCCCCCACGCCCCCGTTAGCCGACCCCGATCGCGCCCCCACCCCCTACGACGACATCCTCGCCACCGCCCGTACCGCCTTCGCCGGACTCCAGGCCGGTGTCTGCGCGGGCGCGCTGGCCCGGGCGGTGGCGCACACCACCACCCGCGAGCAGTTCGGCCGCCCGCTCGCCGCCAACCAGGCCGTCCAACTCCGCGCCGCGGAGGCGTACATGGACACCGAGGCGATCCGCGTCACCGCCTACGAGGCCGCCTGGCGCCGGGACGCGGGCCTGCCCGCCGGTACGCACGCGCTGACCGCCGCCTGGTGGGCGTCCGAAGCCGGCAAACGGGTGGTCCACACGGGCCAGCACCTGCACGGCGGCCTCGGCGCGGACCTCGACCACCCCGTCCACCGGCACTTCCTCTGGGGACGGCAGCTCGACGCGCACCTGGGCGCGGGCGCCGAACTCCTCGAAGAATTGGGCGAGTTGCTGACGAATCCGACCGAGCGGACGAGGCTGACGGAGCCGACGGATCCGACGAAGGAGCCCCAGGCATGACCACGACCACGGACACCGCCCCCGAGGGGCAGCCCGGCCCCGGCGCACCCGGTGAACGGCCCGAGCCCGGCACCCCCCTTCCCCCACTCACCCTCCCCCTCACCCGCACCCTGATCGTCGCCGGGGCCCTGGCCTCCCGCGACTACCAGGACGTGCACCACGACGCGGAGGCGGCCCGCGAGAAGGGCTCCCCGGACATCTTCATGAACATCCTGACCACCAACGGCCTCGTCGGCCGCTACGTCACCGACCACTTCGGCCCGAGCGCCGTCCTGCGCAAGGTCGCCATCCGCCTCGGCGCGCCCAACTACCCAGGAGACACGATGGTGTTGCGCGGCACGGTCACCGCCGTCGACGGCGACACGGCCGAGGTCCGCATCACCGGCACCAACGCCCTCGGCACCCACGTCACCGGCACGGTCACCGTAACGACGGGGCCCCCGACCGACGCCCCCGCAGCGGCCCCCGCAGAGGCCCGCACGGAAGCCCCGGCCCCGGCCCCCACCGAGGCCCCCCGATGACCCGCCACCGCCCCGACACCCTCGGCGGCCGCGCCGCCCTCGTAGGCATCGGCGCCACGGAGTTCTCCAAGGACTCCGGCCGCAGCGAACTCACCCTCGCCGTGGAGGCCGTCCGCGCCGCCCTGGCCGACGCCGGCCTCACCCCCGCCGACGTCGACGGCCTGGTCACCTTCACCATGGACACCAACCCCGAGATCACCGTCGCCCAGGCCGCCGGCATCGGCGAGCTGACCTTCTTCTCCCGCGTCCACTACGGCGGCGGCGCGGCCTGCGCCACCGTCCAGCAGGCGGCGCTGGCGGTCGCTACCGGCCTCGCCGACGTGGTCGTCTGCTACCGCGCGTTCAATGAACGTTCCGGCCGCCGCTTCGGTTCCGGCGTCCAGCACCGCGAACCGTCCGCCGAGGGCGCCGCGCTCGGCTGGAACCTCCCGTTCGGCCTGCTCACCCCGGCTTCCTGGGTCGCCATGGCCGCGCAACGGTACCTCCACGCCTACGGGCTGACCCCGGAGGCGTTCGGGCACGTCGCGGTCACCGACCGCCGCCACGCCGCCCGCAACCCGGCCGCGTACTTCCACGGCAAGCCGATCACCCTCGCCGACCACGCCGCGTCCCGCTGGATCGCCGAACCGCTGCGGCTGCTGGACTGCTGCCAGGAGACCGACGGCGCCCAGGCGCTCGTCGTCACCTCCGCCGAACGCGCCCGCGACCTCCCCCACCCGCCCGCGCTGATCACCGCCGCGGCCCAGGGCGCCGGCCGCGCCCAGGAGCAGATGACCAGCTTCTACCGCGACGACCTCACCGGCCTCCCCGAGATGAACGTGGTCGCCCGCCAGCTCTGGCGCACCTCCGGCCTGACCCCCGCCGACATCGACGTCGCCATCCTCTACGACCACTTCACCCCCTTTGTCCTGATGCAGTTGGAGGAGTTCGGCTTCTGCGGTCGCGGCGAGGCCGCCGATTTCGTCGCCGCCGACGCGCTCCCGCTCAACACCCACGGCGGCCAGCTCGGCGAGGCGTACCTGCACGGTATGAACGGCCTGGCCGAAGCCGTCCGCCAGCTCCGCGGCACCAGCCCCAACCAGGTCCCCGACCCCGCGCACGTCCTGGTCACCGCGGGCACCGGCGTGCCCACCTCGGGTGTGGTCCTGGGCCGCGCCGGGTAACCGGGCCACGGGCCCGCTCCCGGAGGAGCGAGGGGCCCGCCCCCGGGAGCCGCGCCCCGGCCCCTAGGGGAGCCCGCCGCGCGCTCCCCCTTGAGGAGGTGGGGAAGCCCCCCGCCCTACAACTTGAGAGGGACGCCGCTTCGGCACCTTGGGCCGACGCCCGCGCGCCGGGCCGCTCCTAGCGTGGAGGACATGACCACGTCTGTGTGCACAAGCGCCTCGACGCCCGCGACGTTCCCGTCGTTCGCGTCCTACGTACGGGCCCGGGGGCCGGTTCTGCTGCGCGCCGCGCGGTCCCTGTCCTCGAACCCGAACGACGCCGAGGACCTCCTCCAGACCGCGCTCACCAAGACGTACGTCGCCTGGGAACGCATCGAGGACCACCGCGCGCTGGACGGCTACGTCCGCCGCGCGCTGATCAACACCCGCACCTCCCAGTGGCGCAAGCGCCGGGTCGAGGAATTCGCCTGCGACGAACTCCCCGAGCCCGACCCCCTCCCGTCCCCCGACCCGGCGGAACTCCAGGGCCTCCGCGACGCCATGTGGCGCGCGATCATGCGCCTGCCCGCCCGCCAGCGCGCCATGGTCGTCCTGCGCTACTACGAAGACCTCAGCGAGGCCCACACCGCCGAAATCATGGAAGTTTCGGTCGGCACCGTCAAAAGCGCCGTCTCCCGCGCCCTCGCCAAACTCCGCGAGGACCCGGAACTGGCATCCCTGGGCCTGACCCGCGCCGTCGCCTGACGCCGGACACCTACGCCCGCGCGAACGCCACGAAGTCCGCCCACGCCGCCGGGCGAACGTGCAGGTGGGGGCCGTCAACGTCCTTGGAGTCCCGGATGTGAATGGTGGTAGGGGTGGGCGCGACCTCGACGCAGTCGTCACGCTCATTGCTATTGCTGTAGCTGCTCTTCGTCCAGCCGACCTCGACGCAGTCGTGGTCTTCGTTGCTGTTGCTGTAGCTGCTCTTGGTCCAGACAACTTCAACGCAGTCGTTGATGTCACTGCTGTCGCTGTAGCTGCTCTTGACCCACGCCAGTTCGCCGGCGTTTCCGTACGAGGGCTTGAGGCTCATGTCTCTCCCAGCACTTTCTCGATGAAGGCCAGTGACTCCCGGGGCGTGAGAGCCTGGGAACGGATGATTCCATAGCGCAACTCAATGACTTGGATCAGCTTCGGGTCTTCGACCGGGCGCCTGCCGAACTGACTTGTCGAGTGCCCAACGACCGAGCCGTCCGCGAACTTGAGCAACTGGATGCGGCCATCCATCCCCGCATGATCGTCTCGGTCAATCGGCATGACCTGAATCTCGACGTTCCGCAGGCTACCCACCTCCAACATCCGTTCGAGTTGGCGCCGGTGCACCATTCTCCCTCCGAGAGGGCGCCGGATAGTTGCCTCTTCCTGGACGAAAGTGAGCGAGGGAGCGGGGGTCCGGTCGTAGATCGACCATCGGGCCATACGCGCGGCCATCAAGGTCTCGACCTCGTCCTTCGGCCAGGCGGGCCGTCGCATCTCGTACAGCGCGCGCATGTACTCCTCCGTCTGCAAGAGACCATGCACGTTGTGGTTCTCGTACGAGCCGAGCTCGACGGCCTCGTCCTCCCAGCGCTTCAGGTCGCGGACCTTCTTCGGATAGCGGGCCTTCTCCACGTCCTCCCGCATCCCGGCGAGCTTTCCGCCTGCCTTGAGGATCCGGTCCGCCTTGGCCAGGTATTCCGGGCGCGGGATCCGCACTCCCTGCTCGATCTTGTAGATCAAGCCCTCGCTGTAACCCATCAACTCCGCGAAGTCGGCGGCCCGCAGGCCGGCCGCCACCCTCCACAGCTTGAGCTGGCGCCCGACCACCTCGACTGACGGCTGGGGATCGTCCTCCGGATCAAGTGCCCAGCTTGAGTCGTCCGTGACATCGCTATGCACGCGCCTCACCTCCTGGACAGCCGAGACATCCTGTCCACCTCCTGGACATCACCGAACGTGTCGACGTCATCACTTCTCAGAGTAGGTCCGGGCGACCACGCTGAGTGAGGTGAACCAGCGAATCGCGGAGCCGAAGCTCCACTTCCGTGTCCAGCTGTCCGCTACGCGCCGGGGTGCACGCTTGGCGCGCCTCCTCGGGGTCGAGCAACTCCGCTCCTGGGGCCTGCCGTTCGAAGATCCCGCTCAGGTGATCTCCGAACTGGCCGCCAACGCGGTCTCGCACGGGCGCGTACCGGGCCGGGACTTCCGCCTCGTACTGGCCGCTGACGCGGACACGCTCAGTATCGGTGTCACGGACGCACGCGGCGACCGGATCCCGGTACAACAGGCTCCGGCCGACGAGGAGTCGGGACGCGGACTGCTCATCGTCGGCGCGCTCGCCAGCCGTTGGGGCACGGTCCGGGGCCCGTTCCCGTGCAAGACGGTCTGGGCGGAGTTCGACCTGCCGATGTGGAACTGATCTGACATCGACCGGAGCCCGGTCCGCTGGGCTCCGGTGGCGCTGGCCCCTTCAAGAACCCATAACCGTGGGGAAATAACCAACCAACCCAAACCAAACCCGCGGGCTCGCACGCCTGTGTCACACGGTGGGGTGATCCAGCGGCTCTGGGCTGGCTTTTCCACAGCGATGCGGTGCAGGCTCAGCGGCAGCACCACAAACTTTCCGCAAAAGCAATGGCCCCCGGCGGGACTGCCATCCCGGTCGAGGGCCTGACCACCCAGGAAGTCGAGCCTTCCCGATGGCTGAGAAGAAGCTTAACGCGCCTGCCCGCGCTCCGCACACGGTTCACCGGTCCCCCGCAGGGGTGCAGAAGGTGACCGAATTCCAAGAACCCGGCTACACGATCATCGGCGATCACCTCGCCCAGCACCAGGAGTTGTCGCTCGGCGCGATCGGTCTCGCGGTCTACATCCTCTCGTTGCCCGAGGGCTCGCAGGTCGACATCCGTACGCTGGCGGAGAGGTTCCCCGAGGGACGCGAGCGGATCGCCTCCGGCCTGCGGGAACTGGAGCGACACGGTTACCTGAAGCGGGTGACGAAGCGATTAGACGATGGCCGTCTCGTCACGGTCACGACCTCGTACAACAACCCTGCGGCGACCAAGGCCCGCCTCGCCAAGCACCCAAAGGCCCCCGAACGAGCCCACGGCCGGGAACCCGTACCTGCACCCGTACGGAAGCCCGCACCCGTACCCGTACGGAAGCCAGCCCCCGTACGGCAGCCCGCGCCCGCACGGCAGCCGACAGCCGTAAAACAACCGGCCCCGCCCAAGGCGCCACCCCGCCCACCACTTGCGCGCCCCCGCAG
>NZ_LLZI01000084.1 GCF_001509485.1 Streptomyces sp. NRRL F-4489
ACCCTCGACCTCCTGGAGGCCGCCGCCCTCCTCACCGCCGGCACCCGCCTCCTGCACACCGACCCCCGCCACCGCGCCCCCGCCGCCCTCGCCGCCGCCCTCCTCCTCGCCGACGCCTGCCTCGACCTCCTCACCGCCGCCCCCGGCCCGGACCTCACCACCGCCACCGCCCTGGCCCTCACCGCGGAACTCCCCCTCGCGGCCCTCTGCCTCCACCTGGCCGTCCGCCGGCGGCCGTGAGAGGCCCGCCACCAACGCCCGGAGCCGACCCAGCGGCTCACAAATCAGGAACGCCCGGGATCCCCCGGAGGGTGAGTCCCAGGCCGACGGTGAGCACGACACCGGCGGTGAGCAGGGAGCTGTACGGGACGCAGCGGCGCAGGGTGGGGAGCCGGCGGCTGGTCATCGCGGCCAGCCGGGTGCTGCCACCGGCGAGCAGGACGCCCGCCGCGGCGAGCGCGAGCGCCATGCCCAGCCCGTACCCGATCACCAGCAGCACGCCGAACAGGGTGCGGCCCAGCGCCACCGCCCCGAGCAGCACGACCAGGGCGGAGGGGCTGGGGACCAGCCCGCCGGCCAAGCCGACCCCGAGAAGCGAGCCGACGCCGCTGACCCGCCCCCGGCGAGAAGGAGCCTCGTGATCGCGGCCGTGACCGTGGTCATGCCCGTGCCCGTGATCGTGGCGATGCCCGTGCCCGTGACGGTGCCCGGCGTGATGGTGGTGCCCGGCCTCGTACTGCTCCCCACCCCGCAGAACGCGGACGGCGCGGTACAGCAGGCGGCCGCCGATCGCCGTGATCAGCGCCCCGCTGAGCAGGCCGAGCCAGCCCAGCAGCCGCTCGCCCGCCAGACCGGCCGAGGCCGTCAGCAGCAGGCCGGTGAGCAGAACACCGGCCGTGTGCGTCACGGTCACCGTGGCCCCGACGGCCAGCGCCGCCCGCAGGCCGCCGCGCCGCTGCGCCAGGCAGGCGGCGACGGCGAGCTTGGCGTGCCCGGGGAGCGCGGCGTGGCCGGCGCCGAGGAGCAGGGCGAGGACGACCGCCAGCAGGCCCACCGGGAAGGTGAGGTCGCGGGTGCCGACGAGGCCGCTCAGCCGCCGTTCGAGACCGGGGAACGGCACGAAACTTCCCGGCGCGGTCGGTTCGGCGTTCTCACCGCCCCCGGCCGCGGTCGGCGCGCCGGACCGCGGAGCCGTCCGCACGTCGGCCGTGAGCGTGCTCAACGGGTGGTCGAGCAGCGCCTTCGGGTAGTCCGTCAGCGCCGCGCTGACGCTCTCGGCGGAGACGGAGGACGCGGTGAGGCGCAGCCCGTCGCCGCGCGCCGTGATCTCCTTCCAGCCGACGCGGCCGCCGTCCGCGCCCGAGGCGAACCGGACGTCGGCAGACCGGCGCAGCGCGGCCGGCGCGGCCAGGCCGCAGGTGAGCCGGGCGGTCGGCAGCCCGGCCGCGCCCGGTCGGTACTCCAGCGAGCTGCCGGTGACGCGCCAGTGCAGCGTCCGCCCGTCCGCGTCGGCGCGGATGTTCCCGGCCAGTTCGGCGCAGCGGGCCGCCGCCCGGGCGCCGGTCTCGGACCGGTCGACCGCGCCGTCGTGGTCGGTGTCGGCGGCGGCGCGGTCCTGGGCGGTCGGGATCTCGGCCGAGTCGACCACGGCGGTGTCCTGGATCCGGTCGGGCGACAGCCGCAGTTGGTCGAGGCGGTTGACGGAGAAGTTCCCCAGCGGATGGGCGTGCGCGGCGGTGGCGGGGGCGAGGCCGAGGGCCAGCCCGGCGAGGAGGCCGAGGACGGCACGCGGGGTTCGGTTCACGGGTGGGTTCCTGACGAGGAGCTCGTGGTCAGCCGTCCCGGCCGGGCAGGTCCGCCAGCAACTGCCGGGCCCGCGGGGCGTGGTAGGGCGAGAAGTACGGGTTGACGCGCAGCGCGGTGCGCAGGTCGGCGGCTGCCCCCGGACGGCCGAGCGCGGCCTTGACGGTGCCCCGGTGGTAGGCGAAGGAGGCGCTGCGCCAGCCGGTGGCGGCGGCCCGGTCCAGCAGGCCGAGGGCTTCGGCGTGCCGGCCCGCCCGGTGCAGCGCCCAGCCGAGCGCGTCCGCCACCAGGACACTGCGGCGCCGGCCCCATTCCGCGCGCAGCAGCCGGACGGCCACCGCCGGGTCGGCGTGGTCCGCCTGGTAGAGCATCAGTGCCGGGTCGACGGGGCCGCCGCCGGCCTCGGCAAGCCGCACTTGGGCCGCCAGCGCCGCCAGTTGGGGCCGCGCGTCGGCGTCCCGGTGCCGCGAGAGCTGCAGTTCGGCCAGCTCCAGCAGGAACTGCGGCTGGGGCGCCCGCTCGACCAGCGCGCGGTACGCCGCCACGGCCTCCTCGTACCGGCCGCGGGCGGCGGCCACCCGGGCGCGGCCGGCTTCGGCGTAGTAGTCGTCGGGGGCGGCGGCCAGGGCGCGCCGGTAGTGTGCGCCGGCTTCCTCCCAGTCCCCCTGCTCCCATGCCAGGTCGCCGATGCGGTGCTCGCAGAAGGCGGTGTCGCCGGGGGTGCTCGCGCTCCGCAGGGCGCGGTCGAGCGCGATACGGGCCTCCTCGGGGCGGCCGTGGGTCTCCAGGTCGTACGCGGCCCGGGTGTATCCGGGGACGGTGGGGGCGAGGTCGAGCAGGCGCTGGGTGTGGGCGGTGGCGGCCGGGTAGTCGCCGAGCTGGATCTCGGCGTCGGCCAGGACCAGGTAGCCGGTCGGCCGGTCCGGGGCCATGGCGATGGCGCGCCGGCCGGCTTTCCGGGCGGCGGCGAAGTCGTGGCGGGCGTTGGCGAGCATGCCGGTACCGGCGATCGCGTCGTAGTTGGCCGCGGGTTTGAGGGCGAGCGAGCGCCGGAACGCCTGGCCGGCGCCGGCCAGCCGGTCCGCGTCCAGGGTGATCCGCGCCTGGTCGAGCTCGGCAAGGCCCAGCGCGTTCCAGGCGTACGGATCGCGGGGGCGGCCGCGGACGGCGGAGCGGGCGGCGGCGAGGCGGTCCGCAGGGGCGGCCGGCAGTGCGGCGGGGGCGGTGGCGGCGGGGCCCGGGCCGGCTGCGGGCGGCGCGGTGGACGGGCCGAGCGAGAGCAGAGTGCCCGCGCAGGCCAGGACGGCCGCGCCGCCGAGCACGGCCGCCCCCGCCCGTCGCCGGTTCCGGGGGCGGCGGGCGGCCGCGGCCGGCGCTGGGCGCGTCACGGCAGCGCGTGCGGGAGGTTGAGGTACGGGAACACGTCGCTCGCCGGCTTCGGCTGGACGTCGAACAGCGGCTTGGGCAGCAGGCCGGCCGCCGACGGGCCTCCCGGTTCGCCCTCCAGCATCCGCAGCAGCGAGTTGTCGATCATGTCGTTGGGGCGGCGGCCGTTCGGGTAGCCCTGGAGGTCGCCGGCGAGCACCCCGAGGCGGTCGGGGGCGGCGGTGACCGGCGTGGTGAGGTTCAGCCGCAGTTCGTCCGCCCAGGCGAGGGAATTCGGGTCGGCGTCGGCGTTCATCGCCTGGGTGTTGAGGTCGAAGCCGAACTTGGCGCCGTTGTCCTTGCCGATGCCGCTCAGGAAGAGCGCCCGGATGTCGGTACGCGGTCCGGCCGGCGCGCGTCGGCCGCCGGCTGCCTCGATCTTGTGCGGTGGGGCCGGGTCCAGGGCCGAGGCGAGGAAGTCCCGGTCGTTGTGGTCCTGTTCCGCCGGGCGGGCGTTGAACCGGTCTTCGGGCCCGCCGGGCTTGGCAGTGGCGCCGAAGGAGCCCCACAGCGCGAAGCCGATGTGGGGGTTGCCGAGCCGGCCGACCTGCCGGTACGTGGCCTCCTGCGTCCGCAGGTCGCCGGCGAGGTCCGCGCCGGGCCGGGACACCGTGGCCCAGACGCCGACCACCGGGTTCCGCGCCGCGTCGCCGTTCAACGCGACCTCGGACTTGGGCACTTGGAGGATCAGGCTGCTGACGTTGATCGCCGCGAGCGGGTTCGCGGCGGGAAGGTAGCCCGGCACCGGCCCGGCCGTGCCGGCGATGAAGTACCCGAAGACGCGCGCGTCGGCCTGGAACGACTCCGCGGCCTGGGTGGCCAGCGCCCGCCCACCACCGGGCAGCGCGGTGGTCGCCTGGCCGCGCAGCGCGCCGTAGTCGGGCATCACGGCGGCGCTCTGCCGGGTCGGCGCGACCGGGGCGTCCTTGACCAGCGTCTGCGGCGCCCGGCCGGCCCGGATCCGCTCCAGCGTGTAGGTCTGGCGGAACCGCAGCGCCGGGTCCGTCAGCGAGCGGACCCGGCCGGTTGCGATCGGCCCCGCGCCGAACAAGCGGCGGTCCTCGGTACGGAAGGTCCACCGGTAGGTGAGATCGGGCCGGCCGGTGCCGTGGCTGTCGACATGGATCTCGTAGCGGGCTCCGCCTGCGGCGAAGGGGTAGTTGAGCGGCGTCGCCGTACCGGCGGGCAGCTGGAAGGGCTGGACGTCCGCGATGACGGTCACCATCGCCGGATCGTCGGGACTGGTGAAGGCGTAGACATCGGTGATGTTGGCCTGCGGGTCGGCGATCACGCCGGGGGCGTCGACGTGGCCGCCGGCGGCGCTGGTGCCGAGCCCCGGACCGGCCAGCGCGGAGGCGGTGAGCAGCGACCCGGCTGTGGCGAGCGCGAGCCTCCTGGTACGGCGGGACGGCGGACGGGGCATCGGCATCTCTCCAGGAATCCGTAGGACGTGCGCGGCTGCCTCGCGGCACGGGACGCGGAGCGGCCATGCGTCCACGCCAGGTGGGACCGTCCGGACGCCTGCACCCTAGGCAGGCTCCGAACCGCTCAAACGCCGGATGCGGTGCGGGTCAACCGAACGAGTGGCAGGTCCGCCCCTCCCGAGTGACCACCATTGCCGGGCTCGCACACCGTGCGTTACCCAGGAACCTGTGCCCCGCCACCGCGGCCGCACCAACTCGCCCTTCACTCCGGAGACTTGACGATGCGTCTGTTCCGCACCCTCGCCGCCCTCGCACTGGCCGGGGCCATGGCCCTGACGGCCGCCCCGGCCGATGCCTCCCCGCCCGCCGTCCCCGCCGCTCCGCACAGCGGGCCGTCGGCGCTCGGCCCGTACATCTCGCCGTGGGGCAGCGCCCATGTCCGCGTCAGCGACACCACGCGGCAGTGGCTCGACCGCAACGGCATCAAGCTCGGCGCCATCGCCCCGTTCACCCTGGACGAGGACGGCTACGGCTACGAGCTGCCGATCGGTTCGACAGCCGGCGACCACCTCGACGCCAAGGGCCGCATCTACTACCCCGGTGGCGTGACCCTCACCCAGGAGAGCACCGGCACCAAGGCCGAGCTCCAGGCCACCTGGATCCGGGTCATGCCGCAGCCCGGCTACGCGGCGGGCATCCGGCTCAACGGCCAGCAGATCAGCCCCGAAACCCTCATCGCCTACACCACCCCGGCCGAGGTCCTCGCCAGCGGCCGCCCGACCCTCAAGGGCTTCAAGCTCGACCGGGTGCCGTTCCACGTCACCGAGGACACGGCCGACCTGACCAGGTTCTGGTTCGGCGACCCCCTGCCCGCCGACTCCCTCTTCGGCACACTCACCCCCCGCTTCGACTACGTCCCGTAACGGGCCTTCCGCGGCCTCCCGCACCCCGGCCCCACCCACGGGCTCCGTCACAACAGCATCCGCCACAGTGCGGCCGCCCCACCTGCTCCCGCTCCGCCCCCGCGAAAAACGGCCCCGGACACCGAGTCCGAGGCCGTTCGCGCCGTTCCGCACACAGAGCCCCCTGTCGGATTCGAACCGACGACCTTCGCTTTACAAGAGCGGTGCTCTGACCAGCTGAGCTAAGGAGGCGTACCGGAAGAAGTGTACCCAGAGGTGTCGGATGGCGGGGTGCCTTGCCCGGGGAGGGGGCCGGCGGGCGGATTTGGTGGGGGTTCGGCTGCTGACAGGGGGGCCGCGCACCGGTAGCGTCACCAGCGGTCGGGCGCTGTGGACTACACCACTGCCGTGTGCCGCGGGGGCCGGCCGTTCTCTCCTTTACTCGGATCGTCCGGCACGTTCCTGCCGGTGAAGGGACACACCATGGCAACGGTCACCTACGACCAGGCGACCCGGATATACCCGGGTGCCGACAAGCCCGCCGTCGACAAGCTCGACATCACCATCGAGGACGGCGAGTTCCTCGTGCTCGTCGGGCCCTCCGGATGCGGGAAGTCCACCTCGCTGCGGATGCTCGCGGGGCTGGAGGACGTCAACGAGGGCGCCATCCGCATCGGCGACCGGGACGTCACCCACCTGCCGCCCAAGGACCGGGACATCGCCATGGTGTTCCAGAACTACGCGCTCTACCCGCACATGACGGTCGCCGACAACATGGGCTTCGCGCTCAAGATCGCGGGCGTGCCGAAGGCCGAGATCCGGCAGAAGGTGGAGGACGCGGCGAAGATCCTCGACCTGACGGAGTACCTGGGCCGCAAGCCGAAGGCGCTGTCGGGCGGTCAGCGGCAGCGGGTCGCCATGGGGCGCGCGATCGTCCGCGAACCGCAGGTGTTCCTGATGGACGAGCCGCTGTCCAACCTCGACGCCAAGCTGCGGGTGCAGACCCGCACCCAGATCGCCGGGCTCCAGCGCCGCCTGGGGATCACCACCGTCTACGTCACCCACGACCAGGTCGAGGCGATGACCATGGGCGACCGGGTCGCGGTCCTCAAGGACGGCCTCCTCCAGCAGGTCGACTCGCCGCGCAACATGTACGACCGGCCGGCCAACCTCTTCGTCGCGGGCTTCATCGGCTCGCCGGCCATGAACCTCGTCGAGGTGCCGATCACCGACGGCGGCGTGAAGTTCGGCAACAGCGTGGTGCCGGTGAGCCGGGAGGCGCTGGCCGCCGCCGAGGGCGACGCGACGGTGACGGTCGGCATCCGGCCCGAGCACTTCGACATCGCGGAGCGGAACGGCGGGGCCGCCTCGGCGCTGTCCAAGGAGTCCGCGGACGCCCCGGCCGGCCTGGCGGTCACCGTCAACGTCGTCGAGGAGCTGGGCGCCGACGGCTATGTGTACGGGACGGCCGAGGTCGGCGGCGCGGTCAAGGACCTCGTCGTACGGGTCAACGGCCGCCAGGTCCCGGCCAAGGGCACCCAGCTGCACGTCGTACCGCAGCCGGGCGAGACGCATGTCTTCTCCACGTCGACGGGGAAGCGGCTCACGGACTGACGGAGGGGTGGGGCGGGGGGGGGGGCCCGGGGGGCTGAGAGGCGGGGGCGCCCCAGGCGCCCCCTCCCCCTCCCCTCCCCCGCCCGTTCATCGGCGGGGTTGGGGGCGC
>NZ_LLZI01000085.1 GCF_001509485.1 Streptomyces sp. NRRL F-4489
CGGGGCCGGCGGGGCGCGGTGGGGCCTCCGGGACGCCGTTGACCTTGCCCTTGGGGGAAGGCCCAGCATCGGTGGGGCCGGGCGAGAGGCCCGGTACGAGGAAGTGGGCGGTGGCCGCCGCGCGGCGATTGCCGGTCGTTGTTTCACGTGAAACATGGCGGCTGTGAAACATGGCCGGTGTGAAACATCGCGGATGCGGACGGTGAGCGGGGGAGGCGGGGGTGCCGAGGGTGGACGCGGAACACGGGGGCCACGGGGGCCACGGGGAACTGCTCACCATCGGGGCGTTCGCCCGGGCCTCCCGGCTCTCGCCCAAGGCCCTGCGCCTGTACGACGAGCTCGGCCTGCTGACCCCCGCCCACGTGGACCCGCACAGCGGCTACCGCCACTACGCCCCGGCACAGCTGGAGCGGGCCCGGCTGGTCGCCTGGCTGCGCCGGCTCGGGATGCCGCTGGCCCGGATCCGCGAGGTGTGCGAGCTGGCACCCGGTCCGGCGGCCCGCGCGGTCGCCGCGTACTGGGAGCGGGTCGAGTCCGAGGTCGCTGCCCGCCGGGACCTGGCCGCCTTCCTCGTCGACCAGCTGACACGGAAGGACCCCGCGATGACCGATCAACACCCGTACACCGCCGGCCCGTTGGCGATGCGCTGCGCCGCGCTCACGGACCAGGGACTGGTCCGCACCGTCCACCAGGACGCCGCCTACGCCGGCCGGCACCTCCTGGCGGTCGCCGATGGCTACGGCCCCGGTGGCGGCCCGGCGGCCACCGCCGCCATCGAGGCGCTGAAGGCCCTGGAGGACCAGGACCTGGCCGCTCTGCCGGCGGCGGACCTGCCGGGCATGCTGGCGGACGCCGCCCTGTCCGCCCATCGGGCCACAACCCCGGCGCCCGGTCGTCCCGGTGTCCGGGCCGGGGCGTCGGGAACCGGCGGGGGCGGCGCGTCGGAAGCGGCTGCGGGAGCCGGGGACGGCGAGGCGACCGGAAGCACCCTCACCGCCCTGCTGCACTCCGGCTCCCGGCTGGCGCTGCTGCACATCGGCGACTCACGGGCGTATGTGCTGCGCGACTCCGGCCTGTTCCGGATCACCCATGACCACAGCGTGGTGCAGGCCCTCGTCGACGAGGGCCGGCTCACGCCCGAGGAGGCGCCGTCGCACCCGGACCGCGCGCTGCTGCTGCGGTCCCTGGGCGGCGGCGCCGACTTCGCCCCCGATCTGGACGTCCTCGACGTCCGGCCCGGGGAGCGCTATCTGCTCTGCACGGACGGTCTGACCGGCGTCGTCCCGCCCGAGGCGATCCAGGCGGCCCTCACCGAGGCGGCCACCCCGCAGCAGGCCGTCACCGCACTCGTCCGCCTCACCCGGGAGGCGGGCGCACCGGACAACGTGGGCTGCGTGGTGGCCGACTTCGCGTGATTCACGCCCGGCCCTTGAGCATCCCCTGGAAGTACAACTGCGGGAGCCCGTACCGCTTCAGGAACCACATATCGGTGCGCTCCCGGGTGGTGTCCAGGAAGGGGAACGAGGGGGCCGGGCGCAGGTCGTAGTCGAACTCGGCCAGCAGCATCTTGTGCCGGGCGGTGACCAGCGGACAGGAGGTGTAGCCGTCGTAGCGGGCGGCGGCCGGCCGGCCCCGGAGGCCCGCGAGGAGGTTGGCGACCAGCACCGGGGCCTGTTTGCGGATCGCCGCACCGGTCTTGGAGGTCGGGAGGTTCGCCACGTCCCCCAGGGCGAAAACGGTGGGGAAATCAGGGTGCTGGAGCGTGTGCGGGTCCGTTTTGACGTACCCGTAGGGGGAGTCGGGGTCGGCCAGCGGTCCGTCCGCGAGCCACCGCGGGGCCCGCTGCGGCGGGACCGCGTGCAGCAGGTCGTACTCGACGGTCTCGGCGCGGCCCGTGGCGTGGTCGGTGAGGACCGCGGCCCGCTCCGGCCCGTCCAGACGGGTCAGTTCGGTCCGCAGGCGCACCTCGATGCCGTAGCGGCGGGCGGCGCCCTCCAGGGCGCGCGCGAAGACCGGCACTTTGAAGAGCGACGGCTCCGGGAGCGCGAGCACGACCCGGATGTCGCTCAGGACACCGCGCTTGCGCCAGTGGTCCGCGGCCAGGTACGCGATCTTCTGCGGGGCGCCGCCGCACTTCACCGGCCCGGACGGCATGGTGAACACGGCGGTGCCGCGCCGCATCCGGCGGATCAGCTCCCAGGTGTACGGGGCGAGATCGGCCCGGTAGTTGCTGCTCACGCCGTCGTGGCCGACCGCCGCCGCCAGGCCCGGCACCCCGTCCCAGTCGAGGCTCAGCCCCGGGGCCAGCACCAGCCGCCCGTAGGAGAAGACCCGGCCGGTGGCGGTGGTGACGGTACGCGCCACCGGGTCGACGGCCGTGGCCCGTTCACGCAGCCAGCGCACACCGGGCGGGATGACCTCGGCCTCGGGGCGCAGTGCGGCCCGCAACGGCGCCTGACCGCCGCCGACCAGGGTCCACAGCGGCTGGTACCAGTGCGTCTCGGCGGGCTCCAGCAGCGCGATGTCCCGCAGCCCGGCACGCCGTAACCGGGCGGCGACGGTGATGCCCGCGGTGCCGCCGCCGACGATGAGGACCTGGTGGTGGCGGACGGGGGCGGGGGAGGGGTCCCCGGGGGCGGTGGTGGTGGCGGTGGTGGTGGGCGCCGGGGGCGCGCAGTCTGCGGGTCGGTCGGTCATGGGGGTCGTGCCTTTCGGGTCGGGGGGGGAAATGGGGGATGGCTGGGGGTTGGCCGGGGGTTTGTTGGGGGTGATTGGGGGGTCGCTGGGTGGTGGGCGATGGGCGGTGGGTGGTGGGTCGGTGGCTTCGAGGGTCCGTGCGGGAGGGCCGGGACTTTGCGGACAGCCCCTAGAGATCGGGCAGTGTGGTGGCCGCCATCGCCAGCGCCAGGACGGTGACCAGGGCGGCGAAGGAGGCCGTGAGGGTCTGCGGGCGGAGGCGGCCGGCGAGCCGGTTGCCGAGGTGGCTGCCGGCCGCGGCACACGCCGCGAGGGTGGCCAGCAGCGGCCAGTCCACGGGCCCGGTACCGGCCCGAGTGGCCAGCGCCGCCCCTGAGTTGATGAGGATCACCAGCAGGGACGTCCCCACGGCGACCGGCATCTCCAGCCCGAGGACGAGGGTGAGCGCCGGTACGACGACGAACCCGCCGCCCACCCCGAAGAAGCCGGTCAGCAACCCGACCGAGGAAGCGGTCACCACCGTCCGCAAGGGCCGGGGTCTGGGCCGGGGGCCCTGCTGCGATCGGGGCTCGGGCCGGTCCCGGGGCTGGGGGCCGTTGGCGCGGAGGAGCCGTTCCCCGTCCCGTAAGGGAGGAACCCCACCTCTTACGGGACGCTCCCCATCCCGTAGGGGACAACTCGGCCCCCGTAAGGGACGTATCCGCACCCCTAGGGGGCGGACGAGCATCCGGCGCACCCGTACCCTCAAGGGGCGCCCCAGAGATCGCGTATGCCCCGTAGGCACCGCCACGCGCCCCCGCGCCCGCGCGCCCCGGAGCACCATCCCCGCGGCCACCACGAGCATCAACCCGGAGAACGCCGCCATCAGGACCGAGGGGTCCAGGGCCGCGCTCCAACGGGAGCCGGCGAAGCTCCCGGCCGTCCCCAGGGCGCCGAACGCCGCGCCGGCGCCCCAGCGGACCCGGCCCGCCCGGGCGTGGCAGACCAGGCCGCTGACCGCGCCGACCGCGACCACCACCAGGGCGCCCGTGGTCGCCGCGTGCGGGGACTGGCCCAGCAGATAGACCAGGGCGGGCACCGCCAGCACCGATCCGCCGCCGCCCAGCGCGCCCAGCAGCAGCCCGATCAGCAGCCCGCAGGGCAGCGCGGCGGCGGCTATGAGGGGGGTCACGGCCCGTTACGCGGACGGCGCCGCGGCGCGCGGGGCGAGGGCGACCGCCCGGCTCGCGTCCGACCACTCCGCGACGAACGCGAACCGGTCGCCGCGGACCACTGTCTCGCGCCACTCCACGGGCCGTTCACCGGCCCGGCCGAGGCGCTCGATGGCGAACGCCGCCTCGCGGTCGGCCAGCCCCAGCAGCCACGCCTGCCGGATGTCCGGCAGGAACGGAGCGATCCGTTCCCGCCCGCCGCTGACCTTCACCCCGCACCGCCGCGCCAGCTCCCCGTAGAGCGAGGTGTGCCCGAAGTCCGCGTCCAGCAGGGGCTCGGCGATGTCCGCCGGGAGGTAAGCGGTGTCGTGGGCGAGCGGTTCGCCGTCCGCGAGCCGCAGGCGCTCCAGGACCACCAGGGGCGCGTCCGGGACGACCCCTAGGTGACCGGCGACCGTCGCGTCCGCGGTGCGCTCCAGCCGCAGCACCTCGCTGCGCTGCTCCACGCCCTGCGCCTCCAGATCGCGGAAGAGGCTGTAGAGGGAGCCGAGCGGCTGCTGTATGCGGCGGGTGTCGAGCCGGCTGGCGCGGCCGCGTTCGGCGATGACCAGGCCGTCCGCGCGCAGCTTGCGCAGCGCCTCCCGGACGGTGTGCCGGCTGACCTCGTACTCGCCCGTCAGCCGGTGCTCGGCCGGGAACTCCTCGGTGAACGCGCCGGCGTCCATCCGCCGCCGCAGATCGGCCAGGAGCTGCGCCCACAGGGGCAGCGGTGAGCCGCGGTCCAACGGGCGCGGCCCGTAAGGGTCGTGGGCACGAATCTCGGGGTCGCCGCCCGGGGCGCCCTCGGGGCCGCCCGGGGTGCTGCTGCCCGGGCGGCCTTCCGGGGTGTCCCGGTGGTGTGCGCCCGTCGAGCCGTGCTGAGGCGGCGTCATCTCGTTCCTCTCGTCCGTCAACCGGCCTGTCGCGGAAAGGGGGACCCGGCTTGTCCCCTCGCCGATCGGATACTTAATGTACGTACATCCGTGCATCCGCACAACGCACGCCAGTCACGACCGTTTCAACCAACCCACCTGGACCACCCGACCCACCCAACCCGTCCACCCCACTCGACCCACCCGAGCGCCCACCCTGGCCCGTAGTCACGCCCCGTCCGCCGCGCACCGGCGCCCACCCGCCCGTACGGAAGCACCCGCGGGCACCCGCGTACCGGGCGCCGACCATCGGGTGCCGCACCCGGGCACCGCACCGGACCCCGCGTATACGGGCACCGCACCTGGCACCGCGCCGAACCGCACCCCTGGAGGCCGACCGTGCACTTCGCGCAGTACTACCTCGACTGCCTCTCCCAGGCGTCGTACCTGATCGGCGACGAGAAGACCGGGCGCGCCGTCCTCGTCGACCCGCGCCGCGACATCGACACCTACCTGGCCGACGCGGAAGCGGCCGGCCTCCGCATCGAGCTGGTCATCGAGACCCACGTCCACGCCGACTTCCTCTCCGGGCACCTGGAGGCGGCCCGGGCGACCGGCGCCGAGATCGCCTTCGGCGAGGCCGCCGAAACCGGCTTCCCCATCCGGCGTTTACACGACGGCGAACGCCTCTACCTGGGCATACCGCCCACCCCCTACGGGCCGGAAACCGGGGAAGAATCCGGGCCCGGGTCCGGGGTCACCCTCACCGTCCTGGCCACCCCCGGCCACACCCTGGAATCCATCTGCCTGGTCATCCGGGAAAACCCCGACGACGAGATCCCGTTCGGCGTGCTGACCGGCGACACCCTCTTCGTAGGCGACGTCGGACGCCCCGACCTGCTCTCCGCCGCCGGCCACTCGCCCCAGGACATGGCCGTACGCCTGCACCGCTCCCTGCACACCAAACTGCTGGCCCTCCCGGACGCGACCCGGATCTTTCCCGCACACGGCGCCGGTTCCGCCTGCGGCCGCAACATCTCCACCGAGACCAGCTCCACCATCGGCGACCAGCGCCGCCTCAACTACGCGCTCCAGCCGATGACCCAGGACGAGTTCGTCCGGCTGGTCACCGCCGGACAGCCCGCCGCCCCCGGTTACTTCGCCCATGACGCGGCCCTCAACCGGGACGGCCACCCCCCGAGGGACCCCGCGCCGCCCGCCCCGCTCACCCTGGCCGAGGCGCTCACCGCCCGCGACGAGCACGGCGCCGCGCTGCTCGACTGCCGCCCGGCCGCCGCCTACGCCCGCGCCCACCTCGCCGGCTCGCTGCACGCCGGCCTGGACACCCGTTTCGCGGAGTACGCCGGCACCGTGATCGCCCCCGGCACCCCGATCGTCCTCCTCGCCGACCCGGGAACGGAGCATGAGGCCCGCCTCCGCCTGGCCCGCATCGGCTACGACCGGGTCCTCGGCCACCTGCCCGACCCGTCAACGGCACTGGCCGACGCCCCGGACCTGACCCGCCCCAGCCACCGCGTCCGGCTGGCCGACCTGCTCCCGCGACTCCCCTTCGACCCCGCGGCCGGAATCCAGCTGATCGACGTCCGCAACCCGGCCGAGTACGCCACCGGCGCCCTGCCCGGCGCCCGCAACATCCCCCTGGCCGCGCTCCCCGCCCGCACCGCCGAACTCGACCCGGCCCGCCCCGTCGTCCTCTACTGCCGCAGCGGCAACCGTTCCCTGATCGCCTCCGCCCTCCTGGAGTCACGCGGCTTCAGGGACGTCACGGACATCGCGGACGGGTGCGGGGAATCCCTTACGGGGTGAGGCTTTGGGGCCCTGAGCTGGTGAGCTGGTGAGCTGGTGGGCCGGTGGGCCGTTTGGGGCCGGGCGGGGGCCGAGTGGGGCTGGGGAGCGTGGATCGTGAGCCCGGGGGTCGGAGCCGTGGATGGTGGCCCCCGGTCCCCGGTCCCCGATCCCTGGCCCCTGGTCCCCGATACCTGGTTCCCGAGCACGGAATCCGGAGCCCATGGGCTCGGATCCCGTACCGAGGGCGGAAGGTCCGGGACCTGAGAACCGGAACAACTCCGTACCGCCTGCCCGCGTACCGACTGCCTACGGAACCCGGGGAGGGGAGGCGGGGGGCGCCGGCGTCCGGCCGAGGCCCGTGAACAGCGACCCTCCGACCGGCCCACCTGTCACGGGCGGCACGGGCCGTTCCGACCGGAATCCGTCCCAGCCCCTTCCGGCCGGGGCCGCCCCTGCCCCCTACCCCCCTCCCCTCCCACTCCCCCCCGCTCGCACCACCCGCACCGCCCCCGGCACCAACCCCACCAACCCCACCAC
>NZ_LLZI01000086.1 GCF_001509485.1 Streptomyces sp. NRRL F-4489
GGCCGCGTACGCGGGCTGCCGTGAGCGGTGGCGGGTGCCGGGCGCGGACGGCAGGCGGCGGGCCGTGGGCAGCAGACGGCCCTGGGCGGCGGGCGACGTACGGCCCTCAGCGGGCGGCGGGCCGTGGTCAGCGTCCGACCGTCAGCGGGCGGCGGCCACCACCCGGCGACCGCCCGACAGCGATCACCCACCGGAACCCAGCAACCGCCAACGGGGAGCTGGCGACCGCCAACGGGCAGCCGGCAACCGGCAACCGGCGTCCGCAAAGCTCTCGGGAGTTATCCACAGGCCGGCGGCGCGCCCGTCGCGATGTCAGCGGTCTCTGCGAGAGTGGAGTACGTCAGCCCGATCCGCGCGGCGGCGCGTGCGGGACAGCGACAGCCCGGCCCCGGCCGGCGCCCGACGACGAAGGAGACCCGGTGAACGTCCTCTTCCCCGCCCTCCGCGACGGCTCCCCCGCCCCCGCCCTGCGCTTCGGCGACCGCGCGCTCAGCCACCGCCAACTCGCCGTGGTGGCGGGCCCGCTCGCCGAGCGGATCGGCGAGCTGACGCCCGGCGGCCGGGCCCGTATCGCCGTCTGGGCGACGCCGACACTGGAGACGTCGGTCGGCGTGGTCGCCGCCCTGCTCGCCGGAGTCGCCGCGGTCCCGGTGAACCCCAGAATCGGCGAGCGCGAGCTGGCGCACATCGTGGCCGACAGCGCGCCCGCCCTCGTCCTGGCCGCGCCGGACGCCGAGCTCCCCGGCCCGCTCGCCGCGCTGCCCCGCCTCGACGTGGCCGTCACCGTGCCCGGCGAGGAGACCCCGCCCGGCCCGCTCCCGGCCGAGCCCGGCGACGAGTCCCCCGCCCTGATCGTCTACACCTCCGGCACGACCGGCCCGCCCAAGGGCGTCGTCCTCCCCCGGCGCGCCATCGCCCACACCCTCGACGCGCTGGAGGACGCCTGGCAGTGGACCGCCGACGACGTCCTGGTGCACGCCCTGCCGCTGTTCCACGTCCACGGCCTGATCCTGGGCGTCCTCGGCCCGCTGCGCCGCGGCGGCAGCGTCCACCACCTGGGCCGGTTCAGCACCGAGGCGGTCGCCCGGGAGCTCGCCGCGGACGGCACGATGCTGTTCGGCGTCCCGACGATGTACCACCGCCTCGCCCTGGACGCCGGGGAGGATCCAGCGCTGGCCAAGGCGCTGGCCCGGGCCCGGCTGCTGGTCTCCGGCTCGGCGGCGCTGCCGCTCACCGACCACGAGCGGCTCACCGCCGCCACCGGCCGCCGCGTGATCGAGCGCTACGGCATGACCGAAACGCTGATGAACACCAGCGTCCGCGCCGACGCCCCGGACGCCACCGGCACGGTGGGGGTCCCGTTGCCGGGGGTCTACGTCCGGCTCGTCGATGACGCGGGCCAAGCGGTGGAGGCCGGCGACGGCGAGACGGTCGGCGAGATCCAGGTCCGGGGCCCGAACCTCTTCACCGAGTACCTCAACCGCCCCGACGCCACCGCCGCGGCGTTCGACGGCGGCTGGTTCCGCACCGGCGACATGGCCGTCCGGGACGCGGCCGGCAACTACCGCATCGTCGGCCGCAAGGCCACCGACCTCATCAAGAGCGGCGGCTACAAGATCGGCGCCGGCGAGATCGAGAACGCCCTCCTCGCCCACCCCGGCGTCGCCGAGGCCGCCGTCACCGGCGAACGGGACGAGGACCTCGGCGAACGGATCGTCGCCTGGATCGTGCCCGAGACCGGCCCCGGTGCCGGCCCGGCCCCCTCCGCCCAGGAGCTCACCGACCACGTCGCCCGCCAGCTGGCCCCCCACAAACGCCCCCGCACCGTGCACTTCCTCACCGCCCTCCCCCGCAATGACATGGGCAAGATCCTCAAGCGGGAGCTGCGCCCCGCCGCGCCCCCGGCCGGAGGCCCCGATGCCTGACCACCCGCGCCCCGGCGCCGCTCCCGCGCCCCGCATCCGCCTGACCGCCCGCCAGGCCATCGCCGCGGTCACCGACTCCGCCACCGAGTTCACCCCCGCCGACGCCCCCGGCCCGCCCGGCGGCGCCGGCCCGCCCGACGGCCCCCTCGGCTGGGACGGCTACGACGCCGCCCGGGAGCGCGCCCGCACCCGCACCGGCGAGGACGAGTCGGTGGTCACCGCGCTCGCCGGCACCGGCGGCACGGACCTGGTGATCATCGCCTTCGAGTTCCACTTCCTCGGCGGCTCCCTCGGCGAACGGACCGGCGACCGCCTCGTCGCCGCCTACACGGCCGCCCGCGAGCGCCGCCTGCCCCTGGTCTCCCTGATCGCCACGGGCGGCAGCCGCATGCAGGAGGGCATGCGCGCCCTGTCCCAACTCCAGCGCGTGGCCCGGCAGTCCGCGCTCAACCGCGCCGCGGGCCTGCCCCAGATCGCGGTCCTCCGCGACCCCACCACCGGCGGCGGCTGGGCCACCCTCGGCGCCGGAGCCGATGTGGTTCTGGCCCTGCCCCACGCCCAGGTCGGCTTCGCCGGCTCCCGAGTGCGCCCCCCGGACGCCGATCCGCAGGCCTACTCCGCCGAGGGCCAGCTCGCAGCCGGCCACATCGACGCCGTCGTCCCCGCCGACTCCCTCCGCTCCACCCTCCGCCACTGGCTCCACCTCCTCTCCCCCACCACCGAACCACCCACCACACCCACCTCCGCCCCCACCCCAGCACCGGCACCCGTGCCCCTGGCCCTGGGCACCACTCCCCTGCCCGTCACCGGCTGGGACGCGGTGAACCAGGCCCGCGCCCCGCACCGCCCTCGCGCCGAGGCATACCTCCGCGCATACTTCGACAACTGGCAAGAGATCAGCGGCGACCGATGCGGCGGCCGCGACCCCGGGATGCGCTGCGGATTCGGCCACCGCGACGGCCGCACCATCGCCTTCGCCGCCCAGTGCGGCACGGCCACCCGCCCCGCCGGCTTCCGCACCGCCACCCGCCTGATACGCCTCGCCGACCGGTTCGGCATCCCCGTCCTCACCCTGGTGGACACCCCGGGCGCCGCCAACGACGCGGCCGCCGAGCGCGCCGGCGCCGGCGCGGCCATCGCCGACACCTTCGCCGCCCTCGCCTCCGCCCGCGTCCCCGTCACCTCCCTGCTCATCGGCGAGGGCGGCTCCGGCGGCGCCCTCGCCCTCGCCGCCCCCGACAATCTCTGGGCCACCCCCGACAGCTACTTCTCCGTCATCGCCCCCGAACTCGCCACCGCCATCCTCAAACGCCCCCCAACCGACTCCCAGCAAACCGCCAACCAACTCCACATCCGCCCCCAGGACTTGCTGGAACTCGGCATCATCCGCGGGGTGGTCACGGGACCGGATACCGGGCCGGGGCCGGTGCTTGAGACCGGCCCCGGGGGGTGATGTCCGAGCCGGGGTCCAGGCCGGGACGAGACGAGGGCTCCGGGGCCGAGGAGGAACCCGGCGCCGGGCTTGGGCTGGGCCCCGGCCTGAACCTGCGTCCCCACCGGGCCTGGCCGCGGGCCCAGCGCGGGACTGGCCCGAGGACAGAGCCTGGTGCCCACGATGGGGCGTCACCGGGATGGCGGCTTCGGGCAGCGGAACCGACACGGTGAGGTGATCGTCAAACAAGGCATGCCTTCCGTTCTCATTCTCGGTTTCGACCCTCACGCCGTGCCTGGTATGGACGGTGACGCCATGGGCGCGGTCCTGAACAAGGAACTGGCCCGTTTCGGCGAACATGCCATCGACGCTTCCATGACGCTGATCGCGCCCGACGAATCAGCCGAGCCCACGGTGGTCGCGGCACCGTCCGAGCAAGACTGGGACGTCGTCGTCATCGGCGGCGGAATACGCAAGCCCGAACCCCTCGTGACGTTCTTCGAGCAGGTCGTGAACCTCGTCCGGCGGCATGCGCCAAGGGCCGCGATCGCGTTCAACACCAGCGGCGGCGACAGTGTCGAAGCCGCCAAGCGATGGCTGTGAAGCGCAGCCTTGAGCTGAACCGCCTGCCGGACGCGACGTGGAGGCGACCACACGGGTTCGTCGTGTGTGACGCCGAAGGTGGCGCCCGCTCCCACGCTTCCTCGGCCGACGCCAGAACTACCCGACCGCCCACCGGGCCATCCCCGGCCGGCCTCCGACCGAGCCGCCCAACGAACCACCCCGACAAGCCGCAGCTGCAGCCGTAACACGTCGGCGAGCGCACGCCGGTTGCCACCCGGCAGCCCCCGCTGCCCGTCGAATCTGTGCCAAGAACCAGCCGTTGGTCACCGTGGCCGACACACGATTGGCCGAAGGCCAGCCGTCCGTTGCGCATGGCCGACGCCCGTTAGCTGAGGACGAGCCACCGCTCACGGGCGGCAGACGACCGGCGTTCCTATGGCCGATGGCCAGTGGCCGATCGACGGTTGACCGCCTCCCTGCGCCCAGCGACGCCGACCAATGCACCCACTCCTCGATCGGTCTCTCAGCGGCTGACCGGTTCCCCGCCCATCCCGGCCTCCACCCGCTCCCCGGCCCTTCGGAGCGCCGCGACGGCCGCCCGGATGGAGGGCCGGCGGTCGGCATCCGCGCGCCAGATGGCGTAGACATGGCGCCGCATCGGATGGCGTACCGGCACCACACTGACCCCCTCCGGCACCGGCCCCCGCCCCAGCCGCGGCGCCACCGCAACCCCCAAACCGGCGGCGATCAGCGCCAGTTGGGTGTGATGCTCCTCAGCCAGATGCGCGATCCGTGGCTCCACTCCCTTACTGCGCAGGGTGAACATCAGCCACTCATGACAGAACTCCCCCTGCGGCCACGAGATCCACTCGTCATCCGCGAACTCCTCCAACTCCACCGACCGCCGCCCGGCCAGCGGATGGTCCGACGGCATCGCCACATCGGACGGGTCATCGAGCAGCGGCGCCTTGGCCAACCCATCGGGCAGCGAGAGCGGCCGGTTGTACCAATCCAGCACCACCGCGAGATCGAGATCCCCCCGGACCACTCCACGCACCGAGTCGTCCGGCTCCTTCTCCCGCAACCTGGGCCGCAGCTGTGGATGTTCGGCACGCAACTCGGCCAGCGCGTACGGGAAGAGGCCCCGCGCCGCCGTAGGGAACGCGCCCATCCGCAGTTCACCCACCGGCTGGCCGCGATGCGCCTCCAGCTCGGCCTGCGCCAGCTCGACCTGCGAGAGGATGCGCACCGCATGGTCGGCGAGCAGCCGCCCGGCGTCGGTCAGCCGGACCCCGCGCCCGTTCTTCGCCAGCAGCTGCTGCCCCGTCTCGCGCTCCAGCTTCGCGATCTGCTGGGAGACCGCCGAAGTCGTCACATGCAGCCCCTCGGCGGCCGCGCTCACCGAACCGTGCCGGGCGATCGCGGACAGCGTCCGCAGCCGATCAAGATTCAACATGTAAGCAATGCTACGCGATACCTAGAACGAAAACTCGCTTGTTCTACGAATTTGCGCTGTGCATCTTAGATGCCATGAGCACCACCGACGCGCCCGCCACCGCCACCTCCCCCAGCAACGGCCCAGCCCCCGCCCCGGCGACCCCCACCGTGCCGGCACCCCGCACCGCGACCGCGCGCGCACGGACAGCGACCGCCGCGCGCCCCGACACGCCCCCGCGCTCCGCCCCGCGCCGCACCTTCGGCTGGCAGCTCCGCTTCGCCTTCCTCTGCCTGGTCTGGGGCTTCAGCTTCCTCTTCATGAAGGTCGGGACCGAAGGGTTCGCGCCACTCCAGGTCAGCCTGGGCCGCGTGGCGTTCGGCGCGCTGGTGCTCCTGGCGATCCTGGCGTTCAAGCGCGAACGGCTCCCCCGCTCACCCCGCACCTGGGGCCATCTCGCCGTCGCCGCGTTCCTCCTCAACGCGCTGCCGTTCTCGCTCTTCGCCTACTCCGAGCTGACCATCCCCTCCACCCTGGCCAGCATCTGCAACGCCACCTCGCCCCTGTGGGGCATGGCCCTGTCGGTGGTCGCCCTCTCGGAGGACCGGCCCACCCGGCGGCGCGTCGCGGGCCTCGGCATCGGCTTCCTGGGCGTCCTCACCGTCCTCGGCGCCTGGCAGGGCTTCTCCGGCACCGACCTGACCGGCACCGCCATGGCCCTGGGCGCTTCCCTGAGCTACCCCATCGGCTGGATCTACGTCCGCCGCACCCTCGCCGGCGCCCAGCACTCGCACCTTTCCATGTCGAGCACCCAGCTGCTGCTCGCCACGCTCCAACTGGCCGTCGTGTCAGCCCTGTTCACCCCGGCCCCGACCAGCTTCCCGCTCCTCCCCGTGCTCGCCGTCGTCGCCCTCGGCGCCTTCGGCACCGGCGTCGCGTTCCTCCTCCAGTACGGGCTGGTCGCGGAAGTCGGCCCCACCACCGCCCAGATGGTCACCTACTTCGTCCCGGTCATCGCCACCGCGTCCGGCGTGGCCCTCCTCAACGAACACCTCTCCTGGAACACCCCCGTGGGCGCCCTCATCGTCCTCGCCGGCGCCGCCCTCACCCAAAGCAAGCCCCGAACTCCCTAACCACCCCACCCCGTCCCCAAGGCCTCACCCAAGCCGAGGGCACCCCCTCACAGGCCCCAACCAGCCCCCACCCCTACCCGGCCGTGACATCC
>NZ_LLZI01000087.1 GCF_001509485.1 Streptomyces sp. NRRL F-4489
GTCGGAGACCATGGGTCCCTCCCTGGGGCCGGGGGTGGGTGGCTCGGGAGCTTCCTCGGGGGGGGGACGGGCGGGCGGGGACCGGTACGCACACCCGGTACGCCCGCCCGGTACGCGCACCAGGTATGCGTACCCGGAACGCGCCCCGCCTCAGTACGACTTCGGCAGGCCCAGCGACTGGTGGGAGACGTAGTTGAGGATCATCTCCCGGCTGACCGGGGCGATGCGGGCCACCCGGGCGGCGGTGATCAGGGACGCCAGCCCGTATTCCCGGGTGAGGCCGTTGCCGCCCAGGGTGTGCACGGCCTGGTCGACGGTGTGGACGGCGGCCTCGGCGGCCGCGTACTTGGCCATGTTGGCGGCCTCGCCGGCGGCCATGTCGTCCCCCGCGTCGTACAGCAGCGCGGCCTTGCGCATCATCAGCCCGGCCAGTTCCAGTTCGATGTGGCACTGGGCGAGCGGGTGGGCGAGGGCCTGGTGGGCGCCGATCGGCTCTTTCCAGACCTGGCGGGTGCGGGCGTAGTCGACGGCCCGGCCGAGCGCGTAGCGGCCCATGCCGAGGGCGAACGCGGCGGTCATGATGCGTTCCGGGTTGAGGCCGGCGAAGAGCTGGAGGAGGCCCGCGTCCTCGTCGCCGACGAGGGCGTCGGCGGGCAGCCGCACATCGTCCAGGGTCAGCTCGAACTGCTTCTCCGGGGCGGCCAGTTCCATGGGGATCGGGCTGCGGCCGAAGCCGGGGGCGTCGCGCGGGACGAGGAACAGGCACGGCTTGAGCCGGCCGGTGCGGGCGTCCTCGGTGCGGCCGACGATCAGCGTCACCTCGGCGATGTCCACGCCGGAGACGAAGACCTTGCGGCCGTTGAGGACCCAGTCGCCGCCGTCCCGGCGGGCGGTGGTGGTGATGCGGTGCGAGTTGGAGCCGGCGTCCGGTTCGGTGATGCCGAAGGCCATGGTGCGGCTGCCGTCGGCGAGGCCGGGCAGCCAGGCGCGCTTCTGCTCCTCGGTGCCGAAGCGGGCGATGACCGTCCCGCAGATCGCCGGGGAGACCACCATCATCAGCAGCGGGCAGCCGGCCGCGCCCAACTCCTCGAGGACGATGGACAGTTCGGTGATGCCGGCGCCGCCGCCCCCGTATTCCTCGGGGAGGTTGACGCCGAGGTAGCCGGCCTTGGCGGCCTCCTGCCACAGCGCGTCGGTGTGCTCGCCGTCCGCGACGACGGCGCTGAAGTATTCCCGGCCGTAGCGCTTGCCGAGCGCGGCGACGGCGGCGCGCAGGTCGCGGTGTTCCTCGGACTCGATCACGGGGTTGCTCAGGGCGGTGCGCATGGCGGCTCCTGGGGCGGTGAGTGAGTGCGGCGGGTGGTGCGGGCGTACGGGTGGTGCGGTCGGTGCGTGCGTACGGTGCGGGGGCGGGGCGCTCAGGCGGTGACGACGGCGAGGAGGGTGCCCACCTCCACCTGCTGGCCCGTGCGGACCGGCAGGGCGGTCAGGGTGCCTGCCGCCGGCGCGGTGATCCGGTGCTCCATCTTCATGGCCTCCAGCCAGAGCAGCGGGCGGCCGGCCTCCACCCGGTCGCCCTCGGCGAGTCCGTCCGCGATCCGGACGACCGTGCCGGGCATCGGGGCGAGCAGTGAACCGGGCTCCGTACGGGCGGCGGGGTCGGGGAAACGGGGGAGCGCGGTGAACGCGCGGGCCCCCAGGGGCGAGTCGACGTGCACCCGGTCCCGGTAGCGGGCGACCGCGAACGGCCGGCGCACCCCGTCCACCTCCAGCACCACGCGCTCCCCGGAGAGCGCGAGCAGCCGGACGCCGGGGAAGTCCTCGGCGGTCAGTCCGTCGCGCCCGAGCCGATAGCGGACGTCGTGGACGGTCCCGCCGCAGGCGTAGCGCTTGTGCTGCGGGCCGGAGGGGACGTTGCGGAAGCCGCCGAAGCGGGACCGGCCGTGCGCGTCGGCGAGCGCCGCCGCCAGCGCGCTCAGGGCGCCGCCGGACGCATCGGCCTCACCGGACCCGGTCAGGGCGGCCAGGTGGCGGTCGTAGAAGCCGGTGTCCAGGCCGGTGGCGGCGGCGAACTCCGGGTGGCGCAGCGAGCTGACCAGCAGGTCGCGGTTGGTGACCGGGCCGTGGATCCGGGCCCGTTCCAGGGCGCCGGCCAGTTTGCGGACGGCCTCGGCGCGGGTCGGGGCCCAGGCGATGACCTTGGCCAGCATCGGGTCGTAGTGGACGGTGACGGTGTCGCCGTCGTCCACCCCGGAGTCCAGGCGGACGCCCCCGGGGACGGTGAGCCGGTGCACGGTGCCGGTCTGCGGCTGCCAGCCGGCCGCCGGGTCCTCCGCGTAGAGCCGGGCCTCGACGGCGTGGCCGTGCGGTTCGGGCAGCGCGGCGGGCAGCGGGCGGCCCTCGGCGACGGCTATCTGGAGGGCCACCAGGTCGATCCGGTAGATCTCCTCGGTGACCGGGTGCTCCACCTGGAGCCGGGTGTTCATCTCCAGGAAGTACGCCCGGCCGTCCGCGGACACCAGGAACTCGACGGTGCCCGCGCCCCGGTAGCCGATGGCCCGGGCAGCCTGGGCGGCGGACCGGTGCAGGGTCTCCCGGAGCGCGGCCGGCAGCCCCGGGGCCGGGGCCTCCTCGATGACCTTCTGGTGGCGGCGCTGGAGCGAGCAGTCCCGGGTGCCAAGCGTCCAGACCGCGCCGTGCGCGTCGGCGAGCACCTGCACCTCGACATGGCGGCCGCCCTCCACGTAGGGCTCGGCGAAGACCTCGCCGTCCCCGAAGGCGGCCGCCGCCTCGGCCCGCGCCGACGCCAACTCGCCTGCCAGAGCGTCCAGTTCGCGGACGATCCGCATCCCGCGTCCGCCGCCGCCGGCCGCCGCCTTGAGCAGCAGCGGCAGGTCGGCGGCGGTGGCCGCGGCCGGATCGACGGGCGCCAGCAGCGGCACCCCGGCCGCCGCCATCAGCTCCTTGGCACGGGTCTTGGAGGCCATCGCCTCGATCGCGGCCGGCGGCGGCCCGATCCATATGAGCCCCGCATCGGCCACCTGGGCGGCGAACGCGGCGCTCTCGGACAGGAACCCGTACCCCGGGTGGACCGCGTCCGCGCCGGCCGCCAGCGCCGCCCGCACGATCAGGTCGCCGCGCAGGTACGTGGCGGCCGGCGCGTCGCCCGGCAGCCGGACGGCGGCGTCCGCGTCCCGTACGTGCGCGGCGTCCGCGTCCGCGTCGGAGTGCACGGCGACGGTGGCGATGCCCAGCTCGCGGCAGGTACGGAAGATCCGCCGGGCGATCTCGCCCCGGTTGGCGACGAGGACGGAGCGGATCTCCAAGGGGGCGGCGGGGGCGGCGCCCGCCCCGCTGGCGGACCCCTCGCCCGCGGCCCCGGTTGCGATCGCCGTCACAGGAACCACACCCTCACCCTCACCCTCACACCCCTCACTTCCCTCACCCCTCACATCCGGAAGACGCCGAAGCCGCCCCGCGCGCCCTCCACCGGCGCGGTGTGGACGGCGGACAGGCACAGGCCGAGGACGGTGCGGGTGTCGCGCGGGTCGATGACCCCGTCGTCGTACAGCCGCCCGGACAGGAACATCGGCAGCGACTCGGCCTCGATCTGCTGCTCCACCATGGCGCGCAGCGCCGCGTCCCCGTCCTCGTCGTACGGCTGCCCCTTGGCGGCCGCCGAAGCGCGCGCCACGATGGACAGCACCCCGGCGAGCTGCTGCGGCCCCATCACCGCCGATTTGGCGCTCGGCCAGGCGAACAGGAAGCGGGGGTCGTAGGCCCGCCCGCACATCCCGTAGTGCCCGGCGCCGTACGACGCGCCCATGAGGACGGTCAGGTGCGGCACCCGGGAGTTGGACACCGCGTTGATCATCATCGCGCCGTGCTTGATGATGCCGCCCTGCTCGTACTCCTTGCCGACCATGTAGCCGGTGGTGTTGTGCAGGAAGAGCAGCGGTACGTCCCGCTGGTTGGCCAGCTGGATGAACTGCGCGGCCTTCTGGGACTCCGCGCTGAACAGCACGCCCCGCGCGTTGGCCAGGATGCCCACCGGATAGCCGTGCAGCCGGGCCCACCCGGTGGTCAGGCTCGTCCCGTAGAGCGGTTTGAACTCGTCGAAGTCCGAGCCGTCCACGATCCGGGCGATCACCTCCCGGGGATCGAACGGCGCCTTGAGGTCCCCGGGGACGATCCCCAGCAGCTCCTCCTCGTCGTACGCCGGGGGCGCGGCCGGACCCGGATCGGCGTGCGCCTTGCGCCAGTTGAGGCGGGCCACGACGCGCCGGGCCTGCCGCAGCGCGTCCGGCTCGTCGACGGCGAAGTGGTCGGCCAGGCCCGAGGTCCGGGCGTGCATCTCCGCGCCGCCCAGCGACTCGTCGTCGCTCTCCTCGCCGGTCGCCATCTTCACCAGCGGCGGTCCGCCGAGGAAGACCTTGGCCCGCTCCTTCACCATGATCACGTGGTCCGACATCCCGGGCACGTACGCGCCGCCGGCGGTGGAGTTCCCGAAGACCACCGCGACGGTCGGGATGCCCGCCGCGGACAGCCGCGTCAGGTCCCGGAAGAGCGCGCCGCCCGGGATGAAGATCTCCTTCTGGCTGGGCAGGTCGGCGCCGCCGGACTCCACCAGGCTGACCACCGGGAGCCGGTTGGCGAACGCGATCTCGTTGGCCCGCAGCGCCTTCTTCAGCGTCCACGGGTTGCTGGCCCCGCCGCGTACGGTCGGGTCGTTGGCGGTGATCAGGCACTCCACGCCCTCGATCACGCCGATGCCGGTGACCAGCGACGCGCCGACCGCGTAGTCGCTGCCCCAGCCGGCGAGCGGCGACAGCTCCAGGAACGGTGTGTCGGGGTCCAGCAGCAGTTCGATCCGCTCCCGGGCCAGCAGTTTGCCCCGTTCGCGGTGGCGGGCGACGTACTTCTCACCGCCGCCGGCCAGCGCCTTGGCGTGCTCGGCGGTCACCTCGTCCAGCTTCGCCAGCATCGCGGTCCGCCGCTCGGCGTACTCGTCCCCGGCCGGGTCCAGCGCACTCCTCAGCACGGTCACAGCAAGACCTCCGGTATCTCCACGTAACGGGCGCGCAGCCACTCCCCCAGCGCCTTGGCCTGCGGATCGAACCGCGCCTGGGAGGCGACGCCCTCCCCCAGCAGCCCGTCCACGGTGAAATTCAGCGCAAGGAGGTTGGGCAGCACATGCCGCTCGACGGTCAACTCGCTCGTTTCGGGGAGCAGTTGCCGGAATCGTTCCACCGTCAGCTCGTGGGCGAGCCAGCGCCAGGCGGTGTCCGTACGGGCCCAGACCCCGACGTTCGCCGAACCGCCCTTGTCTCCACTACGGGCCCCGGCGACGGCCCCTAGGGGGGCGCGGCGGGGGGGGCCGGGGGGCAGGGGGGCGGGGAGGTCGGGAGGTGGGGCCGGGTCGGTGGGTGCGGGCGCGGGCCCCCGCGTCGGCTCATGCCGCCGCCCCGGCACCGCCGCCGGGATCTCCACCCGCCGGCCGTCCGGCAGCACGGCCACCTGCGGCACCTCCGCCGCCGGCACCGCCGCCGCCTCGAACACCCCGTAGGGCGAACCCTTACCGGGCGGCGCCGTCACATGGAAACCGGGGTAGCTCGCCAGCGCCAGTTCCACCGCTGCCCCGCTCACCGCCCGCCCCACGACCTCCGGATCGGGGTCGCGGACGACGAGCCGGAGCAGCGCGCTCGCCTCCTCCTGTACCGCCGCGTCGCGGTGGTCGGTGCGCGCCAGGCTCCACCGCACCTCGGCCGGCCGCCGCCCGCCGCGCGCCAGCGCGTCCTCCATCTGGTCGCGCACCAGCGCCGCCTTGGCCTCGACGCCGAGGCCGGTGAGCACGAACACGACCTCGTTGCGCCAGCCCCCGATCCGGGTCAGGCCGACCTTCAGCGTCGCGGGCGGCGCCTCGCCCCGCACCCCGGCGATCCGCACCCGGTCCGGGCCGTCGCCGGTCAGCCGTACGGTGTCCAGCCGCGCGGTGACATCGGGGCCCAGGTAGCGCGGTCCGGCCGTCTCGTACAGCAGCTGGGCGGTGACCGTGCCCGTGGTGACCGCGCCGCCGGTCCCGGGGTGCTTGGTGATCACCGCGCTGCCGTCCGCGTACACCTCGGCCAGCGGGAAACCGGGCCGCCGTACGTCGTGTTCGGTGAAGAACGCGTAGTTCCCGCCGGTCGCCTGCGTACCGCACTCCAAGACGTGCCCGGCGACCACCGCGCCCGCCAGGTGGTCGTAGGCGTCCGCGGGCCACCCGTAGTGCGCCGCCGCCACCCCGCTGACCAGGGCCGCGTCGGTCACCCGCCCGGTGACCACGACATCCGCCCCGGCCCGCAGGCACGCCGCGATCCCGGCGCCCCCGAGGTACGCGTGCGCGGTGAGCACCCCCGGGCCCCACCCCCCGCGCCCCGTTAGGTCCCCCCCCTCCCCATCCGCCCCGGCCCCCGGACCCCCGCCCCCCTCCCCCACCCCCCTTCCGGCGTCCGCCAGTCC
>NZ_LLZI01000088.1 GCF_001509485.1 Streptomyces sp. NRRL F-4489
CCCACCCCCCGCGCCCCGTTAGGTCGTCCCCCTCCACATGCGCCACGCGCACCGGAACCCCGACCCGCTCCCCCAACTCCCTTACGGCGTCCGCCAGTCCGGCCGGATTCAGCCCGCCCGCGTTGGTCACGACCCTGACCCCGCGCTCGACGGCGAGCCCGAGTCCCTCCTCCATCTGCCGCAGAAACGTCTTGGCGTACCCGCGCGCCGGATCCTTCAGCCGCTCCCGGCCCAGGATGAGCATGGTCAGCTCCGCGAGGTAATCCCCGGTCAGCACGTCCAGCGGCCCCCCGGTCAGCGTCTCCCGCACGGCGTCGAACCGGTCGCCGTAGAAGCCGGAGGCGTTGCCGATGCGCAGCGGTTCGGTGGGCGGGGGGTCGGCAGGCGCGAGCCCGGCGCGGGGCCGGTCGGCACCCGCCGGCCGTCCGGATATGCCCGCCCCTCCCGGTACGTCCGCCCCTCCCGGTACGTCCGCCCGCTCGGGTATGCCCGCCCCTCCTGGTCCATCCACCCGCCTCACCGCCGTACCTCCCCCGGTGCCCGCCCCGGCCCGGCCGGCCCCGCGAAGGACTGCGCGATCCCCAGCCACCGCTCGGCGTCCGCGCCCCGCACCGCCAGGGAGACGTCGTCACGATGCGCCCGCTGCGTCACCAACAGGCAGAAGTCCAGCGCCGGCCCGCTCACCCGCTGCGCCGCGCCCTCCGGCCCGAACGCCCACTCCTCCCCGCCGGGACCGGTCAGCTCCACCCGGAACTCCTCCCCCGGCGGCGTCAGCCCGCGCACCGCGTACGCGTAGTCCCTGGCCCGCACGCCGATCCGCGCCACATGCCGCAGCCGCGCGGTCGGCATCCGCCGCACCCCGAGTGCGTCCGCCACGTCCTGCCCGTGCGCCCAGGTCTCCATCAGCCGCCCGGTGGCCATCGACGCCACACTCATCGGCGGCCCGTACCACGGCAGTTTCCCGCCCGGCGGCTGCGCGGCCAGCACCTCCAGCAGCTCCGCCCGCCCGGCCCGCCAGCGCGCCAGCAGCTCGCCGGGCGCCAGCCGCGCGCCCCGCTCGGCGCCCTCGTCCACGAACGTGTCCGGCGACGCCAGCGCCGCCTCGACCTCCCGCCCGAACCCCTCGGGATCGACGGCCGACCGCACGGCCCGCTCGTCCGTCCACCGCAGATGCGCGATCTGGTGCGCGATCGTCCACCCGGCGGCCGGCGTGGCCCGCGCCCACTCCCCCGCCGGGAGCCCCGCCACCAGCCCGTCCAGCTCCTCACCCTCGGCCCGCAGATCCGCCAGAACCTCCGCGACCTCCCGCGGATCGGCCATCGCGCCCACTCCTCATCCACGCCAGGACGCCCGTCTCCCGTACGGGCAGGGCGTGTTGACAGCTGCTGTGGTGATGCGAGACCCGAGCGTGACACCACCCCCGGAAACAATCAAGCACGCCTGCATGATTTTTCGCCATGGCGCACCGAGGGGGCCCGAGCGATCCCCTAGGGCTGCCGACTGGCTCCCCAGGGGGCACCGAGGGACCGTACGAGAACGAGCTCCCGGCGCGCGCCCGTCATAGCGCTTCTGCCCCCTAGAGGCAGGTCCCGAGCCCGGAGCCGCCGCCCGCTCCCACAGCTCCTCGCCGTGCTCGGCGAAGCGGTCGAACATCCCGCCGTCCCCGTGGCGCCGCAGACGCAGCAGCGGGGAATCATGCCCGGCGAGGCGCGCCAGATGCGGCGTGACCAGGGCCGCGTCGTCGAAGCGGAAGACCGACAGGCTGACGTGGTTGACGGCGCTGCCGGGTCACCGCCCCGTCCGGATCCCCGACCAGAAACCGCACCCGGCACCCCGACCCGGCCTTGCGCCGGATCGTCTCCGCGAAGCGCGGCACCTGCGTCCAGAAGAAGTAGTTCGTGTAGCCGGCGAGGAAGATCTCCGCGCTCGCCGACTCCACCAGTTCCGCCCAGGCCGTCGACGGGCACGCGGACCGGTACGGATAGCTGCGGACCAGTTCACGATCGGTACCGGTCTTGACGCGGTCGTGCACCGGCGACCTCCTGCGGAGGCATCCCGGAGGCCGCGGGGGTGGAGGTGATCGGGGGGCGCCCGCTCACCGCCGCGCCCCGCTCAGCACCGCGCCCGCGCTCGCGACGACCACCAGGCCGATGGCGACGACTTCCGGCCAGCCCAGCGACTGGCCGAGGATGAGGAAGCCGGCGGTCGCGGCGGCGGCCGGTTCGAGGCTCATCATGACCGCGAAGCCGGACGCCGGGAGCTTGCGCAGGGCCAGCAGTTCCAGGGTGTACGGGAGGACCGACGACATCAGCGCGACCGCCGCGCCCAGGCCCACGGTGACCGGGTCCAGCAGCGCCGTGCCCGCGCTGAACGCGCCCAGCGGCAGGCTCAGCAGCGCCGCCACCGTCATCGCCAGCGCCAGCCCGTCCGCCTGCGGGAAGCGCTGCCCCGTACGCGCCGACAGCAGGATGTACGCGGCCCACAGCCCGCCGGCGGCCAGCGCGTAGCCGACGCCGACGAGGTTCAGGCCGTCGAACCCGGCGCGTCCCAGCAGCACCACGCCCCCCAGCGCCAGCACCGCCCACAGCATGCTCAGCAGCCGCCGCGAGGTCGCCACGGACAGGATCAGCGGGCCGAGGAATTCCAGGGTGACCCCGGCGCCGAGCGGGATGCGGTCGATGGCCTGGTAGAAGAGCGCGTTCATCCCGGCGAGGGCCACGCCGAACGCGACGACGGTGGCCCAGTCGCCCCGCGCGTAGCCGCGGACCTTCGGCCGGCAGACGACCAGCAGCACCAGCGAGGCGACCACCAGCCGCAGGGTGACGACCCCCATCGCCCCGGCCCGCGGGAACAGCAGCACCGCCACCGACGCCCCGAACTGGAGCGAGACGATGCCGCCGATGACCAGCGCGACGGACAGCAGCCGGCCCTGCGTCCGGGCGGTGGCCGTACCGCCGGGGACCGCCCCGCGCGCCCCGGCCCGGGTGCCGATCCCCGCTTCGGCCTCGGCTGACAGGACCTCGGGCGAGGGCGGCACGGGGACGGGTATGGCGGGTATCCCGCCCGTGGGCGCGCCGGAGGAGGGAGCGGAGGAACCGGCCGAACCGGCCGAACCAGCGGACGGGGACGCGGCGGACGAGGCACTGGCGGGCGACGAAGCAGCAGACGAGGAACCGGCCGAGGACGACCCGGCGGAGGACGCGGACGAAGCATTCACACGGCCACGCTACGACCCGCGTTCCGGCACGTGAAATGCCTTTTCCCCGGTTGTTACGCTCGCCACGCATGAGCCGTGAGCTGTGTCATTTCCGCTGCTTCCGCGCCATCGCCGACACCCTCAGCGTGACCCGCGCCACCGCACGGCCGGCCTAGCCCGGGGCGATGTGGACGCGGCCCCCTACGGGGCCCCCGTCGATCGGCCCGTCCGCCGCCCTCACGGTCGGGAACACCGGCGATTGGATCGCCGCCCTCACCGCCGGCCGCGCGGTGGGCGTCATCACCTCCGCCACCGCCGGCACGCACCCGCACCCGCACCCGCACCCGCACCCGCACCCGGCCATGGCGTACGTCGCTGACCGACGCCCCACCCGTCCCCGTCGTCCTCGCCTGGCGCGACGGCCCGGGGCACCCCCGCATTCCCGACCTGGTGGCGTTGGCTCGCGAGGTGATGGGTTAGGGGGTTACGGGGTTAGGGGTTAGGTGGGGGGCGAGATTCGGCCAACTCCGGCCTCCAGGGCGGGATTTCGTCCAGGGAATGGAATCCCCCTTCACCACTTCCTCACCGCTTGTACACTCCATCCTCCCGGGCATCCTTCACCGATCCTCGCCGCGTCCACCGTGCCCCTTGGGTGCCCGTGAGAGCAGTGCGCGCGGTCGTGCCGCCCGGTCCTGTCGCTGCTTCCTGTGGGGGGAAGAACGTTGACTTCCGAAATACCGCGTACCCGGCACGTCTCCCGTGCCCGGAACGCCGCGCGTGTCCGGCGGCTCGCGGCCTGCACCGCGCTCGTACTCAGCGCCGGCATGCTGCTGTCCGCGCCCGCGTCGGCCGACGACCGGCCGGCCGCGCCGGACCGGCGCATCACGCACCACACGGCCGACGACCGGCCATCGGTCCCGACTCTTCCGCCGCGTACGGCCAAGCGCCCCGGCAACACCGGAACGGGTGGCGCCGGCAAGGGACTTACCGGCCCGGGGGTCGCGGCGGCGCCCGGCAAGGCCGCGCCGCGATTCGATCTCGACGGGGACGGCTGGGGTGACATCCTCTACCGCGCGCAGGACGGCGGAGTGCGCGTCATCCCGTCCGACAACACACCGGTCCACCGGTTCGCCCTTGAGGGCGCCGGGGGCGAGATGTTCAAGGATCTCGTTCCCCTTGGCGACCAGGACGGCAACGGCACCGTCGAGTTGCTGACCCTGTCGTCCGACGGCACCCTCACCATGCGGAGCGACGCCGGCCTGAACGGCACGACGGCCCCGCTCTGGTCCGGCAAGGGCTGGCAGATCTACAACAAGCTGGTGGCCCCCGGCGACCTGACCGGCGACGGGAAGACCGACCTGCTGGCCCGCACGCCCTCCGGCGAGCTGTACCTCTACCGCTCCAACGGCCGGGTGGTCGCCCCGTTCGCCACCCGGGTCAAGGTCGGCGGCGGCTGGCAGATCTACGACCAGATCGTCGGCGTCAACGACGCCAACGGCGACGGCCTCGGCGACCTCTACGCCCGCACGCCGACCGGTGACCTGTACTTCTACGCGGGCACCGGCGACGCCTCGGCCCCGTTCAAGCCCCGGGTGCAGGTCGGCTACGGCTACGGGATCTACAACCAGCTCCTGAGCGCCGATGACTTCGACGGTGACGGCTACGCGGACCTGCTCGCCCGCACCCCGGCGGGCGAGATGTACGTCTACCGCTCCAACGGCACCGGGCAGTTGCTCGCTCGCACCGGATGGGGCTCGGGATGGGGGGTGGTCACGCTCTTCGCCGGCGCGGGCGCCAATCCCCACCTGGGCAAGTCGGAACTGCTGGCCCTCGACACCAGCGGCACGCTGTACTTCTACTACTCCCGGAACAACGGGAAGGTGAGCCCCCGGGCGCAGGCCAGCAACCCCGGAGCGTTTGCCGGTGCCCGGCTCATCCACCCGTCCTCCATGGACAACAACGGGCAGGCCGACGTCTTCCAGATCTACCGAGGCGGCCTCTACAACTACGAGGTCGGCTCGTCCAGCGGCCCCTACCTCATCGGCGGCGGCTGGGACATCTACAACACCGTCTTCGGGCCCGGTGACCTCAACGGCGACGGCAAGGGCGACCTGCTGGCGCGCGACGGGTCGGGCAACCTCTACCTCTACCGCGGTGACGGGACGGGTCAGCGGGTCGCCAGCCGGATCAAGGTCGGTGGCGGGTGGAACGCGTACGACGCGCTGGTCGGTGCCGGTGACATCACCGGAGACGGGCTGGCGGACATCGTCGCCCGTACGCCCGGTGGCACGCTCTACCTGTACGCGGGCACCGGCGTGGCCGACGCCCCCTTCAAGGCGCGGGTGAGCCTCGGCGGCGGCTGGAACACGTACCGGAAGCTGGCCGCGCCGGGCGATATCAACGGCGACGGGCGCGCGTCCCTGCTCGGCGTCGACTCGCGCGGTGATCTGTACGCGTACTACACGGACGGCAAGGGCTCCTTCCGGTCCCGGGTGAAGATCGGCAACGGCTGGAACATCTACTCGACTCTGGCCTGAGCCGGTCGACCTTCTGTGAGTGGGCGGTGGGGCCGTCAGCCGTGTGGCTGCGGCCCCTTCGCCGTGTCCGGGTGGTCCGCCGTCTCCCTCCTCTCCGCCGCGTCCAGGGCCTCCGCCAGGACTTCCGCCAGGTGGCGGGCGGGGCGGGCGCCCTGGTCGGTGAGCTGGGCGAGTTGGGTGCGGCAGGAGAAGCCGTCGGCGAGGATTTCGGCGTCGGGGGCGGCGGCGCGGACGGCCGGGAGGAGCTGGTCCTCGGCGCAGGCCAGCGAGATGGCGTAATGGCCGCGTTCGTAGCCGAAGTTGCCGGCCAGACCGCAGCAGCCGCCGCTCAACGCGCCGCCCAGGCCCGCCCGTTCGCGGAGTCGGCGGTCGGCGGCGTCGCCGAGGACGGCGTGCTGGTGGCAGTGGGTCTGGCCGGCGACCGGGCGGTCGACGCGGGGCGGGGTCCAGTCGGGCGCCAGTTCCTCCAGTGTCTCGGCGAAGGTGCGGACGGCGGCGGCGAGGCGGGCGGCCCGGGGGTCGTCGGCGAGGAGTTCCGGCATGTCGGTGCGGAGCGCGGCGGCGCAGCTCGGTTCGAGGACGACCAGGGGGCGGCCGGGGCGCACCAGGGGGCTCAGGACGTCCAGGGTGCGGCGCATGACGGCCCGGGCCTGGGTGAGCTGGCCGGTGGAGACGTAGGTCAGGCCGCAGCACAGGGCGGGGCGGGGCGGGTGGGGCAGCGG
>NZ_LLZI01000089.1 GCF_001509485.1 Streptomyces sp. NRRL F-4489
CCCCCCGCCGAGTTCCCCCCCCCCTCCCCCCACCAGCTCCCCGCCTTCCCCCCCGCCCCCGCCGCCCCCCCCCCCCCCGGCGGCGACCCCCCCCGCCACGCCGCCCGGCGCGCCGCCGCCTGCCTGACCGACCTCACCCGCGACCACCCCCACGGCCGGATCCTGATCGTCGCCCACTCCACCCTCCTCCGCGTCCTGCTCTGCCACCTCCTCGGCATCCCCCTCGCCGCCTACCGCCGCACCTTCCCCGAACTCCACAACGGAGCCCTCACCGAAATCCGCCTCACCGGCGGCCACACCGCCCTCCTCCGCCTCAACGCCCCTGCCCTCGCCCCCAGCCCCGCCCTCCACTGACCGCACCTACACCCCGTACGGCACACACCCCACACCGCACACCAGGAGACGACCCCGCATGACCACCACCGTCCTCGCCGCCGGCAACCACTTCATCCGCCCCGCCCTGTTCGCCGCCGCCGTCCGCGAGGCCGCCGGGGACACCCCCCTGGAGATACGCGAGCTCCAATTCGGCTGGCCGCACACCCCCTTCGGCCCCGTCGCCGAGGTCACCGAGGCATCCGGCACCGAGGACGAAATGATCGCCGCCCTCCAGGGCGCCGAGATCTGCGTCACCGAACACGGCCCGCTCACCGCCCGCATCCTCGACCACTGCCCCGACCTCAAACTCTTCTGCACCAGCCGCGGCGGCCCGGTCAACGCCAACCTCGAAGCCGCCGCCCGCCACGGCGTCGCCGTCTGCAACGCCCCCGGCCGCAACGCCACCGCCACCGCCGAACACACCCTCACCCTGCTGCTCGCCGCCGCCCGCGGCGTCGGCGACACCCACACCGCCCTCCGCCGCGGCGTCTGGCGCGGCGACTACTACGACTACGACAGCTGCGGCATCGAGATCGCCGGCACCACCATCGGCCTCATCGGCTTCGGCGCCATCGGCAGCCGCGTCGCCACCGTCCTGCACGCCATGGGCGCCCACGTCCTCGTCCACGACCCCTACGTCCGCCCCGACGCCCTGGCCGGCCTCGCCGAACAGGTCCCGCTCCCCGAACTCCTGCGCCGCTCCCGCATCGTCTCCCTGCACGCCCGCGTCACCGACGAGACCACCGGCATGATCGGCCGCGCCGAGATCGCCGCCATGCCCCGCGGCTCCGTCCTCGTCAACTGCGCCCGCGGCGCCCTCCTCGACTACGACGCGCTCTGCGACGCCCTGGAAACCGGCCACCTCGCCGGCGCCGGCCTCGACGTCTACCCCGAGGAACCCGTCCCCGCCCACTCCCGCCTGCTCACCGCCCCCGGCGCGGTCCTCACCCCGCACATCGCCGGCGGCAGCCGCCAGGTCGCCCACAAGGCCGCCGCCCTCGCCGCCGCCGAAGTAGGCCGCTACCTCCGCGGCGAACCCCTCCGCCACCGCGTCAACTAACGGGCGGACCACACGGAAAAGCGCCGGGCGGGCCGGAGAAATCCGGCCCGCCCGGCGCTCTACGCCGCCCCCGCGCTCAGCGCCTGCGCACCAGCGGGAACGGCAGCGTCTCCCGGATCGACAGACCCGTCAGGAACATCACCAGCCGGTCCACACCGATCCCCAGGCCACCCGTCGGCGGCATCGCGAACTCCAGCGCCTGCAAGAAGTCCTCGTCCAGCTCCATCGCCTCCGGATCACCGCCCGCCGCCAGCAGCGACTGCGCCGTCAGCCGCCTCCGCTGCTCCACCGGATCGGTCAGCTCCGAATACGCCGTCCCCAGCTCCGTACCGAACGCCACCAGGTCCCAGCGCTCCGCCACCCGCGGATCCTTGCGGTGCTGGCGGGTCAGCGGCGACACCTCCGTCGGGAAGTCCTTGTAGAACGTCGGCAGCGTCGTCTTCTCCTCCACCAGCCGCTCATACATCTCCAGCACGATGTCGCCCCGGCCCATCTCCGGCGTCACCGGCACCGACGCCCGCAGGCACAGCCGCCGCAGCAGATCCGGCTCGGTGTCCGCCGACACCTCCTCGCCCAGCGCCTCCGAGATCGCCCCGTACACCGTCTTCACCGGCCACACACCCGAGATGTCGTGCTCGACCAGCCGGCCGTCCTTGTCCGCCTTGCGCGCCGTCGCACTGCCGAACGCGGCCACCGCCGCACCCTGGATCAGCTCCCGGGTCAGATCCAGCATCACGTCGTAGTCGGCGAACGCCTGGTACGCCTCCAGCATCGTGAACTCGGGATTGTGCTTGTACGAGATGCCCTCGTTCCGGAACGTCCGCCCCATCTCGAAGACCTTCTCCATCCCGCCCACGCACAGCCGCTTCAGATACAGCTCCGGCGCGATCCGCAGATACAGATCCAGGTCGTAGGCGTTGATGTGGGTGTGGAACGGACGGGCGTTCGCGCCACCGTGGATCTGCTGGAGCATCGGCGTCTCGACCTCCAGATAACCCCGGTCGATCAGCCCCTGCCGCAGCGCCTGCACCGCCGTCGACCGGGCCCGCACGGTGTCCCGCGCGTCCGGCGACACGACCAGGTCCACATACCGCTGGCGGACCTTCGCCTCCGGATCCGACAGACCGCGCCGCTTGTCCGGCAGCGGCCGCAGGCACTTCGCCGTCAGCCGCCACCCGGTCACGAACACCGTCAGCTCACCGCGGTCACTCGCCCCGACCTCGCCCTCGGCCTCGATGTGGTCACCCAGATCCACCTCCGTGCCGAACCGCTCCAGCAGCTCCGCGCCGCTGTCCGCCCGGGTCAGCGCGATCTGCAGATCGCCCGACCAGTCCCGGACCACCGCGAACAGCACCCCGCCGTGGTCCCGCACCAGCAGCACCCGCCCGGCGACCGTCACCGTCTTGCCGGTACGCGCCCCCGCCGCCGTGCCGCCGTACTCCTCGCGGACCTGGCCCAGCGTGTGCGTCCGCTGCACACCCACCGGATACGGGTCGGTGCCCGCCGCCCGCAGCCGCTCCAGCTTCCGGTGGCGCACCCGCACCTGCTCCGGCAGCGCCGCCAGCTCCCGCTCCCGACGCTCCTCGGCCGTCGCCGGCTCCGACTCCACCAGACCCAGCTCGTCCAGCGACGGCAGCCCCGCCGTGCTCGCCGGGGCCAGCACCCGCTTCTTGTGCCCCTTGCCCCACAGCTTGCCCAGACTCGGCACCGCCACGAAACCCTCGGCGATACCCGACGCCAGCGCGATCCGCGCCAGCGCCCCGGCATCCGCGTAGCACAGGAACCGCGGATACCACTCCGGGTGGTACTTCGAATTCGACCGGTACAGCGCCTCCAGCTGCCACCAGCGCGAGAAGAACAGCAGCAGCCGCCGCCACACCTTCAGCACCGGACCGGCACCGATCCGCGAACCCTCCTCGAACGCCGACCGGAACACCGCGAAGTTCAGCGAGACCCGCCGCACCCCCAGCGACCCGGCCTGCGCGCACAGCTCCGCGACCATGAACTCCATCACGCCGTTCGGCGCACTGCGGTCGCGCCGCATCACATCCAGCGAGATACCGTCCTTGCCCCACGGCACGAACGACAGCAGCGCGATCATCTTCCCGTCGCCGTCGAACGCCTCCGCCAGCAGGCAGTCACCGTCCAGCTCGTCCCCGAGCCGGTCCAGCGCCATCGAGAAACCGCGCTCGGTCTCGGTGTCCCGCCACGCGTCCGCCCGGTGGATGACCTCCTGCATCTCCGCCTCGGTCAGCTCCGCGTGCCGCCGCACCCGGAACGTCGCGCCCGTCCGCCGCACGCGGTTGACGGCCTGCCGCGTCACCCGCATGTCCCGGCCGTCCAGATCGAACTCCGCGACGTGCAGGATCGCCTCGTCACCGAGCTGGAGAGCGCCCAGCCCGGCCCGCGCGAACGCCTTCGCGCCGTCCTCGCTCGCGCCCATCACCGCCGGCTGCCAGCCGTACCGGCCGGCCACGTCCAGCCACGCGTCGATCGCCGGACCCCACGCCTCCCGGTCACCCACCGGATCACCACTGGCCAGGCACACCCCGGCCTCGACCCGGTACGTCACCGCGGCCTTGCCGCTCGGCGAGAACACCACCGCCTTGTCCCGGCGGGTGGCGAAGTACCCCAGCGAGTCCTGGCTGCCGTACTTCGACAGCAGCGCCCGGATCCGGGCCTCCTCGTCACCGTGCAGCGCCGCTTCCATCCGCTGCGAACGGAACAGCGCGGCCGCCGCGTTCAGCAGCGCCAGCGCGCCCAGCAGCCCCAGCAGCGTGCCGATCCAGTGCGGCGGGTGCCCCTCGACGATCCGGCCGCCGACCAGCCCGCCGCAGACCCGGTTGGCCGCCCACAGCAGGCGGTTGCCGCCGCCGCGCTCCAGCGAACCGGGCGCCAGCGACACCAGCCCCCAGCCGATCAGCACCGCCACCACGAGCCCGCCGGCCAGCACCAGCGCCGCCCGCAGGAACGCGCCGCGCCGGGTGATCGCGTAGAACTCGCGGTGCGAGACCAGCAGCAGCACCAGCGCCCCGGCGCACAGCAGCAGCGAGAAACCGAACTCCCAGTACCCGGCCGCCAGGAACAGCGCGTCGGCGAGGACGTTCAGCACCATGTACGCGACCACGAACCACAGCGCCACCCGTTTCCGCGCGGTCATCGCCGCGGCCAGGAGGAAGAGGAACGCGGCATACGCGAAGTTCGGGGCCACCGGGATCGTGAGCGTGTCCAGCCAGTAGATCACCGAGTGGAGTGCGCGCCGAAGGGGCCCGATCAGCGCTGTCAGGGCGCAGAAAAGCCCCAGCACGCTGAAGATGATGGCGAAGCCATTGGGGACGCGGCGCCGGAAGCGCCGCCACCCCGTGAGTTGATCCTGGTCCTGCACGGTGCTCATTCCGTCACATTAGGCTCTGAAAGGGGGTCGGCAGCCCGGCACGAGGCGCGCGCTCTCCGCCTCCGGCCCTCTGCCGCTGCGACCGGGCGACCATCCAGTCTCCGGCCCCGCCCCCTGTGTTGTCTGTCCCTCGCAAGGAGGGTTGGGCGACCACCACCGGGGTCACCCACCTGGACCTTGCCATAAAGCCGGCGTAAGTCCGAGTCCGGGTGTGATGTACGCGTCAGCGTCGAGGTCCGCCTTGACAGCCGGACTCCGGCCCACGGTGAACCGCAGCCCGTAGTCCTTGGTGAAGAACCGCCCGCCGCCGGAGTCCACGCCGTTCAGCTCGGCCCGCAGCGTGACCTTCGTCCCCGGCTTCCAGCCGCCCTCCGGCCGCCAGACGATCCGGTCCCGGCCGCCCCGGGCGGACTCCCAGGTCCACGCGCCCTCGGTCCGGTTGTCGGTGACCACCTCCAGCCGCCGTTCCACCGCCGCCTTGTTCCCGACCGGGTAGGCGAAGGTGAGCGCGATCGGATCGCCGACCCCCACCACCTCGCCCTGCGGACGGGGACTGAACACCACCCGGTTCCGCTTGGCCACCTTCCCGGTGGTCAGCGACTCCTTGGCCTCACTGCGGGCGCCCTCGGGGTCCCGGGTCAGCGCGAGCACCGAGTACTTGGTGTCCGGCGCCGCCTTGGCCCGCGACGTCCACACCGTCCCGCCCCGGCTGAACCCGCCGACCAGCTGCCGGCCCCGCGGATCGGTCACCGTCACCTCGGTCAGCACCCCGCCGTCCGCGCTCACCCGCAGCCGGTCGCCGGCCTGCACCGTCGGATGCCCGCCGGCCGACCCCAGTGCCACCTTCACCGGCCGCTCCGGCGACGCCGACGCCTTGGCCGCGTCGCACGCCGCGAGCGCGCCGACACCGAGCACCGGCATCAGCACGAGGGCGGCGCACAGCGACCGGGACGGCCGGAACGGCCGGAAGGACCGGGCGGGGCTCTGGCTCATGGGCGGCTTTCCGTCGATGGTGCGGGAGCGGCGGCAATGTCGGCCGCTAAGACGGTCAGCGCCCCCACGACGTTGCGACCCCCCAAGTGATCCATGCCACTTCTTTACCGACCCCCGGGAATCCCCCCGGCCGGCAGGCGCCACCCGCACCCCACCCTCCGACACCCACCCCTCCCTCCCCTCCCTTCCCCAACTACCACCTGTTTGGAGCACCCTTCCACGAACCGGACATACGCCGCGATGCGCCAAACTGGCCACCGCTTACCGCCCATTCGGGCGGCGGACGAGGAGGTGTTGTGTCCATGGCTGTCTCCATCTCGGTCATCCTGCTGCTGGTGATCCTGGTCGTGATCTTCCTGCGCAGCGGGAAGCTGAAGATCTCGCACGCCATCGTGTGCGGACTGCTCGGCTTCTACCTGGCGGGCAGCAGCCTCGCCCCCGACATCCACCACGGCCTCGCCGGCGCCGCCGAAGTGGTAAGCGGCGTCCGCCCCTGACCCCTACCCGGGCCCGTCACGCTACCCCCTGGAACCAATCACTCTCCGTAATCGTTGCCGAAACAAGGAAGAGGCAAGCGGCCCCCGGCACGGCGCGAGGGAGCGGGGGCGGCGAGGGGGAGGGG
>NZ_LLZI01000090.1 GCF_001509485.1 Streptomyces sp. NRRL F-4489
CCCGCCACTGCCCCGCCCAACCGGACCGAACCGGCCCGTCCCCTCCATCCACTCCATCCCGCAGCTCTGGCCGCCGCATCGCCGGTAACAGTCCTGCGCGTCGGGGCGCGCAGCGGAGTGGCCAGGGCTGCGCGGAGGAGTTGTGTCGTCGCGTTCTGTGTCATGACTCATACTGTGCCGGTCGCCGGGCGCGACGGCCTCAGGGATCTCCCTGAAGCTTTCCCGGATGCGACCCTGAGACGGTACGGGTCCGACGTTCGAAGGGAGATCAGGGTTGTGTCCACACAAGGCCACCGCATCGCAATCGAAGAAGGATCCGACCATGTCCGGGTGGTGGTGAACGGGCAGTTGCTCGCCGAGAGCCGGCGGCCCTTGCTGCTCTCCGAGACCGGCTATCCGGTGCGGTACTACCTGCCGCCGGAGGACGTACGGACGGAACTCCTGAAACCCTCCGCGACGCACACCGTGTGCCCGTTCAAGGGCACCGCCTCCTACTGGTCACTCGAACAAGGCCCTGAGGACATCGCCTGGGCGTACCCCGAGCCGCATGCCCAGGTCGCGGCGATCAAGGACCATTTCTGCTTCTACGAGGTCGAGTTGGGCTAGCGCGGTGGATCGAAGGCCGCGCCGCCGGAAGGGTCCGCCTCGCCCGGCCCCCTCCCCCCGGCGCACAATCGAGGAGTGAACGCACAGGAGGAGCAGGAACAGCACGAGCAGCGCCAGCAGCCGGAACAGCAGGAGCAGGAGCGCCGGCCGCAAGCCCGTCGCCAGGAGGGCGGCGGCGATGCGGCGGCGCGACGGCGGGACCGTGACGAGCGGGGCCGGGCGCGCAACGCGCGGCCGCGGGACGGGCTCGGCCGGCCGCTGCCCTACGGCGCGCCGGGAGTGGCCCGGCAGCCGGAGGGGGTGTCGCGGACGCCGGACGCGTCGCTGGCGGAGGCGCAGCGGCTGCTGGACGCGGGGATGCCGTTCCACGCGCACGAGGTGCTGGAGGACGCCTGGAAGTCCGCTCCGGAGAATGAGCGGGAGCTGTGGCGGGGGCTGGCCCAGCTCGCGGTGGGGCTGACGCACGCGGCCCGCGGCAACGCGCCCGGCGGTGCGGCGCTGCTGTGCCGGGGTGCGGCGGCGATCGCCCCGTATGCCGCGGACCCGCCGCACGGCATCGATGTGGCGGGGCTGACGGCCTGGGCGGACGAACTGGCCGGCCGGCTGACCGGGTCCCCGGAAGGCCGCGAGCCGGCCCGCCCGGTGGCGGCGGCCGAAACGGCTCCCCGGCTCCGCGCCCGCCGATGATCCGCGGGCGACCGTAAGCCGCGTACGCCCGTGACCCGCGCGCACCGGTCAGCCGCGAGCGGCGCTGCGTACGGGAGCGGCGGGCTTCAGCATCAGGCCCCGGAGCGCACCGAGCGCATGGGCCGCCCCGCGCCGCCGACCGCCTCCCCCCGCCCCACATCGTTGAACCCCCAGTCAAGGAGCGCCCCGGCTTCCTTGTAGACGCCGTTGGCCTCACCCGACTGCGGGTTGAGGACGGTGGCGATGAGGGTGTGGCCGTTGCGGCGGGCGGCGGCGACGAGGGTGTTGCCGGCTTTGCTGGTGTAGCCGTTCTTGACGCCGATGATGCCGGGGTAGCGGGGCAGGCCGTGGGAGCCGACGAGCATCCGGTTGGTGTTCTCGATCTGTACGGTGGCGCCGCCGGCGGCCGGGAAGGCGGCGCGCGGGGTGGCGCAGTAGCGGGCGAAGTCGGCGTTGGTGAGGCCGGCGCGGGCGAAGACGGTCAGGTCGAAGGCGGAGGAGACCTGGCCGGGGGCGTCGTAGCCGTCCGGGGATTTGACGGTGGTGTCGCGGGCGCCGAGTCGGCGGGCGGTCTGCTGCATCTCCCGGGCGGTGGCCGACCAGCCGCCGTTCATGGAGGCCAGGACGTGGACGGCATCGTTGCCGGAGCGCAGGAAGACGCCGCGCCACAGGTCGGCGACGGTGTAGCGGCGGCCCTGGCGGACGCCGACGACGCTGCTGCCGGGGCCGAGGCCGGCGAGGTCGGCGGCGCTGACCTGGCGGACGTGTCCGGCGGGGAACTTGGGCAGGACGGTGACGGCGAAGAGGGTTTTGAGGGTGCTGGCGGGGGCGAGTCTGCGGTGCGGGTTGTGCGAGGCCAGGACTTTGCCGGTGTCGGCGTCGGCGACCATCCAGGCCAGCGCGGACAGGCCGCCTGGCAGCCGGTGGGCGGCCGCGGCGGGTTGACGGGCCGTCGGGGCGGCCGGACGGGCGCCGGCCGGTATGGAGGTGAGGGACAGGCCGGTGGCGGCGATCAGGGCCAGCGCCCCGGCCTTCTTGGACACAAGCGCGTCGATTGCCATGGGGTCACGCTATGGAGGGCGGGCCGGGTGCGCAGCGCGGTTGCGCCGGACGGACCACGGAAGGGGGAACGGCCCCGGCGTGTCGGGGGTGCCGGTGCGCAGCCGCAAAGAACGACCGCAGTCGCAAAGAAGGACCGCGGTCACAAAGAAGGACCGCGATCACAAAGGACGACCCCAGTCGCAAAGAAAGACCCGCCCGGTGCGACGGGGGATGCACACCGGGCGGGTCACAGGACTTTTCTACCGCATGGCTCAACGGTTACGCATCAAAAACTTGTACGTCTGCGGATTACCAGGCCACGGGCAGCGAAATCAGGCCACGTGCCCGGATGGTCCGGCGGTGTCGTACTTCGTCCCGGGGGATGTCGAGGCGCAGTCCGGGAAAGCGGCTGATCAGGGCGGAGATGGCGATCTCCGCCTCCATACGGGCCAGCGGCGCGCCGAGGCAGTAGTGGATGCCGTGCCCCAGGGCGAGGTGGCCGGAGAGGCCGCGGGCCGGGTCGAAGCGGTCGGGGTCGGGGAAGCGGTCCGGGTCGCGGTTGGCGGACGCGAGGGAGAGCAGCACGCTCTCGCCGGCGGGGATGCGGACGCCGCCGATCTCGATGTCCTCGACGGGGAAGCGGCGGATGGCCAGGGGGGCGGGTCCGTCGTAGCGGAGGAACTCCTCGACGACGGCCGGTAGTTCGGCTGGATTTTGGCGCAACGCGGCGAGGTGTTCGGGGTTGTCGAGGAGCGTGAGGACGGCGTTGCCGATGAGCTGGACGGTGTTCTCGTGGCCAGCGAGGAGGATGAGGAAGGCGAGGGAGGTCAGTTCGTCCTCGCTGAGCCGGTCGCCGGCCGCTCCGCCGGTGCCGCCCGCGTCCTCGGCGCCGCCCGTGTCGTCGCGGACCGCGATGAGGTCGGAGAGCAGGTCGTCGCCCGGTTCGGCGCGCTTGACCGCGATCAGCCGGGTGTAGAACTCCAGCATGGCGCCGACCGCTTCCTTCATCGCCTGCGGCCGGGCCGGATCGGGTGTGATCAGCGCGTCGGACCAGGCGAGGAAGTCCCGCCGGTCCTCCTGGGGGACGCCGAGGAGGTCGCAGATGACGGTGATCGGCAGCGGTCCGGCGTAGTCGCGGACGAGTTCGGCGCGGCCCCGGTCGGCCATCGCGTCGAGCAGCTCGTCGGCGATCCGGCGGACGGGCGCGCGGAGCGCCTCGACGCGGCCCGGGGTGAACGCCTTGACGACCAGGCGGCGGATCCGGGTGTGGTCCGGCGGGTCCATGTTCATGAGGTTGGCGTCCAGGGCGGGCGGCAGGGAGAAGCCGCGGTAGTTGCCGGGGGTGGCGTTCCGTTTGTCCAGCGAGAGCCGGGGGTCGGCCAGGGCGGCGCGGACGTCGTCGTAGCGGGTGACGAGCCAGGCGGGCTGCCCGTCGGTGCCGGTGATGCGGTGGACGGGCCCGGCCTCGCGGAGCGCCGCACAGGCGGCGTACAGGTCGTCCAGGAGGGGCGTGGTGTCGATCGGGGTGGTGTCGACGGGGGTGGTGTCGGGGCCGGTCTCGGCGGTGTTCTGCATGGCGTCCGACTCTAGGGCCTGTCACCGGAACTCCCGCCGGGAGGCGGCCGGATGCGTGCGGTGCCCCGGCCCGGGGCGCCGGGCGGCACCGGCCGGGGCCGGTGCCGCCGTGCGCGGCGCGGGAGGCCCGGACCCCCGTACCGGGCCACCCCGTCTGTGCGTCGCGGTCAGCCGCGAGGTGTGGCGCTGCGCTGGCGCAACTCGGTGAGCACGGTCTCGATCAGCGGTGAGTGGTAGACGTCGGCGACCAGCGCCAAGTGCTCGTATTCCGCGGCGAGTCCGGCGCCGTCGCGGCCCTCGGTGACCACCACGCTGTCGGCGCCGTGTACGGGGACGTGGCCGACCGCGCGGTTCTCCAGGCCGCGCCGGAGGGCGGCGGCCTCGGCGACGGCGGCGAGCTGGCGGTCGTCGAGGGAGACCGCGCGGGCCCGTTCGCGGACGATGTCGATGGCGTCGGACTCGACGTGGCGGCGGATGCCGCGCTGGACGTCGCGGATTTCGGCCATCTGGCGGTTGGCGCGCCATTCGAGGTCGGCGAACGGCCAGTGGCCCGTCCACCGGGAGCCGTCCATGGTGACTTCGGGGTTCTGCGCGGTGACGGTCCGCCAGAGGGGCGTGAGGCGGCGCAGTCGGCGCCAGGCGGCGACGCGCGGCCCGGCGGCGGGGAGGGAGAAGCCGGTGAGGACGAGGAGCGCGGCGACCGAGGCGCTGAGCGGGGCGACGCCGTTGGACAGCCACAGGGCCGGGTGGCCGGCCCACGACAGGGCGAAGCCGATGACCTTGCAGGCGCAGTAGACCAGGCCGAGCCAGCAGCCGGCGGCCAGTACCCGCAGGCCGCGGGCCAGCCAGGTGCTGCCGAGCCGGCGCGCGTAACGGGGGCAGAGGGTGCCCAGGCCCGCCAGGCTGGCGCCGAAGATGGCCAGATACAGCACCAGGAAGAGCATGACCCCGGGTGCGTCGGTGTAGGCGGTGCTGAAGTCGCGGGGGTGCTCGACGGCGTCCGGGCGGCCGACCGCGAAGCCGGTGACGGCCACCGCCCAGAGAGCCGCGACCGCTCCGACGGCGGCCCGGGCGCGCCGGCGGGCCCGGGCGCGGGCGGCCTCGCCCTCGCCGGCGGTCCAGCGGAGCAGGAGGACCAGCGCGCCGGCGGCGAAGACCACGACGGAGGAGTACAGGAAGACCATGGCGAGGTTGGCGACGCCCACCAGCCGGTCGAAGCCGCGGTAGAGGCTGGGCGCGGAGAAGAGGAAGACCGTCGCCACGCCGCCGGTCATCACGCAGGCGAGCCCGAGGTCGGTGTTGCGGCGGTCCCGGAACCACGCGACCGCCTTGTACGCCACGAGCGCCCAGGCGGCGGCCCCGAAGCAGAGGTAGACGAGGTCAAACACCGGCGCCTCCGGACGGTCCGGCCGCCTCCTGCTGGCGGCGGATGTGCTGGAGCGCGGGGCCGAGTGCGGCGGCGACCTCGGCGGCCGGGCCGTCCAGCGGGAGTTCCGGTTCGACCGCCATGGGGACGACGTGCTCCATCAGGAGCGTGCCGAGTACTTCCGTTTCCCGCTCGGCGAGGTTGTCGTAGCCGTGGTGGCGGGCGAATCCCATGGTCAGGCCCATCCGCCGCATCGCGGTGGCGACGTCGACGGACGGCGTCCACATCCGCAGGGCGTCCTCGGTGACGGCGGGGTCCTGGGCGTGGCCGAGGAGGAGGTGGCTGAGTTCGTGGAGCACGATGTGGGTCTGGTGCCAGGGGGAGGTCTTGAGTTCGTAGAAGACCCAGTAGCCGTCGTCGGTGGTGGCGGTCATGCCGGAGACGACGCCGCCCAGGCTCATCGGCACCAGGTGGACGGGCCGTTCGACCCGTGCCGCGACGAGGTCGCAGACCCCGCGCAGATCGGTCGAGGCGGGCAGCCGCAGCTCCTTGATGAGCTGCTTGCACCGCCTGCGCATCTGCCCCACTCGCATGCTCGTCCCGTCCTCGTGTCCGGCCCGCCGCCAGGTAGTGAAGATCCGGTCGCGCTCAGCGGTCCGTACCGGGCCGTTCGCCACGCCGGTCACCCCCCTGCTCCGGCGGACCGTCCGGCAGGTTCATCTGCCGGCGGAACTGGGAGATGATCGTCGTCAGGCTGTCCTGTACTTCCGGAGGCAGCCCGACCGAGCGCAGGGCGATGGCGCGCACCCGCTGGTCCCGCATGGCGGCGAGGAACCGGACCTCCTCCTCCACCCGCGCGGCCTGCGGCTGGGAGAGGTCACCCAGGAGATACCCGACCGGGACGGCGAAGAACTTCGCCAGTGCGCGCAGGATCTCCGGACTCGGGTTCGTCCGCCGTCCGTTGCGCAGCATGGACAGGTACTGCTCGGTGACCTTCACCCCGCCGTACTCCGCGGCCCCGTGGCTGATCTCCTCGGCCACATGGGCGTTGGTGTACGGGGCGCCGGGCGGATGCATGTGCGCGAAAAGGTGGTTGAGCCGTTCCGCGAGCACGCTGCCCTCCCCCTTGGGCCGGCCGTCGCCCCCCACTGCCATTCCCCCGTTCGTCGAGCCGGCCCCAACGAGCAGTTAAGGCCGCCTGAAGCCACGCCCCCATCCTGTCACGCCGGGAACGCGCCGCACCAGTCCACATACGGACAGTGAGGAACCCCGAACTTAACCGGTGGTTGAGTGACCACGCAACAACAGTGCGTTGACCAGCGGCTTCGGAGGAGCCGGGGAGGGCGCGGAGAGATCCGCCGCGGCGCGCGAGAGCACGGACCGGCGCGGGCGAACGAACAGGCGCGGAAGGGCACGCGGGGCGGCGCGAAAGCGGGAAGGCACGGGATCGGCCGGGCCGGCGGAAACACGGAAAAGGCCGTGTCGGTCATCTCCGACACGGCCTCCGACTCGCCTTCGCAAGTCGGGACGACAGGATTTGAACCTGCGACCCCTTGACCCCCAGTCAAGTGCGCTACCAAGCTGCGCCACGTCCCGTTGCCCGATGCTGCGGGGAATTCCCCGGGCGTTCGTGCACGGAAACGATACCGCATGTCAGAGGGTGCGCGACGCCATTTCCTGGCGGGGGCGGGCCGGGGCGGGCGACGGTTGACCTCAAGGGAGCTTGAGGTTGCAAGGTCTGCGGTATGACGCACACAGCGACGGACGACCGGTTCGCGGAACTGCCCCGGCTGATGGGGCTGATGACCGGCGACGAGAAGCACGGGCCGGCGGCCACCTCCACCCTCGACGCCCTCTGGGTCCTCTACGACCGGGTGCTGCGGGTCTCCCCCGCCACCGCCGGCGACCCCGGCCGGGACCTGTTCCTGCTCTCCAAGGGGCACGGCCCGATGGCCTACTACGCGGTGCTGGCCGCCAAGGGCTTCTTCCCCGCCGGCTGGCTGAACGGCTTCGGCGCGTACGACTCGCCGCTGGGCCACCATCCGGACCGGACCCTGGTCCCCGGCGTCGAGATCGGCAGCGGTTCACTCGGGCACGGGCTGCCGCTGGCCGTGGGCACCGCGCTGGGCCTGCGCGCCCAGGGGCGTACCGACGCGGCCGTCTGGGTGCTGATCGGCGACGCGGAACTGGACGAGGGCAGCAACCACGAGGCGCTCGCGTACGCCGGCGCGGCCGGACTGGACCGGCTGCACACCGTCGTCATCGACAACTCCTCGGCCACCCACGGCTGGCGCGGCGGGATCGCCTCCCGCTTCGAGGCCGCCGGCTGGTCCGCGGCGACCGTGGACGGCCGCGACCACGCGGCGCTGTACGAGGCGTACCGCGCCCCGCATCCGGGGCGGCCGCACGCGGTGGTGGCCCGGGTCGAGCCGAAGGACGCGGGATGAGCGCGGCCCGGTTTCCGGAGTAACCCGACAAGAGACGACCTGAGAGGAATGCGGGGATGGACACCATGCGGGAACGGTTCGAGGACACCATGCGGGAACGGTTCGCGGCGGTCGCCTCGCGGCTGCTGGACGAGGATCCGCGGCTGGCGGTGGTGCTCGCCGATATCGGCACCGCCGGTTTCGCGGACGCGGCGCGCCGGCATCCCGAGCGGGTGATCAATGTCGGGATCCGCGAGCAGCTGCTGGTCGGGGTCGGCGGCGGGCTGGCGCTGACCGGGATGCGGCCGGTGCTGCACACTTTTGCCAGTTTCCTGGTGGAGCGGCCCTTCGAGCAGCTGAAGCTGGATTTCGGCCACCAGGGCACGGGCGGGGTGCTGGTGAGCGCCGGCGCGTCCTATGACTGGCCGAGCGGCGGTTTCACCCATATGGCGCCGGGCGACGTGGCGCTGCTGGACACCCTGGACGGGTGGACGGTGCATGTGCCGGGGCATCCGGACGAGGCCGAGACGCTGCTGCGGAAGGCCGCCGCGGCCGGTGACGACAAGGTGTACGTGCGGCTGTCGGTGCAGGTGAATGCGGTGGGGCGGCCGGTGGGCGGGGACGGGGCCGGGGCCGGGGCCGGGTTCATGGTCCTGAGGGAGGGCCGTGGCGGGGTGGTGGTGGCCGTGGGGCCGATGCTGGATCCGGTGCTGGCCGCCACGGAGGGTCTGGATGTGACGGTGCTGTACGCGGCGACGGTGCGGCCCTTCGACGGCCGGGCGCTGCGGGCCGCCGCCGGGGCCACGGGTGCGGCGGATGTGGTGCTGGTCGAGCCGTATCTGGCCGGGACCTCCACCCGGTTCGCCAACGACGCGCTGGCGGACCGGCCGCACCGGGTCCTCGGGCTCGGCGTCGGCCGCCGGGAGCTGCGCCGCTACGGGCGGCTGGAGGAGCACCTCGCGGCGCACGGGCTCGACGCCCAGGGGCTGCGGGCCCGGATCACCGGCTTTCTGGGGGCGTACCCGGACGGCGGGGGCGGCCGCGCCACGGGGGCGTAGAGATCCGTGGCGCCCCGGGGGCGTAGCGGCACAGCGGGGGGCGACCGCGCCCCGGGGGCGTGAGCCAGGCGCGGCACCCCAGGGACGTAGCCAGGTCCCACCGCCCCGGGGACGCCCCCCTCACACCCGCTCCTCCAGCCAGGCCAGCAGGTCTCCCTCCACCTCCTCCCGGTTGGTCTCGTTGAGGATCTCGTGGCGGGCGCCCGGGTAGGCGCGCCAGGTCAGGTCGCGGGTGCCGAGGTAGCGGAAGTCCTCCAGGAGTTCGTGGACGAGGGTCAGGCGCTGGTGGCAGGGGTCCTGGTCGCCGACCGCGACGTGCACCGGGAGGCCGCGCGGGATGCGGGCGAGGTGGGCGGGGTCGTTGACCTTGCGGAGGGCGCGTACCCAGTCCAGGGCCAGGCCGGCGCAGAACGGGAAGCCGCAGTCCGGGTCGGCGGCGTAGCGGTCGACCTCGGCGGGGTCGCGGGAGAGCCATTCGCAGCCGGTGCGGTGCGGGAAGGCGTCGTTGAAGGAGGCGAAGGTCTCGGGGAGGAACGGCGAGGGGTGGGCCGGGCCGTGGGCGGTGATCTCCGCTTCCAGGGCGGCCGTGGCGGCCTCGATGTCCAGGCCGGGCAGGGTGCGGAAGGTGCCGGTGAGGATCAGGCCGGCGAGGTCGGCGCCGTATTCCTGGGCATAGTCGCGGGCCAGTACGGAGCCCATGCTGTGCCCCAGGAGGACGAGGGGCAGGCCCGGGTGGGCGGCGGCCGCGCGGTCGCCGACGGCCTTGAGATCGGCGACGATGGCGCGCCAGGCGTCCGGGCCGGTGACGCCGCGGCCGCCGGTGGAGGGCGCGGTGGCGCCGTGGCCGCGGTGGTCGGAGGCGGTGACGGCGTAGCCGTGGCGGATCAGGTGGCGGGCGAAGCGGTCGTAGCGGCGGGCGTGTTCGGCGGCGCCGTGGGCGATCTGCACCAGGGCGCGGGGCGGGCCGGACTCCGGGAGCCAGGTGTACACGGCGATGCGGGCGCCATCGGGGGCCTGGTGGATGTCCTGCTGCACGGTGCCTCCTGGGGTCACGGGGCCGGTAGCGCCCACTCTGGCCCGCGGGGCGGCCGTTGGCCACGGGGCGCGCGTGGCGGGGATGGCCCCGGGGGCGCGCGGCGTGACACGATCGTCCCGTTCTGTGCCGGCACTGTGCCGCAACCCCCTTGCGCAGGAGGATCGTTGGACACCGCAGACCGCCCCGGAAACACCCCGCTCCCCCGTTCGCCGCTCACCCGCCGCAGATTCCTCCAGGGCACCGCCTCGGCCGCCGCCGCGGCCGGACTCGCCCAGATCGCCGTCCCCGCGGCCGCCGCCGGAACGGCCGCGCCGCCCGCCGGCGCCCCCGCCGCGCTGTCCTTCACCGCCGCCACCAACGGCGCGGCCACCCTCGCCCCGTCCGGTGACCGGATCGTCGCCGAGGTCCAGAACGTCCTGTGGTCGCTGCCCCGGGCCGGCGGTGAGGCGCGGGCGCTGACCCCGCCCGATCTGGAGCCCACCCGCCCGGTGTTCGCCCCGGATGGCCGGCGGCTGGCGGTCTGCGCGTACCGGGGCGGCACTTTCCACCTGTGGACGCTGCGCCCGGACGGTTCCGGGCTCACGCAGCTGACCGACGGGCCGTGGGACGACCGGGGGCCGGCCTGGTCGCCGGACGGGGCCCGGATCGCGTTCGCGTCGGAGCGCGGCGGCGACCCCGTGGCGGGCAGCCCGTACCGGATATGGGTGCTGGAGGTGGCGTCCGGACGGCTGACCCGGGTGACCGGGCTGCCGGGCCAGGAGGGGCCCCACCAGGACGGCGCCTGGGAGGACTTCGACCCCTGTTGGTCGCCGGACGGCTCCCGGATCGTGTTCGTCCGGGGCCGGGTGGACGGCAGCGCGCTGGTGTCCCGGACGGTGGCGTCGGTACCCGCCGACGGCCGCGGCCCGGTGCGCACCGAGCACACCGAGACGGCCGCGGCGCAGGTGATGGTGCCCGCGCTGTCCCCGGCCGGCCGGCTGGCGTATCTGCGGACCACCGACTATCCGGGGCCGAGCTGCACGCTCGTGGTGGACGGGGCGGCGGTGGCGGTGGACGGCGATGTGGAGCCGGTGCCGCCGCGCTGGGTCTCCCGGGACGAGCTGCTGCTCACCGTAGGCGGGCAGTTCCGCATCGTCCGGCCGGAGGCGCCGCGGGAGGGCGAGACCGTCCCGTTCGCCGCGCGCCTGCCGCTGGACCGGCCGCGGTACGAGGTCAAGGACTACGGTTTCGAGCGGACGGCCGCCGCGCCGGTCCGCGGTATCCACCTGCCGGCGCTGTCCCCGGACGGCCGCCGGGTCGCCTTCGCCGCGCTCAACTCCCTGTGGCTGGCGCCGACTTCGGGCGGTGGCGCGCCGCGCCGGATCACCGCGGCCGCCGCCACCCGCTACGTCCTCGCGCCGAGCTGGTCGCGGGACGGCCGGGCGCTGGTGTACGCCGACGACCGGGACGGGCTGTTCGCGGTGCGCCGCCACGAGCTGGATTCGGGCGCGGAGACGGTGCTGGCGGCCGGCGGGCGGGTGCAGCCGGCGCTGTCGCCGGACGGCACGCGGCTGGCGGCGCTGGACATGGCGGGCAACCTCGTCGTACGGAACCTGCCGGACGGTTCGGAGAAGGTGCTGGCGGCGCCGATGGGCGCGGGCGGGCTGCCGGGGCGGCCGAGCTGGTCGCCGGACGGCAGGTGGCTGGCGCTGTGCGACCGCAACCGCCTCAACCGCCGCTTCCGGGAGGGCTACAACGTCATCCGGATCGTCGACGCGGAGACCGGGAAGGACCGGCTGCACCAGGTCGCCCCGCATGTCTCGATCGCCGACCGCTACGACTCCGGGCCGGTGTGGTCGCCGGACGGGACGTGGCTGGCGCTGATCGCCGAGTCGGCGCTGTGGGTGCTGCCGGTGCGGCCGGACGGGACGCCGGACGGCGCGCCGCGGCAGCTGACCGAGGAGGCTGCGGACCACCCGTCGTGGTCCGGGGACTCCGCCACGCTGCTGTACCTCTCGGCGGGGAAGCTGCGGCTGGTCCCGGTGGCCGGCGGACCGGCGCGGACGGTTCCGGTGGCGCTGGAGCGCCGGCCGGACCGGGCCCGGGACACCGTCGTGCACGCCGGGCGCTTCTGGGACGGCACCGGCGAGACGGTCCGGGAGGACGTCGACGTGGTGGTGCGGGACGGCCGGATCACGGCGGTGGAGCCGCACCGCGCGTCCCGGGCGGGCACCGCGCGCCGGGTGGACGCCTCGGAGCGGACCGTGCTGCCCGGGCTGTGGGACGCGCACACCCACCCCTGGCAGACCACGTACGGCGGGCGGCAGACCGCGCTCCAGCTGGCGTACGGCATCACCACCACGGTGTCCTGCGGCGGCTTCTCGTACGAGCAGGCGCGGCTGCGGGAGGCGCTGGCGGCCGGGGCGCTGACCGGGCCGCGGCTGCTGACCTGCGGTGAGCTGCTGGACGGCGGCCGGGTGGCGTACAGCATGGGGCGGGCGCACCGGACCCCGGAGGGGCTGCGCCGGTCGCTGGCCCGGGGCGCGGCGCTGGACTGGGACTTCGTCAAGACGTATGTGCGGGCGCCGGGCTGGGTGATGGCGGAGGCGGCGCGGTTCGCGCACGAGCGGCTCGGGGTGCGGTCCGGGAGCCATCTGCTGACGCCGGGCGTGCAGCTGGGGCAGGACCTGACGACGCATCTCCAGGCCACCCAGCGGCTGGAGTTCGGGCACGCGGTGTCGGCGTCGGGGCACGCGTACGAGGACGTGGTGGAGGTCTACCGGCACGGCGGCGGTTTCCACATGCTGGCCACGCCGTTCTCCGCGGCGCCGCTGATCGGCGCGGACCCGGCGCTGGCCGACGACGTGCGGGTGACGCGGCTGATGCCGCCGTGGGACACCGCGGTCGTCAAGGAGGCCGCCGGGCACCGGCCGACGCCCGCGCAGCTGGCGGACATCGCCACCGAGGTGGGGGTGTACCGGCGGATCCTGGACGGCGGCGGGCTGGTGGCGCTGGGCACCGACCAGCCGCTGGTGGCGGTGGGCCTGGCGCTCCATCTGGCGCTGCGGGCGCTGCACGCGGGCGGGCTGACCGTGGCGCAGGCGCTGCGGACGGCGACGGCGCTGCCGGCCCGGGTGTTCGGCGCGGACCGTGATCTGGGGACGCTGGAGGCCGGCAAGCTCGCCGATATGACGCTGGTGGACGGCGATCCGTTCCGCGATATCGGCGCGCTGGTGCGGACACCGGCGGTGCTCAAGGGCGGGCGGCTGTACGAGCAGCGGGCGCTGGTGGAGTCGTTCCCCGCGCCGGGCGGTCCGGCGGCCCGGTCGGCGGCGGCCGGGACGGACTGGCTGGAGGTGGGGCGGCAGCAGCGCCGGGAGTCGTGCTGCGACACCGGGCACTGAGGTCCGGGGAGGCGCGGGGTGGCGCGGTCCGCGGGACATCCGGACCGCGCCGTTCCGCCGTCTCCGGAAGGGGGGTTGTGCGGAGCGTTGGCGCGCTCCCGCTGCCTTCCCGGATGCGCCGGGCCGATGTTTCGGCCGATCCGCAGCTGGTATGCCAACGGGTATTGCACGCGGTAAGCGACAGATGCGCTTGCCGGTGGGACCACGGCGGCACCGCCCGTGCCGCCCCGAGGCGGGGAGCGGCCGGCACGCGGGAGGTCGCGCAAGGAGGCTCGTCTTGTATCGCTACTTCACCGACCAGCGGCACGAGGTGCTCCGGCGCCGGGTACGGGACTTCGCCGAGCGCGAGGTACGGCCCAGGATCGCGGGGATGGAGGCGAGCCGCGCGGTCTGCCCCGACCTGTCGCGGCTGATCGCCCGCCAGGGGTGGATAGGCGTGACGGTGGACCGCGCGTACGGCGGTATGGGCGCCGGGCACGTCGCCAAGACCATCGTCATCGAGGAGCTGTCGCGGGTGAGCGCCGCGATGGGCGCCATGGTGCAGGCGTCCCAGCTGGGCGTGGCGAAGATCGTGCACTTCGGCAGCGAGGAGCAGAAGAAGACCTGGCTGCCGGCGATCGCGTCCGGCGACTGCCTGCCGACCATCGCGGTCACCGAGCCGCAGTCCGGCGGCCATGTGCTCGGCATGGCCTCCACCGCCGTCCGCGACGGCGGCGACTACGTCCTCAACGGCCGCAAGATCTACGTCGGCAACAGCCACATCGGCGATCTGCACGGGGTCGTGGTGCGCACCGGCGAGGGCTCCCGGGGCCTGTCGGCGTTCCTGGTGGAGTCCGGCACGCCCGGCTTCCGGGTGGGGCCGCAGCGGCCGGCGATGGGGCTGCACGGCTTCAGCTTCGGCGAGCTGTTCTTCGACGACTGCCGGGTGCCGGCGTCGCGGCTGCTGGGCCGGGAGGGCGACGGGCTGGCGGTGGCGTACTCCTCCAGCGTGCTGTACGGGCGGCCGAATCTGACCGCGGTGTCGCTGGGCATCCACCAGGCGGTGCTGGACGAGACCACCGCGTTCTGCGCCGAGCGGCACCGCTACGGCGAACCGCTCGCCGAACTCCCCACCGTCAAGCTGAAGCTGGGCCGCATCCAGTCGCGGCTGCTGCTGGCCCGGCTGGCCGCGTACCACGCGGTGCGCCTGCTGGACGAGGGGCAGCCGTGCGACGCGGAGCTGATGAACGCCAAGCTCGTCAACGCCGAATCGGCGCTGGAGTCGGCGCGGGACGCGATGGAGATCCACGCCGCGTGCGGGCTGTTCACCGACCGGCCGGTGGAGCGGTTCCTGCGCGACGCGCACCACATCTTCGCCCCGGCCGGCACCTCCGACGTCCAGCTGCTGCGGCTGGGTGAGCTGGCGCTGGGGCAGGGCAAGGGCGAGTGGTCGGACCGGCTGGCTGAGCTGCTGCGGACGGCACCGGCGGACCGCGCGGACGGGGACGGGGACGGGGTCCCGGGCGGGCGGGGGGAGCTGGCCGGGGCGCGGTGAACGGGCGGGGCGGCGGCGGTCAGGGGGCTCGCCAAGGCTCAGGGGGCGCCGGTCTCCCGCTGCCGCCGCTCCATCTCGTGGATCTCCTCGACGAGTTCGGCGGCGAACGCCTTGATGGTGTGCAGCCCCTCGCGCCCCCAGGGGCGGGGTTCGCGGTCGATGACGCAGACGGTGCCGAGGGTGGTGCCGGTGTGGTCGATCAGCGGGGCGCCGAGGTAGGTGCGGATGCCCAGTTCGTCGACGACGGGGTTGCCGGCGAACCGCGGGTAGTCGCAGACGTCCTCCAGCACCAGCGCCTTGCGGCGGACCACGACGTACGGGCAGTAGCCGTGGTCGCGGGCCATGAACCGCTCGGGGCGGCCGCTGGGCGGCGCCGGGCCCAGTTCGACGGCGGTGTCCAGGTCGGGGGCGTAGAGGCCGGCGAAGTACTGCTCGCGCTCGTCGATGAAGTTGACCATGGCGTAGGGCGTCTCGGTGGTCCGGGCGAGCTTGCGGGCGAAGGCGTCGAAGGCGGGCAGCGGGTTCTTGCCGATGCCCAGTTCCCGCAGCCGGGCGACCCGGGCCGGCGCCTCGTGGTCCTCCGGCGTGATCAGCAGCCGGCGGGTCAAGTCCTCGTTCAGATACGGGAGTTCGGCGGAGGGGTTGCGCCAGGACGGGTAGCGGGACGGGAAGCGGAAGCGGGCGGAGGGGGCGGTCACGGCAGCTCCGGGGTGGCGGTGAGGGCGGGGACGGGGGACAGGAGGTGTTCCACGAGGGAGACCAGGACGCGGGTGGCGGAGGCGCACTGGCGGGCGTCGCACCGCAGCACCGGGATGCCGGGCGCGAGGTCGAGGGCGGCCCGGACCTCGTCGGGGGCGTAGCGGTGCCCGCCGTCGAACTCGTTGACGGCGACCAGGAACGGAATCCCGCGCCCCTCGAAGAAGTCGACGGCGGCGAACGACTGGTCCAGCCGCCGGGTGTCGGCGAGCACCACCGCGCCCAGCGCCCCGTGGGACAGTTCGTCCCACAGGAACCAGAAGCGGTGCTGGCCTGGCGTCCCGAAGAGGTACAGGACGTGCTCCGGGCCGAGCGTGATCCGGCCGAAGTCCATGGCGACGGTGGTGGTGTCCTTGTCGGCCACGCCGGTCAGGTCGTCGGTGCCGGCGCTGAGCTGGGTGATCAGCTCCTCGGTGCTGAGCGGTTCGATCTCGCTCACCGCGCCGACGAAGGTGGTCTTGCCGACGCCGAAGCCGCCCGCGACGAGGATCTTCAGCGCGGTGGGGAACGGCTCGGGCTCGGGGTCGCCGCGGAGCCGGGGGTCACAGTCGTTCACGAAGTCCATGCAGCACCGCCTCCAGCAGCGCACGGTCGGTACGGGGAGCGGGCCCAGGTCCCGCGACGGCCGCGGGGGTCCGCGCGGTGAGGGCCCCGCAGTCGACGAGATCGGCGAGGAGCACCTTGGCGACCGCGGCGGGCAGCCGGGTGTGCGCGGCGACCTCGGCGACCGGTACGGGCCCATTGCACAGGCCCAGCACCCGGTCGTAGTCGGGCCCTTGGAGCCCGGCGGGCCGCCGCCCGGTCGCCCGCACCAGCGTCATCAGGTCGAAGTGCGCCGTGGGGCGTGTCCGGCCCTTGCTGACGGTGTACGGGCGGACCAGGCGGCCGGCCCCGTCGTCGACCCACGGGGCGTCCGGGCCGGGCCGCCGCTGCCGGCGGGGCAGGAGGACGGTCAACGGCCACCCGCCGGGCTCTGGTGGCGCGGGGGCGTGGAGAGGTACGGCCGGACGCTCTTGACCAGCATCCCCATCTCGTAGCCGAGGACGCCGGCGTCGGCCTCGCGGCCGGCCAGGACGGCCAGGCAGGCGCCGGAGCCGGCGGCGGCGACGAAGAGGAAGGTCTGCTCCATCTCGACCACGACCTGGAGGATGTCGCTGCCCTCCCCGAAGCGGGAACCGGCGCTGCGGGCGAGGGAGTACAGGCCGGAGGAGAGCGCCGCCATGTGGTCGGCGACGTCCGGTTCGAAGCCGTGGGACGCCTTGACCAGGCCGTCCGCGGACAGCAGGACGGCGCTGCGGGTGTGCGGGACCCGCTGGACGAGGCCGGTCAGCAGCCAGGAGAGGTCGGTGTGCTGACCGCCGCGGAACTCCGGGTGCGTCTGCGCACGCACGTCACTCACCATGATCGGGGTTGTCTCCTCGGGGGTGGGCCATCGGGGCGTCGTGGTCGGGGGCAGGGAGCGGCCCGGGGTCTCCGGGGCCGCCGGCTCCGCCGTCCTGGCCCGGGGTGGTGGCCGGGCCGGGGGCGGGGTGGCCGGCCGCGATCAGGCCGGCCGCGTAGCTGGGGTCGCCGCGGCTGAAACCGCGCTGGTAGGCGGCCATCAGCGAGGGGTCGTGGAGCCGCTCGGGCCCGCCGCGGGACGGCCGCGGCGGCGGCCCTTCCCGCAACTGCGGTGCGATGTGTGCCTGTTTGACCCGCCGCGGCAACCGGGGCCGGGGCGTCTCGTCCAGGGGGAGCGGCGGGGGGGGCAGCACCACGGGGCCGGGGGCGGCGGGGCGGGCGGGGGCCGGGGTCGCGTACGGCTCGGCGGTACGGCTGCCGCCGGGGCGGGCCGTCGCCGGGCCGGACTCGGTGGGGCGGTGGTCGGCCGGGTGGTGGCCGCCGGGGGGCGGGCCGTCGGGCGTGGCGGCGGTGTGCTGCGGGGAGCGGGCGGCGGCCTCGACCGCGGCGGCGGTGGCGCCGGCCGGGGTGCGGACGATCCGGCGGCGGCCGGACGGCGTGCCGGGGCCCGCCGGGAGCGCCCGTACGGGGGCCAGGGCATGGGCCCCGGAGGCGCCGAAGGAACCCTCGGTCCCGGAGGCACCGGCGGCGTAGCCCCCGGCGGCGGCCGCCGGGTCGCGGCGGTCGGGGACGTCGTCGAAGCGGTCCCCGTACGCGCGCCGCCCGCCGCGGCCCGGCGCCGGCGCGGCGGGCGGCTCCTCCTCGTCCTCCATCCCGTCCGGGAACTCCTCCCGGGTCTCGGCGGAGTTGGCGCCCAGCAGGTCCGGCGGCACGATCAGCACGGCCTGGACGCCGCCGTAGATGCTGCCCTGGAGCCGGACCACCAGGCCGTGCCGCTGGGCGAGCGAGGAGACCACGTACAGGCCGATCCGGCCGTCGTCGAGGAGTTCGGTGAGGTCGATGTGCTCGGGGTCGGCCAGCAGCCGGTTCATCTGCTCCTGCTCCTCGGCCGACATGCCCAGGCCCCGGTCCTCGACCTCGACGGCGAGCCCGGCGGTGACGTGCCGCGCCCGCACCGTGACCGGCGTCCCGGGGTCGGAGAACTCGGTGGCGTTCTCGACCAGTTCGGCGAGCAGGTGGACGACATCGGCGACGGCGTGGCCGCGCAGGGTGCCCTCGAAGGGCGAGACCAGCTTGATCCGGGTGTACTGCTCCACCTCGGCGGTGGAGGAGCGCACCACCTCGGTCATGGTGATCGGACGGGTCCACTGGCGGCGGGTGATGGCGCCGCCGAGGACGGCGAGGTTCTCGGCGTGCCGGCGGATCCGGGTGGCCAGGTGGTCGATGACGAACAGGCCCTTGAGCAGGTCGGGGTCCTCGACCTGGTACTCCAGCTCGTCCAGGGTCAGGATCTGGCGGTGGACGAGGGACTGCAGGCGCCGGGCGAGGTTGACGAAGACCTCCAGCTTCTGCTGGTCGCCGCTGGCCTCGCTGCGGACGATGCCGACCGCCTCGATGAGCGCGGCCTCGGCGGCCCGGCCGGTGGCGGCGACGTCGTGGGCGAGCAGGCCGAGCGGGTCGCCGCCGGGCTCCGGCAGCGGCTCGTGGTCGTCGCGGGGCCGCAGCCATGCGTCGTTGCGGACGCGGTCGAGGAGGTCGGCGAGGTCGTTCTGCGCGCGGGCGCACACCAGGCGCAGCCGGGCGCAGCGGTTCGCCACGGCGCGCGCCTCGGCGTTCCCGGCCAGCCCGGCGCACAGCACGATCCCGCACACCACGACGAGACCGCCCGCCAGCACCGTCCACTCGCGGCCGGTGAGCCGGGCGCCGCCGCTGTGGACGGTGAACGCGGCGGCGCCGGTGCAGACGACGGCGGTCAGCAGGGCGGGGACGGCGGCCAGCCGGACCAGGCGGGACCGCAGGGCGGCGCCGGCGGCCGGCTCGGGGAAGGCGGCCCGCCCGTGCCGTCCGCCGTGGGACCTGGGAGCCTCCCGGGACATCTCGGTCCTCGGCGGGGTAGCGGTAGGCATCGGCGCCCTCCGGATCGGCCGTTGGCGGTTCGCGGAGCACGCACGCTAGTTGTTGCGGAGGTGCCGTTCGGGCCGCCCGCGCCTTTCGCTACCCCGCGCCACCTCCCTGAGGAGGCACCCCCCGCACACACCTGCGAAAACATCCGAACGGCCGTACGCGGGCGGGCAGTTGGCACGTCCCGCACACCCCACGCGACCCCGGCGCCTCACACCCGCCACCGGCGCGCGGGGCGACCGCCAACCGGCTGCGCCCCGCCGCGCCACGTACCCCAAACGGCCCGCCGCACTATCGCCTCGCGGCGTCAACACCTCGCCGCATTCAGGGAGTTGTCACAGCCCGGCCCCCTTGTCCCCCGCCTCCAGGCCCACGGCGCCGGCCGCCTCACCCACCGCCGGGACCGCTCGGGCCGGGACCGCTTCGTTCGGGCCCGCTTCGGCCGGGACCGCTCCGTTCGGGACCGCTCCGTTCGGGACCGACGCAGAGGTCAGGTCCGAGGCAGCGGCCAGGACCGGCGCCGGGGTGGCAGCCGGAGCCGGAGCAGCCGGCGGCCAACTCGGCCAGCCCTGGACCGGTGGCAGCGCCACCGCGCGCCACCACGGCTCCACGACCTGCTCGTCGGCGGGCTCGAACGGCCGGCCCGGCGGCGGTACGGCCACCGGCGCCCCGGCCCGGAAGGCGGCCGCGACGGTCCGCTCGGCCGGCTCGGCCCACGGGTGCGGGGCGAGGTTGAACGTGCCCCAGTGGATCGGCAGCAGCACCCCGCGCGGCTCCCCGCCCTGGAGGTCCAGATGGGCCCGCAGCCCCTCCTCCGGCGTCATATGGATGTCCGGCCAGAAGTCCGAATAGGCCCCTATCTGGATCATCGTCGCGTCGAACGGCCCGTGCGCCGCGCCGATTTCGGCGAATCCGGGGAAGTAGCCCGTGTCGCCGCTGTGGTAGATCCGGTGCCCGGGGCCGGCGACGACCCAGGAGGCCCACAGGGTGTGCTGCGGACCGCGCATTCCCCGCCCGCAGAAGTGCTGCGCCGGCGTCGCGGTGAGGGTCAGCTCGCCGACCCGGGCCGCCTCGTGCCAGTCCAGTTCGGTGATCCGCGCCGGCGGTACGCCCCAGAACTCCAGGTCGGCGCCGATGCCCAGCGGTACGACGAAGGCCGCGCCGGTGGCGGCCAGGGCCCGCACGGTGGGCATGTCGAGGTGGTCGTAGTGGTCGTGCGAGATCACCACGGCGTCGACCGGGCCCAGCTCCGCCAGCGGCAGCGGCACCGGATGCAGCCGCTTCGGCCCGGCCCAGGCGAACGGTGAGCAGCGCTCGCCCCACACCGGGTCGAAGAGCACCCGCCGCCCGTCGATCTCGGCGAGCACGGTGGAGTGCCCCATCCAGGTGAGCCGCAGCCCGGAGGCGGGCGGGCGGCCCAGCTCCGCCGCGGTCGGGCGGTGCACCGGTATCCGTCCGACCGGCGCCCGGCGCAGCCGCCCCTCGCGGCTGAGCTGCGTACGCGCCATCGGCCAGGCGGCGCCGCGCAGCACCTGCCGGGTGGGCACCGGATTCCGGAACTGGCCGTCCCGGAATTGCGGGGATCTGCGCATCCTGGCCAGCCGCTCCCCCGTCGGCTCGGCGCCGAAGCTCGCGGGGCGCGGCGCGGACAGTCGCGCGGGGCGGGGTCGGGACGCGGTCACGGCACCTCCATGGTTCGGATCAGTCGCGGGGTGAACGCACCGCGCGACCGCTGTGTTCCGGCCCGCCCACTCCCCCGCGCCCCACCTCGGCCCCCGCCGGCCCCGGCCACACGTCACCCCACCCGCCCTGACCAGCGCGTTCGGCCACGCGAAAGCGACTACGGGGGGCCTACGACACCCGGGCGCACCCCCGCCGACACCGGCGAAAACACCCGTGAGAGTGAACTCGGCACGGGCCGCCTCCGGCACTCAGCCGCCGGCCCGCCCCCTCCTCACCTCGCCGGAAGCCGCCTCACACCCTCTCCACCACACCGGCCGGCTCCCGCAGCCCCGGCCGCCGCGGCAGCAGGACCGTGCGGAGCACGACCCGCGGCGACATCAGCCGGGACGGCGGCGCCGTGAGGCAGAAGACGTCCCGGAACGCGGCGCCGACGACCGGATCGATGGCGGCGCGGGCCGAGAGCCGGTCCAGGTACCAGGTCGTCAGCCGCTCACCGGGGCCCGCCGTGGCGCCGGGTCCGCGTACGTAGGGGCGGTCCGCGCCGACCGCGGCCATCCAGGCGGGTTCCGCGGCCCGGCAGATCGCCCGCTGGGCCCGGGCCGCGGCGCCGGGACCCAGGCCCCCGGCGCGGTCGAGGGTGTCGCGCAGAGCCAGCGCGCCGAGGGCGGCCACCGTCATGCCCTGGCCGTAAACGGGGTTGAAGGTGCAGTTGGCGTCCCCGAGGACCAGCAGGCCCTCCGGGAGGGCGCCGGGCCGGTCGTAGTACCGGCGGCGGTTGCAGGTGTCGCGGAAGCCGTGCACCGGTGAGACCGGTTCGGCGCGGGCCAGCAGGCCGTGGACGTAGGGGTCGCCGATGGTGGCGCTGAACGCGGTGAACTCCGCCCCGTCCGTGGGCGGGTGGTGCCCGCGCACCCCGGACAGCGTCAGCAGCCAGTTGCCGTCCTCCACGGGGACGAACGCCGCGCCTCTGGGGCACCCGGGCCATCCGGGGACGTTGACGCCGATGCCCGGTTCGCCGCCGGGTCCGGTGAAGCGGTACATCCGGGTGGCGTAGGCCAGGCCGGAGTCGACGGTCTCCTCGCGCGGCGCCTCGCGGCCCAGTTCGGCGTACCAGCGCGGTGTACGGGAGCCGCGGCCGGACGCGTCGACCACCAGGTCGGCGGTGAGCACCCGGGCGTCTCCGGCCGCCCGGTCGCCGGTGCGGGAGCGGACCGCGACGCCGGTCACCCGCCGGGCGTCGCCGGCCAGGCCGACGGCCTCGGTCGCCTCCAGGACCTCGACGCGGGTGTCCGCGGCGGCCGCGCGCAGGGCGCGTTCGCGGACGACGGCGTCCAGGACCGGCCGGGTGACGCTGAGGGTGGGATGCCGGCCCTCGTCGAAGCGCCGCTGCCAGCCGGTGGGCGTACGGGTGACCAGATCGCGCGGCAGATACAGGCTGCGGGCGCCGGCCTCGGTGAGCGCGGCGACCGTGCCGGGCAGCAGCCGGTCCAGGGCGCGCTGGCCGCCGCTGAGGAGGATGTGCAGGTGGCGGGCGTGCGGGACGCCCTTGCGGAAGGCGGTGCCGGCCGGGTAGCGGTCCCGTTCGACGACCGTGACGGTGTCGGCGTGGCCGCGCAGGGCCGTGACGGCGAGCATCCCGGCGAGTCCGCCGCCGATCACGATCGCGGTCCGCCCGCGCCCGGTGTGCTCCGCCATGCGTGCCTCTTCTTCCCCGCGGCCGGGTGCCCGGCGCGGTCCGGCCGCGGCCCGTCACCCCTGCTCCGCTCGCTCTTCGAACTGATGGCCCCTCACCCTGGGCCGCCCGGCGCACCGGTGTCAACGGGCCGCCCCCGGGCCTGCGGACGAGCCGGCGCCGCCCGCGCCGCCGCGCCGGCCCCCGCCGGTGCCGGGCCCGCGCCCCCCGCGTCACGCGTGTCCCTGACATCCCGATATGAGGCGAGTGTGCGTCTAGACTCCCGTCGGCGGGCGCACCGCCGGCGCGGCCGCTCCCACCAGCACGGGACTCGTCTCACCAGCAAGGGATTCAGGGACGCTTGTGACCTTCCAGCAGGTATCTGAGCCATATGACGTACTCGTCGTCGGCGGATCGGGCGTGGACACCATCGTGCGGGTCGGCGCGCTGCCCGTACCGTCCGCCGACAGCCACGCCGTGCCGCCCATCCGCGAATGGGCCGGGCACACCGGCACCGGTGTCGCGCTCGGCTGCGCGGCGCTGGGGCTGGCCACCGGATTCGTGGACTTCCTCGGCGACGACCCCCCGGGCGCCCTGGTCCGCGCGCGGCTGGCCGGCAGCGGTGTCGACTTCCGGCCGCTGATCTCGCCGCACGGCACCCGGCGGGCGGTCAACCTCGTCTCACCGGACGGCCGCCGGATGTCCTTCTACGACGCCCGGGACCCGCTCGATCTGCGGATGCCGCCCGAGCACTACCTCCCCCTCCTGCGCCGCACCCGGCACGTCCATCTGTCGATCAGCCACTTCGCCCGCTATCTCTACGACGACATCACCGCCCTGGGTGTTCCCGTCTCCACGGATCTGCACGACTGGGACGGGCTGACCGAGCACCACCGGGAGTTCGCGCTCCGCTCGGACCTGGTCTTCCTGAGCACGGCGGGGGCCGGTGAACGGATCGGGCCGGTGATGCGGGAGATCATCCGCGAGGGGCGGGCCGGCGCGGTGATCGCCACCGCCGGCGCGGGCGGCGCGTACCTCCTCACCCCGGAGGACCGCACCCCCCGGCTGATCCCCGCGGCCGTACCGCCGGGCCCGGTCATCGACAGCAACGGCGCCGGCGACGCCTTCACCTGCGGTTTCCTCTACGGCAAGCTGTCCGGGCGGAGCCTGGAGGAGTGCGCCCGGCTCGGCGCGGTCGCCGGCGCCCACGCCTGCACGGCGGCGGGCACGCATACGGCGCTGGCCTCTCCCGACGACCTCGGCGCCGGCCTCACCGCGGCCGCGCCGCCGCCCCCGGCCCCCCTGGCGGCCGTGGCCGAGCCCCAGGTCTCCCCTGTCGAGGAGCCCCAGGTCTCGCCCACCGGCGCGTAGCGGGCGCCCGGCCGCTCCGGTCAGCCCTTGCGGGCCACCACGCCGTAGAAAATGATGCTGTTCAGCTCCTCGGGACCGGGGACGTCCTCGTCGGGCCGCCACAGCGGGACGCGGACGACGCCTGGTTCCAGAGGGGTGAACGGGCCGAGGAGGGCGGCTATCTCGTCCTTGGTGCGCAGGGTCAGCGGGGCGGTGGAGCTCTTGTAGACCTCCTCCACATGCGTCCGGGCGGCCTCGTCGACCCGGCCCTGCGCGTAGCCCTCGTACGGCTCGTAGGTGCCGTGCGACAGGATCAGGTGGCTGCCGGCGGGGAGCGCGGCGCCGAACGCGGCGAGCAGTCCGGCGGGGTTGTCGTCCGCGGAGAGGAAGTCCATCACGCCGCCGATCAGCAGGCCCACCGGCCGGTCGAAGTCGATCAGCGCGCGGACCGCCGGGTCGTCCAGGACGGCCTTGGGGTCGCGGAGGTCGCCGAGGGCGAAGGCGGTGCCGGCGGCGTTGGCGAGCCGGGCGCGGGCGTGGGTGGCGACGATCGGGTCGCTGTCCACGTAGACCACCCGGCTCTCGGGGGCGGTCTCCCGGGCCACCTCGTGCGGGTTGGGCGAGGTGGGGATGCCGATGCCGAGGACGAGGAACTGCCGCACGCCGGCGGCCGCCACCGCGCGGACCGCGCGCCGGCGGAAGGCTCCGTTGGCCCGCACGCTGTCCCGGACCTGCGGGTAGAGGTCGATGACGCGGTCGCCGGCGACCCGGTCGACCTCGTAGTTGTCCCAGCCGCCGAGGAAGTAGTCGTACATGCGGGCCGGGTGGGCGCGGCTGGTGTCGATCTCGTCGGCGGCGAAGCCGAGGTGGTCCGGGCCGGGCGGGTAGGGGCCGATCTCCGGGACGGCGGGGTCCGCCTGCTCCGGAGGGCTGTGCTGCTCGGTCATGGCGCCTCCCTCAGTGCGCCGGGCACGGCGCGGCGGAGAGCAGGAAGTCGGCGTGGCCGGCCTTCGCGCCCTCGATGAAACTGACCATCTCGCGGTGGGTGTAGATCAGCGCGGGACCGTCCGGGTCGGTGGACTGGCGCAGGGCGACCCGGCCGTCCCGCAGGCGCATGGCCTCGACGCACTCGCCGCCGTTTCCGCCGCTCCACGGCTTGTGCCAGCCCTCGGTGCCCAGTTCGTTGGCGGGCATGCCGTTGTAGATACGTATGCGATCCATGGGGGGTTTAGATCTCCTTGCGAAAGCCACCCAGAATGGCCTCGGTGGTGTGTGCCGGCGCGGCCTGCGCGCACATCCGGTCCAGGGCCTCCAGGAACTGCGAGACGTCGTTGCGCTGGTCGAAGTACACGGCTCCGACGAGGCTTTCCGCGTACGCGATGTCCGGGAGTTCCGGTATCGGGAAGCGGAAGATGTGGAACGGCCCGTACATGGCGGGGTGCGGGCCCGCGGCGAACGGCATCACCTGGAGCCGGACGTTCGGCATCGAGGTGGCTTCCATCAGCCGGGCGATCTGGTCGCGCATCACCTTGGGTCCGCCGATGGGCCGCCGCAGCACGGTCTCGTCCAGCACCGACCAGAGCATCGGGGCGCCGTCCCGGGTCAGCAGGGGCTGCCGCTCCATGCGGAGGGCGACGAGGCGGTCGATGTCGGCGGGCGCGGCGTGCGGCATCCCGGCGCGCAGCACGGCGGCGGCGTAGTCCTCGGTCTGCAACAGGCCGGGGACGTAGTGCGGTTGGTAGGAGCGGATGAGGTTGGCTTCGCTCTCCAGGCTGACGAAGGCGCTGAACCACTCGGGGAGGACGTCGCGGAAGCGGTGCCACCAGCCGGGGCGGTTGGCCTCGCGGGCGAGCGAGAGGAAGCCGTCGATCTCCTCCTGGTCGGTGACGCCGTAGGTCGCCAGGAGCTTCTCGACGTAGGGGAGTTTGAGGCCGACCTCGGCCTTCTCCATGCGCCGTATCGTGGCGTGCGTCACGTCCAGTGCGGCGGCGGCCCGCTCGAAGGAGAGCCCCGCCTTCTCGCGCAGATCCTGCAGTCGCTTGCCGAGCACCACCCGCAGGACGGTGGGTGCGCCCGCAGACCGTGGGTCCGCCACGTCCGATCCCCTCCAACCAGCTTCAGTGTTCAGCAGTGTGTCATGCCGTCATCAGCTCGAACAGACTGCACTTTCAATTCTGCAAATTACAGAGTGATCCTTGCCAACGGTGACCAACATCGCACATAGTTATGTCGTGGCTTCCTACAAAAACGCTCCGTCGTTAGGGCGATGCGGCGGCTTCCTCGCCCAGAGCCCGCAGGACGCGTTCCACTTGCCGGCGCGGCGCACCTCCGTGCCCGAGGCGCGCCGGCGCGTGAGCACACTGCTGCGCGAGTGGGGCGCTGCTCAACAGGTCCGCGACGACGTGGAGTTGGTGGTCACCGAGCTGTTCACCAACGCGGTGCGGCACACCGACAGCGAGAAGGTCGGCTGCGAGCTGGCGGTCATCGGCGCGCACATCCGGATAGAGATCACCGACGAGGGCGGCCCGGACGCCTCCGCGCCGCACGCCCAGCCCGGCAGCCTCGACCAGGAGGGCGGGCGCGGCCTGTTCCTCGTGGGCGCGCTCTCGGACAGCTGGGGCACCCGGCCCGTCGACAGCGGCCGGGGCCAGGTGGTCTGGGCGGATCTGCCGTACCGCACCGCGGCGCACTGAGGCCCCGCGCCGCCAGGGGCGGCCGGGGCCTCGACTCCCTTACGGGACGCGGTCGTTGCCGCGGGCTGTTACAGCGGCAGCAGGTCGGGCCGCTTGGGCTCCACGTCGTCGCCGGAGGAGACGCCGCGCAGCCGGCGGCCGATCCACGGGACGAGGTGCTCGCGCGCCCAGTGGATGTTGTCCCGCCGCGCCTCGGCGGGGGTCCGCTCCGCCTCCGGCGGCCACGGCTGGTCCGGGTCGGCCGGCACCGGCAGGCCCAGCACCTGCGCCGCGCGCAGCGCCACCCTGGTGTGCCCGTCGGCCGAGAGGTGCAGCCGGTCCTCGCTCCACGCCCGGCGGTCCTGGACGGACTTGAGCGACCACAGGTCGAGCACCGGGCAGCCGTGCCGGTCGGCGATGGCCCGCACATGGGCGGTGTACGTGGCGATCTTGCCGCGCAGGTGCTTGAGGACGGGCATGCCGCGGGTGTCGAAACCGGTGCACAGCAGCACCGTCGGCACCGTCTCGCGCAGCTCGGCGACGGCCGCCTCGTAGCGCTCGGCGACCGCGTCCGGGTCCGAGCCGGGGCGCAGGATGTCGTTGCCGCCGGCGCAGAACGTCACCAGCTCGGGGGCGAGCTGCCTGGCCCGGGGCACCTGCTCCTCGACGATGCGGTCCAGGAGCCGCCCCCGTACGGCGAGGTTCGCATAGCGGAAGTCCCCCTCGTCCCGCTGGTCGGCGAGGAGGACCGCGAGGCGGTCCGCCCAGCCGATGTACGCCCCGTCCGGTCCGGGGTCGCCGACCCCCTCGGTAAAGCTGTCCCCGACGGCTGCGTACGACCCGATGGCGCCTGCCGCGCCGTTGCTGATGTTCTTCGAATCGTCTGCCACGTCAGGACATACTTCACCTTCAGAAGTGACCTACGCCACCGTAACCAGGGGTTGACGGGAGGTGATTAATGCCACCCGGTCAAATTCTGCTCAAGTCGGAATAATGATCGATCATGAAGTGCTGAACGAGGGCCGCGCGTACGGGATGATGCGCGCCGTCGCCGCTCCGTCGCGCGCCGTCGCGGGGGTGTTGCCGCCTGATTGCCTATTGCATCAATGTCGTATCGTCGAAGCAGCCCGCCTCGTCGACGAGCAGCGTCGGCGGCCGATCCCGAGGAGCGCCCGTGACGCAGACGCCACAGGTCCCCCAGTCCCAGCCGGAGCTCGCGGAGGTCCGCAACTTCCGTGACGTGGGCGGACTGCCGACCGTCGACGGGCGTCGCCTCCGGTACGGCCGGCTCTACCGCAGCGGCCACCTCGCGCACGCCACCGAGGCGGACGCCGCGTTCCTGGCCGGCCTCGGGCTGCACACCGTCTTCGACTTCCGCAACGCCTCCGACATCAAGCTGGAGGGCCCCGACGTCGCCCTGCCCGGCGTGCGGAACGTCAACATCCCGCTGACCGACCCCGCCGACGGCGCGGAGTTCTGGACGATGGTGCGCGACGGCGAACTGGACCAGCTACGGGTCCTCCTCGGCGACGGCAAGGCGGCCGGCCGGATGGCGCAGACGTACCGCGAGATCATCACCACCCGCACCGCCGACCACAGCCGGGTGCTGCACGCCCTGGCCGAGGACAGCGTGCCGGCGCTGATGCACTGCGCGGCCGGCAAGGACCGCGCCGGACTGTCCATCGCGGTCACCCTGCTCGCGGTCGGCGTGGAGCGGGACGCCATCGTGGCGGACTACCTCAAGTCCGACGACCCCAGCCGGCGCTACAAGGTCCGCCGCTCGGACAACTCAGCGGCCGGGATGTCGCCCGAGGTCATGGAGCTGCTCTCGCCGCTCTTCGGCGCCCGCCTGGACTACCTCACCGCGGCCTTCGACGCGATCGAGGAGACCTGGGGCTCGGTGGAGACCTACCTCGCCGAGGGCCTGAAGCTCTCCCCCGCCACCCGCGAGCGGCTGCGCGCCCAGCTGCTGGAGGACTGAACCCCCAAGCACCCGGGCCGGCGCGGCCGCCCGGGTGCCGTCCGGCCGCTCAGCGGTTGGCGACCGCCTGCTTGACCAGGGTCCGCCCGAAGTCCCACAGCAGGCCGCCGCCGCTGTGCGCGTCGTCCATCACGGCCGTGAACGCCGCGACGAACCGCTCCACCTCCCGCTCGCCGATGATCAGCGGCGGGATCAGCTTGATGACCTCCAGGTGGTCGCCGGAGACCTGGGTGAGGATCCGGTGGCGCTGGAGCAGCGGCACCACCACCATCTGCGCGAACAGCCCCTTGCGGGCGGCTTGGAGCATCGTCCAGCGGCTGCGCAGGCCCAGCGACTTCGGGCGGCCGAACTCGATCCCGATCATCAGGCCGCGGCCGCGCACCTCGTGCAGCAGCTCGTAGCGGTCGACCAGCGCCGCCAGCCGGGAGCGCAGCAGCTCGCCGGTGTGCCGGGCGTTGGCCACCACCTCCTCGTCCTCCATCACCGACAGCACCGCCAGCCCGGCCGCCATCGCCTGGGCGTTGGCGCCGAAGCTCGCGGAGTGCACCAGCACCCGGTCCATGGACGAGTAGACCTTCTTGAAGATCCAGTCCTTGCCGAGGGTGGCGCCGACCGGGACGTAGCCGCCGGAGAGCGCCTTGGCGACGCACACCAGATCCGGCTCCACACCCTCCTCGTGCTGGTAGGCGAAGAAGTCGCCGGTGCGGCCCAGGCCGGTCTGCACCTCGTCGGCGATCAGCAGCGCCTTGTGGCGGTGCAGCAGTTCCTGGGCGGCGCGCAGGAAGCCGGGCGGGGCGGGGGTGACGCCCTTGCCCTGGATGGGTTCGACCACGAAGGCCGCCACGTCGCCGCGGCGCAGCTCACGTTCCAGCGCGGCCAGGTCGCCCAGTGCGACGGCGGTGTCCGGGAGCAGCGGTGCGAAGCCGTCGCGGAAGCCGTCCTCGCCGTTGACCGAGAGCGAACCGGTCGTCAGGCCGTGGAAGGCGTGCGCGCAATACAGCACGCGCGGGCGGCCGGTGGCGTAGCGGGCGAACTTCAGGGCGGTCTCCACCGCCTCGGTGCCGCTGTTGCCGAAGAACACCCGGTCCAGGTGGGGCGCGTGGGCCAGCAGCTTCTCGGCGAGCAGACCGGGCAGCGGCGGGCAGTCGAAGCGGGTGAGGTCGGCGAGCCCTGCGTCGAGGACGTCGTGCAGCGCCCGGCGGACGACCGGGTGGTGGCGGCCCAGGCCCATCACGCCGAAGCCGGCGAGCATATCGAGGTAGTCCTGGCCGTCGGCGTCGTAGAAGTAGGCGCCCTCGGCCCGCTCGTAGACCTTGTCGAAGCCGATGGTGTGCAGCATCCGCGGGAGCTGGTGGTTGAGGTGGCGGGCGTGCAGGTCGTAGCGCTCGGCGCCGCGCTCGGCGAGCAGCCGCTTGAGGTCGAATCCGGACACGGGTGTCTCCTTACGGGCGGTCGGCGGGAACGGGCCGGGGGCGCCGGCGGGCGCGCGGCCCCCCGGCGCCCCCGCGCGGCGCGTCACCCGCGATTGCCGCCCACGGTCTCCCGGGCCGCCCGCAGGGACTCCTTCAGGGAGCCCATGGTGGCCAGGACGGCGGTGGGCTCGTAGCCGCAGTGCGCCATGCAGTTGGCGCACCGCGGGTCCTTGCCGCGGCCGTACTTCTCCCAGTCGGTCTCCTCGATCAGCTCGCGGTACGTGGGGACGTAGCCGTCGCTCATGAGGTAGCAGGGCCGCTGCCAGCCGAACAGCGAGTAGTTCGGGATCGCCCAGGCGGTGCACGGGAAGTCCGCCTTGCCCTCCAGGAAGTCCAGGAAGAGCGGGCTGTGGTTGAGCCGCCAGCGCTGCCTGTTGCCGCCGGCGAACGCCTTCCGGAACAGCTCCCGGGTCTGCTCCACGCCGAGGAAGTGCTCCTGGTCGGGGGCCTTCTCGTAGGCGTAGGCCGGCGAGAGCATCATCTCGTCCACCTGGAGGTCGTCGTTGAGGAAGTTCAGCACCTCGATGACGGTCTGCGGGGTGTCGGTGTTGAAGAACGTGGAATTGGTGGTGACCCGGAAGCCGCGCCGCTTGGCCTCCTTGATGGCCGCCACCGCCTCGTCGAATACGCCTTCCTTCGCGACGGATTCGTCGTGCCGCTCCCGCATCCCGTCGATGTGCACCGCGAACGCGAAATACGGGGAGGGCGTGAACTTCTCCATCTTCTTGCGCAGCAGCAGCGCGTTGGTGCACAGGAAGACATACTTCCGGCGGGCCACCAGCTGCCGCACGATCTCATCGATCTGGGGGTGCATCAGGGGTTCGCCGCCGGCGATGGAGACCATCGGGGCACCGGACTCCAGCACCGCCCCGACCGCCTGGGCCACCGGCATCCGCTGCTTGAGGACGCCCGCCGGGTGCTGGATCTTCCCGCACCCCTCGCACTTCAGATTGCAGGCGAACAGCGGCTCCAGTTCGACAATCAGGGGGAATTTCTCCCGCTTGCGCAGCACTTTCTGTTCAAACAGATAGGTCCCGACCCGGATGGATTGGCGGAGCGGCATGGCCATCTGGCTCACCTCCTGGGGAGCAGCAAAGAACGGTGCCATTCAAAGAAAACAGGAAATACCGAGCGCAGCACGCGGAAGGCCGATATTCCACCGCGCAGCGTCCCGATGCGGACGAGTTCGTGTTCCGGGGCGTCCACGACCACCCGGACGGCGGCAACCGCGGGGCTGCCGCGGCGTACGGCCGTCAGCAGCGTCGCGGCGGACTCCATGTCCACCGCGAGGGCGCCCTGGGCATGCAGCGCGGCCCGCTCGGCGCCGCGTACGACGTGGTCGGCGCCGCGCAGCAGCCCGGTGTGCACCCGCAGGCCGCGGGCGCGCAGGGCGGCGACCAGCGGGGCGTTGTCCCGGCAGGGCACCTCGGGGGCGCCGGGGCGGTGGTCGCGGACGGCCTCGGCGACGACCACGTCCCCGGGCCGCATCCCGGGCGCGAGCCCGGCGCAGAAGCCGCTGGCCACCACCGGGGAGCCGGCGGTGGCCGCGCCCTCGCCCAGCGCGGCGGTCAGCGCCCGCTCGGCCGCCCGGGGGCCCATGCCGGTACGGAGGGTGACCACGGGCGGGCGGGCCGCCCCGTGGTCACCGCCCCGCAGCGCGAACCGTTCGATGCCGAGCGCGCAGGCGACCAGCAGCGGCGGTGCCGCGTCCGGCGGGGGCCGTCCCGGCATCAGGCGCCCACCGGTGCCCCGGCCGTCCCCGCGGCCTCGGCTCCCCCGGCGGTGGCCGGCCCGCCGTGGACGTAGCGGCCGAGCGCGGTCAGCGGGAAGACCTGGCGGTAGAGGTGGTAGTTGATGGAGAAGTCCCAGGGGAAGCCCGTACCGGTGAAGTACGGCTCGTCCCAGGAGCCGTCCGGCCGCTGGTTCGCCACCAGCCACTCCACCCCGCGGCGCACCGCCTCGCTGTCCCGCTCACCGGCCGCCAGCAGCGCCATCAGCGCCCAGGCGGTCTGCGAGGGGGTGGAGGCGCCGCGCCCGGCCCACTTCTCCTTGTCCTGGTAGGAGCGCTGGTCCTCGCCCCAGCCGCCGTCGTCGTTCTGCACCCGCTCGAGCCAGTCGACGGCCCGCCGGATCGCCGGGTGCGAGGCGGGCAGGCCGGCGGCGACGAGGGCGGGCAGCACCGAGCCGGTGCCGTAGACGTAGTTGGTGCCCCAGCGCCCGAACCACGCGCCGCTGGGCTCCTGTTCGGCCAGCAGCCAGGCGACGCCGCGGCGGGTGCGCGGATCGTGGGCCTTGCCGACCTCGGCGAGCATCTCCACGACGTGGGCGGTGACGTCGGCCGAGGGCGGGTCGATGACCTCGCCGAAGTCGCAGAACGGCAGGCGGTTGGGGAACGGGCTGGTGTTGTCGGCGTCGAACGCGCCCCAGGCGCCGTCGCGCGACTGCATACCGGCGTTCCAGCGCACCGCGCGGCCGATGGCGTCGGCCACCCGCTGCGGGTCGGGGTGGCGGACCCGGCGCAGCGCCAGGACCACCTCGGCGGTGTCGTCGATGTCGGGGTAGTTGTCGTTGTGGAACTCGAACGCCCAGCCGCCGGGCGGGAGTTGTGGGCGGCGCACGGACCAGTCGCCGGGCCGGTCGATCTGCTCGCCGAGCATCCAGTCGGCGGCCTTGACCAGCTGCGGGTGGTCGGCGGGCACCCCGGCGTCGGCCAGTGCGATGGTCGCCAGGCAGGTGTCCCAGACCGGGGACTGGCACGCCTCGATCATCCGGGCGCCGTCCTCGCGCCACACCGCGAAGCGGTCCAGGGACGCCAGGCCCTCGCGCAGCACCGGGTGGTCGAGGTCGTAGCCGAGGAGGTGCAGGGCGATGAGGGAGTAGACGGCGGGCGGCTGGATGCCGCCCCAGCAGCCGTCGTTCTCCTGCCGCTCGATGATCCAGCGGGCGGCCGAGCGCATCGCGGCGGCCCGCGGCCGGCGGAGGGCGACCTTGTGGTAGAGGTGCAGCGCCTTGTCCAGGCGCTGGAAGAGGCCGTCCCAGCTGGTCACCCGGGCCGGCGGGCGGGGCGGGTTGGGATTGGCCGGGTCGGTGTGCAGCTCGTCGAGGCCGAACGGCGCCGGGCGGACCGGGCGCTTGGCCGAGACGATGGTGAGCGGGACGATGGTCTGCCGGGCCCAGCAGCCGAAGGAGTAGATGCTGAGCGGGAACCACGCCGGGAAGTAGATGAGCTCCGGCGGGAGTTCGGGCAGGTCGTCCCACTTCCACCAGCCGAAGAGGGCGAGCCAGATGCGGGTGAAGACGCGGGCGGCGGCGATCCCGCCCCGTTCCCGGATCCAGGCGGCGGCGGTGGCCATGTGCGGGGCGTCCGGCGCGTCGCCGGCCAGCCGCAGCGCGACGTACGCCTCGATGGTGGTGGACAGGTCGCCGGGGCCGCCGTGGAAGGTGGCCCAGGTGCCGTCCGGGCGCTGCTCGCCGCGGATGAAGCGGGCGGCGGCCTCGGTGGTCTTCTCGTCCTGGATGCCCAGGAACTGGCGGAGCAGCAGGTCCTCGGCGTCCATCGTGACGTTGGTCGCCAGATCGCCCTTCCACCAGCCGGCGGGGTCCTGGATGGAGAGCAGGTAGTCGGTGGCGCGGGCGGTGGCCTCCCGCGCGGCGTCCGCCGGTTCCGGCAGTACGGCGGTACGCGCGCCGCCGGCCGGCGCGGTCGCCGCGGCCGCGGTCGCGGCGGCGGTCCCGGCGTCGGTGGCCGAGGAGCCCCGGGGCCGGAGCGCCCCGGTGCTGCCGTCGGTCGTCGCTGTCATGGCTTCCCCTTCTGCAGTGAACTGTCAATGCGTGGTCAGGGATTCCGTCGGCCGGCGCCCGGTGCGGCACCGGCCGGCGACTGCGATTCAGTGCGTGTCGATGGTCCTCATCTCTCCCGTACGACGACGAAGTCCGCGAGCGCGACGAGCTGCGCGCGGACCGTCTCGGGCATCTCTACCTCGTCCAGGGCGGCGATGGCGGTGGCGTGCTGGCGGCGGGCCTCCTGGGAGGTCCACTCGCGCCCGCCGGCCTCCTCGATCAACGCCGCGCGGGAGGCGAATTCTTCCTCGGTGAAGTCGGCGATCTCGGTGGCGGTCTTCTTGGCGTCGGCGGCCAGGATGCGGGCCAGCCGCTCGGAGGCCGGCCCGCCGGCCGCCAGCGCGGCGACGACCGGCAGCGACTTCTTGCGCTGCCGCAGGTCGCTCCAGGTCTGCTTGCCGGTGGCGCCCGGGTCGCCCCAGATGCCCAGGACGTCGTCGACGGCCTGGAAGGCGAGGCCGAGGTGGTAGCCGTACCGCTCCAGGATGTCGGCGGTGCGGTCGTCGGCGCCGCCGAGCACCGCGCCGATGGAGACCGCGCAGGCCAGCAGCGCGCCGGTCTTGTTGCCCTCCATCTCCAGGCACTCCTCGACGGTGACCCGCTCGCGGTGCTCGTAGGAGATGTCCTGCGCCTGACCGTCGATCAGCTTGCGGGTGGCCAGGGTCAGCCGGCGGGTGGCGCGGCCCGCGTCGACCGTGCCGAGCTCCAGCAGTATCTCGTTGGCCAGTGCGAACAGCGCGTCGCCGACCAGGATGGCCTGGGCCGGGCCGTGCACCTTCCAGACCGTGTCGCGGTGGCGGCGCTGCTCGTCACCGTCCATCAGGTCGTCGTGCAGCAGCGAGAAGTTGTGCACCAGCTCGACGGCGACCGCGCCGGGCACCCCGGCCTCGGGGGCGGCGCCGGCCGCCTCGGCGGAGAGCAGCGCGAGCGCGGGCCGGACGGCCTTGCCGCCGTCGCCGGCGGTGGGGTTGCCGGCCGCGTCGATCCAGCCGAAGTGGTACGCGGCGACGGCGTCCATGGGAGGGGCGAGTCTGGCCACGGCGGCACGCAGCACGGGAGTGGCGAGTGCCCGCCCGCGCTCCAGCAGCGCGGTGACGCTCGCGGTGTCGATAGCCGGGGAAGCCACGGTTTCTCCTCTGTTTCCGATGCTCGTGCTCGTGCGAGCGCGCGTACGCGGTGTCATGCCGCCTCCATGTCAGGGCAATCGGCCCGGAGGGCGGCCGAGTTCGGTGAGCGCCTCGCGGGCGGCGGCGGTGCCGCTGCGGACGGCGCTCTCCATGGTCGCGGGCCACCCGGTGGCGGTCCACGCGCCGGCCAGGAACAGGCCGGGGACTTGGGTGCGGGCGGCCGGGCGGAGCCGGCCGACGCCCGGCGCGGGCGCGAACGTCGCGGTGCGCTCGCGGGTGACGAAGAAGTCCAGGATCCGGGCGCCCCGGGCGGCCGGCAGCAGCCGCTCCAGCTCGGGGAGGTAGCGCGCGCGGAGCTTGGCGACCGGCTGGTCGATCTCCTCCTGGGCGGCGGACTGGGAGAGGGCGAGGTACTGGCTGCGCCGGTGGCCGTCGGCGCGGGCCAGGCCGGAGGGGCCGGTGCGGTCGAAGACCCACTGGACCGGGGAGCCGAGCGCGGCGAAGAACGGGCGGCGCAGCACCGGGCGGTCGTAGAGCACATGGACGTTGAGGATCGGCGCGGTGCCGATGTCCAGGAGGCGGTCCTTGCCGGGCAGCGCGGCCTCGGGCAGCAGGCCGTGCGCCTCGCGCTGCGGTACGGCCAGGACGACGGTGCCGGCGGTGAGCGTGTCGCCGCCGTGCGGGCCGCTGGCCACCGCGACCCGCCAGCCGTCGCCGTCGCGGGTGACGGCGGTGGCGCGGGTGCGCAGCGCGATGCGGACGCCGGCCTCGCGCAGCGCGGCGGTGGCGAGGGTGTCGTGGAGGTCGCCGAGCGGGACGCGGGCCCAGCCGATGTCGGCGGCGCCGGGGGCGGAGAGCAGCCCGGTCTTGAAGACCTTGGCGGCCAGGCCCAGCGAGGCGTCGCCGGCGGTGGCGTTGAGGGTGGCGACGCCGACCAGGTCCCACAGCGCCTCGACGGCGCGCGGCGACTGGCCGTGGCGGCGCAGCCAGCTGCCGAAGTCGGTGCGGTCCAGGGCGGGGTCGTCCGGATCGAGGCGGGCGAGGGCGAGGGTGGCGCGCACCACGCCGGCGCGTTCGGCGGGCGTCAGGTGCGGGTACAGGGCCAGGCTCTGGGCGAGGTGGAGCGGGACCGGCAGGGCGGTGCGGCGCAGCCGGCCGAGCCGGGGCCGGCCGCCGGCGCCCACGGCGTCCAGGACGGGGACGTCCAGGCGGTCCTGGACGGGCGCGAGGTGGTGTCCGCCGAGGCGGCGGAGGTGGTCGCCGTAGGCGGTGCAGCAGCGGAGGTGGACGTGCTGGCCGTTGTCGACCGTCAGCTCGCCGGCGGCGGAGTCGCGGCGGAAGGAGAAGACCAGGCCGCCCAGGCGCGGGCGGCCCTCGACGAGGGTGACCCGCAGCCCGGCGTCGGCCAGCGCCAGCGCCGCGGTGGTGCCGGCGAGTCCGCCCCCGATGACCACCGCGGCCGCCCCTTCGGGACGGCCGGCGGCGCGCTTGGTCGGCACGGCTCCCGCGGTCATGCGCTCTCCCCCCTCACGCCTGTGATGGACGCCTCCGTCCGGCGCAGGGTTGCCCGCCGCACCGGTGCCGCACCGTGGCCGGCGTACGCGGTCCGGCACCTCATCCACGCCTCCTGACCGCCTGCCGGCGGCCGATCGCCCGGGCGTCGAGCCCGGAGAGCCCGCGCACCGCGACGAACGCCTTCTCCCGGCCGGGCAGCGAGACCCGGCCGCGGAGCACCGCCTCCGGGTCGGCGGCGATCCGTGTCAGCAGCCGGTGGTAGATACCGGCCATCGCGGCGACGCAGGCACCGCTGCGCCGGTCGAGCATCGGCAGCAGCCGGAAGCCCTCGGCGAACAGCGCGCGGGCCCGCCGGGCCTCGAACTGCACCAGGCCGGCGAAGTCGGCGCCGGGCGGCGGCACCGGCCCGCCGAACCCCGCCGAGCAGCCGAACTTGGCGAGATCCTCGGCCGGGAGATACGTCCGTCCGTTGCCCGCGTCCTCGCGAACATCCCTGAGGATATTGGTCAGTTGGAGCGCCAGCCCGAGCGTATCGGCGTACTCGGGGGCGCGTTCGGCGTCGAGTGCGCCGGGTACCGTGCCGAACACGCCGAGTGACAGCCGCCCGATGGCCCCGGCGACGCAGCGGCAGTAGACCTTCAGCTCGTCCCAGGTCTCGTAGGTCTCGCCGCGGACGTCCGCCAGCACACCGTCGATCAGCTCGTCCAGCGCGCCGAGCGGGATGGGGAAGCGGCGGGCGGCGTCGGCCAGCGCGACGGCCACCGGGTCGGTGTCGTCCTCGGCGATCCGGCCGTCCTTAATCCGGGCGAGCAGGGCGCGGGTGTCCTCCAGGCGGGCCTGCTTGGCGGCCGGCTCCAGGGCGCCGTCGCCGATGTCGTCGACCCGGCGGGAGAAGGCGTAGAGCGCCGACATGGCCTGCCGCCGGTCGGCCGGCAGCAGCCGGATCCCGTACGCGAAATTGCGCGCCTGCTGGCCGGTGACCGTCTCGCAGTAGCGGTACGCAGCGAGCACCGGCGCGGACATCTGTGCGGTTGCCTCCACCCTCGCCTCACCCCTCTCGTCGCAATGCCGCCCCGACCTCGCGCAGCAGGCTGAGCTTGGCCGGTTTCGGCGGGCCGGGGAGTACGTCGTGATCGGCGGCCGCGACCGCCTGGAGCGCGGCGCGCCCGCCGGCCACGAAGCCGGCCAGCAGCAGCCTGAGCCTGCCGTGCACGCTGCCCACCAGGGGCGCGCCCTCGTCGAGCAGCTGCCCGGCGCGCTCCGCCTCGAAGGCGATCAGGGCGCGCACCGAGGGGCCGCCGGTGGGCGCGGCCAGGTCCTCCTCGGTGACGCCGAAGCGCTTCATGTCCTCGGCGGGGAGGTAGATCCGGTCCCGGCCGAGGTCCTCGGCGACGTCCTGGATGTGCTCGACGAGCTGGAGGGCGGTGCAGATGGCGTCCGAGAGGCGGACGCGCTCGGGGCTGGAGGTGCCGGTGACGCCGAGCACGAGCCGGCCGACGGGGTTGGCGGACAGCTCGCAGTAGGCGGCGAGGTCGCCGTAGGTGGCGTAGCGGCTGATCCGCTGGTCCTGGCGGTTGGCCTCGATCAGGCCGAGGAACGGCTCGGGGGTCAGCCCGCAGCGGCGGACGGTGGGGCCGAGGCGGCGCATCAGCGGGTGCTTGGGGCCGGGGGCGCGGTCGCTGAAGACGCGGTACAGGTCGGCTTCGAGGGCGTCGAGGAGCGCGGGGCGGTCGTCGTGGCACTCGCGGTCGAGGCCGAGGAGGACGGCGTCGCCGCCGCCGGGGGCGAGGTCGCCGTCGCCGATGTCGTCCACGAGGCGGGCGAAGCCGTAGAGGGCCATGAGGTCGGCGCGCCAGGCGCGGGGCAGGAAGAACGGCGCGACCGGGAAATTCTCGTGCGCGGCCTGATCGAGCACGGTGCGCGTGTGGTCCCTCCTGCCACTCACCGCCACCCTCCGGAGGAAGGCGCGATGCGCCTGCTCGTCTCCTCGGCTCACCGGGGGCTACCCGGCACGTCGTGGAGCCGGAGCGAACCAGTAGCCATTGCCGTCACGTCTCCCGTTCTACACCGCCAAGCTAAAACATCCCATTTCGGACACGCCGCTGCCCGCGACGCGCTCCGATCGAGCTTTCGTCGCTCGCTCGGGTGAAGATTGCCCGACTTGCACCACTTGTGCCGTTCAGTACCCGTACAGCTTACGCCGCATGTCTGCCCGGCGTCCGGGCGGGTACCGCCGCCGCCGGGCAACGATCCGGTCAACATCGGGCGGAATTCAACTGTTCCCGTTTCCCCGGGAGTTGACCAGCCCTTGACACTCGAAGGCCCCCGCGAACCGGACTCACGGGGGCCTTCTGCGAAGGATGGGCTATTTGCCCGTCTCCTTCTCGTACGCCTTGATGACCTCGTCCGTCGGACCGTCCATCAGCAGCTCGCCCCGCTCCAGCCACAGCACGCGGTCGCAGGTGTCCCGGATCGAGTTGTTGTTGTGGCTGACCAGGAAGACCGTACCGGCTTCCTTGCGCAACTCGCGGATCCGGGCCTCGGAGCGCTTCTGGAACGCCCGGTCACCGGTGGCCAGCGCCTCGTCGATCAGCAGCACGTCGTGGTCCTTGGCGGCCGCGATGGAGAAGCGCAGCCGGGCCGCCATACCGGACGAATAGGTGCGCATCGGCAGCGAGATGAAGTCGCCCTTCTCGTTGATGCCCGAGAAGTCCACGATGTCGTCGTAGCGGGAGCGGATCTGCTCGCGGGACATGCCCATCGCCAGACCGCCCAGGATGACGTTCTTCTCACCGGTGAGGTCGTTCATCAGGGCCGCGTTGACGCCCAGCAGCGAGGGCTGGCCGTGCGTGTAGACCTTGCCGCGCTCGGCCGGCAGCAGGCCCGCCACCGCCTTGAGGAGCGTCGACTTGCCGGAACCGTTCGAACCGATCAGGCCGATCGACTCGCCGCGGTACGCGGTGAAGGAGACCCCCTTGACCGCGTGCACCTCGCGCACGCCCACCGAGGGGCGGCGCCGGATGATCCGGCTGAGGGCGGCGGTCGCGCTGCCCTTGCCCGCACCCGTCCCGTAGACCCGGTAGACGATGTGCAGCTCGTCCGCGATCACGGTCGGGATCCGCTCCTGCGCCGCCGCCGTCGGCTGGACGCCGTCCATCTGCTCAGCCACGTCCGTACCGCTCCTCAGCCTTCCAGAAGTACACAAAGCCCGCGGCGCCCGCCAGCAGCGCCCAGCCCAGCGCGTACGCCCAGACGTGCGGCGGGAGCTGGCTCGCCTTGAAGCTGTCGATCAGCGCGAACCGGACCAGATCGATGTAAACCGCGGCGGGGTTGGAGTAGAGCAGCACCTCGACCCAGTGCGGGACGTGCTTGCCCTGCATGATCACGCTGATGCTGAACATCACGCCGGACGCGTACATCCACGTCCGCATGATGAAGGGCATCAGCTGCGCCAGGTCCGGGGTCTTGCTGCCGAGCCGGGCCATGATCATCGCCAGGCCGGTGTTGAACACGAACTGGAGCAGCAGCGCCGGCAGCACCAGCAGCCAGGACCACGTCGGCACCTGCCCGAACGCCAGCAGGATGACCACCAGCACGCCCATGGAGAACAGCAGTTGCTGCAGCTGCATCAGGCAGAACGAGATCGGCAGGCAGGCGCGCGGGAAGTGCAGCGCCCGCACCAGGCCGAGGCTGCCGGAGATCGCCCGCGTGCCGGCCATCACCGAACTCTGCGTGAAGGTGAAGATGAAGACGCCCGTCACCAGGAACGGGACGTAGTCCGGGACGCCCTTCCGGGTGCCGATCAGCAGACCGAAGATGAGGTAGTACACGAGGGCGTTCAGCAGCGGTGTCGCCACCTGCCAGACCTGGCCCAGCTTCGCCTGGCTGAACTGCGCGGTCAGCTTGGCGCTGGCGAAGGCGGAGATGAAATGCCGCCGGTCCCACAGCTGCCGGACGTACTCCGGGAGGCTGGGCCGGGCCCCGCTCTGCGACAGTCCGTACTTCTGGGCCCGCTGGGCCGGCGTGAGCCCTTCGTCCGCGGATGGCGGGGCACTCATGGCGACCGCACTGCCGTGCGTAGTCTCGCTCACAGTTGACACTTTCGTCCTCATGGTGCGCTGCCGGGGCACGCACCGGTTCGCGCCTGATGCTCTCAGATACGAGCTTGTCAGATGATGGGAGGGCGGCCCAGACGGGTCAGTCGCCACACGGTAGCCCACTTCATGGGGCGCCTGGGACCGCACTCAGTGGCCCAGCCCTCGCGGAATCCGCCCAGCCAGGCCCGCAGTCCCGGCAGCGCGGGACGGCGGGCGAGGGTGAGCAGGAACCAGACACCGAGATAGGCCGGAACGAGCGGGGCCGGGAGGTTGCGGCGGGCCAGCCAGACGCGGTTGCGGGCCACCATGCGGTGGTAGACCGCGTGCCGGGCCGGGGCCGTGGTCGGGTGGTGCAGGACCATGTCCGCCCGGTAGTCGATCCGCCAGCCGGCGTCCAGCGCCCGCCAGGCCAGGTCGGTCTCCTCGTGGGCGTAGAAGAAATCGCCGGGCAGGCCGCCGACCTGGGCGAACACCGCGGTGCGGACGGCGTTGGCGCCGCCGAGGAAGGTGGTCACCCGGGACGAGCGCAGCGGGTCGGAGGCGCGCAGCCGCGGGACGTGCCGGCGCTGGGTCAGGCCGGTGTCCGGGTCGGCGATCCGGAAGCTGATGATGCCCAGCCGCGGGTCGGCGGCGAACGCCTGGCGGCACAGCTCGGCGGTGTCGTTCCGGGCCAGCAGCCCGTCGTCGTCGAGGAAGAGCAGCGCGTCGACGTCCCGGCCGCCGGGGCCGAACGCCTCGATGCCGGCGTTGCGGCCGGCCGGGATGCCGACGTTCTCCGGCAGCTCGACGGTCCGCACGGACAGGCCCGGAACGGCCAGCTCGGGCAGCGGGGCGCCGTTGCCGACCACCGCCACCTCGATCGGGTCGCCGTCCTGCCGGGCGACCGATTCCAGCAGGGCGCGCAGCTCGTCGGGGCGGTTGCCCATGGTGAGGACCACCGCCCCGAGCCGCATCGCGGACGCCGCGGTCATTTCAGCCTGCTGGAGGCGAGGACGGACACGAGGTGCAGCAGCGTCTGGAGCAGCGCGATACCGGCCAGCACCGCGACGCCGAGGCGGGAGAAGAACAGGTCGCCGCGGACCGCGTCCACGATCGCCAGGACCAGGATCAGCAGGGACGCCTCGATGCCGAGGACCAGCCGGTGGAACTTCAGCGCCGCGGCGGCCCTGCGGGCCAGCGCGAGACCGGACGAGCGCGGCTCGGAGGCGGCCTCCTTGACCGGCGGCAGGCCGCCCTGGTGGCGGGCGACGGCGACCAGGTCGGTCTCGGCCTTGATCAGCACCGCGCCGAGCGCGGCCAGGGTGCCGAGGAACGCCCAGAGCCAGTCGATCCGGCCCGGTCCCCACAGGTCGGCGGCGCGCAGGCCGAAGCCGACCAGCACCGCGGCGTCGCACAGGTACGCGCCGACCCGGTCGAGGTAGACCCCGCCCAGCGAGAACTGCTTCTTCCAGCGGGCCACCTCGCCGTCGACGCAGTCCAGCAGCAGGTAGAGCTGGACCATGAGCACGCCGAGCGCGGCGCCCCAGATCCCGGGCACCAGCAGTGCCGGGGCGGCGAGCACGCCGAAGAGGGTCATCAGGTAGGTCAGCTGGTTGGGCGTGACCCGGGTGGTGACCAGATACCGGTCGCAGCGCAGCGAGATTTCCCGCATGTAGAGGCGGCCGGCCCAGTGCTCACCGCTGCGCCGGTCCTTCACGCCCTCGGGGTGGACGACCGGGCGGAGCTCAGCTACTGATGGTTTCGGCATAGTCGGCGTATGCGTCCCTGATCTCGTCGGTGGACAGGTCCAGGTGCTCCAGGATCGTGTAGCGGCCCGGACGGGTCTTCGGGGCGAACTCGACGGCCTGCACGAACTCCTCGTCGGTGAAGCCGATGTCGCCGGGGGTGACCGGCAGCCCGTGGCGGCGCAGCACCTGGACCATCAGCGCGGCGGTCTTCCGGTCGCCGCGCAGGTGGGTGGCGAACGCGGCGCCCAGGCCGCACTGCTCGCCGTGGCTCGCCGCCCGCTTGGGGAACAGCAGGTCGAAGGCGTGGTTGATCTCGTGGCAGGCGCCCGAGGCGGGGCGGCTGTCGCCGGCCACCGACATCGAGATGCCGGTCAGCACCAGGCCCTCGGCCAGCACCTGGAGGAAGCTGTCGTCGCCGACGCCGCCGGGGTGGCGGAGCACGGCCTCGCCGGCCTGCCGGGCCATCGCCGCGGCCAGTCCGTCGATCGCCTCGCCGGTCTCGCGGTGCGAGAGCTCCCAGTCCGCGACCGCGGAGATGTTGGAGATCGCGTCGCCGATCCCGGAGCGGACGAAGCGGGCCGGGGCCTCCCGGATGATGTCGAGGTCGATGACCACGGCGATCGGGTTGGGCACACCGTACGAGCCGCGGCCGGCGTCGTTGTCGAGGGTGGCGACCGGGGAGCACAGCCCGTCGTGCGAGAGGTTGGTGGCGACCGCGACCAGGGGCAGCCCGATGCGCGCGGCGGCGAACTTCGCACAGTCGATGATCTTGCCGCCGCCCAGGCCCACGACCGCGTCGTAGTGCCCCTTCTTCATGGCGTCGGCGAGCTTGATCGCGTCGTCCAGGGTGCCGCCGCCGACCTCGTACCACTCGGCGCCGGGGAGGGCGGGGGCCAGCCGCTCGCGCAGCCGGGCCCCCGAGCCGCCGCTGATCGCGATGGCGAGCTTGCCGGACGCCGAGATGCGCTGGTCGGCCAGCAGACCCGCCAGATCGTCCAGGGCGCCGGCGCTGATGTCGACGACGACCGGGGACGGGATGAGGCGGGTCAGTACCGGCATGCGATGTCACGGCCCTTCGCGAGGTCGTCGTGGTTGTCGATCTCGACCCACGCGACGTCGCCGATCGGCGCCACGTCGACCGTGAAGCCGCGGTTGACCAGCTCCTGGTAGCCGTCCTCGTAGTAGAGGTCGGGGTCCCGCTCGAAGGTGGTCTTCAGGGCGTCGGCCAGCTCGGCGGCGGCCGAGCCCTCGATGAGGGTGACGCCGATGTACTCGCCGGTGGCCTCGGCCGGGTCCATCAGCTTGGTGATCTTGCGGACGCCCTTGGCGGGGTCGGCGACGACCTTCATCTCCTCGTCGGCGAGCTGCTTGACGGTGTCCAGCGCGAGGATGATCTGGCGGCCCTCGCCGCGGGCTTCGAGCAGCGTCTTCTCGACGGAGACCGGGTGCACGGTGTCGCCGTTGGCGAGGATCACCGCGTCATGGGCGGCGATCACGTCGCGGGCGCACCACAGCGAGTAGGCGTTGTTCCACTCCTCGGCCTTGTCGTTGTCGACGAGGGTCAGCTTCAGGCCGTACTTCCGCTCCAGGGCCTCCTTGCGCGCGTACACGGCCTCCTTGCGGTAGCCGACGACGACGGCGGCCTCGGTCAGGCCGATCTCGGCGAAGTTCCCGAGCGTGAGGTCCAGGACGGTCGCCGCCTCCTCGTCCCCTTCCGGACCCACCGGCACCAGGGCCTTCGGCAGGGTGTCGGTGTAGGGGCGCAGACGCCGTCCGGCGCCGGCGGCCAGCACGAGGCCGATCATGCGGTTTCTCCTTCGTCGTGTACGGCGGGTGCTTGCGAGGACACCCAGAAGCGGATGCTCTCGGCGAGCACCAGCAGCGCCAGGACCACAGCGAGGGCCGTGAGCGCGAGCGTGAAACCTGTGGCGGGGAGCAGCGCGGCGAGGACGGTGATGACCAGGATCCGCCCTTCGTATCCGCCGGTCGCCCGGACCAGCCACCGCGGTGGGGCCCCCGTGCCACCGCGGATGCGGTAGACCGTGTCGTAGTGATGGTAGGCGACCGCCGCGACCAGCCCGAACGCCGCGGGGAGCGCCCCGTGGGCGCCGGACCGGGCGGCCAGCACCAGCACCGTGACGTATTCGCCGGCCCGCAGGAAGGGCGGGACGAGCCAGTCCAGCCCGCCCTTGAGCGGGCGGGACAGGGCCGCGGCGGCCAGCAGCGCGGCGCAGGCCGCGACCCCGGCGGTGCGCCAGGACGCGGGGTCCGGCTGGGAGATCACCCACACCAGCAGCACCGCGGACGAGAGAAACGCCATAACGGGCGCGAGCAGGGAACCGGTGGCCGCCCGGCCCCGGCCGCCGCGGGTGAGCAGCTCGGCCAGCGGGCCGTAGTCGGTGAGGTCGGCGAGCGCCCGGGCGGCGCGGTCGGTGCGGCGGGCGCGGCGGGCCCGGGAGCGCAGCACCCGGCCCGCGGTGGTGTAGCAGGCGGCCAGCGCGCAGCCGATGAGCAGGGCGGAGAAGACGATACGCGGGGTGGTGAGCGCGGTGAGGACGGCGATCATGGCCCAGCGTTCGCCGATCGGCAGCACGATCATCCGGCGGGCCCAGACCGTCCAGCCGACCCGGTCGAGCCGGTCGGACAGGGCGACGGCGGGCCCGGCGCTCCCGGCGCCGCCCTCGAACTCGCTGCCCTCGTTGAACGAGAAGTCCACGATGTGGCGGCAGGTCTGGAGGATCATCGCGCCGAGCGCCAGCGCCCAGACGTCGTCGCCGCCGCGGGCCGCGCCGAGCGCGAGCCCGGCGTAGTAGGCGTACTCCTTGGCCCGGTCGAAGGTGGCGTCCAGCCAGGCGCCGAGCGTGGAGTACTGGAGCGAGTAGCGGGCGAGCTGCCCGTCGGTGCAGTCCAGGACGAAGGAGAGCAGCAGGAGCACGCCGGCGGCGATGAAGCCGCCGCGGCTGCCGGTGGCCGCGCAGCCCGCCGCGATCAGGGCGGTGAGCAGGGACGCGGTGGTGACCTGGTTGGGGGTCAGGCCGCGGCGCGCGCACCAGCGGGCGAGGTAGCGGGAGTACGGGCTGATGAAGAAGGTGGTGAAGAAGCCGTCGCGGGACTTCACGGCGGTGCGCAGCCGGACCGCTTCGTCGTCGACGGCGGCGACCGCCTCCTTGGCCTCCGCCCGCTGGGCGGGGGTGAGCGCGATGGTGGCGGTGAGGCTGCCCAGCTCGACCCGGTGGAGGCCGGCACCGGCCCGGTCCAGGGCGTCGGTGAGGGTGTCGGTGAGCAGGTCGGTGAGGTGCGCGGTGCCGGCGCCGACCGGTATGCGGGCGGCAGCGCGGTCCAGCTCGGCGCGGGCGGCGGGCTGCACGGTGAGCGCGCCGGGCACCGCGGCGGCCGGGAAGCGCGGGTCGGTCAGCGCGAGCCGCAGGGCGTGCAGGTGGCCGACGAAGCGGGGGTCCACCAGGGCGACCCGCTCGTCGGCGGGCACCTGGGCCAGCAGCTCGGCGGTGGCGGCGGGGTCACCGGCCGTGCGGACGTCAAAACCCAGTGTGCGCAGGTCGGCCTCGAGCGACGACCCGGCGACCGGCGGACCGGTGAGGATGGCGGTCGACAGACGAACTCACTCCTTGGATGCTGACGAGCGGCGCCGGTCTGTCCGTAGGCGAACTCTCCGGGCGGCGGGTGCGGCACACCTCGTCCGGGCGGGCCGGGTGGCACGTCGGCAGAGGCTATCGGATCGCGGGATGCGGCCGTTCACCACGTATTCACCACTCGATCGGGTGAGCGGCGGGTGCGCCTGCCGCGATCATCATGGTGGATCGGGCGGTGCCGGAACAACCGGCGGCCTGGGCGGGGCGCCGGTTATGCGGGGGCTGGTCACGGGTTGCCGCGGTGAGGCTGTGGCGAGGGCCATGCCGGGGGCGTGGCGGGGGCGCGCGGTGGCCGGTGCGCGCCGGGACACGCGGCGCCGCGCGGTGTCCGGCAGTGCTCTGCCCGTGGCGGGCGGCCCGGTGGGGCAGACTTGGCGTGGACGACCGACGACAAGGATGGGCATGCCGATCACACCTGCCAACGGACAGACCGCCGGGACCTCGGCGGCGGGCACGCCGGACGGCGCCGCCGAGCCGATCATGCTGGAGCTGGTCGACGAGGACGGCACGACGATCGGCACGGCGGAGAAGCTCTCCGCGCACCAGCCCCCCGGCCGGCTGCACCGGGCCTTCTCGGTCTTCCTCTTCGACGAGAAGGGGCGGCTGCTGCTCCAGCGGCGGGCGCTGGCGAAGTACCACTCCCCCGGTGTGTGGTCCAACACCTGCTGCGGGCACCCGTACCCGGGCGAGACGCCGTTCGCGGCGGCGGCCCGGCGGACCGCGGAGGAGCTGGGCGTCGCCCCGGCGCTGCTGGCCGAGGCGGGGACGGTGCGCTACAACCACCCGGATCCGGCCTCCGGCCTGGTGGAGCAGGAGTACAACCACCTGTTCGTCGGGCTGGTGCGGGCCGAGCCGGCGCCGGACCCGGAGGAGATCGCCGAGATCGCGTTCGTCACGCCGGAGGAGCTGGCCGAGCGGCACGGCGCGGCACCGTTCTCCGCGTGGTTCATGACGGTGCTGGACGCGGCGCGGCCGGCGGTCCGGGAGCTCACGGGGCAGGCGGCGGGCTGGTAGCGGGCGGGGCGAGCGGCAGCTCGGCCCAGATCGCCTTGCCGCCGTCCGCGGTGTGCTCCACACCGCACTTCCCGCCCGCCTCCGCGGTGAGCACCTTCACCAGCCACAGGCCGCGGCCGCCGACGTCCCCCTCGTCCGCCTCCAGGGCCTTGGGGCGGTAGGGGTGGCCGTCCTCGACGGCGATCCGCAGCCAGCCGGCGCCGATGCCGAGCTGGACGGCGATGTGCGGGGAGAGCAGCGCGGCGTGCCGGACGGCGTTGGTGACCAGTTCGGAGACGATCAGCAGCAGGGCGTCCAGGGTGCCGGCGGCGACCGGGGCGCGCTGTTCGGCGAGCAGATCCCGCACCGCGTGGCGCGCCTGCGGCACCGAGGACTCCAGTGCCGGGGCGGTGAACCGCCAGACACCTTCGTAGGCGGGCGGGGAGGTCAGCTCCTCGGGGGGTTCTGCGGGTGGTCCGGAAGGCATCCTCACACGACGAGTGTTGAGAATCCGCCGGTCCGTCCCGGCCCGCTGAACGCAAGTCAGCGCCTATCGACGCTTTTTGACCGATTCTGTCGGAATTGATCGGCCGCGCGGCGCCTTCTGTTGGTTTTCTTTCCTCTTGTGGCGGTGGTGGCCGGGGGGAGGCGCCGGCGCACCACCGGAACCGCTCCGCGCGGGGTACGGATCAAGCCACTCCGCGCTGCTCGACCATGCCGACCACCCGCCGCCCGCCGACGCCCATGGCGAACAGGCCGAGCCCGTCGAAGAGCAGCGCCAGCGAGAAGAAGCAGCCGATCACGTACAGGCTGCTGTGCGGCCAGTTGGCCAGCACCAGGATGCCGAGCAGGATGCCGATCACGCCCTGGAGCAGCGTCCAGCCGAACTGCGGGCCGCGCACCACCACGGCGCCGGCCAGCCGGAACAGCCCGCCGGTCAGGAAGAGCAGGGCCGCGAACATGGTCAGCGCGGCGGCGGAGGCGTCCGGCCGGCGCAGCACCACCACCCCGGCCGCGATGTTCAGCGCCGCGACGATCGCCGCGAGCCAGAAGAAGCCCGACCCCCGGGACTGCACGGCGTGCACCAGCCCCACCACGCCGCCGATCAGCAGCAGCCAGCCGAAGAGCAGCATCGTGGTGAGCGTGGCCACGCCCACGTAGACCAGGCCGACGATCCCGGCCAGGGCGAGGACGATCCCGAGCACCGCCAGCAGACCGAAGCCGCGTCCCAGCCGGACCGCGCCGGGGTTGCGCCCGGAGGACCTGGACCTGCGGACCATCGCCGCCTCCCTCGATCGTGACCGTTTTACCCGGTATACCCCGGATCACGGGGGCGGGCAGGGTGAGGAAGGCGCTCCGCGGACACGCGGAAACGGCAGCAGGCCCGGCGCGTGTGCACCGGGCCTGCTGTCTTACGAGTAGCGGGGACAGGATTTGAACCTGCGACCTCTGGGTTATGAGCCCAGCGAGCTACCGAGCTGCTCCACCCCGCGTCGACTCGGATGACTGTACGGGGCCGGCGCCCCGGACACAAATCGAAAACCGGCGCGGGCTCCGGAGCGGGCCGCCGGTCAGACCGGGCGGTCGGTGATCCGGCCGGCCTCGACCTCGATCCGGCGGGTGGTCCGCACCGCCGACAGCATCCGGCGGTCGTGGGTCACCAGCAGCAGGGTGCCCGGATACGAGGCGAGCGCGGACTCCAGCTGCTCGATGGCCGGCAGGTCGAGGTGGTTGGTCGGCTCGTCCAGGACGAGGAGGTTGACCCCGCGGCCCTGGAGGAGGGCCAGCGCGGCGCGGGTGCGCTCCCCGGGCGAGAGGGTGCGCGCCGGGCGCGGGACGTGGTTCGCCTTGAGGCCGAACTTGGCGAGCAGGGTGCGCACGTCGGCGGGCGGCAGGTCCGGGACGGCGGCCCGGAAGGCGTCCATCAGCGAGGTGTCGCCGTCGCCGGCGAAGAGCTGGCCGCGGGCCTGGTCGATCTCGCCGACCACCACGCCCGGGCCGAGCGCGGCCGCGCCGGAGTCCAGCGGCAGCCGGCCCAGGAGGGCGGCGAGCAGGGTGGACTTGCCGGAGCCGTTGGGGCCGGTGATGGCTACCCGGTCCGCCCAGTCGATCTGGAGGTCGACCGGGCCGAAGCGGAAGGCGCCGCGGCGGACCTCGGCCTGCCGGAGGGTGGCCACCACCGCGCCGGCCCGGGGCGCCGCGGCGATCTCCATCCGCAGCTCCCACTCCTTGCGGGGCTCCTCGACGGTCTCCAGCCGCTCGATCATCCGCTGGGTCTGCTTGGCCTTGGCGGCCTGCTTCTCGGTGGCCTCGATACGGCCCTTGCGGGCGATCTTGTCGTTGTCGGGGGCCTTGCGGCGGGCGTTGCGGACGCCCTTCTCCATCCAGTTGCGCTGGGTGTGCGCGCGGGTCTCCAGGGCGGCCTTGGTGTCGGCGTACTCCTCGTAGCGTTCGCGGGCGTGCCGGCGGGCCCGCTCGCGCTCCTCCAGATAGCCGGCGTAGCCGCCGCCGTAGGTGTTGACCTGCTGCTGGGCGAGGTCCAGCTCGACGACGCGGGTGACCGTGCGGGCCAGGAACTCGCGGTCGTGGCTGACCAGGACGGTGCCGGCGCGCAGGCCGGTGACGAAGGATTCCAGCCGCGCCAGGCCGTCCAGGTCGAGGTCGTTGGTGGGCTCGTCCAGGAGGAAGACGTCGTAGCGGGAGAGCAGCAGGGAGGCGAGCGAGGCACGGGCGGCCTGGCCGCCGGAGAGGGTGGTCATCGGCTGGTCGAGGCTGACCGCCAGGCCCAGCTGGGCGGCGGTCTCCTCGGCGCGTTCGTCGAGGTCGGCGGCGCCCAGGGCGAGCCAGCGCTCCAGGGCGGTGGCGTAGGCGTCGTCGGCGCCGGGGCGGCCCGCGGCCAGCGCCTCGGTGGTGGCGTCCAGGGCGCGCTGGGCGTCGGCCACGCCGGTGCGGCGGGCGAGGAAGGCGCGGACCGACTCCCCGGGGCGGCGGTCGGGCTCCTGCGGGAGGTGGCCGACGGTGGCGGTGGGCGGGCTGAGCGCGAGGCCGCCCTCCTCCGGGGGCACCAGGCCGGCCAGGATGCGCAGCAGGGTGGACTTCCCGGCGCCGTTGGCACCGACGAGGCCGATCACGTCGCCGGGGGCGGCGACCAGATCGAGACCGGAGAACAGGACGCGCTCGCCGTGGCCGGCGGCGAGGTCTTTGGCGACGAGTGTGGCTGACATCAGGCCGCCGATCGTATCCGGCCCGGCGGGCGGCGGTCGCTCTAATATCCGGGCATGGAACCGGGTCTCAGGACGCAGGTCGGCGGCGGTACCGCGACCGTCACGATCAGCAATACGGGCAAGCGCAACGCGATGACCACGGCGATGTGGCGGGAGCTGCCGCCGCTGCTGGCGCGGCTGGCGGCGGACCGCGCGGTGCGGGCGCTGGTGCTGACCGGCGAGGGCGGCACGTTCTGCGCGGGCGCGGACATCGGGTCGCTGCGGGACGCGGCGGGCGATTCGCCGGGGCTGGCGGTGGCGGCCGAGGAGGCGCTGGCGGCCTTCCCCCGGCCGACCGTGGCGGCGATACGCGGCTACTGCGTGGGCGGCGGGGCGCAGTTGGCGGCCGCCTGCGATCTGCGGTTCGCCGAGGAGGGGGCGCGCTTCGGGGTGACGCCGGCGAAGCTGGGGGTGGCGTATCCGGCGTCGGCGACCCGGCGGCTGGTCCGGCTGGTGGGGCTGCCGGCCGCCAAGTACCTGCTGTTCTCCGGGGAGTTGATCGACTGCGCGCGGGCGCTGCGGACCGGGCTGGTGGACGAGGTGGTGGACGCGGGCGGGCTGGACAAGCGGATCGCGGAGTTCACCGCCGTCCTGGCGAGCCGGTCGCTGCTCACCCAGACCGCGGCCAAGGAGCTGGCCAACGGGACGTGGGACGTGCCCCCGGAAGAGGCGGAGGCGCGCGGGGCGTACTGGGCGGCGCGGGCGCGGGAGAGCGGGGAGACGGCGGAGGGCGCGGCGGCCTTCCTGGAGCGGCGGGTGCCGCGCTTCCCGTGGGCGGAGGGACCGGAGGGGGCGGAGGACCGGGAGACCGACCTGACCTGACGGCCCGTCAGGTCTACGCGTCCCGGCCGCCCCCTCCGGCCGTCCTTCACTCCTCGCCGGTCAGGACGAAGCGGGTCATACCGCGCAGGGCCGCGACGGCCTCGGCCGGGGCCTTGTCCGGCGAGCCGGCGTCGTAGGGCGGCTGCGGGTCGTACTCGATGCCGAGCTGGATGGTCTGGGCGGCGGTGTCGCCGGCGATCCGGCCGGCCAGCGCCAGGCCCATGTCGATCCCGGACGAGACGCCGGCGGCGGTGACGTACTTGCCGTCGAAGACCACCCGCTGGCCGGTCGGTTCGGCGCCGAGGGCGGGGAGCTGGTCCAGGGCGAGCCAGTGGCTGGTGGCCCGGCGGCCGGTGAGGAGGCCGGCGGCGCCGAGGATGAGGGAGCCGGTGCACACCGAGGTGGTCCAGGTGGTGCCGGCGTCCACCGCCCGGATCCACTCGTGCAGCGGGCCGTCCTGCATGTGCGCGGTCTGGCCGGGGCCGCCGGGGACGACGAGCACGTCCGGGGCCGGGACGTCGGCGAGCGCGGCGCCGGCGGTCAGGCCGAGGCTGCCCAGGTCGCTGCGGTACGTGCCGGGGCGCTCGGCGGTGAAGACCACCTCGGCGCCCGGGAGGCGGCCCAGGGTCTCGTACGGGCCGATGGCGTCGAGGGCGGTGAAGCGGTCGTAGAGGAGGATGGCGATCTGCATGGGGTGCCTCGTTTCCGATCGTGCGGGTGAGGGGTGCGTGCTGGGTGGTGCGGTCCGGGGGCCGGGTCAGGGCAGGGCGGCGGGGCGGAAGCGGCGGCGGTATTCGGCCGGGGAGGTGCCCAGGGCCCGGACGAAGGCCCGGCGCATCGCCTCGGGGGTGCCGTAGCCGCAGCGCCGCGATATCCGCTCGATGCCGTCGGCGGTGTCCTCCAGATGCCGCCGGGCGGCCTCCAGGCGGACCCGGTCGACGTACCGCCCCGGGGTCATTCCGGTCTCGTCGCGGAAGGCGCGGGCGAAGTGGCGCGGGGAGAGTCCGGCGCGGGCGGCCAGCGCCTCGACGGAGAGGTCCGCGCCCGGGTTCTCGCTGATCCACTGCTGGACGTCGCGCAGCGGGCGGCGTTCGGCGGTCTGCGCGGCGAGCTGGGCGCTGAACTGGGTCTGGTTGCCCGGGCGGCGCAGGAAGACGACCAGCAGGCGGGCGACGCACAGGGCGGTGTCCCGGCCGAGGTCCTCCTCCACCAGGGCCAGCGCCAGGTCGATACCGGCGGTGACGCCGGCGGAGGTGGCCAGGTCGCCGTCCCGGACGTAGATCGGCTCGGGTTCGACGCGGACGGCCGGGTGGCGGGCGGCGAGCGCGGCGCACAGGCTCCAATGAGTGGTCGCGCGGCGGCCGTCGAGCAGGCCGGCCGCGGCCAGCAGGAAGGCGCCGGAGCACACCGAGACCTTGCGGCGGGCGCGCGGGGCGTGGGCGCGCAGCCAGTCGACGACCCGGGGGTCGGGGTTGCGGGTGCCCTCGCCGCCGGGGACGAGGAGGGTGTGCGGCGGGGCGGTGGCCTCGGCGAGCGCGAGGTCGGGGACGAGGGTGAGGCCGCTGGAAGCGCGGACCGGGGCGCCGTCCGGGCTCGCGGTGCGGATGCGGTAGGCGCCCGGGACGCGGCCGGCGGCGCCGGTGAACACCTCGACCGGGCCGGTCACGTCGAGGCTCTGCACGCCGTCGTAGAGGACGACCAGCACATCGCGGGGTTCCATACCGTCCATCCTGATCATCGGGCGGTGTGGCGGCAATGACGGAAAACCCACCTTTTCTGCCATGGGTTCGTCATCGTCGCTGTCCCGCCGGGGTGCCGGGGCCGGGTGGCGGCGGACCCCCGGCGACGCCATACCAACGGGTCGGTAACCTGCTCGTCATGACCTCATCCAGCGCACTGCCCGACAAGGCCGGCCGCCACTGCCAGCAGGTGCTCAACCCCTTCCACTCGGCGCACTACTTCGCCCCCGAACTCTCCGCGGAAATGGCCGCGTTGGGCGTCGAGGACGGCCGCGCCGGCTACTTCGCGTCCCGGAGCGCGCCGATGGGCGCGGTGGGCCCGGGCACGGTCGCCGCGGCCTTCTTCTCGTTCAAGTACGAGCTGGTCGCCCGGCACGTCCCGCAGGTGTGGACGGTGACGACCCCGCAGGCCGTACTGGACGCCCGGCTGCGCGCCGTGGACGCCACCCTGCGCCGCCTGCTCGGCGACGAGGCACTGGCCTCGCCGGAGATGGCCGAGGCGGCGCGGCTGGCGCTGCGCGCCGCCGAGGGCTGCTCCCGGGCCTTCCGCCCCCTGTACGCCGCGCACGCCGACCTCCCGGTGCCCGACGCCCCGCACCTGGCCTACTGGCACGCCGCCTCCCTGCTGCGCGAGCACCGCGGCGACGGGCACCTGGTGGCGCTGGTGGAGGCGGAGCTGGACCCCGTCGAGGCACTGGTCACCCACACCGCCACCGGGCGCGGGATGAGCTACCGCGGTCTGCTGGCGACCCGCGGCTGGTCTCAGGAGGAGCTGGCGGCGGCCCAGGAACGGCTGCGCGGGCGCGGTCTGCTGGACGCCGGCAACGAGCTGACCGCGGCCGGCGTCGAACTGCGCAAGGACCTGGAGCGGACCACCGACCGGCTGGACCGGGGGCCGTACGAGCACCTGGGGGCGGCCGGGGTGGCCCGGCTGACCGAGCTGGCGGGCGGGTTCACCACGCGCCTCATGGCCGCCGGGGCGTTCCCCGCGGAGATGTTCGGCAAGGAGTAGGCACCGCGTGGCGGCGGACGTGAGACGTCGGTGGTGTTTCACGTGAAACACCACCGGACGCTCCGCGTTCGTTCCGGGGCGGCGGGCTGTGGGTGCGTCATCTCACACCGCGCCGCCCCGGCCGGGCGGTGCGACAGTGCGGGCCGCCACCCGGCACAATGCAGGCTCAAGGCAAGTCGCTGGAAGGCGGGCAGGATCAACGTGACGGCAGCCACGGAGCCGACCGGGGCCCTCGGGTCCATCGAAGCGAGGATCGCCGAGGAGCTCGGCGTCAAGGAGCGGCAGGTGAAGGCCGCGGTCGAGCTGCTCGACGGCGGCTCGACGGTCCCGTTCATCGCGCGCTACCGCAAGGAAGCGACCGAGATGCTCGACGACGCGCAGCTGCGTTCCCTGGAGGAGCGGCTGCGCTATCTGCGGGAGCTGGAGGAGCGGCGCACCGCGATCCTGGAGTCCGTACGCTCCCAGGGCAAGCTGGACGCCGCCCTGGAGGCGCGGATCCGCGGCGCCGAGTCCAAGGCCCGGCTGGAGGACATCTACCTGCCGTTCAAGCCCAAGCGGCGCACCAAGGCGCAGATCGCCCGGGAGGCGGGCCTGGAGCCGCTGGCCGAAGGGCTGCTGGCCGACCCGTCGGCCGAACCCTCCGCGGCCGCCGCGGCGTTCGTGGACCCGGACAAGGGCGTGGCCGACGCGGCCGCGGCCCTGGAGGGCGCGCGGGCGATCCTCACCGAGCGGTTCAGCGAGGACGCGGACCTGATCGGCGAGGTGCGCGAGCGGATGTGGTCGCGCGGCCGGCTGGCGGCGAAGGTCCGTCCGGGCAAGGAGGAGGACGGCGCCAAGTTCGCGGACTACTTCGACTTCGCCGAGCCGTTCACCGAACTGCCCTCGCACCGCGTGCTGGCGATGCTGCGCGGCGAGAAGGAGGACGTCCTCGACCTGACCCTGGAGCCGGAGGACCCGGCGGAGGCCGGCGAGGGCCCCAGCGCCTACGAGCGGGCCATCGCGCACCGCTTCGGCATCACGGACCGCGGGCGGCCGGGCGACAAGTGGCTCCAGGACACCGTCCGCTGGGCCTGGCGCACCCGGATCCTGGTGCACCTGGGCATCGATCTGCGGCTGCGGCTGCGGCAGGCCGCCGAGGACGAGGCCGTCCGGGTCTTCGCCGCGAACCTCCGCGATCTGCTGCTCGCGGCGCCCGCCGGGACGCGCGCCACGATGGGCCTGGACCCCGGCTTCCGTACGGGCGTGAAGGTGGCCGTCGTCGACGCGACCGGCAAGGTGGCGGCGACCGAGACCATCTACCCGCATGTGCCGCAGCAGAAGTGGGACGCGGCGCTGGCGGCGCTGGCGCGGCTGGCGCGCGAGCACCGCGTCGAGCTGATCGCGATCGGCAACGGCACCGCCTCCCGGGAGACCGACAAGCTGGCGGCCGAACTCATCGCCGCGCACCCGGAGTTGAAGCTGACGAAGGTGATGGTGTCCGAGGCGGGCGCGTCGGTGTACTCCGCCTCCGCGTTCGCCTCCCAGGAGCTGCCGGAGCTGGACGTGTCGCTGCGCGGAGCGGTGTCCATCGCCCGCCGCCTCCAGGACCCGCTGGCCGAACTCGTCAAGATCGACCCCAAGTCGATCGGCGTCGGCCAGTACCAGCACGACCTGGCCGAGACCAAGCTGTCCCGTTCGCTGGACGCGGTGGTCGAGGACTGCGTGAACGGCGTCGGGGTGGACGTCAACACCGCCTCCGCGCCGCTGCTCGCCCGGGTCTCCGGCATCAGCGCGGGCCTGGCCGAGAACATCGTCGCGCACCGCGACGGCAACGGCCCGTTCCGCTCCCGCAAGGCCCTCAAGGACGTACCGCGGCTGGGCCCGAAGGCGTACGAGCAGTGCGCGGGCTTCCTGCGGATCCGCGGCGGCGACGACCCGCTGGACGCCTCCAGCGTGCACCCGGAGGCGTATCCGGTGGTGCGCCGGATCGTCACGGCGGCCAAGAGCGAGGTCGGGGAGCTGATCGGCAACACGGCGGTGCTGCGCGCGCTGCGCCCGGCGGACTTCGTGGACGACTCCTTCGGTCTGCCGACCGTGACCGACATCCTCCAGGAGCTGGAGAAGCCGGGCCGTGACCCGCGCCCGGAGTTCCGGACCGCGACCTTCAAGGAGGGTGTCGAGAAGATCGGCGACCTGGCGCCGGGGATGCTCCTGGAGGGTGTGGTGACCAACGTCGCCGCCTTCGGGGCGTTCGTGGACATCGGCGTCCACCAGGACGGTCTGGTGCATGTCTCGGCGATGTCGAAGACCTTCGTCAAGGACCCGCGGGACGTGGTGAAGCCGGGCGACATCGTGCGGGTCAAGGTGCTCGACGTGGACATCCCGCGCAAGCGGATCTCGCTGACCCTGCGGCTGGACGACGAGCCCGGCAAGGGCCCGGCGGGCGGCGGCGAACGGCGCGGTGGCGGCGGTGGCCGGGAAGGCCGCGAGGGCCGCGAGGGCCGGGGCGGCGCGCCGCGGCAGCGGCAGGGCGGCGGCGGCCGGCGCGGCGGCGGTGAGGGCCGGGGCGGCCGGGACGCCGCACCGGTCAACGACGCGATGGCGGACGCGCTGCGGCGGGCCGGACTGCTGGGGGGCCGGAGCGGGCGCTGAGTGCGCGGAGCCCTGGCCGTTGAGCCGTTGGGCGTTGCTTCCGGGCGGTGGTGGGACGCGGTGTCCTGCCGCCGCCCGGGGTGTTTCCGGGGCCGGTGCCTGCCGGGGCCGGGCCCCGGTGGATAAATCCGTGGACGGGGCGGGCCGGGCCCGTTAGCCTGCGGATCATGAACAGCCCCGAGGCGTCAAGACGCTAGCCACCGGCGCCGTCCGGTGGCGTTTGCTCATCAACTCTCCGCCACTGGGCCGCCGTTGAGGCAGGTCTTGTCATCGCGGTAGCCGGGGCTGCCGCTTCCCCTACCGGCCGTCCTTGGTGCGCCGTCGGGTCCGCCGACGGTGCCGCCGGGCCGTGCCGGTCGTGTGTGGTGCGGAGAAATCTCATGCCATTCGTGCTGTATCTGCTCGCGCTGGCGGTGTTCGCGCAGGGCACCTCCGAATTCATGCTGTCCGGGCTGATCCCGGACCTCGCCGCCGACCTCGGGGTCTCCATCCCCGCGGCGGGGGCGCTGACCTCGGCGTTCGCGGCGGGGATGGTCGCCGGGGCGCCGCTGATGGCGCTGCTGAGCCGGCGCTGGCCGCGGCGCCGGGCGCTGCTGGTCTTCCTGACCGCCTTCCTGCTGGTCCACGTCGTGGGCGCGCTGACCACCAGCTTCGCGGTGCTGCTCGCCACCCGGGTGGTGGCGGCGCTGGCCAACGCCGGGTTCCTGGCGGTGGCGCTGACGACCGCGGCGGCGCTGGCCCCGCCGGACGCCACGGGCCGGGCCACCTCGATCCTGCTGAGCGGCACCACGCTGGCCTGCGTGGCGGGCGTACCGGCGGGCGCGGTACTGGGCCAGCAGTGGGGCTGGCGGGCGGCGTTCTGGGCGGTGGCGGCGGTGTCCGTACCGGCCGTGCTGGCCGTCGCGCGCTCGGTGCCGGGGGCGTCCGGGGCCGGGGCCCGTTCCAAGGCGGCGGGTGCGGCGGGGAGCGCGCGGGGGGAGCTGCGGGCGCTGCGCCGGCCGCGGCTGCTGGTGACGCTGCTGCTGGGCGCGCTGGTCAACGGTGCCACGTTCTGCACCTTCACCTATCTCGCGCCGCTGGTCACCGGCGTCAGCGGGCTCGGGGCCGGCGGGGTGCCGGTGGTGCTGGCGCTGTTCGGGCTGGGCTCGTTCGCCGGTGTCACGGCCGGCGGGCGGCTGGCGGACCGCCGGGCGCGCCCGCTGCTCGCCGCCGGGGGTGCGGCGCTGCTGGTGGGCTGGGCGGTCTTCGCGCTCACCGCGGGCAGCGCGGTGGCAGCCGTGGCGCTGGTCTTCGTCCAGGGCACGCTCTCGTTCGCGGTCGGCTCCACCCTGATCGCGCAGGCGCTCTACGCGGCGGCCGACGCGCCCACCCTGGGCGGCGGTTTCGCCACCGCCGCGCTCAACGTGGGCGCCACGCTGGGCCCTTGGTGCGGCGGCGCCGCCCTCGCCGCCGGATTCGGCTACCGCGCGCCCCTGTGGGTCAGCGCCTTGCTGGTCGCCCTGGCCCTGGCGGTCGGCGGCACGGCGGAGGCGCTGCGGGTGCGCCAGGGGACGACCGGGGCGGCGGCCGCGGGGTGAGGGTGGCCGGCAGGTAGGGACCGGGTCGTCGTGACGCCGGCCCCTCCCCCGCTCCCCGTCTCCTCCTTCACACCAGCGCCGCCTGCCCCCGCAGCCGTTCCAGTTCCGTGGCGACGTCGGTCAGGGTGGCGCAGTCCGGGAGCGGCCGGACGGGCGGGGGCGGGGTGCCGGTGGCGCCGGGCGTGCCGGGGCGGGGCGTGGTGGTCAGGGCGTCGGCCATGGCGGAGAGCGCCCGGCAGAGCCGTTCGGCCTCGTCGGGGGACGGGCGGCGGGCTCCGCGATCGAGGCGGACGGCGCAGGCGGTGGCGGCGTCGACGATGCGTTCCGCCGCCGCGACCACGGTCAGCCAGTCGGGGCCGGGGGCGCGGTCGGTGCGGAATTCCGCGGCGGCGGTCTCGGCGGCGGCCCGCGCCTCGCCGAGCGTCCGGTAGGCGGCCCGCCGCAGCGCCCGGCGGCGGGCCGGATCGGTGCCGTACGAGGCGGTGCCGGCCAGGGCGGAGCGGGCCGGGTCCTGGCCGGGCCCCGGCTCCAGGACGTAGCGCAGGAAGCGTTCGGTGGCGCGCAGTGCCTCGGTGACCCGGGGGCCCACCCGGCGGCCGGGGTCGGCCAGCCGCGGCAGATGCCCGACGAGCAGCACGATCACGCAGGCCAGAAAGGTGTCGGCGATCCGCTCGGCGGCCGTCAGCACGGCGATGTGCGGATAGCCGCCGCCGAGGGGCGCGGCGGCCGCGGCGCCGACGTACGCGAAGGACAGCACCATCACCGTGACCGCGCCGGTCTGGAGCGCGAAGTGGCGGGTGGCGAACGGCAGCAGCGCCCCGCCCGCGCCCGCCACCAGGGCGGGCCACCAGGCCCACCCGGCTCCGGAGAGCGACAGCCCGGCCGCCGCGAACACCGCGACCCCGGCGGCGGTGCCGGCGGAGCGGTTGACCGTACGGGAGAACAGCGGGCCGAGGTCCGGTTTGACCAGGAAGGTGACGGTGACCGGGAGCCAGTACCAGTGGCCGGGGCGGAGCAGCAGCGCCACCGCCGTACTGGCCGCGACGCACACCGCGACCCGCAGCCCGTAGTCCCGGGCGGCCGGGCTCAGCACGCCCCGGGGGCGGGTGAGGACCCGGAGCGGAGGGGTGGCGGCGGCCGGAGCGGGCACCGGGTGTTCCCGGGCGAAGGCGACCGCGGCGTCCAGCAGGGCGTGGTCGAAGGCGGCGCGGGCGGCGGAGCTGTGCTCGGGGGCGGCGAGCCGGCCCGGCGGGCGGCCGGTGCGCAGCGCCTCGGCGAACCGTCGCGGGCTCGCGGCGATCCGCGCCGGCAGCGGCCGGGCCTCCCACAGCAGGGCGACGCCGGCCTCGCAGAGCGCGGTGGCCGCGGCGAAGCGCTCCGCCAGCAGCAGGTCTTCGGGGCGGGGCGGGCGGCGCAGCAGCCGGCCGGTGAGCCGGCGCAGCCGCAGCGCCTCGTCGGCGCGGTCCAGGGCGGCGGTGAGCCGGCGCCGGGCGGCCTCCGCGCCGGGCCCGCCGGCCGCCGCCAGGGTGTCGGCGAGCGCGTCGAAGACGGTGGCGACGGCGGCCCGTTCCCCGCTGAGCGGGCCGCCCACCGGGCGCGGCGGCCGCAGCACCAGCCGCAGCAGGAGCAGCCACAGGCACCCGGCCAGGACGTACAGCGCCTTGGCCCAGGGCGTGCCGGGCAGCGGCATCCCGGCGCCCAGGACGGTGGCGGCGAGCAGCTGCATGGCGGCGGTGGAGCGGACCGGTCCGGCCACGCTCCCCGCGCCGGAGACGAAGCCCACCGCGGCCAGCGCCGGCACCGTCCACCAGCCCGCGCCGGCGGTCCGCAGGGTCGCGCCCAGCAGCATGCCGAGGGCGGCGGCCAGCGCGGGCAGGCCGATGTGGACGATGCCGGTGCGGCGGGTTCCGGGCCGGTCGTTGACGCCCGCCAGCATGGAGCCGAGTCCGGCCAGCACCCCGGGCGCCGGGTGGCCGGCGGCGATCCCGGCGGCCAGCAGCGGCCCCGCGCACAGCGCGCCGCGGGCCACCGCCGCCCAGGGCACGGGCAGCCGCTGCCAGCGGAACGGGTGGGCGAGCCAGGCGGGCAGGGCGCGCCGGTGGCGGGGCATGGTTCTCCTCGGACGTGCGTGAGCAGGGGGCGGGGCGGATCCGAGGGGCGACATCGGCCAACGGTGCCGGGGCCCGGCCGGTGCGCGGCTCGCGCCGTTCCACCGGGGGCCCTACCAGCGTAAGGTCCGGCTTTGTCCGGCCTGCTGCCGGAGGGTTACGCGAAGATCACAACCGCCGGAACGCGCCGGGTGGAGGGGTCCCCGGGGGCCGGCGGGTGCCGTAGGGGTGCGGTGAGTGCTGCCGGGACCGTCCGGCAGCGCGCGAGGTCGCGGGAGGGTGCGGGATGGCGGACCGGCGGGCGGCGGGGACGGACGGGGCCGGGGCGGCGGAGATCTGCGTCGTCGGCGCCGGGGTGATCGGTCTCACCTCGGCGATCGTGCTGGCGGAGGCCGGGTACGGGGTGCGGGTGGTGGCCCGGGACACCGGCGGCGGCACCACCTCGGCGGTGGCCGGCGGGCTCTGCTGGCCGTACCGGATCCAGCCGTACGCGGCCGCGATCCGCTGGTCCCTGCGTTCCCTGGAGGTACTGACCGGGCTCGCCGCGCACCCCGCGGAAACCGGGGCGCGGCTGGTGACCGGCACCCTGGCGGACGCCTCTCCGGCGGCCGTCCCGGAGGCGAGCGGTCAGGCGGCCGCCCCGGGAGCGAGCCGTCCCCCGCACGCCCCGGAGGCCGGCGGCGGTGCCGTGGGCCCCGAGGCCGGCCTCGCCGACTGGTACGCGGCGGTCCCCGGCTGGCGGCGGGCGCGCGCCACCGAGCTGCCGGCCGGCTGCCGGTCCGGGTGGCGCGCCCGTACGCCTCTCGTGGACATGCCGGTCCACCTGCGCTACCTGGAACGGCGCCTGGCGGCGGCCGGCGGGCACCTGGTACGGCGGCCGGTGGCGTCCCTGGCGGAAGCGGCGGAGGGCGCCCGGACCGTGGTGAACTGCACCGGCCTGGGCGCCCGCGACCTGGCCCCGGATCCCCAAGTGCGGCCCGTACAAGGCCAGTTGGTGATCGTCGAGAATCCGGGCGTCACCGAGTGGTTCACCGCCGCCGACGCGGGCGCGGTGGACACCGCGTACCTGCTCCCGCAGCCGTTCGGCCTGATCCTGGGCGGTACGGCCCGGCCGGACGCCTGGTCCCGGGACCCGGACCCGGCGGTGGCGCGGGCCATCGTGGCGCGCTGCGCCCACTACGTCCCGGAGGTCGCGCGCGCCCGGATCCTGGCCCACCGGGCGGGACTGCGCCCGGCCCGCCCGGCGGTGCGCCTGGCAGCTGAACGGCTCCCGGACGGGACCCTGTGCGTCCACAACTACGGCCACGGCGGCGCCGGCATCACCGTGTCCTGGGGCTGCGCGGAGGAGGTCCTGCGTCTCGTACGGGCCGGGACCGTGCGTTGAGCCGTACGCGCTCGACTCCGCCTATACGTTCGCCGGCCCGCGGCGGAAGCCGCTCTCGTGGTCCGCGGCGAGCGGGTACTCCGGCAGAGCGATGTCCCCGGCCTTGGCGAACTGCGCGGCGAGCAGGTTCCGCATCGGCCAGCGGGTCATCGACCGCATCGAGAGATCGCGCAGCCGGATGCCGAGCCGTCCTGACGGCGCGTACCCGGCGGCTCCGCCGGGCGGCAGCTGCTGCGCCTGGCGCACGTACGGGCGCAGCACCGTGTCGTAGCGGCGGAAGGCGATGCCGTGGTCGCCCCCGGCGGCGGCGAGTTCGCCGGCCAGGACGTAGGCGCCGACGAGGGCGAGGCTGGTCCCGAGGCCGGTCAGCGGCGTCGCGCAGTACCCGGCGTCGCCCAGCAGCGCCACCCGGCCGCGCGACCAGCTGTCGAGCCGGACCTGGCCCATGGAGTCGAGGAAGAAGTCCGGGGCGGTGCGCATCGACCGCAGCAGGCGGGGGGCCTCCCAGCCGACGTGGGCGAAGTGCCGGGCCAGCAGCTCCTGCTGCGCGGCCGTATCGCGGCGGTCGTAGGCGAGCGGTGGCGAACGGAAGCTGAAGCCGGCCTTGATCTCGCCGGGGAGGCGGCCGGGCCGGGCGGAGGCGACCAGGCCGCCGGGCGCGTTGTGCATCAGGAACCAGCCGTCGAGGTCCAACCCGTCGAAAGCGGTGAACCAGGCGGTGTGGAGGCCGATCGGGTGGACGAAGTCCCGCTCCGGGCCGAAGGCCAGCGAGCGCACCACGGAGTGCGGCCCGTCCGCGCCGATGACCAGCCCGAACCGGCGCGGCGCGGCCTTCTCGAAGGTGACGGTGACCGCGTCCGCGTCCTGGTCGATGCCGGTCACGGTGTCGTCGAAGAGGTACTCCGTGTCCGGCAGGGTGGCTTCGTACAGCAGTCGGGCGAGATCGCCGCGGAGGATCTCGATCTCCGACACGATCCCCTCGCCGCCGAAGCTGTCGGCGGGCAGCCGCGCGGTGACCCGGCCGGAGGCGTCGACGAGGGCGAGGCCGCGCTGGTCGACGCTCTCCGCCCTGGCCCGGTCCATCAGGCCCATCCGCTCGATCACGGTGCGGCCGGCGCCGCGCAGATCCACGGTCTGCCCGCCCGGCCGGGGTTCCGGCGCGCGTTCCACGATCGTGACCGCGAACCCTCCCTCGCGTAGCCAGTACGCCAGCGCGGGCCCTGCGATGCCGGCGCCGCAGATGAGTATGTTCTTCTTCCCCATGACGCGAACGTACGCCGTACGCACCGACTCCGCAACCATGAAATCCCTTCTCAGCATGGGATGTTGGCAGGTAGTGCACTAGTACTGAGAGGCGGCGAAGCTGCGCGCGGAACGGGATCGGGCGGCGTCGGAGGCTAGGATGGCGCCCATCCAGGTGCACTAGTGCGGAGGGGTGTCGGTGGGCGGACAGGCGGTACCGCGCTACAGCCAGATCGTCGGCGAACTGCGGCGGCGGATCGAGACCGGCGAACTGGCCGCGGGCGATCGGGTGCCCTCGACGCGCGAAATCACCCGGCGGTGGGGGGTCGCCATGGCGACCGCGACCAAGGTGCTCACCGAACTGCGCCGCGAGGGCCTGGTGCGCGCGGTCCCGGGCGTCGGGACGGTCGTGGCGGCCCCCAGCCGCCCGGTGCGGACCGCCCGGCCCGCTGCCGCCGCACGCCCGGACGGGCGGCCGTCCGAGGCGTCATCGGGCCACGGGACGGCGCTCACGCTCGGACGGATCGTCCGCGCCGCGGTCGCGATCGCCGACACCGAGGGGCCGGCCGCGGTCTCGATGCGCCGGGTGGCCGCCGATCTCGGGGTGGCGACCATGTCGCTGTACCGGCACGTGGCCGACAAGGACGACCTGGTGACGCGGATGATGGACAGCGTCATGGCGGAGCACCCGCTGCCCGCCGAGCCGCCGGCGGACTGGCGGGCGGCGATCGAAGTGGCGGCCCGGCAGCTCTGGGCGCTCTTCCGCCGCCATCCGTGGCTCGCACCGGCCCTGTCGGTGACCCGCCCCCAGCTGATCAGCTCGGCACTGCCGTACAGCGAGTGGATGCTCACCACCCTGCACGCGCACGGGCTCGACCTGCACACCGCCTTCACCGCGCACCTCACGCTCTTCAACTACACCCGCGGCATCGCCGTCAACCTGGAAGCGGAGCGGGAGGCCGAGGCGCACAGCGGCCTCGACAGCGAGGAGTGGATGGACACCCAGGAGCCCGCGCTGCTGGAGATCCTGGCCGCCGGCCGCTTCCCCGCGCTCTCCCGCCTCGCCGCGGCCGGTTACGACTTCGACCTCGACGCCCTCTTCGAGTTCGGCCTCCAGCGCCTCCTCGACGGGCTGGCCGCACTCATCGAGTAAGCCCCCGAGCGCCCCCGGGCCCCCTCACTCCCCCACCGGCCGCCCCGCCACCAGGTGGTAGTCCGCCCGGGCGTCGAGGAGGAGCGGGATCAGGGGGCGCAGGGGCTGGCGCAGAGGGACCGTGGCGCCGCCGCCGGGGTCGCGCAGCCAGGTCACGCCGTGGGCCGCGAGGACCGGGCGGACCCGGGCGAACTGGGCGGCGTCCAGGCGGTAGGCGCGCGGTGGGCGGGTCAGGACGCGGTCGGGGGCCGGGGGGTCGTTGTCGGCGCCGCCGAGGTGGACGGGGCCGCGGTCGGCCAGGGCGGCCGTACGGGCCGCGGCGGTGGCCGCCGCTATCCGCCCCCGGTGCCGGTCGAGGAAGGTGAAGAGCCCTTTGAGGGCGGCGAGTTGGGAGGTGACGCGGCGGCGGTTGGTGCGGGCCGGGTCGGTCTTCTCGGCGTCGGTGAGGGGGTCGACGCGGGTTTCCACCAGGAGGGCGACCGCGCCCTTGATGCCGGCGGTGTTGCGCAGGATCCGTTCCTGGCCGTCGCCGGCGACCTGTCTGACGGGGGCGCCGGTCACCGGGTCGGTCCAGATGCCGTAGACGCCGGTGCTGAAACCGGCCCGGCGGGCGGCGGGGGTGACGAAGTCGTCGGCGAGGGCGGCCGATTCCCGGCGGACCCGCTCCGCGGTGTTGAGGTTGCGCGGCCACAGGGAGAGCAGGTCCTTGACGTAGTACGGCGCCGTGGGGCTGTATTCGTGCAGGTCGTAGACGGTGCCGGGGTGGTGGTCGCGGAGTACGGCGGCCATCGCGCGGGCCTCGGGGGTGGCCAGGGCGAGGTGGTCGCGGTTGATGTCGCTGCCGTCCGCGTTGCCGCGGGTGTCGGCGGCGCGGCCGTCGGGGTTGGCGGTGGGGACGACCAGGACGCCGGTGCGGGACAGGAAGCGGCGGGTGGCCGGGTCGGTGGCGTAGGCCAGATCGCGGACGGTGGCCAGGCAGGCTTCCCGGCCGGCGGGTTCGTCGCCGTGCTGGGAGCAGATCAGGAGCACGGACGTGCCGCGCGGGGCGCCGTCGTGGCGGGCCGGCGCGGGGGCGCCGATGCGGACCAGGCGCAGTGGGCGGCCCTGGGCGGTGGTGCCGATCCGGTCGACGCGGACCCGGTCCGAGGCGCGGGCCACGGTCGCCAGGAACGCGCTCTCCTCGGCCTCGCTGGTCCAGCGGGCGCCGTGACTGGTCTCGAAACCCGTGCGGGGTAAGGGAGTTGGCGTCGATTCGGTGAGGGGTGGAGCGGGGGTGAACGCGGCGGTGAGGGCGGCGGTCAGCGCGCCGAGCACCAGCCCGCGGGAACGGAGTGCGCTGCGGGGTGCCACGAGGGGGCCTCCGTGGGTGGGCTGCGGGGGTGGGCAGCGAGGTGGCGGGCCGCGCCGGATCGGTGGCGCGGCCCGCCAATGGTCAGTCCGCGTACGGCATTCGACTCAGGCCCACCGGCGGGGCGATGCCCACCGGCCCGGTGCCGGCCGTTCCGCCGACCGCCCCGCCATCGCTCCCGGTAGCCCGCGCCCACGCCGGTCCCCCACCGGTGACCGGCAGCCGTGCGGCCGTGCGCGCCAGGTCGAGGGTGAGCGTCGGCCGGGACGCGGGCGGGTCGATGAGGTTGGCGTCGGTGCCGGCCACGATGAGGGCGAGCCGGTGGCCGGCGGGTACGACGTGGTCGCTCGCGGCGAGGCGGAGGGTGAGGGTGTACGGCGTGCCCGGGGTGAGCGGGTGGCCGTGGTGCGGGTCGGTGGCGTGGCCGAGGTCGGCCCAGCCGCGGCTGAAGACGGTGAAGCCGACCGGGCGGGTGTCGGCGGCGGTCTCCTTGAAGCAGCCGGTGTCGGCGGGCGTGCCGGCGCCCCAGCAGGTGGCGCGGGTCAGGGTGCGGATGCCCTCGCCGTCCCCGGCGTAATTGCGGATGGTGTCCGGGCCGATGTCCACGAGGACGGCCGAGAGGTGCGCGCTGGTGGTGCTGGGGGTGGCGGTGACGGTGACCGTGCCGGCGCCGGAGAGCCGCAGCGGGGCGGTCAGCGGGCCGGTGGTGAAGCCGGCCTTGTCCGGCGTGGCCCGGTCGAGGGCGGCGGCCCAGTCGGCCTCGCCGTGCGCGGGGTCGTCGGTGAAGGCGGCGGTCCGGCCGGCCGGGGCGGGCCGGGTGCCGAGGCCGCCGGGGCCGGCGGCGGTGCCGGGACGCGGGTGGACGGTCACCGGGGCGGTGCCGGGCGCGGGCCAGCGGGCGTCGGTGGCCCAGGTGTCCGGGGCGCGTTCGACATCGGCCATCGGCGCGCGCTCGATGCCGTTGCGGTAGCCCATCAGGTAGTGGTCGAACCACCGGTGGAGGGTGTCCACCCAGGCGCCGCGGCGGTAGTCGAAGGGGTCGACGTGGCCGGTCTGGGAGAGCCAGATCTTGCGCGGGACGCCGTGCCGGGCGAGCGCGTCCCACCACTGGCCCACGTGCTGGGTGCGGACGTTGAGGTCCTGCATGCCGTGGACGAGGAAGACGCTGGCGCGGACCTTGGCGGCGGCGCGGACGTAGTCCCGTTCGGTCCACAGGGCCGTCCAGTCGCCGGTGCGCGGGGCGCCGTCCTTGAGCTTTTGCTGGACGGCGGCGCAGTTCTTGTGCGCGCCGGGGCTCTCGACGGCGGCGGCGAGTTGGTCGGGGCCGCCGTCGTAGAGCGGGGCGCCCTGGGCGAAGTAGTAGTCGTACCAGGACGAGATACCGGAGATCGGGACGATCGTCTCAAGGCCCGGGACGCCGGTGGCGGCGACGCCGTTGGCGATGGTGGCGTCCCAGCTCTTGCCGATCATGCCGGTGCGGCCGTTGGACCAGCCGGCGGTGACCGGGCTGCCGCCGGTGCGGGCGGTATAGCCGCGGGCCCGGCCGTTCAGCCAGTCGATGACAGCCTTGGCGGACTGGATGTCGGACCGGCCGCCGACGTCGACGCAGCCGTCCGAGCGATTGGTTCCGGCCAGGTCGACGAGGACGGTCGCATAGCCGCGCGGTACGAAGTAGTTGTCGTAGAAGAGCGGGAAGCCGGCCGGGCGGCCCCGGTCGTCGTAGGTCTTCTTCTGGCTCTCGTTGCCGCGGCCGCAGCAGGAGTAGTAGGGGCTGGCGTCCATGATGGCGGGAATCCGGCGGCCCTGCCGGGCGGGCTCGGCGGGCCGGATGATGTCGGCCGCCACGCGGTCCGGGCGGCCGTCCGCGTCGCCGTCCAGCCCGGTGTCCACCCAGACCGTCTCGCGGATCGCGTGGGCGTAGGAGTAGACGGGCCGGCTCTCGCGGGGCGCCGGGGCCGCGCTCGCCGCGGGCGGCCCGGTGAGCAGGGCGAGGAGGGCGAGGACGGCCGCGCCGACGAGCGTGGTCCATGGGGTGTGGGGTTGCCCCCTCCGTATCGTCACGGGCGGACGGTAGCGCGGTCAACTCCTGTGCAGAAGAGGGCCGGACGTGACGCGTGTCGGTCAGATGTCGGTCATGTGTCAGATATGGCCATGGACATGACGCGGGGCTGGATGTGTACATAGGGTCCGCAACAGATCCACCTCCCCTACGAGTTGGAGGACTCGTGCGTCACAGACTCCTGGTCCCGGGCGCGGCCGCGCTCAGCCTGCTGCTGGCGATCCCGGCGGCGGCTGCCGACTTCCACCCCGGTGCCCCGGGCGTGGGCGACAGCTACTACCCCGAGAGCGGCAACGGCGGGTACCACGTCTCCCACTACGACCTGCGGCTGAAGTACCAGCCGGCGACGGACCTGCTGGAGGGCACGGCGACCCTGCTCGCCCGGACCACGCAGGACCTGTCCCGCTTCAACCTGGACTTCGGCCTGAAGGTCAGCGAGATCCGGGTGAACGGCAAGAAGGCGTCCTTCGCCACCTCCTCCAAGCACGAGCTGGAGGTCACTCCGGCCGCGCCGCTGGAGAAGGGCAAGGACATCACCGTCGTGGTCCGCTACGCCGGCAAGCCCTCGGAGCTGAAGATCGACGGCTTCACCGCCTGGGCCCGTACGCCGGACGGCGCGGTGGTGGCGCAGGAGCCGGACTCGGCGGTGTGGTGGTTCCCCAGCAACGACCACCCCACCGACAAGGCGACGTACGACATCTCCATCGCGGTGCCGGACGGCACCCAGGCGCTCAGCAACGGCGTCCTGGCCTCGCAGACCTCCAAGCTGGGCTGGACCCGCTACAACTGGCGGTCGGACAAGCCGCAGGCGACGTATCTGACGACGCTGGCGGTGGGGAAGTTCGACATCACCACCGACACCACCGCCGACGGGCTGCCGGTGATCAACGCGGTCAGCCCGGACCTGGGCGCCAACCTCGGCTCGGCGCGGGCCAGCATCGAGCGCACCGCCGAGATCACCGAGTGGCTGCAGGGCGTCTTCGGCCCGTATCCGTTCAACGCGGTCGGCGGCTACGTGCCCAACGTCCCGGCCCGCTACGCGCTGGAGACCCAGACCCGGCCGTTCTACGGCAAGAAGGCGTTCGACAAGGGCACCAACGTCTCGGTGGTGGTGCACGAGCTGGCGCACCAGTGGTACGGCGACAGCGTGTCGCTGAAGGACTGGAAGGACATCTGGCTCAACGAGGGCTTCGCCTCGTACAGCCAGTGGCTGTGGTCGGAGAAGGAGGGCGAGGGCACCGCGCAGCAGCTGGCGGACTACGTCTACGCCCAGCACCCGGCCGACGACCCGTTCTGGACGGTGAAGCCGGGCGACCCGGGCGCGGACAAGCAGTTCGACTCGGCGGTCTACGACCGGGGCGCGCTGGCACTCCAGGCGCTCCGCAACAAGCTCGGCGACACGGTGTTCTTCGACATCCTCAAGTCCTGGCCGACCGAGCACCGGTACGGCAACGCGGCGGTCGGCGACTTCGTGAAGTTCGCCGAGCGCAAGTCCGGCAAGCCGCTGGCGGACTTCTTCGACACCTGGCTGTACCAGCCGGTCAAGCCGGCCGCGGGCGCCGGCGGCGCGAAGGCGTTCGCCGCGCGCGGGCTCGTCGCCCAGCCGAAGTCGTGGAAGCAGATCGCGGCCACCCACGACGTGCACGGCGGCCACTGACCGGGAGCGGGGGCGCCGCCCCGGTGGGCGGCGGCCGGCGACCGTGAGCGGCGGGCGGGTCCGGTGCGGGTGCGCCGGACCCGCCCGCCGGCGCGTCGGGACGCGGAGGGCCGGCGTGGTCAGCGACGGCCCGCGCGGTGCTCCCGCCGGGCCCGCCGGGCGAGCGGCAGATACCGCAACCGCTCCGGCAGCACCGGTACCACCGCGCGCACCACCCGCCCCAGCCGGCGCAGGCGCCTCTCCTGCGCGTCGGTCCACGGCAGGCCGAGGGCGTGCCGGGCGTCCGGCGGCATCAGCCCGATGATCAGGAAGCGGCGCAGCCGGAGGAACGCCGGCCGCAGCACCGGCCACCCGATCCGCAGCAGCATCCGCAGCCACACCGGCCCGCGGTCCGGAACCGGCAGCGGACCGTCGACCGTGACCAACTCCCGCACCACCACCGTCTGTTCGACCTCCATGTCGAGCATCCTGCGGTAATACGGCCAGAACTCCTCGATCGTCTGCGGCATATCGCGGTCGCGGATGCCCAGCACCCGGCCGACCCGCAGCCACTCCGCGTACAGCTGCCGCTCCTGCGCCGGGGTGAACGGGCGGCCGAGATAGCGCTGGGCGTGCCGGAAGACGGGGTAGCCGGTGGCGTGCACCCAGGCGTACGTCGCGGGGGTGAGCGCGTGGTACGGGCGGCCGTGCGCGTCGGCGCCCCGGATGGTGCGGTGCAGCCTGCGCAGCCGCCGGCCCTCCTCGGCGGCCCGGGCGCCGCCGTACACCCACAGCTGATAGGAGGCCAGGGAGCGCACACCGCGCCCCCAGGGGTCGGTGCGGAAGACGGAGTGGTCGTCCACGCCCGCGCCCACGGCGGGGTGCGCGACCTGGAGGGCCAGCGCGGCGGGCAGGCTCAGCACCGTCCGGACGTCCCCGACCAGCGACCAGAGCACCCCGCCGGGTGGCGGCGGCACCGGCTCGGCGCGGAGCGGACCCGTGCCGGTGCGTACGGGTCGCGGGTCGCGTGGCGGGACCGTGCGTACCGAGTTCATCCGTTCCATGACCATTCGTACGGTGTTCATCCGCTTCCCCATGATACGGCCGGCACCGCCGCCCGGCGGGCCCACCGGGCGGCGGCCGCACCCCGCCGACCGCAGTGGTCCGGCCGCCATACCTCACGTCCATCTCGCACCCCCCGGGAGGTTACCTGGAAGTAACTGGAGCTGGTTTGATGTGCGTCGCCGGTTCACGTCCCCATGTCCCCACCTCCATAGGGAGATTCAGTGCCGCACTCCGTGCCGCGTACGTTCCGGACCGCCGCCGTCGCCGGGGCCCTCGCCGTCGCCGCCCTGGCCGCCGCGTCCCCCACCGCGTCGGCCGCCGCCGCGCCCCGGCTGAAGGTGCTCACCTACAACACCTTCCTGATGAGCAAGAACCTCTATCCCAACTGGGGCCAGGACCACCGCGCGCAGGCGATCGCCTCGGCCGGCTTCTTCCACGGCAACGACGTGGTCGTACTCCAGGAAGCCTTCGACAACTCCTCCTCGGACGCCCTGAAGTCGCGGGCCGCCGCGGAGTATCCGTACCAGACGCCGGTGGTCGGCCGCGGCCGCGGCGGCTGGGACGCCACCGGCGGCGCCTACTCGGCCCTCACACCCGAGGACGGCGGGGTGACACTGCTGAGCAAGTGGCCGATCCTGCGCAAGGAGCAGTACGTCTACAAGGACGCGTGCGGTTCGGACTCCTACTCCAACAAGGGCTTCGTCTACGCCGTCCTGGACGTCAACGGCACCCGGGTGCATGTGGTCGGCACCCATACGCAGTCCACCGACTCGGGCTGCAAGGCCGGGGAGGCGGCCGCCGACCGCGCCAAGCAGCTCAAGGAGATCGACGCCTTCCTCGACGCCCGGAACATCCCCGCGGACGAGGAGGTCATGGTCGCCGGCGACCTGAACACCGACTCCCACGGCGCGGAGTACCAGGCCCTGCTGGCCAACGGCGACCTGGCCCCCGCCGACAGCCGCACCGGCCACCCGTACTCCTTCGACACCCAGGAGAACTCGATCGCCCGCGACCGCTACCCGGGCGAGCCCCGCGAGGACCTGGACTACGTGCTGTTCCGCAACGGCCACGCCCGCCCCGCCGACTGGCACAACACCGTGATCAAGGAGGAATCCGCCCCCTGGACCGTCTCCAGCTGGGGCAAGCAGTACACCTACACCAACCTCTCCGACCACTATCCGCTGCAGGCGGGCTGACCATCCGGGCGGCGGGCCGGAACAGGCGGCCGGGCCGAGGCCGGCGCCCGGCGTCGGTCCCCGCGCGCTCCGCCGTAACGGCCCCCTGCCTGCTCGCACTCGCTGGAATTACTCCCCGTGTCTGGCTCATGACTCAACAGTACGGGCGACCACTGACAACGGGCCGGGACGCCGGAGGGCGGCCGCGGTGGCCCGGAGGCTGCCGCGGCCGCCCTCGGCGGTCCGGGAGGTGGGGTGCGGTGCGGCTCAGTCGGCGAGTTCGCGCTCGGCGGCGATCCGGCGGACCCGGCCGCGGACCGCGAACCAGCCGCCGACCAGCGCCGCGGCCAGGACCGGGATCAGCAGGACGGTCTTGCGGCCGACGCCGTCGTCGAACCACATCAGCACGATGACGCCGAGCAGGAAGGCGATGGTCGCGATGTCGGTGACCGGGGTGCCCGGGAGGCGGAAGCGCGGCCGTTCGACCAGTCCCTGCTTGGAGCGGCGCACGAAGACCATGTGACAGAGCATGATCGTGCACCAGGTGCTGATGATGCCGAGCGCGGCGATGTTGATGACGATCTCGAACGCGTCGCTGGGCAGCCAGTAGTTGAGCCCGACGCCGAGCACGCACACCGCGGAGGTGAGCATGATGCCGCCGTACGGCACCTGGTTGCGGTTCATCCGCCCGGCGAACTTCGGCGCGGAGCCCGCCATGGACATCGAGCGCAGGATGCGGCCGGTGGAGTACAGCCCGGAGTTGAGGCTGGACATCGCGGCGGTGAGCACGACGAGGTTCATCACGTCGCCGGCGTGCGGGATGCCGACGTGGGACAGCACGGTGACGAACGGGCTCTCATTGGCGCTGAAGGCGTTCCACGGCAGCAGCATCGCCAGCAGGATCACCGAGCCGACGTAGAAGACGCCGACCCGCCACATGATCGAGTTGACGGCCTTGGGCACGACCTTCTGCGGCTCACTGGTCTCACCGGCGGTGACGCCGACCAGTTCGACGGCGGAGTAGGCGAAGACCACGCCCTGGAGCACGATCACCACGGGCAGCAGACCGGTCGGGAAGAGGCCGCCGTGGTCGGTGATCAGGTGCAGGCCCGGGGTGTGCCCGTCGACCGGGTGCTGGGTGGCCAGCAGGAAGATCCCGATGAACATGAAGACGACCAGCGCCGCGACCTTGACGATCGCGAACCAGAACTCCATCTCACCGAAGATCTTCACCGAGATGAGGTTGATCGACAGCACCACCGCCAGCGCGATCAGCGCCATCACCCACTGCGGAATGCTGGTGAACATGGACCAGTAGTGGGTGTACAGGGCGATCGCGGTGATGTCGGCGATACCGGTCGTGGACCAGTTGACCACGTACATCCAGCCCGCGGCGTAGGCGCCCTTCTCGCCGAGGAATTCCCGCGCGTACGAGACGAACGAGCCGGACGAGGGGCGGTGGACGACCAGCTCGCCCAGCGCGCGGACGACGAAGAAGGCGAACAGTCCGCAGACCGCGTAGGCGACGGCCAGGGCGGGCCCGGCGGAGTGCAGCCGGCCGCCGGCGCCCAGGAAGAGGCCGGTGCCGATCGCGCCGCCGATGGCGATCATGTTGATGTGCCGGCTCTTGAGACCCTTGCTGTAGCCGGCGTCTCCCGCGTCCTGCCGGACCCCGCTCCCCCCGTCCGATGGCCGCTGGGCTTCATCCACGACGGTTTCAGTGCTCACTGGTGGTTCATCTCGCTTTCGGAGAGCTTGACCATGACCGGCATCGCGGGTCGCGCGAACGGCCAGTCGGGACACCTTCCCCGAAGAGCGGGCCCCCGTCTGTGTGCCACCTCACATGGCGCGGATTCACCCAGGCATTTGTCCGTTTTTGTGGCGGATAACACGGCGGTGAAGCTTCGGTAAGGGCGAGAGTGCGCCAGTTTTCGGTCGCTGTCTCCGCGTCGGGCGTCGATATTCGCTTGACCTGATGCGCTGCTGCGGCCAGGCGGGGCGGGCCCGGCGTGCGGCCCGGCGCGCATGCCGAGCGGCGCGCGGAGGTTTCACACCTCTGGTGAGACAGCAATACTGTTGAACATGATGGAGTCCGCCCCCGGTCTGACCGTTGACGAGCTCGCCGCCCGCGCCGGCGTGACGGTCCGCACGATCCGCTTCTACAGCACCCGCGGTCTGCTGCCGCCGCCCGAGATCGGGCCGCGCCGGGTGGGCCGCTACGGACCGGACCACCTCTCGCGGCTCGCGCTGATCGAGGAGCTCCAGCACCAGGGCATGACGCTGTCCGCGATCGAACGCTACCTGGCGCAGCTGCCGCCCGATCTGAGCGCCCAGGATCTGGCCATCCACCGCGCGCTGGTGGCGAGCTGGATCCCGGACCAGGCCGAGGACGCGACCCGGGAGCAGCTGGAGCGGCGGGTCGGCCGGGAGCTGACCGAGGAGGACCTCGACCGGCTGGCGGCGATGAACGTCCTGGTGCGCACCGAGGACCCGGGGGTCTACCGCGTCGATCCGGGGCTGCTGCACCTGGGGACGCGGCTGCTGGATGTGCCGATCGCGCTGGAGACGATCCTGGCGGCGCGCACCGTCGTCATCGAGCACACCCGCTCGGCGGCCCGGGAACTCAGCCGCCTCTTCAAGGACGAGGTGTGGGAGCCGTACCGCGACGGGGGGCCGGACGCGGAGGAGATGGCGCGGATGAAGTCGCTGTCGGCGCATATGCAGCCGATGGTGGTGCAGGCGCTGGTCACGGCCTTCCAGCGGTCGATGAAGGAAGAGCTGCGGGAGTGGCTCGGCACGCGCCCCGACAAGGACGGCGGCGACAAGGACGGCGGCGGCACGGACTGAGGCGGCGCCGCTGGCGCGGGGTCACGGGGGCGGACCGCGCCGGCCCGCCCCCGCCCGCCCGGATCAGTCCCGGAAGAGCTCCCCCTTCGCGGCCTTCTCCACCAGCAGCGCCGGCGGCGCGAACCGCTCGCCGTACGCCGCCTGGAGCTCCCGGGCCCGGGTCACGAAGCCGGACGGGCCGGTGCGGTCCTCCCGGCCGGGGCCGCCCTCGTAGCCGTTGATGTACTGGAGCACACCGCCCGTCCAGCCGGGGAAGCCGATGCCGAGGATCGAGCCGATGTTGGCGTCGGCGACGGACGTCAGCACGCCTTCCTCCAGGCAGCGGACGGTGTCCAGCGCCTCGGAGAACAGCATCCGCTCCTGCATGTCCCGGAACGGGATCGCGGCGCCCTCGCGCCGGAAGTGCTCGCGCAGCCCGGGCCACAGGCCGGCCCGGCGGCCGTCGTCGCCGTAGTCGTAGAAGCCCGCGCCGCCGCTGCGGCCGGGCCGGCCGAACTCGTCGACCATGCGGTCGATGACGGTGTCGGCGGGGTGCGGCTGCCAGGTGCCGCCGGCCTCCTCGACGGCGCGCCGGGTCTCGTCGCGGATCTTGCGCGGGAGGGTGAGGGTCAGCTCGTCCATGAGGGAGAGGACCTTGGCGGGGTAGCCGGCCTGGGCGGCGGCCTGTTCGACGGAGGCGGGGTCGAGGCCCTCGCCGATCATCGCCACGCCCTCGTTGATGAAGTGGCCGATGACGCGGGAGGTGAAGAAGCCGCGGGAGTCGTTGACGACGATCGGGGTCTTGCGGATCTGGCGAACGAGGTCGAAGGCGCGGGCCAGGGCCTCGTCGCCGGTCCGCTCACCCTTGATGATCTCCACCAGCGGCATCTTGTCGACGGGTGAGAAGAAGTGCAGCCCGATGAAGTCCGCGTCCCGCTCGACGCCTTCGGCCAGCAGCGTGATCGGCAGGGTGGAGGTGTTGGAGCACAGCAGCGCGTCCGGGGCGACGAGGTGCTGGATCTCCTTGAAGACCTTGTGCTTGAGGGCGACGTCCTCGAAGACCGCCTCGATGACCGCGTCGCAGCCGGCGAGGTCGGCGGGCTCGGCGGTGGGCGTGATGCGGGCCAGCAGCTCGTCGCGCTTCCGCTCGGTCGTCCGGCCCTTGGCCAGCGCCTTGGCGAGCAGGCCCGCGGAGTAGTCCTTGCCCTTCTGCGCCGCCTCCGGGGTGATGTCCTTGAGGACGACGTCGATTCCGGCCTTGGCGCAGGCGTAGGCGATACCGGCGCCCATCATGCCGGCGCCGAGGACACCGACCTTGCGGACCGTGCGCGGCGCGCTGCCCTGGGGGCGGCTGCGGCCGGCGTTGACGGCCTGGAGGTCGAAGAAGAACGCCTGGATCATGTTCTTGGAGATCTGGCCGGTGACCAGCTCGGTGAAGTAGCGCGCCTCGATGATCTGGGCGGTCTCGAAGTCGACCTGGGAGCCCTCGACGGCGGCGGCGAGGATGTTCCGGGGGGCCGGATAGGGGGCGCCGTTGAGCTGCTTCTTGAGGTTGGCGGGGAACGCCGGGAGGCTGGCGGCGAACTTCGGGTGGGCGGGGGTGCCGCCGGGGATCTTGTAGCCCTTGGCGTCCCAGGGCTGCTGGGACTCGGGGTGCGCGTCGATGAACTCCCGTGCCTTGGCGAGGAGTTCGTCCTCGCTCCGCGCCACCTCGTGGATGAGGCCGGCCTCCTGGGCGCGCGGGGCGGTGTACTGGGTGCCCTGGAGGAGGACCTTCAGCAGGGCGTCGGTGATGCCCAGCAGCCGGACGGTGCGGGTGACGCCGCCGGCGGCGGGCAGCAGGCCGAGGGTGACCTCGGGCAGGCCGATCTTGGTGCCGGGGGTGTCGAGGGCGACGCGGTGGTGGCAGGCCAGCGCGATCTCGTAACCGCCGCCGAGGGCCGCGCCGTTGATGGCGGCGACGACGGGCTTGCCGAGCGTCTCGATGCGGCGCAGGTCGCGCTTGATGCCGTTGCCCGCCTCGAACGCCTGCTGGGCCTGGTCGGGGGTGACGGCGATCAGGTCGTGCAGGTCGCCGCCGGCGAAGAAGGTCTTCTTGGCGGAGGTGATGATGACGCCGCGGATGCCGTCCTTCTCGGCCTCCAGGCGGTCGGCGACCGCGGTGAGGGAGGCTTTGAAGGCGCTGTTCATGGTGTTGGCGGACTGGTCGGGGTCGTCCAGGACGAGGGTGACGACGCCGGTCTCGTCCTGTTCCCAGCGGATGGTGGTGGGTGCGCTCATGGTCGGTACTCCGTGGTGGGTGGGACGAGGGTCAGAGGCGCTCGATGACGGTGGCGATGCCCATCCCGCCGCCGACGCAGAGGGTGGCCAGGCCGTAGCGCTTGTCCTGGCGCTCCAGTTCGTCGACGAGGGTGCCGAGGATCATCGCGCCGGTGGCGCCGAGCGGGTGGCCCAGGGCGATCGCGCCGCCGTTGACGTTGACCTTGGCCAGGTCGAGCCCCATGTCCTTGACGAAGCGCAGCACGACCGCGGCGAACGCCTCGTTGATCTCGACCAGGTCGATGTCGTCGATGGTGAGCCCGGCCTTGGCCAGCGCCTTGCGGCTGGCGGGGGCGGGGCCGGTGAGCATGATCGTGGGCTCGGAGCCGGAGACCGCGGCGGAGACGATACGGGCCCGCGGGGTGAGGCCGTAGCGCTCGCCGACCTCCCGGGAGCCGATGGCGACGAGGGCCGCGCCGTCCACGATGCCGGAGGAGTTGCCGGCGTGGTGGACGTGGTCGATCTCCTCGACCCAGTGGTACTTCTGCAGGGCGACCGCGTCGAAGCCGCCGGCGTCGCCGATGGCGGCGAACGACGGCTTCAGGCCGGCCAGCGAATCGGCGGTGGTGCCGGGGCGCAGGTGCTCGTCGCGGTCGAGGACGACCAGGCCGTTGCGGTCCCGGACGGGGACGACGGAGCGCTCGAAGCGGCCGTCCTTCCAGGCCGCGGCGGCCCGCTCCTGGGACAGCGCGGCGTACTCGTCGACGTCGCGGCGGGAGTAGCCCTCGAGGGTGGCGATGAGGTCGGCGCCGATGCCCTGCGGGACGAAGCCGGTGTCGAAGTTGGTCATCGGGTCGGCGAACCACGCACCGCCGTCGGAGGCCATCGGGACCCGGGACATCGACTCCACGCCGCCGGCCAGGACGAGATCCTCCCAGCCGGAACGGACCTTGGCGGCGGCCATGTTGACCGCTTCGAGGCCGGAGGCACAGAAGCGGTTCTCCTGGACGCCGGCGACGGTGTCGGGCAGTCCGGCGGCGATCGCGGCGATCCGCGCGATGTCGGAGCCCTGGTCGCCGACCGGTCCGACGACGCCGAGCACGATGTCGTCGATGGCGGCCGGGTCGAGGCCGGGGAAGCGGCGCCGGACCTCGTGGATCAGGCCGACGACCAGGTCGATCGGCTTGGTGCCGTGCAGCGCGCCGTTGGCCTTGCCGCGGCCGCGTGGGGTGCGGATGGCGTCGTACACATACGCTTCGGTGCTCACTGGGAAGCCTTTCTTGGCGGCCCGGGTCCGCCGGCCCGCGGGGTGCGGCCGCCGGTGTCACGGCCCCGGGAGGCGCGGTCGGGGAGGGTCAGCCGAGCAGGGAGCGGCCGATGATCTCCTTCATGATCTCGGTCGTCCCTCCGTAGATGGTCTGGATCCGGCCGTCGGTGAAGGCCCGGGCGACGGGGTATTCGGTCATGTAGCCGTAGCCGCCGTGGAGTTGCAGACAGCGGTCGGCGACGCGTTTGTGGAGTTCGGTGGCCCACCACTTGGCCATGGAGGCGTGGACGGCGTCGAGGGTGCCGGCGGAGTGGTCGGCGATGCAGCGGTCGAGGAAGGTGCGGGTGACCGCGCACTCGGTGGCCATCTCGGCGATTTCGAACCGGATGTGCTGGAGCTTGGCCAGCGGCCGGCCGAACGCCTCGCGCTCCTTGACGTAGCGGGTGGTGAGCTCCAGGACGTGCTCGGCGCCGGCGATACCGGCGATGGCTATCGCCATCCGCTCCTGGGCGAGGTTGGTCATCAGGTGGACGAACGCGCCGTTGAGCTCACCGAGCAGATTCTCCTTGGGGACCCGGACGTCGCGGAAGAACAGCTCGGCGGTGTCCTGGGACTTCTGGCCGATCTTGTCGAGGTTGCGGCCGCGCTCGAAGCCGGGCATTCCGCGCTCGACGACCAGCAGGCTCAGGCCGTGCGCGCCGCCCTCGGGGGTCGTCCGGGCGACGACGATGACGAGGTCGGCGAGGATGCCGTTGGAGATGAAGGTCTTGGAGCCGTTGAGCACCCAGTGGTCGCCGCGGTCCTCGGCGGCGGTGCGGATGCCCTGGAGGTCGGAGCCGGCGCCGGGCTCGGTCATGGCGATGGCGGTGATGGTCTCGCCGCTGCAGAAGCCGGGCAGCCAGCGGCGCTTCTGCTCCTCGGTGGCGAGCGAGGTCAGGTAGGGGCCGACGATGTCGTTGTGCAGGCCGATGGCCAGGCCGGGGGCGCCGGCGCGGGTGAACTCCTCGGCCAGGACGGCGCTGTAGCGGAAGTCGCCGGTGCCTCCGCCGCCGTACTCCTCGGGGACGGCCAGGCCCAGCAGCCCCTGGCGGCCGGCGGCCCGCCAGGCGTCCCGGCTGACGATGCCGTCCTTCTCCCACTGGGCGTAATACGGCGTCACCTCCTTGGCGAGGAAGGTGCGCACCGTCTCGCGGAAGGCGTCGTGGTCCTCGGTGAAGATCTGGCGCTTCACTCTGCTGTCCCTTCGGGGGTGCGGTGCTGAGGGCGGGCGGAGCTGCCCGGGAGCCGGGGTGCGGGGGCCGCGGGCCGGGCTCTTCGCCGCGGGCGGACCGGGGCGGCCGGGTGCGGGCCGCCGGCGTACGGGAGGGCGGTGAGCGCGTCCATCAGCGGGCCGCCTCCTCCGGGGTGGTGGGGCGCCGGGCGCCGTCCGGGGCGGCGAGGGCGGGCACGTCCCAGTCGCGGGCGACCTCGTCGGTGTCGGCGCCGGGCCGGGCGGGCGGTCTGCGGAGCGTCCCTGGCGTGGCGGAGAAGCGGGGCGCGGGGGCGGGCTGGGTCAGGCCGGCGTGCTCGGTGAAGGTGCCGCGGGCGGAGAGGTGCGGGTGCGCGGGGGCCTCGCGCAGCGAGAGCACGGGGGCCACGCAGGCGTCGGAGTCCTGGAAGACCGCCGTCCACTCCTGTCGCGTACGGGTCCGGAACCGGGCGGCGATGGCGGCGCGCAGCTCGTCCCAGGCGGCGAGGTCGTCCCGCCCGGGGGCGTCGTCCCCGAGGCCGAGCAGCCGGACGAACTCGGCGTAGAAGCGGGGTTCCAGCGCGCCGACGGCCATGTACCCGCCATCGGCGGTCTCGTACACGCCGTAGAAGGGGGCGCCGCCGTCGAGCAGATTGGCGCCGCGGCGGTCCTGCCAGCCGCCGGCCGCCAGCATGCCGTGGATCATCGCGGTCAGATGGGCGGTGCCGTCCACGATCGCGGCGTCCACGACCTGGCCCGCGCCGCCTTCGGTGCGGGCGTGCCGGAGGGCGGCGAGGACGCCGATGACCAGATAGAGGGAGCCGCCGGCGTAGTCCCCGAGGAGATTGGCGGGGACGGCGGGCGGGCCGTCCGGCGGGCCGATCATGCCGAGGGCGCCGGTGAGGGCGATATAGCCGATGTCGTGCCCGGCGGTGTGGGCGAGCGGGCCCTGCTGGCCCCAGCCGGTCATCCGGCCGTAGACCAGGCGGGGGTTGCGCGCCAGGCACGCGCCGGGGCCGACGCCGAGGCGCTCGGCCACGCCCGGGCGGTAGCCCTCGATGAGGACGTCGGCGCGGCCGGCCAGGGCGAGGACCTGCTCGACCCCTTCGGGCCGCTTCAGATCCACCACCACCGAGCGCTTGTTGCGGTTGGTGACGTCGCGGGCCGGGTCGATGCCCAGCCCCGCGCCGCCGGGCCGGTCGACCCGTACGACGTCGGCGCCGAGGTCGGCCAGCAGCATGGCCGCGAACGGGCCGGGGCCGATACCGGCGAGCTCCACCACCCGCACCCCGGCGAGCGGGCCGTCCGCTGACTGCGCCATCGCGCCCCTCTGCCTTCTTCCGCGCTGTGACACTTCTGATGTAACACCCGTGATGTTAAGAACGTGTTCCACTTTCCACAAGACCCCCGTGCCAGGTGGCCGGCTGTCGGAAAAGGCCCGTGGCGGCGATGCTCAACTGCCATCGCCGCCACGGGCCTTCGCGCGCGCCTGCCACTGCCGCGCCGCTAACTCCCGCCAGGACGGTCGATGAACCGCGCGGGCGCTATTCGGCGGCGGGGCGCGCCCGTGCGCACCCGCGTCCGCTCCGCCGCCGGCCGCGCCGCCTGCGCCATCGTCTCCTCCATGTCCGCTCCCCCGCCCGGCACCGCGCGCGGTGCCCGTCCGCGGGCCGCGCGACGCCCGCGCCGCCCATCGCCCTCAACGCTAACCGCGACCACTGACAACGGCCCGCGCAGCGCCGTACGCCGGGCCGGCGGAGGGACAATGCCCTCATGTCTCACCACGCCGCCGCACTGTTCGACATCCACGCCGGCCAGGGACTGCGCCAGTTCGCCGAGCTGGCCCTGGCCCTGCTGCTGTCCTCGCTGATCGGCCTGGAGCGGGAGGCCCGGCAGAAAAGCGCCGGGCTGCGCACCCACACCCTCGTCGGGGTGGGCAGCGCCCTGTTCATGGAGGTGTCGATCCACGGCTTCGGGGCGCTGCTCGGCGCCGACGGCGTGGCGCTGGACCCGTCGCGGGTCGCCGCGCAGGTCGTCTCCGGCATCGGGTTCATCGGCGGCGGCCTCATCTTCGTCCGGAAGGACGCCGTCCGGGGCCTGACCACGGCCGCGACCATCTGGCTGACCTGCGCCATCGGCATGGCGTGCGGCGGTGGGCTGCCGCTGCTGGCGATCGGCGCGACGGCGGTGCACTTCCTCGTCGTGCGCGGTTTCTCCTGGATCTCGGACCGGATCGCCTCCGGCCCGGCCTTCGACCGGATCGAGCTGCGCCTCACCTACCAGGCCCAACACGGTCTGCTGGGGCGGATGTTGGAGATGTGCACGGGCAGCGGCTTCCGGGTCACCGACGTCCAGGTGGAGACCGGCGGAGGCGATGCCCGGGTCACGGCCGAGGTGCTGCTGCGTCTGGAGGGCACCGGCTCGGCGCATCCCCTGGTCGAGGCGCTGACGCAGCTGGACGGCGTCCGCGGGGTGGCGCTCGGGCGGCACGGCGGCAGTACGGAATGAGACACCGCGGCCGCGTCACCACGGCACGTGCTCCCGGGGCCGCGGACCGCCCCCGGATGTCCGGCGGCTGACGGCCCCTCGGTAGGGTCCGGAACCCGGCCAGGAGAGGACACCGATGCCACGGCACGACATCCTAGGACGCGACCACGACCTCGTTCTGTACGGAGCGACGGGGTTCGCCGGTGCGCTCACCGCGGAGTATCTGGCCCGGCACGCCCCCGAGGGCTGCCGCTGGGCGCTCGCCGGACGCGACACCGCCGGACTGGAACGGCTGCGGAAGCGGCTGACGGCCGTGAACCCGGCCTGTGCGGACCTGCCGCTGCTCCGCGCCGACAGCACCGACCCGGACTCGCTGCGCGCCCTCGCCGCCGCCACCCGCGTCCTGGCCACCACGGTCGGCCCCTACCTGCTGCACGGCGAACCGCTGGTCGCCGCCTGCGCCGAGGCCGGCACCGACTACCTGGACCTCACAGGGGAGCCGGAGTTCGTGGACCGCATGTACCTGCGGTACGACGCCGCGGCCCGCGCCTCCGGGGCCCGGCTGGTCCACGCCTGCGGCTTCGACTCCGTCCCGTACGACCTGGGGGTGCTGTACACGGTGGGGCTGCTGCCGGAGGGCGTCCCGCTGCGCGTCGACGGTTTCGTACGGACCAATGCCGCGTTCTCCGGCGGAACGCTGGCGTCCGCGCTGACCGCGGTCTCCCGGCCGGCCGCCATGGCGCGCGCCGCGCGGGCCCGCCGGCGGGTCGAGCCGCGGCCCGCCGGCCGCACCGTGCGCGCCCCGTTCGGGCCGCCCGTGCGGAGCCGGGAGACCGGCACCTGGGGTGTGCCGCTGCCCACCCTGGACCCGCGGATCGTGGCCCGCTCGGCCGCCGCCCTGGACCGCTACGGTCCCGACTTCCGGTACCGCCACTACGCGGGCGTGCGCCGGCTGCCGACCGCGGTGGCCGGCGCGGTGGGCGCGGGGGCGGTCTCGGCGCTCGCCCAGGTGCCGGCGGTCCGGCGCCGGCTGTCCGGACGGCTGCGGCCGGGCGAGGGGCCCGGTCCGGAGCGGCGGGCCCGGAGCTGGTTCAAGGTGCGGTTCGTGGCCTCCGGGGGCGGCACCCGCCTGGTCACCGAGGTCGCGGGCGGCGACCCCGGTTACGACGAGACGGCGAAGATGCTCGCCGAGGCGGCGCTCAGTCTGGCCTTCGACGATCTCCCGGAGACGGCGGGCCAGGTGACGACGGCGGTGGCCATGGGGGACGCGCTGACCCGGCGCCTGAGGGACGCGGGGATCACCTTCCGGGTGGTCCGCGGATAGCGGCCCGGCGGCCGTCAGGCGCTCGCCAGCGCCCTGCGGCACAGCGCGTCGGCGGCCCGGGTGGTCTCCGGGAGGCGGTAGGCGGCCGCCAGGTGCAGGGTGTGGGCGCAGGCCCGGTCGAGGTCGACCCGGTGGCCGACCGACACGAAGACCGGTTTGACGCCCCGCTGGGTGCGCAGGGCGCGTCCCACCTCTTCCGGGCCGGCCGGGGTGTCGTCCACCAGGGGCGAGGTGGCGCCGCGCTCCGGGCCGGGGGCCTCGTACCGGAAGGCGAAGGGGTTCTTGGCGACCCCGATGGTGGGCAGTCCGGTGAGCACCCCGAGGTGGCTGGCGAGTCCGAAGCGGCGCGGGTGGGCGAGCCCGTAGCCGTCGCAGACCACCAGGCCGGGTGTCCGGGCGAGCCGGTCCAGGGCGGCCAGGACCGTGGGGATCTCCCGGAAGGCGAGCAGCCCGGGGACGTACGGGAAGGAGACCGGGCCGACGGCGGTGGCCTCGTCGACGACCGCGAGGGTGCGGGCGTCGAGGGCGACGGCGGCCGCGGCGACCACGTCCCGTTCGTCGTCGTAGGCGACGTCCACCCCGGCCACGGTGCCCGCGAAGCCCGGCTCAGGTCCGGGCTCGTCGAGGCGTACGCGGGCGCGCAGCCGGTCCTGGACCGCGCGGGCCGCGGCCTCGTCCGCCGGCCAGTTCCGCAGCTCGTCGGCGCGGGAGACGGTTCCGAAAGTGTTCATGGTGCCCGCCACGCTACCGAACTTCCGTTCCCCCGCGGCAGGCGTATATTTTCCGCCATGTTCGTACTGGAACTGACCTACACCGCTCCGCTCGACCGCGTCGACGCCCTTCTCCAGGACCATGTGGCCTGGCTGGAAAAGGGCTACGCCGCCGGGCACTTCCTCGCGTCCGGGCGGAAGGACCCGCGCGACGGGGGCGTGATCCTCGCCGCCGGGCTGGACCGGGCGGCCGTCGAGGAGCTGACCGCCCAGGACCCGTTCGTCCTCGGCGGGACGTGCGAGTACCGGATCACCGAATTCGTGGCGACGAAGACCGCCCCGGCCCTGGCCGACTACCAGGAGCAGCTCCCCTCCTGAGCCGCCGTCCCCGTGGCCCGGCCGCCGGAACCGCCCGGCGGGCCGGGCCCTCGCCGTTCGCCGCCGTCCTACGAAGGTGAGGCCGGGGACGCGGCGGGACCGTCGAGCGGTCCGGCACTGACCCGGGCGGAGGGGGCCGGGGCGGGCCAGCTGCCGCCGTTGCGCCAGTATTCCTGGATCTCCTCCAGCTGGCGGCCCTTGGTCTCGGGGGCCGTGAGGGCGGCGAACACCAGGGCGCCGAGAGCGAGCACTCCCAGGCCGGCGAAGGTCGCGGCGGCCCCTGCCTTCGCCATGAGCGAGGGGAAGAACTGGGCGATCAGGAGGTTGGCGACCAGGTCGGCGGTGAGCATCACCGACGCCCCCGTGGAGCGCAGCTGGGCGGGGAACGCCTCGCTCGCGTAGACCCAGATCAGCGAGCCGAAGCCGAAGTTGAAGGCGGCGGTGAACAGGAGGATGGCGGCGAAGCCCACCCAGGTGGTGGCGCCGTGCAGCTCTCCCGTGGCGAAGACGGCGGTGAGGACGGCGAGCATCACGACCATCGTGCCGATCCCGGTGAGCAGCACCACCCGGCGGCCGAGGCGGTCGATGATGAGGATCGCGAGCACGGTGGCGGCCAGTGAGGCCAGTTCCACGAAGGACGGCAGCAGGAAATTCTGGCCGTTGCCGGTGAAGCCCATCTCCTCGAAGATCTGCGGGCTGTAGTACGTCACCGCGTTGATCCCGGTGATCTGGCAGAAGAAGCCGAGGCCGACGACGAAGAACGCGGCGCGGGCGTAGGGCTTGCGCAGCAGGGACCGCACCGAGCCGCCGCTCTCCTCGGCCAGCGCGGCCCGCACCGCGGCGACCTCGGCGTGCGGGTCGACGTCCGGGTCGGTGGTCGCCATGACCTCGGCGGCCCGTTCGGTGCGCCCCTTGAGGACGTACCAGCGGGGGGTGTCCGGGAGGCGGAGGAGGGGGATCACCACGAGCGCGGCGGGGATCGCGGAGAGTCCGAGCATCCAGCGCCAGTGACCGCCGCCCGACAGGCCCCAGTTGACGAAGTAGGTCAGGACGATACCGACGACCGTGGCCACCTGATAGGCCGCCACGGAGGCGCCGCGGATCCGGGCCGGGGTCGATTCGGCGACGTAGAGGGGGGCCGCGACGATCGAGATGCCGATCGCGACGCCGAGCAGGAAGCGGACGGCATCGAGCACCTCGACGGTGGGGGCGACCGCGGAGAGCGCGACGAAGACCGCGTAGGAACCCGCGACGATCAGCATCGCGACCTTGCGGCCCAGGGCGTCGGCGAGCTTGCCGCCGATCAGCGCGCCCAGGATCGAGCCGAACACCAGGATGCTGTTGACCAGCCCCTTCTCGGTCTCGGTGAGCTGGAAGTCCTTGCTCAGGAAGACCAGGGCACCGGAGATGCTGCCGGTGTCGTAGCCGTAGATGACGCCGACGACGGCGCCGGTGAGGGCGAAGAGCCGGCCGGTGCGGCGCGGAGTCGCGGACGACGGGCGCGGCGGCGGCGCGGAGAGCGGGGCAGTGGACATCGGAAGTCCTTTGTGCGACGGAGCGTCATTGCTGCGTGACTGCGGGCGCGGTGGCTGAGCACCGGACCGTCGTCATGACCGGCATCCTCGCGCCCGGCCATGACTGATCTTGCGAATATCAGCCACGTTTCGCGCAGTTGTCAACAGCTCCTTACCTCGCTTTTGCCCTGCCCACCACGCCCAGTTCGCGCCACCCCCGCACGCGCAAATCCGCCAGCACCTGTCCCACCATCCGCCGCCCCCTCTACAGCGATCACTCGGACGAGGGATGGAACGGCTGAGCGAAAGTGCGTACAGTCAACGTCATCGAAGCAAAAAGTTGCACTTCACTCACAGTGCACACGCATCGCACCGAGCGAGCGTCCGCGCGGCACGGACGAAGCAGTCCGCCCCGCAGCCGATCGCCGGTCACACACCACGGGAGGGGTGGCCATGAGCGAGACCTCGTACATGGAGCAGGAGCTGCGCAGCCAGCCGGAGACCTGGCGGGAGGCCGCGCGGATCGGCGCCGCCGGCGGGCCGCTGCCCAGGCCCGGACAGCGGGTGGCCGTCGTCGGCTGCGGCACGTCCTGGTTCATGGCCCAGTCCTACGCGGCGCTGCGCGAGGCCGCCGGCCTCGGGGTCACCGACCCGTTCCCGGCCTCGGAGGCGTTCCTCGGCGACGCCCGCGGCTATGACGCGCTGGTGGCGATCACCCGATCCGGTACGACGACCGAGGTCCTGCGGGTCCTGGAAGCGGTCAAGGGGCGGATCCCGACGGTGACGGTGCTCGGCGATACGGAGACTCCCGCCGTCGAGCTCTCCGACGCGACGGTCCCGCTCCCGTTCGCCGATGAGCGGTCCGTGGTGCAGACCCGCTTCGCCACCACCGCCCTGACCCTGCTGCGCGCCCACCTCGGCCACGATGTCTCCCGGGCGGTGGACGACGCCGAGGCGGCGCTCGCGGCGCCGGTGGAGAAGGAGTGGGTGGACGCCGAGCAGTTCGCCTTCCTCGGCACCGGCTGGACGTACGGCCTGGCCAACGAAGCGGCACTGAAGATGCGCGAGGCGTCGCAGAGTTGGACGGAGTCCTATCCCGCGATGGAGTACCGCCACGGTCCCATCTCGATAGCCGCCCCGGGGCGGGTGACCTGGCTCTTCGGCCAGGCCCCGGAGGGACTGGAGGCCGATGTGGCCCGCACCGGAGCGCGCTTCGTGTGCCACGCCCGGGATCCGCTGGCCGACCTGGTGCTGGTCCAGCGGGTCGCCCTGGAGCGAGCGCGCGCCCGCAGCCTGGATCCGGACAACCCGCGCAGCCTGACCCGCTCGGTCATGCTCCAGGAGCCGGCCACGTCCTGACGGCGCACCGGCCCCGCACCCGTAACGGGCCGCGCGCCGCCACCCCTCCCCCACCCCCTCGACGCCAACTCACCCACTCCGCAAAGGAGTCAGGACGCCATGCCTCTCGTCCCCACCGCGTCGATCGTCGATGCCGCGCGTGACGCGCGGGTCGGCGCCGCGGCCTTCAACGTCATCCATCTGGAAACCGCCGAAGCGCTGGTCACCGCAGCCGAACGCACACGGCTCCCCCTGATCCTCCAGATCAGCGAGAACTGCGTCCGCTACCACGGCAGCCTGCGGCCCCTCACCAAGGCGACGCTGGCGCTCGCCGAGGAGTCCACCGCCCGGATCGCGGTCCACCTCGACCACCTCACCGACACTGAACTGGTCCACCAGGGCGTGGCCGCCGGCGCGGGCTCGGTCATGGTGGACGCCTCCGCCCTCCCCTACGAGCAGAACGTCGCCACCACCGCCGCCCTCACCGCCTGGTGCCATGAGAGGGACGTCTACGTCGAGGCCGAGCTCGGCGAGGTCGGCGGCAAGGACGGTGTCCACGCCCCGGGCGCGCGCACCGACCCCGGCGAGGCGCTGGCCTTCGTCCGGGCCACCGGGGTGGACGCGCTCGCCGTGGCCGTGGGCTCCTCCCACGCGATGCGGGAGCGCACCGCCGAGCTGGACAAGGACCTGATCGCGGCGCTGCGCGCGGCGCTGCCGGTGCCGCTGGTCCTGCACGGTTCCTCCGGTGTGCCGGACGACGAGCTGCGCCGGGCCATCGCCGCCGGAATGACGAAGATCAATATCTCCACACATCTGGTCTCCGTCTTCACCCGCTCGATACGGCAGACGCTGGACGGGGACCCGGCCCTGGTCGATTCCCGCAAGTACGTCAAACCAGCCCGAGAGGCCGTGGCCCAGGAGGCGGCCCGACTCCTGGAGGTCCTGAACACGCCGGCAGCGGCCCCTGCGCTGCGGCGAACGGAGGTGATCGCTGGGGGGTGAGCTGTGCCGAGG
>NZ_LLZI01000091.1 GCF_001509485.1 Streptomyces sp. NRRL F-4489
CCCGTACCCACGCCCCCCGCACCCCGCTCCGCCGGCCCCGCGCCGCGCCCTGACCACGTCCGCCACCAGCGGGCCGATTGGGCCGGCCGCGGCGCGGGGACAGGTGGTTCCGGGGACCCGCAGGCCGCGGCAGGCGCGCGGCGGACCAGGGCGCATACCGCCCTAAGTCCCCCATTCGCCCCTGCCGCCCAGCAACTGAGGAACCGTCACGGTGAGATGTACTCGTACCACTTCACCCGAGCCGCCGCCCGCGCGGCTACGGTCATATGAAGGCGGCACACCAACGGCACGGACGGCGAGGGCGGCAGCGGCGATGGCGGCAGAGGGGGCACAGGCGCGATGAGTATCGGCGACGACGGGGGCTACGGCGGCGACCGCGGCTCCGGCACGGGCCAGACCCGCACCAGACTTCCGGACGGCGAGAGCGACACCTACGGGTCGGCCCGCCGCGCCCGTATGGGGCTCTCCAGCCGCAACCTCGTCACGGTGGTCGGCGTGGTCGTCCTGCTCATCGCGGCGATCGCGTTCGCCAACAGGGGCGGCAGCGGCAACAGCGAGACCGGCGCGGACTCCGCCGGCCCCGCCAAGGACCCGGCCGCCGCCCGCCCCACCACCCCCACCGGCACCAAGCCGGTCACCACCAAGACCGCCGGCATCGCCTCCGGCTTCCCCCACACCGACGAGGGGGCGCAGTCGGCGGCGGCGAATTATGTGGTGGCGCTGAACAGCGACGGCATGTACAACACCGCCCGGCGGCAGGAGATCGTCCAGTCCGTCTACGCGCCCTCCGTGGCCGCGGCACGCAAGAGCGCGCTCGACACGACCTACGGGGACCCGGCCCATCTCCAGCGGTTCGGCCTCAAGCCGGACGGCACGGCGCCGGCGGGCCTGACCTTCATCTCGCGCGCCAACCCGGTCGGCACGAAGACCGAGGCGTTCACGAACGACAAAGCCAAGGTATCGGTCTGGTACTCGGCCCTCTTCGGCCTCGCGGGCGCGAACTCCCAGAAGCCGGTCACGGAGAGTTGGTACACCACGACCTACGACCTGCAGTGGGTCGGCGGGGACTGGAAGATCGTCGACTTCACGCAGCAGAACGGACCCGCGCCGATCGGGCGCGACCAAGCCGTCGCGTCCGCCGACGACATGGCCAAGGCCGTGCGAGGCTACGGAGGTTTCACCTATGCCCGGTAAGCGCAGGCACCGCCGCGCGTTCTCCGTCGCCGCCGGGCTGGCGAGCGCGCAGGCCCTTGTCTTCATGCTCGCGACCCGCGCGGTGGCCGCGCCACCGGATCCCTGCGCCGGCTTCAGCGGGCCCGCGCTGCAGGACTGCCAGCAGCAGGGCCGGACCGGTGGTGGCGGCGGCTCACTGCCGGGCAACCCCCTCGACAACAACCCCCTCGACCCCCTCGGCTCCCTCGCCAAAGGCTGCGCCAAAGCCGCTGCCTGGATTGTCGATAAATTGTCGGAGGCGGTGAAGGCGACCTCGCAGGTGGACTTCACCAACGCGGCGTTCCTGCGGCAGTACGCGGTGGTGTTCGCCGCGTCCACGGTGCTGACGCTGGTGCTGTGGCTGCTCGCCGTCGCCAAGCGGGCGGTGCGCGGGGTGCGGCTGACGGAGGCGATCAGCGAGGCGGTCGGGTTCCTGTGGCTGACGGTGCTGGCGTCCGCGTTCACGCCGCTGATCCTCTACACGGTGGTGTCGGCGACCGACGGCGTCACCGAGATCATCGCCAAGGGGACGGGCGCCCAGACCGATACGTTCTTCGGCGCGTTCTCGCAGGCGCTGACGAAGGGGACGGACATCGGCGGCGGCCCGATCATGCTGATCGTGGTGTCGCTGGTGTCGGTGCTGGCCGCCGGTGTGCTCTGGCTGGAGCTGGTGATCCGGGCCGCGCTGCTGTACGTCGGGGCGCTGCTGGGCACGGTGGTCTACGCCGGGCTGGTCGACAAGAACATGTGGGGGCACGTCCGCCGCTGGGCCGGGATCATGATCGCGGTGATCATGGTGAAGCCGGTGATCGTCATCGTGCTCGGCGTGGCCGGCGCGCTCTCCGGCGACAAGGGGCCGAACGCCTTCTCCGCGGTGGTCTCCGGACTGGCCATCATCATCCTGGCGATCTTCGCCAGCGCGGTGATCTACCGCTTCGTCCCCGGCTTCGGCGACGAGATGATCTCGGCGCGGACGAGCAAGGGCCGGGCCACCGACGGCAGTCAGGCGGCCGCCATGATCTCCTCGCCCGCGGCGCTGGTGTCGCAGGGCATCAAGACGCACAGTTCCCGCCGGTCGGGCGGGGGCGACGGCGGCGGCGCGCAGAGCGGCCCGTCGCGGCCGGCCGACGCGGTGGCCGGCGGCGTCGCCGCGCACGGCTCCCGCTCCGCCCCGGCGGCCCCCGCGCCCCGCACGAACCCCGCCGGCGGCTCCCGCACCGGCAAGGCACCAGGAGGTGACGGGCGTTGAGCACGCCGTCCCAGCCGATCGCACCGCGGCGCACGTATCTGATCGGCCGCGCCCGGCCCAACGCCGTCATCGGCAAGAACCGCGAGACCGGCGAGATCGCGCTGATCATCGCCGGGGCGTTCCTGGGGATGATGTGCGGGCTGCTGGTGCCGTCGCTGCCGCTGCGGATCATCTCCCTGACCGGCTTCCCGATGCTGGGGCTGGCCCTGGTGTACGTCCCGTACAAGGGGCGGACGTACTACAAGTGGTTCGAGATCCGGCGGAGTTTCCGGCGTACGGTGCGCAAGGGAGGGGCGGTCTACCGCTCCGGGGCGATGGAAGCCGGTGTTCGGCTGGACGGGAGGGAAGTGGAGATCGGGCCTCCGCCCGGCATCGGGCGGATCAACTGGCTGTCGGCGCCGTTCGGACCGGACGAGATCGCGGTGCTGCTGCACGCGGACCGCCGGACGGTGACCGCGGCGATCGAGATCGAGGGGCCGGGCGTCGGCCTGCGGGACAGTGAGGACCAGGAGGCGCTGGTCGACCGGTTCGGCACGCTGCTGAAGCATGTCGCCAACGGCGACGGCTTCGTCACCCGGCTCCAGATGCTGGCCAGGACGCTGCCCGCCGACCCCGACGCGCACGCCAAGGACGTCGCCCAGCGCGGGGACGCCAACTCCCCGCAGTGGCTGCGCGACTCCTACGACCAGCTCCAGTCGATGGTGTCCACCTCCTCCGAGCAGCACCGGGCCTATCTGGTCGCGTGCATGCACTACACCCGGGAGCTGGCCGCCGAGGCGGTCACCATGGCGCGCGCCGCGGCCGCCCAGCGCGGCGGGCTGCTGCGCCGGAAGCTGGACCGCGACGCCGGGCTGGCGGTGGTGATGGCCCGTGAGCTGACGGACATCTGCGCCCGGCTGACGGAGGCGGACATCCGGGTGCGGCAGCCGCTCGGACAGGCCCGGCTGGCGTCGCTGGTGCACTCGATGTACGACCCGGACCACCCGATCGACCACATCCAGGCGATGAGCAAGCGCAACGCCTGGCCGGCCGAGCTGGACGCGACCGAGCCGACGTACCTCCAGGCCAAGACCCGCGAGTCGTCGACCCGGGCGCCGTGGTGCCACGCCACCGCCTGGGTCAAGGAGTGGCCGCTGACCCCGGTGGGCGTCAACTTCCTGGCGCCGCTGCTCGTCCACACCCCGGACGTGATCCGCACGGTCGCGGTCTGCATGGACCTGGAGCCCACCGAGGTGGCCATCGAGCGGATGCTGACGGAGAAGACCAACGACGACGCCGAGGCGAGCCGGGCGGCGAAGATGAACCGCGTGGTGGACCCGCGGGACGTGGCGCACCACGGCCGGGTCGACCAGCGCGGTGAGGACCTGGCGTCCGGCGCGGCCGGTGTCAACCTCGTCGGGTACCTCACGGTCTCGGCCCGTTCGCCGGAGGCGCTGGCCCGCGACAAGCGGACCATCCGCGCCTCGGCGGGCAAGTCCTACCTCAAGCTGGAGTGGTGCGACCGCGAGCACCACCGGGCGTTCGTGAACACCCTGCCGTTCGCGACCGGGATCCGCCGCTGACCCGGTATCCGCCGCACGCCGCTGAAAGCCCTGGGAGGCGCGTACGTCATGGCCATGTTCGATCCGCTCGGTGCCCTCACCGAAGCCTTCACCAGCTTCCTGTTCGGGAAGGTGGAGACGACACGGCTGCCCGTCCGCACCTCCACCGGCCAGGCGCAGGCGGTCTACCTCCCGACGGCGGCGCCCGGGCTGGGCGACTCGGGCGTGATCATCGGCCGGGAGGTGTACTCCGGCAAGGGCTACATCTACGACCCGTTCCAGCTGTACGGGCAGCAGCTCCCGGCGCCGCACTGGCTGGTCCTGGGTGAGTCCGGCAACGGCAAGTCGGCGCTGGAGAAGACGTACGTCCTGCGCCAGCTGCGGTTCCGGGACCGGCAGGTGGTGGTGCTGGACGCGCAGGGCGAGGACGGCGTCGGCGAGTGGAACCTCATCGCCCAGCAGCTGGGCATAACCCCCATCCGGCTGGACCCGGCGGCCGCCCTGAACGGCGGTATCCGGCTCAATCCGCTCGACCCGTCGATCACCACCACCGGCCAGCTGGCCCTGCTGCGGACCATCATCGAGGTCGCCATGGGCCACGGCCTGGACGAGCGGGCCGGTTTCGCGCTGAAGGTCGCGCACGCGGCGGTCACCGGGCAGTACGCGCGGCGGGACGCCGAGGAGGCGGCGGACGGCGCCGAACGGGCCGCCGGGGCGCGGGGCCGGCAGCCGGTGCTCTCCGACATCGTCGAGCAGCTGCGCCACCCCGAACCGGCCTCGGCGGAGGCGATGAACGTCGACATAGACGACGTCCGCGCCTGGGGCCTGGACGTGGCGCTGGTGCTGGACCGGCTGGTCGACGGCGACCTGCGCGGGATGTTCGACGGGCCGACCAGTGCCGGTATCGACCTGGACGCGCCGCTGATCGTCTTCGACCTGTCGCATATCGACCGGAACTCCATCGCGATGCCGATCCTGATGGCGATCGTCGGCGTCTGGCTGGAGCACACCTGGATCCGCCCGGACCGCAAGAAGCGCATCTTCCTGGTCGAGGAAGCCTGGCACATCATCAACTCCCCGTTCGTGGCGCAGCTGTTCCAGCGGCTGCTGAAGTTCGGGCGGCGGCTGGGCCTGTCGTTCGTGGCCGTCGTCCACCACCTCAGCGACGTGGTGGACGGGGCGGCCGCGCGGGAGGCCGCGGCGATCCTGAAGATGGCGTCCACCCGGACGATCTACGCCCAGAAGGCCGACGAGGCGCGCGCCACGGGGCAGGTGCTGGGGCTGCCGCGCTGGGCGGTGGAGATCATTCCGACGCTGACCCCGGGCATCGCCGTCTGGGACGTCAACGGCAACGTCCAGGTCGTCAAGCACCTGATCACCGAGGCCGAGCGGCCGCTGGTCTACACGGACCGGGCGATGACCGAGTCGTCCGCGCTGCCGACGGACGAGGCCCGGGCGCTGGCGCTGGCGGCGGACGCGGAGGCGGAGGCGCGGGCCGAGGCGATCGCGCTGGAACGGCAGTTGCGGGACGAGTCGAGCGAGACGGTGGCGTGAGGCGCGGATACGACGACGACGGGTACGGTCCCCGGGGCGGGTACGGCCCCGCTTACGGACCCGGTTACGGGCCCGGCGGCGGCGCGGACCACGGGCGCGGGGCCGGGGCCGGGCGCCCCAGGGGCCGCGGGATCCCCGACGCCCTGCTGGTGGGGCTGATCGCCTTCCTGCTCGGGCTGACGGTGGTGGTGTGGACCGCGACCGGCCTGGGCGGGCTGTTCGCGCACGGCGCCTGGCCGACCGGGGTGAAGTACACCGGGACGCCGCTGGCGCTGCCGCACCTGGTGTCCGCGCCCCACGACATCGCGGCGGCCTGGCCGGAGACGCCCAAGGCCGAGCTGCCGGGGTATGGGCTCTTCTGGGGCCTGTTCATCGGCCAGTTGATGGTGCTGCTGGTGCTGGCGGTCTTCGTCCTGGGGACGGTCACCCGCTACCGCGCCGTACGGGCGGCCCGCCGGGAGCGGCGGCGGGCGGAGGCGGCGGCGCCCCGGCCCGCGGCGCCCCAGCCCACGGATCCCCAGGCCGCGGCCCCGCAGCCCGTCCCGGCAGCCGAGCCCGCACCGGCCCCGACGCCCGCGCCGACTCCGGCCCCGGCTGCCGCACCGGCCGCCCCGGCCCCGGCCCCAGCCGCGCCCTCCGCCGTACCCGCACCCGCACCC
>NZ_LLZI01000092.1 GCF_001509485.1 Streptomyces sp. NRRL F-4489
CCGCACCCCCGGCCCCCGCGTCCCCCCAGGCCCCGGCCGCCCCGGCCCCGTACCGGCCGGTCCCGCGATATGGCCGATTCCACCCCCTCAGGCGCTCTTGTACTGATCCGGTCGCGGCGAGAGGCTGCGGTGGTGGCGCCGACGGGCCCCGGCGCGGCAACGGAATCCGCACACCGCAACTCCGCTGTGATCAGACCGAGTTGAGGAGGCGACCGCCCACCGTGTCAGCACCGAGCCGCGACCGCCCGCCGGGACGCCGGCCCCTGCCCGCCGGCGCGCGCGCCGGGCGCGGTGACGTACCGGTAGTTCATCTTCCGGGGGCTTTCCCCGCCGCCGCCCGCGGGCAGGCTCACCGGGTACGCCCTACCGCCCACCCGCCCGGCGGGGTCCGGCCCGGTCCGCCGTGCGGTCCGCCAGCGGAGTGAAAGCGCGCAGAGGCGCCCATGCCCCCACCCGGTCCGCCTGCCGTGGAACGGATACAAAGGACAAAACCCCGCAAAGCACCACAAACCCAGGTGAGCCCATGATCGGTCGCATCCCTGTTCTGGACATCCGCCCGCAGATCGATTGCGGCCGCCGCCCGGCGAAGGCCGTGGTGGGTGAGACCTTCGAGGTCTCCGCCACGGTCTTCCGAGAAGGCCATGACGCGGTCGCCGCGAACGTGGTGCTGCGCAATCCCGCCGGCCGCTGCGGCCCGTGGACCCCCATGCGCGAACGGGCGCCCGGCACCGACCGGTGGGTGTGCGAGGTGACCCCGGACGTCGAGGGGCGCTGGACGTTCACCGTCGAGGCGTGGTCGGACCCGGTCGCCACCTGGCGCCGGCACGCCGGGGTGAAGATCCCGGCGGGGATCGACACCGAGCTGGTCCTGGCCGAGGGCGCCGAACTGCACGAACGGGCCGCCGCCGAGGTCCCCAAGAGCGACGGCCGGGAGGCGGTGCTGGCCGCCGTCGACGCGCTGCGCGATGCCACCCTGCCGGCCGCCACCCGCCTGGCCACCGCGCTCGCGCCCCAGGTCACCGCGGCGCTGGACCGCCATCCGCTGCGCGAACTGCTGACCGTCTCGCGTCCGATGCCGCTGGTCGTCGAGCGGCGCAGAGCCCTGTTCGGCTCCTGGTACGAGCTGTTCCCGCGCTCCGAGGGCGCGGTGACCGGACCGGACGGCGCGGTCGTCAGCGGCACCCTGCGCACCGCCGCCGAGCGGCTGCCGGCGGTCGCCGCGATGGGCTTCGACGTGGTCTACCTCCCGCCCGTCCACCCCATCGGGACCACCCACCGCAAGGGCCGGAACAACGCCCTGTCGGCCGGCCCGGACGACGTCGGCTCGCCCTGGGCCATCGGCTCCCCGGCCGGCGGCCACGACGCGCTCCACCCGGACCTGGGCACCTTCGAGGACTTCGCGCACTTCGTCCGCACCGCCCGCGACCTGCGGATGGAGGTGGCGCTGGACTTCGCGCTCCAGTGCTCCCCGGACCACCCGTGGGTCACCCTGCACCCCCGGTGGTTCCACCACCGCGCCGACGGCTCCATCGCCTACGCCGAGAACCCGCCGAAGAAGTACCAGGACATCTACCCGCTCGCCTTCGACGCCGACTTCCGCGGCCTGGTCAAGGAGACCGAGCGGCTGCTGCGGTTCTGGATGGACAAGGGCGTGCGGATCTTCCGGGTGGACAACCCGCACACCAAGCCGGTGGCGTTCTGGGAGAAGGTGCTCGGCGACATCAACCGCACCGACCCGGACGTGATCTTCCTGGCCGAGGCGTTCACCCGCCCGGCGATGCTGCACACCCTCGCCCAGATCGGCTTCCAGCAGTCGTACACGTACTTCACCTGGCGCACCACCAAGGAGGAGCTGACCGGCTACCTCACCGAGCTGGCCGGTGAGAGCGCGAGCTACCTGCGGCCCAACTTCTTCGTCAACACCCCCGACATCCTGCACGCCTACCTCCAGGAGGGCGGCCGCCCGGCCTTCGAGGCGCGCGCCGTCCTGGCCGCCACCCTCTCCCCCACCTGGGGCGTCTACGCGGGCTACGAGCTGTGCGAGGCGACCGCGCTCAGGCCCGGCAGCGAGGAGTACCTGGACTCGGAGAAGTACCAGATCAAGCCCCGGGACTGGGAGGCCGCGGCGCGCGAGGGGCGCACCATCGCCCCGCTGATCACCGCGCTGAACCGCATCCGGCGCCGCCATCCCGCCCTGCAGCAGCTGCGCAACCTGCGCTTCCACCGCACCGACAACGACGCGGTGCTCGCCTACTCCAAACGGGCGGGGACCGGCGACGGGGCCGACACGGTCCTCACCGTGGTCAACCTCGACCCGCACCACACCCACGAGGCGACGGTGTCGTTGGACATGCCGGAACTCGGCCTCGGCCGGCACGAGTCCTTCCCGGTGCGCGATGAGCTCACCGGCGACACCTACCACTGGGGCAGGGACAACTATGTGCGCCTGGAGCCGGGCAGCTCGCTCGCGCCGGCCCATGTGCTGTCGCTGCGACCGTCCTCACCGATCGGAGGGTCACCCAATTGATCGTCAATGAGCCCGTTCCCGACACGTTCGAAGACACCCCGGCGAAGGACCGCGACCCCGAATGGTTCAAACGGGCGGTCTTCTACGAGGTCCTGGTGCGCTCGTTCCAGGACAGCAACGGCGACGGCATCGGGGACCTCAAGGGCATCACGGCCAAGCTCGACTACCTCCAGTGGCTGGGCGTGGACTGCCTCTGGCTGCCGCCGTTCTTCAAATCCCCGCTGCGGGACGGCGGCTACGACGTCTCCGACTACACCGCGGTGCTGCCGGAGTTCGGTGACCTGGCGGACTTCGTGGAGTTCGTGGACGCCGCCCACCAGCGCGGTATGCGGGTCATCATCGACATGGTGATGAACCACACCAGCGACCAGCACCCGTGGTTCCAGGAGTCCCGCACCGACCCCGAGGGCCCGTACGGCGACTACTACGTCTGGGCGGACGACGACAAGCAGTACGCCGACGCCCGGATCATCTTCGTCGACACCGAGGTCTCCAACTGGACCTTCGACCCGGTACGCAAGCAGTACTACTGGCACCGCTTCTTCTCCCACCAGCCGGACCTGAACTACGAGAACCCGGCCGTCCAGGAGGAGATGATCTCCGCCCTGCGGTTCTGGCTGGACCTCGGCATCGACGGCTTCCGGCTGGACGCGGTGCCCTACCTCTACGCCGAGGAGGGCACCAACTGCGAGAACCTCCCGGCCTCGCACGCGTTCCTCAAGCGGGTCCGCGCCGAGATCGACGCGCACTACCCCGACACCGTGCTGCTGGCGGAGGCCAACCAGTGGCCGGAGGACGTGGTCGACTACTTCGGCGACTACGCGGTCGGCGGCGACGAATGCCATATGGCGTTCCACTTCCCGGTCATGCCGCGGATCTTCATGGCGGTGCGCCGGGAGTCCCGCTACCCGGTCTCCGAGATCCTCGCCAAGACCCCGGCCATCCCGTCCGGCTGCCAGTGGGGCATCTTCCTGCGCAACCACGACGAGCTGACCCTGGAAATGGTCACCGACGAAGAGCGCGACTACATGTACGCGGAGTACGCCAAGGACCCGCGGATGCGCGCCAACATCGGCATCCGCCGCCGACTGGCCCCGCTGCTGGACAACGACCGCAACCAGATCGAGCTGTTCACCGCGCTGCTGCTGTCGCTGCCCGGCTCGCCGATCCTGTACTACGGCGACGAGATCGGGATGGGCGACAACATCTGGCTCGGCGACCGCGACGCCGTCCGCACCCCGATGCAGTGGACCCCGGACCGCAACGCCGGCTTCTCCTCCTGCGACCCCGGCCGGCTGTTCCTGCCGACCATCATGGACCCGGTCTACGGCTACCAGGTCACCAACGTCGAGGCGGCGATGAGCTCGCCCTCGTCGCTGCTGCACTGGACCCGCCGGATGATCGAGATCCGCAAGCAGAACCCGGCCTTCGGGCTCGGCAGCTACACCGAGCTGCCGTCGTCCAACCCCGCGGTGCTGGCCTACCTCCGGGAGTCGCCGGGCAAGGACGGCGCGGACGACGACCTGGTGCTGTGCGTGAACAACTTCTCCCGCTTCGCGCAACCCACCGAGCTGGACCTCCAGGCGTTCAGCGGCCGCCATCCGGTGGAACTGATCGGCGGCGTCCGCTTCCCGCCGATCGGCACGCTGCCGTATCTGCTGACCCTGGCGGGCCACGGGTTCTACTGGTTCCGGCTGCGCAGAAACGCCCCGTAGGGTCCGCGTGCCCCACCGGGCACGGGCCCCGGATCCACGCCCGTACGCGACCGCCCGGCGCGTACGGGCGTTTTTCGACCGCACGTCCGGGCAACCTCCCTACTACCGCACGGGCCGGGTGGGCCATGGACGGTCCCCCTCGGCCCGGGAGGGGCACCGCCGAGCAGTGAAGCGAACGCCGAGAAACGCCGAAAACGCGCGCGCGTAAGGACGATCTCGCCCGACACGTCCCCCACCGCCGCATCGTAAAGGCCGCATTCCGGGACACTTTGCCCTGTCTGTCGTGTGCCCGGGGAAAGGACGCGACGCCATGTCGGACACCGCCTCGACCCGTGCCACCCGAAACAGCCCTGACCGCTCGCTGGTCACCGCTCCCGACCTGCTCGCCTCGCTGGTACCGCTGCTGGCCGAATGGGTGCCCCGGCAGCGGTGGTTCGCGGGCAAGGGCCGGCTGCTGACCGGCTTCACCCTGGTCTCGGCCACCGAACTGCTGCCGTGCACCGGCCCGGGAACGTCCCCGGGCCTGCTCCAGCTGCTCGTCCGCGCCCAGCAGAGCGCCCCGCCCACCCGTGCGCCGGCCGCCGGCGACTGCTACCAGCTGCTGCTGGGCACCCACCCCGCGCCGCCGCCGCACCTGGCGCCGGCGGTGATCGGCCGCCCGGCCGGCGGCCCGCTGCGCGGCCGTATGGTCTACGACGCGCTGCTGGACAACCGGCTGTGCGGACTGCTGCTGGAGCGGCTGCGGGTGCCCGGCCGGATCGGGGCGCTGCGGTTCTGCCGCGAACCGGACGCCGGGATCCCCTCCGGGCTGCCCGCCCGGCCGATCGCCGTGGAGCAGTCGAACTCCTCCATCGTCTTTGGCGATACGTTCATCCTGAAGGTCTTCCGGCGCGTCGAGCCGGGCGTCAACCCGGATCTGGAGCTGCCGCGGGCGCTGGCCGGCGCCAAGTGCGCCCGGGTCCCGGCGCCCGCCGCGTGGTTCGAGTCGGCGGTCCCGGAGGACACCGGGGAGGCCACGACGCTGGGCGTCCTCCAGCCGTTCCTGGCCGGCTCCACCGACGGCTGGCAGCTGGCCCTGAACGCGCTGGCGGTGCGCGCCGACTTCACCCGCTCGGCCCGCGCGCTCGGCCACGCCACCGCCGAGGTGCACACCGCGCTCGCCCAGGCCCTGCCCACCACCGAACTGCGCCGCCCGGAGCTGGCCGCGATCGCCGGGCGGATGCGCGAGCGGCTGGAGGCCACCGCCCGCGCGGTGCCGGTGCTCGAACCGTACCGGGCGCGGCTGCGGGCGGCGTTCGACGCGCTCGCCGCGATGGGGCACGACGGGCGCAGCTGGGCGGCCCAGCGGATCCACGGCGATCTGCATCTGGGGCAGACGCTGCGGGCCGCGGACGGGGGCCGCTGGGCGCTGATCGACTTCGAGGGCGAACCGGCCCGGCCGCTGGCCGAGCGGCGCCGCCCGCAGCCGGCCGTCCGGGACGTCGCCGCGATGCTCCGCTCGTTCGACTACGCCGCCCGCAGCGGCCCGGCCGGCGGCGACCCGTGGGCGCTGGACTGGGCCCGCCGCACCCGCGCCGCGTACTGCCTGGGCTACGCCGAGGCGGGCGGCCTGGACCCGCGCTCCGCCCCGGAGCTGATGCGGGCGTACGAGACCGACAAGGCCGTCTACGAGGTGCTGTACGAGGCCCGGCACCGGCCCGACTGGCTGTCGGTGCCGATGGCGGCGATCCGGCGGCTGGCGGCCTGCGGGGACCCGGGGGCCGGCTGAGCCCGCCGCCCGCGCCACCGGGCCGGCCCCGGTCCGTACGCCGCCGGCCGCCGCATGGCCCGGCCCCGTACACCGCCCGCCGCCCGCCGCCCGCCGCCCGCCTCCTCCCCTGACTCCGCCCCGGGCGGGGCGAGAGCCCGCGCCACCTGAAGCGCACGGCCTGCCGACGATGCGACCGTGAAC
>NZ_LLZI01000093.1 GCF_001509485.1 Streptomyces sp. NRRL F-4489
GGACCGCCGCATCCGCACGGAACTGCATGACTTGCTGAAGGGGACGGGGGGCGGGGGCGGCGCGGACGGGGGGCCGGGGGCGGCGGGCGGCGAGCCGGAGGCGGGCCCCGGCCAGGAGTAGTTTCCGGCTACCCCAGGAAAACGGCCCGATTTCGGCAGGGCTAACGTCGTCGTCCGTGCCGCCGGCCCCGTTCGTGCACCAGGTACGGCGCGCGAACGGGGCCGGTGGGTTCATGCCTCTGCGGCCCTCAGCCGCTTATTTTTTGTCCCCGCCGCTGGGCTGCGGGGCGGGGTCCCGTGGCGCCTCCGGGGGCATGGGCCCGCCGTCGTGCTTCCCGCCGTCGTCCTCGGCGACGACTTCCAGGTCCCGGGGGTACCGGAACGGGACGCCGCGCCAGCCTTCCGCGTCAGGGGTGCGGGTCTCGAACGTCTCGACCGCTACCGCGCTCATCCATCAACCTCCTCTTTCGTGAGGGGCCGTACCTCCGTACCGTCGAAGGCACGGCCCGAAGGTCCGCAGGTTCTCTGCGGTCGGGTCACCCGCCCCGGCTGCTCGACTGTCCAGGTTTCCGCCGCCGGGGCGGGGTCTCAGGCGCCGGCCCTCAAGGCTCAGGCACCCACTGGCGCCGCTTGGCCTGGCAGATCGAGCATTGGCCGCGACATGCGGGAACCGGTTGGCCCGGCGGTATCGATGTGGTCCCGGACTTGCCCCACACGAGGGTGGAGGCAGGTTCGGTCTCGTCGCCGCCGGCCTGCTCGGGCATAGGGCCGGTCATACCGACTCCCGGTGCCCGTGGCGGTGATTCCGAATTCCGCGGGCGGCAGCGCAGGCGGCCTTCCAGTCGCCGGCCTTGGCAGCCTCATCGCGCTTCACGGCACAGGTGCCACAGGGGGCGCACCCGGGGACGGGCGTTTCTTCCAGAAGCCAGCCGTCCACATCGAGTTCGACGAGATCCTCGCTGTAACGGGGTGGGGTTGTCATGCCATCTCCGCGGTTGCTCACGTTGTGTGGGTGGCGACAAAGCTAGGGAGCAAGAGACCGCAGCGCGAAGCGGATTGCACTCGATTGCACTCGGATCACACGAGCGAGCGGATTGCCGTCGTGATCAGCCGGTGGGCCTTGGCTCCGTGCACGGCGAAGCCGGCGAGAGTGGCGAAGGTTTCGGCGTATGCGCGCACTTCGGTCGGCTGGGTGAGCGTGAGGTAGCCCGAGACGAGTTCCACGTTGACCTGTGCTTTGTCGTAGATCCAGAAGCCTTCAACGGGCATTCGCGGCCGGCCCGTACGCATGGGCACCACACCGAAGCTCACGTTGGGCAGTGCGCTGACCGTGATCAGGTGTTCCAGTTGCTGAATTTGGTTGTCAATGGTTCCGAGGCTGGTCCGGAGGACCGACTCCTCCACCAAGAACGCGAAGGTTGCGGAGCCTTCGTACAGTAGCCGTTGGCGCTCCATGCGTGCGGCCACGGCATCGGCGACGTCATCCATGGTGAGGCGTCGGCGTTGGACTGCCCGCAATACGTCTTCGGTGTAAGCGTGGGTTTGCAGGAGTCCGGGGATGAGCCAGGAAGAGTAGGCGCGGAACCATCGGGTTCGTTCGAACAGGGGCTGGACGGATTCCTGGGCGCGCCGAAGCCCGTTGCGTTCCATCCGGCGCCATTCGATCCACATGCCTTCGACGGCCTGAAGGGAAGCGATGAGGTCGTCGGTCTGCTCTTCTTGACCGCAGACACGGCACCAGGCGCGAATATCGTCGGCGGTGGGTGAGGTCTTGGCATTGACTATCCGGGAGACCCTGGAAGGGTGCCAGCCGCACGCGGCGGCCAGTTGCTTGCCTTCGAGGCCGGCATCCTTGCACATCTCCCGAAGGCGATCCGCAAGGACTTTCCGGGCCTGCTGAACACTTGACGATCCAGATGGGGGCATGGCGCGGGACAGTTACGCGGGCTTGTACTCCTCGTGCGGGATGGCGCGTTGCCAGACTGCTTCGAACGCTGCTTCAACCTGTTTGACGACGGGGGGGTCGGTTCGCCACTCACGGTCAACTACCTCACCTGCGCCGGAGAAGAAGGTGAAGAGGACGGCCGTCCCGTCGAACAACCAAAGGTCTGTCCCAGGCAGGACCAAATCCGCGGCTTGACGTCGAGGTAGCCACCGAACCAGCTCACCAGCCGCAACGTTGGCGAACGTCATGTCGTGTTCGTACCGGATGTAGTCGGTCGCCGGTTCGCTGACGACGCGGGCCCGCCGCATGACGACCCCGCGGGCGGTCGTCTCGGCCACGAGATTCCCCCAAGCGCCCCACCAGTCGGGCAAGTTGGCCGCATCTTCCTCGTACCGGTGGCCCGCCCGCCAGCGCGCGAACTCCGGGTCACCCGGGGTGTAGATGTCGCGCATCTCCAGGTGGAGAGCGGAGTGACGGGCGTTGGTGATTCCTTCACGTACGGGGTACTTCACTACGCCGGTCCTCCGATTGGGGAATGTACTTCAGCATCACGGCCGGGAGTCGAATGATCGTCTCGTGATCGGGCACGTTGGTGGAGTGGCCAGGGATGGAGCCGACTTCCTGGCATGCCTTCACCTCATCCTCCGTGGCTTTGTAGGACTGGATCAGGAGGTCCCCGGTGTCGTCGTCCACCCAGATGGTGGGCGAGTCGTCAACAGGGGTGTTCGGGATGATCCCCAGGAAACGTAGCTGCATATCTACTCCCGTGCCGAGTCGATTGCGCTCGATTGCACGACGATTCATCTGCCGGGGGCAGCGGTCAAGGGTTGGGGGTGGACTTCCGCCAAGGTCATCCGTGGTTCAGCGTTTGCGGATGGCCCGGAGGCGCGGGCGATCAGCGTGACGCCGTCGCTCTCGCACGTCCATACCGTCGCGCCGAGCCGTTCCATGTCGTGTCGGCCGAACGGGCAGCTGACGGGCCCATCGTCCGCCTCGGCGGCAGGCGCCGGCAGGCCCGCGAGCTGGTCGGCGATGAGGCGGGCTAGCAGGCGGTGCACGGTCGTCCCTGGCCGTCCGTCCGCTTGCCGCCGTTCTTCCCGTGGGAGGACTGCTGGTTCTTCTCGGAGTTCTTCCTGCTGACGTCGTCCGGCGCTCCGCTCATGCGCGCCGCCTTCACGATCCGGGTCAGCAGGCGGGCCTGGCTGGGGGTCAGCAGCGGCGGAGCGATGCGGTAAAGCCGCAACCCGCCCTCGTACTCCGTCAGCTTCACCGTGCTCGGGTCGGCCTTGATGCCGATCTTCTTCAGCGCGTCGTCGAACTCCGCGCCCTCTTCGGCACACGCCGCGTAGGGCGTTCGGGCCGTGGGGGTGGTCATGATCTGCTCTCCAAGCCTCGGAGGTGGCCGGCAGGGGGGTCACCCACACAGTCACTCTGTGCGGCCAACCGGTCACACGCTAGGAGGGGCGCCGCTACGCTGACGAGCGTTTCACCGACCAACCTGCGGCCTAGGCGGAGCGGCATATGCCAACCGCCGTGACCTGCACAAACGCGAGTATCGAAAGCACTGGACCGGCCAAGTGGTCAGGGGGCGGAGATGGGGATGGGGAACGGTCTTGGCAGTGGACAAGACGCCGAGGTCACGGACGCGCGGCGGGAGTTCGCCGAGGAGCTGAGGAGCGCCCGGGAGCTCCACGACCCCAGACCGTTGAGCCAGGAGGCACTGGCCCGGCTGGTGCGGACGTCGAAGTCGACCATCAGCCGCATCGAGACGTGCAAGGGGCCCATCCCGCCGGAGCTTCCGGCGAAGTTCGACGAAGTCTTCGGTACGGACGGGAAGTTCAAGAGGCTCTACGAAGAGATCGTGGCGCGCTCGTTCCCGTCGCTGTTCCGGCAGCGGATGGCGCTGGAGCGTTCCGCCATCGTGATTCGGGAGTGGTCGCCCACGATCGTGCCAGGGCTCTTCCAGACCGCCGATTACGCGAGGTACCTCCTTGCTGCCGGCGCCCCGCGTGCCAGCGAGCAAGAGATCACGCGGGACGTGAACAACCGACTCCACCGGCAGACACTCCTGGTCGGCGACACACCTCCGGATGTGTATGTGGTGCTGTGTGAGTCCGTGTTGCGTCGGCGCTTCTGCCCTCCGGAAATCATGCGGCGCCAGCTCAAGGTCCTCTTGGAGGCAGGCAAACGCCCAACCGTCCGGATCCAGGTGCTTCCGCTGGACGCCCCTGGAAGCCTCTTCATCGACTGGCCGGTCTCACTGATCACGGCTCCGAACCACGCTGTCTCGGTATGCGTCGAAACCTACAAGACCGCCAACATCATCAATGAACACGACCACGTACTGACGGCCATCCGGACCTACGATGAACTGACCAGCGAGGCGCTTTCCACACGGGAGAGCGCGCGCGTGATCGAGGAACAGATGGAGTCGCTGTCGTGATCATCGGTCCGACCCAGTGGGTCAAGAGCAGCTACAGCAGCCCGGAGGGCGGGAACTGCCTGGAGTGGGCGCCCACTTCGGCCTCCACGACCGGCATCGTCCCGGTCCGGGACAGCAAGACGCCGCAGGGCCCCGTCCTCGCGTTCCCGGCGGCCTCTTTCGCTACGTTCATCGCGGCCGTCAAGGGTGCCGAGTTTTCCAACTGACTCTGGAAAGCAGCCCGGAGCGGCGGAAACGGCCCCCTTCACCCGGTGGTGGAGGGGGCCGGCCCCTTGTCAGTCCCCGTACGTGACCGTCACCGGGGCGTGGTCCGACCAGCGCTGGTCGTACGACGCCGCGCGCTCCACCGTGGCCTTGAGGGCGCGGGCGGCCAGGCCGGGGGTGGCCATGTGGTAGTCGATGCGCCAGCCGGCGTCGTTGTCGAATGCGCGGCCCCGGTAGGACCACCAGGAGTACGGGCCCTCGGTGTCCGGGTGGAGGGTGCGGACGACGTCCACGTAGCCGCCCTGGTTCTCGTCCAGGACGGCGGAGAGCCAGGCGCGCTCCTCCGGGAGGAAGCCGGACTTCTTCTGGTTGGCCTTCCAGTTCTTCAGGTCGGCCTCGCGGTGGGCGATGTTCCAGTCGCCGCAGACGACCACCTCGCGGCCGTCCGCCGCCGCCCGCTTGCGCAGGTCCACCAGGTACGGCAGGAACTCCGCCAGGAAGCGTTCCTTCTCGTCCTGCCGCTCGGTGCCGACCTCGCCGGAGGGCAGGTAGAGGCTGGCCACCGTCACCCCGGGCAGGTCCGCCTCGGCGTAGCGGCCGCTGCCGTCGAACTCCGCCGACCCGAAGCCGATGCGCACCGCGTCCGGCTCCCGCCGCGTGTAGAGCGAGACGCCGGCCCGGCCCTTGGCGGCGGCCGGCGCGTGCACGGCGTACCAGCCGGCGGGCTCCCGGACCTCCTCCGGCAGCAGCGCCGTCTCGGCGCGCACCTCCTGGAGGCACACCACATCGGCGCCGGTCCCGGCCAGCCACGGTACGAAGCCCTTCTTGGCGGCGGCCCGCAGCCCGTTCACATTCACAGAGGTCACGGTGAGCATCCCGGCACCTTACCCGCCCTCCCCCGGGGCCCCGCGCTTCCGTACGCTTCCTGGAATGGAGATACGTTCCGTCCGGTACGACCACCCCGACGCGGTGCGGCTCGACCGGGAGGTCCAGCAGGAGTACGCGCGGCGCTACGGCGGCGATGGGGACCTCACCCCGCTCGACCCGGAGATGTTCGTCCCGCCCAACGGCCTGTATTTGCTCGCGTACGAGGACGGCACCCCGCTGGCCACCGGCGGGTGGCGGGTCCAGGAGGACGCCGCCGAGGGGTACGCGCCCGGGGACGCCGAGATCAAGCGGATGTACGTGGTGCCCGGCGCCCGGGGCCGGGGGCTGGCCCGGCGGATCCTGGCCGCCCTGGAGGCGGACGCGCGGGCCGCCGGCCGTACCCGGATGGTGCTGGAGACCGGCAGCAAGCAGCCCGAGGCGATCGCCCTCTACTCCTCCAGCGGGTATGCGGCGGTGCCGAAGTTCGGCTTCTACCGGGAGTACGAGTCGAGTCGGTGCATGGGGAAGGCGCTGGTCGGGGGCGCCTCCTAGGGTGTCCGGGCGGGCCGGGCCCGCCCGCCCCCCGCCCCCCTTTGACAGG
>NZ_LLZI01000094.1 GCF_001509485.1 Streptomyces sp. NRRL F-4489
CCCTTTGACAGGTCCCCGCCCACCCTTCCATACTCATTCCACTAATGAACTAGTTAAAGGGGGGACTCAGCGTGCACGACACCGGCCCCGCCCCGGGCCCCTGGGCGATCGAGGCGGAGAATCTGTCGAAGCGGTTCCGGCGGCGGTGGGCGCTCCAGGAGTGCTCGTTCCGCGTACCGGCCGGCCGGATCTGCGCCATGGTCGGCCCGAACGGCGCCGGCAAGAGCACGTTCCTGGGCATCGCCGCCCGGCTCGTGCAGCCGACCACCGGCAGCCTGCGGCTGTGCGGCGTCCCGGTCTCCGACCCCGCCGTCATGGGCCGCGTCGCCTACCTCGCGCAGGATAAGCCGCTCTACCCGCGCTTCTCGGTCGCCGACACCCTGCGCCTGGGCCGCGAGCTGAACCCGCGCTGGGACCAGGCGCTGGCCGAACGGATCGTCCGCTCCGGCGACATCCCGCTGGCCGCCCGGGTCGGCACGCTCTCCGGGGGCCAGCGCACCCGCGTCGCGTTCGCCCTCGCCTTCGGCAAGCGGCCCGACCTGCTGCTGCTCGACGAGCCGATGTCCGACCTGGACCCGCTGGCCCGGGACGAGCTGTCCGGGCTGCTGATGGCCGAGGCCGCCGAGCACGGCACCACGGTCCTGATGTCCTCCCACATGCTGTCCGAGGTGGAGGAGATGTGCGACCACCTCCTCGTCCTGGCCGGCGGCCGGCTGCGGATGGCCGGTCCGGCGGACGCGCTGGTGCCCGCGCACACCCTGGTGACCGGGCTGGCGGTCGGCGGCCGGGTGCCGCCGGAGCTGGCCGAGCGGCACACCGTCGTCGAGGCGCGGGTCAGCGGGCGGCAGTTCAGCGCGCTGGTGCGGCCGTCGGGGCCGCTGGCCTCCGGCCCCGGGGCCGGAGGGACGGGCGAGAGCGGCGGGACCGGCGCCTGGGAGACCATGTCGCCCAGCCTGGAGGAGGTCCTGCTGGCCTGTATGCGCGCACCGGACGCCCCCGCACTGCTCCTGGATGACTCCGGAGCGGATGGCTCCGGGACGTACGCGTCGGGGACAGACGCGTCGGGGCCGGATGAGCCCGGGTCGGACGAGCCCCGGAAGGAGACCGCGGCATGACCACCGCCACCACCCCCGAGGCCGGCACCGGCCGCGCCCCCGCCGGCTCCGGCGCGCTGCACGGCACCCTGTGGCTGGTCTGGCGCCGCCACCGCACCGCGCTGCTCGCCGGCGTCCTGGCCACCCTCGCCGCCTGCGCGGTCTTCTCGTACCAGCGGATCGGGCTGATGGGCTTCCTCGGCGGGCACGACGCCGGGGCCGACGCGCTCGCGGACGAGTTCCGGACCCGATTCGGCTCGGACTTCCAGGGCGATATCGGCTTCCTCCAGTACGTCCCGGTCGTGGTCGCCGTCTTCCTCGGCGCCCCGCTGATCGCCTCCGAGCTCGAACGCGGCACCGTCCACCTGGTCACCACCCAGTCCGTGGGCCGCGGCCGCTGGCTGGCGACCACCCTCGCGCTGCCGCTGACACTGGTGACCGCCTGTACGACCCTGCTGGCGCTGGTCTTCCAGTGGCTCTGGACGCCGGCCCGCTCCCTGGTGGTGGGCGGCGACTGGCTCAACAGCGGGCCGTTCGAGGTCACCGGCCCGGTGCTGGCCGCCAAAACGCTCTTCCTGACGGCCTGCGGGATCGCGCTGGGGAAGCTGATCAAGCGGGTGGTGCCGGCGATGCTGGCGACCGCCTTCACCGCGGCGGCGGTCAGCGTGGTCTGGGGCGAGAAGATCGTCCCGCTGCTCGGCACCCCGCGCCGCCTCGTCTACCCGTACGACGGCGACGGCCCGCGCCTGCCGTCGGACGCGGTGAACTTCGACGACTGGGTGGCCACCGCCGACGGCCGCCTGTACGGCTTCGGCACCTGCGTCCACGACGCGAACCCGGACGCCTGCCGGGCCAAGCTGGGCATCGTCAACCACGTCACCGAGTACTTCTCCTACGACCAGATGGCGGGGATGCAGTGGCGCGCGGCGGGGATCCTGCTGGCGCTGGCCGCGGCGGTGCTGGCGTTCGTGGTGTGGCGGGCCCGCAGGCGGCCGCTCTGAACGGCCGCCGGCCGCGGCCCGGAGGGCGCTTTGACACCCGCCCGGGGCGGCCCGATCATCGATCAGTCGACGGGCGCGGGCCCCGGGCGGAAACCGGTCCTACGGGGGCGGGACCCGGCTCCACGGGGGCGGCCCCCGGCACCGGGGCGGGCACAAAGGCAGAGAGGCGGTGAGCGCCGTGGAATTCCGGATCGACCGCCGCAGCGGCGTCGCCACCTACCTCCAGATCGTCCAGCAGGTCCAGCAGGCGCTGCGGCTGGGCATCCTGGTGGAGGGCGACCGGCTGCCCACGGCCGCGCAGGTCGCCGCCACCACCAAGGTCAACCCCAACACCACGCTCAAGGCGTACCGCGAGCTGGAGCGGGAGGGCCTGGTCGAACCGCGCCCGGGGCTCGGCACGTTCGTCAGCCGCACCCTGGCCCGGCCCGACTCGGCCGCGCACGCCGTCCTGCGCGAGGACCTGCGCGCCTGGATGGACCGCGCCCGCGCCGAGGGCCTGGAGCGGGAGGACGTCCGGGCGCTGCTGAACTCGGTGGTGGAGGAGCGGTTTCCGGAGGGGTGAGTTCCCCGGGGGGCGAGTCCCCGGGGGCGTGTGTACGGGGGCGGGGGCTGCTCCCCGGTGGGTACGGGGGCGAGCCCCTGGGCGGCTCGCCGTCAGCCCCGCCGCCCGGCGCGCGCCTCCTCCGTACCGCCGCCCCCGTCCGGGCCGGGCTCCGGGCCGGGACCCGAACCCGTACCCGAACCCGGCTCCGATCCCTGCTCCGGCCGCCCCCGCTCCCGATACCGCGCCCCCCGCAGATCCACCGTCGCCTGCGCCCCGCCGCCCGGCGGATTGGCGAAGCTCAGCCCGGCGCCCAGCACCCGCGCCTGCCCGGCCGCGATGGTCAGCCCCAGGCCCAGCCCGGCCCCGCCCGCGCCCGTACGGAACCGCTGCGGCCCGTGCGCCAGCAGCTCCTCCGGGAAACCGGGGCCAGCATCCCGCACCCGTATCAGCCCGTCGTCGACCTCCACCGTCACCGGGGCGGCACCGTGCCGCCGGGCGTTGCTGATCAGGTTGACCAGGATCCGTTCGACCCGGCGCGGATCGGTCTCCACCAGCCCGTCCGCCGCGACGCGCACCCGCACCTCCCCGTCGCCGTCCGCCGCGGCCGCCCGGGACGCGCCAGGGGCGGCGCCCGCGACGGCCCGTCGCACCAGCTCACCCAGCGGCCGTATCTCCCGGTCCGCCTCCTCGGTGCGGGCGTCCAGCCGGGCCACCTCCAGGACGTCCTCCATCAGCCCGCGCACCCGCTCGGCCCGCTCGCGGACCATCTCGGCGGGCCGGGACGGCGGCAGCAGCCCGGCCGCGGCGACCAGCCCGGCGACCGGGGTGCGCAGTTCGTGGGCGATGTTCGCGGTGACGTCCCGCTCGGCCTTCAGGCGGCCGGCGAGCGCCTCGGCCATGGTGTTCACGGCGGCGGTGAGCTGCGCGATCTCGTCGTTCCCGGTGCCCGGCAGGCGCGCGCCCAGATCACCCTCGGCGATCCGCTGGGCGGTCGCCGCGGACCTTGTCAGCCGCCGCCCGAGCCGGTGCGCGACCAGCAGCCCGACCAGGCAGCCCAGCCCCGTACCGGCCGCGCCGGCCCCCCACAGCATCCGGTCCAGCGCTGCCACGGTCTGCTGTTCGCGCTGGTAGGAACGTTTCAGCGCGACGATGTCCGGGCCCAGCTTGGCCGCCGCCCACAGATACGGCGTCCGGCCGTCCTGCTCCAGGTAGACGCCGCGCCGGCCGCGCTCGGCCAGCTGCTTCAAGGGGCCCGGCAGGTCCGGCGGGTTGATCATCCCGCGCCCGGTGTCGATCCCGGCCGCGCGGTCCTGCACGGCGGTCTGGAGCCGGCTGTCGATGGAGTGCCCGGCGAGGTCGAGCTGCGCGTTGACGGTGCGGTGGTGGACGAGCACGCCGACGAGGACCGCGACCACCGCGGCGGTGGCGGCGATCGCGATACCGATCTTGGCGCGCAGGCCCATCCGTTACCGTCCCGTCCGTTCCTGTCGTCCTGTTCGTCCTGTCGTACTGCTGCCGTCGCCCCGTTTCCCCCGTGGTCTCCGCGTTCCCCCGCCGCCCCCGCTCACCGGTACCGGCCGCTCACCCCCGTCCGGCCGGCTCACACATCCGGCAGGTGCAGACTCACCCGCCCCAGCTCGGCGGCCTTCTCCCCGCGCAGCTGCGGCGCCACCACCCCGGCACTGGAGTAGTACGCGAACCCCGGCTGCCGCTGGAGCCCGCTCAGCGTGACCGTGACCTCGTACGGCTTGCGGACGCACGCCGGCGCGCACCAGGGCCCGGACAGCCCGCCGCGCGCCTGCGCGGTCGGCCCGCCCCACGAGTCCCAGCGCAGCCCGGTCAGCCGCGCCGAGTCGCCCAGGGGCAGGCTGTCGGGGCGCTGGAGCGGCCGGCCGGCGTCGCCCGCCGCGTACACCGGGCCGGTCCGCGCGGGCGGCGCCACCGCGGGCCCCTCGTCCCGCAGCAGCGGATCCGGCCCGCCGCACCCCGAGAGCACCGCGGAGAACGCCACCGCGAGCAGCACCACGGCCCCGACGACCCCGGCGGCCCACACGGCCCGGGTGGCGGCAGACGCTGATCTCACAACTTTCCTCGAACGACGACGGGACGGCGGGACGGGACGGAAGGGGACGGGACAGGACAGGACGACGGAACCGGACGACCGGATGGAGGGACTACCGGGGACCAGCTCTGGCACACCGGGCCGCACTGGCCGCACGGCCACACCGGCCGCCCCAACGCGCCCAGCGCCCCCACCTGCACGCGTGACCCAGCGTGCACGACCCCACACACCCATCCGCACACAAGAGCGAATTTCTGCTTCCCGACAAATGTAACGGCGCTCCCCGCGAACCAGCTTCCGAACGCTCCCGCCACCGTCCCCACCGGCCCGCCGGACGGACTTCCGCCGCCACCCGCCGGACGGGCCTCCGCCCCCGGCCCGCGGCCCGCCACCCCCCGGCCTTGACCCTCACGCCACGTCAGGCCCCACCCTTGACCCGCACCCCAGGGGACAGCCCCTCCGCCCCCAGGGGGCCAGCCCCTCCGCCCGTTCACCGAAAGGCACACCATGGGATACCCGGTAGGCCAGGTCGCCGCCTTCGCCGGGGTCACCGTCCGCACCCTGCACCACTACGACCGGACCGGCCTGCTCCGCCCCAGCGACCGCAGCCCGGCCGGCTACCGCCTCTACGGCGACGCGGACCTCGCCCGGCTCCAGCAGATCCTCTTCTACCGGGAGCTGGGCTTCCCGCTCGACGAGATCGCCGCGATCCTCGCCGACCCGGAGGCCAACGCCCTGGACCAGCTGCGCGCCCGGCACCGCCGGCTCACCGAGGAGATCCACCGGCTGAAGCGCCTGGTCGAGGTCGCCGAGCAGGCCATGGAGGTGCAGCAGACCGGCGTCCGGCTGACCCCGGAGGAGCGGTTCGAGGTCTTCGGCGAGATCGCGTTCGATGTGACGTACGCGACCAAGGCCGAGCGGCAGTGGCAGCACAGCGAGGGCTACCGCCGCACGATGGCCCGGGCCGCCACGCACTCCAAGGACGACTGGGCGCGGATCATGGCCGAGGCCGCGGACTGGCGGGCCCGCCTGACCGCCGCCTTCGACGCCGGCGCGCCCGCCGACGGGGAGCGCGCCATGGACCTCGCCGAGGAGCACCGCCGCCACCTCTCCCGCTGGTTCACCCCCTGCGACACCGCGATGCACGGCCGGATCGCGGACGACTTCGCCGCCGACCCCCGCGCCTTCGCCCTCCTCGTCCCGCCCACCGAACAGCGCCCCGGCCTGGCCCCGTACCTCCGCACCGCCATCCACGCCAACGCCGTCCGCCAATCACCCCCGCCCGCCGCCGGGCCACCCCACCCGCAC
>NZ_LLZI01000095.1 GCF_001509485.1 Streptomyces sp. NRRL F-4489
GGGGGGGGGGGGGGGGGGGGGGGGGGGGGGGGGGGGGGCGGGGGGGGGGGGGGGGGGGGGGGGGGACGGAGCGTCGGGACGTCCCCGGTGGTCGCCCCCGCCCCGCCGCGTCCCGCCTCCCCGTCAGCGCAGGGTGAGGCGGGGCTTCGGGGCGTCGGTGCGGCCGGTGGGCGGAGTGCGGCTGCCGGCCCGGTAGGGCGCGGGCCAGGGGGCGCCGGGGCCGGTGTAGCCCTGTTCGGCGGCGGCGTGCAGGGTCCAGTGCGGGTCGTAGAGGTGCGGGCGGCCCAGGGCGCACAGGTCGGCGCGGCCGGCCAGGATCAGCGAGTTGACGTCGTCCCAGGAGGAGATGGCGCCGACCGCGATGACCGGGATGCCGAGGGTGTTGCGGATGCGGTCGGCGAACGGGGTCTGGTACGAGCGGCCGTAGTCGGGGCGTTCGTGGGCGACGACCTGTCCGGTGGAGACGTCGATGGCGTCCGCGCCGTGCTCGGCGAAGGCGGCGGCGATGGCCACCGCGTCCTCGGGGGTGGTGCCGCCGTCCGCCCAGTCGGTGGCGGAGATCCGGACCGTCATGGGCCGGTCGGCGGGCCACTGCGCGCGGACCGCGTCGAAGACCTCCAGGGGGAAGCGGAGGCGGGCGGCGCGGGAACCGCCGTAGGCGTCGGTGCGTTGATTGGTCAGCGGCGAGAGGAAGCCCGAGAGGAGGTAGCCGTGGGCGCAGTGGAGTTCCAGGAGGTCGAAGCCGGCGCGCGCGGCGGAGGCGGCGGCGCGGGCGAAGTCCTCGCGTATCGCGGCCATTTCGTCGGTGGTCAGGGCGTGCGGGAGCTGGCTGGTGCCGGGCCGGTAGGGCAGCGCGGAGGGGGCGACGACGGGCCAGTTGCCCTCGGGGAGCGGCTGGTCGATGCCCTCCCACATCCGGCGGGTGGAGCCCTTGCGGCCGGAGTGGCCGAGCTGGACGCCGAGCGCGGTGCCGGGCGCCTGGGTGTGCACGAAGTCGGCGATCCGCCGCCAGGCGCGCTCGTGCTCCTCGGTATAGAGACCGGTGCAGGCGGGGGTGATGCGGCCGGCGCGGCTGACGCACACCATCTCCGTCATGACCAGGCCCGCGCCGCCCAGCGCGCGGGCGCCGAGGTGGACGAGGTGGAAGTCGCCGGGCGTGCCGTCGCCGTCGGCGGAATACATGTCCATCGGCGAGACCACGACGCGGTTGCGCAGCGTCAGCCCGCGCAGCCGGAAGGGGGTGAACATCGGCGGCGTGTCCTCGGGGACGCCGGCCTCCTCGGCGACGGCGGCGGTGAAGTCCGGGTCGCGCAGCCGGAGGTTGCCGTGGGTGACGCGGCGGCTGCGGGTGAGGAGGTTGAAGGCGAACTGATACGGCGGCTGCCCGGTATAGGTGGCCAGGTCCTCGAACCACGCCAGGCTGGCGCGGGCGGCGCGCTGGGTGGAGGCGACGACGGGGCGGCGTTCGGCCTCGTAAGCGGCCAACGCCTCGTCCAAGGTGGGCTGTTCGCGGAGGCAGGCGGCGAGGGCGAGGGCGTCCTCGACGGCGAGTTTGGTGCCGGAGCCGATGGAGAAGTGGGCGGTGTGCGCGGCGTCGCCGAGCAGCACGATCCGGCCGTGCGACCAGCGTTCGTTGACGACGGTGCGGAAGGCCGTCCAGCTGGAGCGGTTGGTGCGCAGCGGGCGGCCGTCGAGGGTCTTGGCGAAGAGGTCGGCGCACCAGGCGGCCGAGGCGTCCTCGTCGCGGGTGGCCAGGCCGTTGGCGCGCCAGACCTCCTCGCGCATCTCGACGATGACGGTGCTGGCGCCGCCGGGCCCGCTGGTGCCGCCGGTGCCGCCCGCTTCGCCGCGGGCATACGGATAGGCGTGCAGCTGGGCGATGCCGTGGCCGGTGTCGGCGATCTCGAAGCGGAAGGCGTCCAGGGCGAAATCCGCGGAGAGCCAGATGTAGCGGCAGCGGTGGGTGGTCAGGCGCGGGCGGAAGACGTCGGCGTGGGCGGCGCGGGTGGTGCTGTGCACGCCGTCGGCGGCGATCACCAGGTCGTGGTCGCGGGCCAGTAGGGCGGCGGGCGGGGCCTCGGTGCGGAAGCGCAGCCGGACGCCGAGGGCGCGGCAGCGGTCGTGGAGGACGGCCAGCAGCCGGCGGCGGCCGAGGGCGGCGAAGCCGTGGCCGCCGGAGGTCAGGGTGCGGCCGCGGTGCACGATGTCGATGTCGTCCCAGCGGACGAACTCCGCCTGGAGGGCGTCGTAGATCGCCGGGTCGGCGTGTTCGATGCCGCCGAGGGTCTCGTCGGAGAGGACGACGCCGAAGCCGAAGGTGTCGTCGGGGGCGTTGCGCTCCCAGACGGTGATCTCGCGGTCCGGGTCGAGGCGTTTGAGCAGCGCCGCGGCGTAGAGCCCGCCGGGGCCGCCGCCGAGGACGGCGACCTTCAGAGGCCGCCGGCCGCGGCCCGCCGCGGTGCTCACCTGCCCTGCCACTTCGGCGACCGCTTCTCGGTGAAGGCCGCGTGGAATTCGGCGTAGTCGGCGCTGTTCATCAGCAGCGCCTGGGTGGCGGCGTCGAGTTCGACGGCGGCGGCCAGCGGCATGTCGAGTTCGGCGGTGAGCAGCGCCTTGGTCTGGGCGTGGGCGAGGGCCGGGCCCTCGGCGAGCCGGCGGGCGAGGGCGGCGGCCCGTTCGCCGGTGCGGCCCTCCTCGGCCAACTCGCTGATCAGGCCGATGCGTTCGGCCTCGGTGGCGCGGACCGGTTCGCCGAGCATCAGCAGCCGGGTGGCGTGTCCGAGGCCGATGACGCGCGGCAGCAGGTAGGCCGCGCCCATGTCGCCGCCGGAGAGGCCGACCCGGGTGAAGAGGAACGCGAAGCGGGCGGAGGGGTCGGCGACCCGGAAGTCGGCGGCCAGGGCGAGCACCGCGCCGGCCCCGGCGGCCACCCCGTGCACCGCCGCGACGACGGGGAACGGCGCCTCCCGGATGGCCCGGACGACCTGCCCGGTCATGCGGTTGAAGTCGAGCAACTGGCCGGTGTCCATGGCGAGGGTGGCGCCGATGATCTCGTCGACGTCGCCGCCGGAGCAGAAGCCGCGGCCCTCGCCGGCCAGGACCAGGGCCCGGACGGCGCGTTCCCGGGAGAGTTCGGCGAGCAGGTCGCGGAGGTCGGCGTAGGCCCCGAAGGTCAGGGCGTTGAGCTTGTCGGGACGGGCGAGGGTGACGGTGGCGACACCGTCCTCGCGGGTGACCCGGATGTGCTGCCAGGTGCCGGTGGCGCGGGCGGATCCTGTGAACGGGCTCATCGTGCTGCCTGCCCCCTTCGACCGGACGTCAGCCGGACGGCTGGTGCGTGCGGTGGCGTGGATGCGGTGACGGTGCGGGACACGGAACGCGGGACGCGGGAACTCCCTGTGAAGTTATCACTGCTTCGTGACTGTCGTCACGGGGGCGCGATACGCGAACGGGCGCCGGGGGCGGGCATGGCACGGGGCCCGGACGGGTGGGTCCGGGCCCCGTAGGCGGTGCGGGGGGGGGCGGCTGCCTAACGGGCCAGCGTGGCCACCATGACCGCCTTGATGGTGTGCATGCGGTTCTCCGCCTCGTCGAAGACGACCGAGTGCGCGGACTCGAAGACCTCGTCGGTGACCTCCAGGGAGGTCAGGCCGTGCCGGGCGTGGATCTCCCGGCCGACGGCGGTGCCGAGGTCGTGGTAGGCGGGCAGGCAGTGCAGGAACTTCACGTCCGGTTTGCCGGTGGCGCGCAGTACGTCCATGGTGACGGCGTACGGGGCGAGCAGCGCGATCCGCTCGTCCCAGACCTCCTTGGGCTCGCCCATCGAGACCCAGACGTCGGTGGTGACGAAGTCGGCGCCCGTGACGCCCTCGGCGACCTCCTCGGTGAGGGTGATCCGGGCGCCGCTCGCCTCGGCGAGCGCGCGGGCCCGCGCGATGACGCCGTCCTCGGGCCACAGCTGCCGGGGCGCCGCGATCCGGACGTCCATGCCGAGGAGCGCGCCGGTGACGAGGTAGGAGTTGCCCATGTTGTTGCGGGCGTCGCCGAGGTAGGCGAACGCGGTCGCGTCGAGGGGCCGGCCGCCGCCGTGCTCGATCATGGTCAGGACGTCGGCGAGCATCTGGGTCGGGTGCCAGTCGTCGGTGAGGCCGTTGTAGACCGGCACACCGGCGTGCGCGGCGAGCTCCTCGACGTCGGACTGGCGGCTGCCGCGGAACTCGATCGCGTCGAACATCCGGCCCAGTACGCGGGCGGTGTCCTTGATCGACTCCTTGTGCCCGATCTGCGAACCGGACGGGTCGAGGTACGTCGTCGAGGCGCCCTGGTCGGCGGCCGCGACCTCGAAGGAGCAGCGGGTGCGGGTGGAGGTCTTCTCGAAGATCAGGGCGATGTTGCGGCCCGTCAGGCGGGGGACCTCCGTTCCGGCGCGCTTGGCCGCCTTCAGCTCGGCGGCCAGGTCGGTCAGTCGGCGGAACTCCTCGGCGGTGAAGTCCAGCTCCTTGAGGAAGTGGCGGCCGGTGAGGTCTATCGCCATGGGTGGGCTCCTGGAGTGCGGGGGCGGGCGGCCGGTCGGACATGGAATTCTATACGACGCGACGCATCACTATACAGAGCGGCTCCGCGGTGCGCCCCTCAGCCGATCCCCGGCACCGCGTCCCGGGTCACCGGGCAGCTCATGCAGCGCGGACCGCCCCGGCCCCGGCCCAGTTCGCTGCCCGGGATCGTGATCACCTCGATGCCGCGCTTGCGCAGGAAGGTGTTGGTGGTGACGTTCCGCTCGTAGGCCACCACCACGCCCGGCTCCACCGCCAGCACGTTGCAGCCGTCGTCCCACTGCTCGCGTTCGGCCGCGTGCACGTCCTGGGTCGCGGTCAGGACGCGGACGTCGGGAAGGCCGAGGGCGGCCGCTATGGCGCGGTGCATGTGCTCCGGCGGATGGTCGGTGACCTTCAGGTCGCTGGGTCCGGCGCCCGGTTCGATGGTGTACGAGCGGAGCATGCCCAGGCCCGCGTACTGGGTGAAGGTGTCCCCGTCGATCATGGTCATGACGGTGTCCAGGTGCATGAACGCGCGCCGCTTGGGCATGTCCAGGGCCACGATGGTGTGCGCGGAACCGGCCGCGAACAGTCCGCGGGCGAGCAGTTCCACCGCCTGCGGCGTGGTCCGCTCGCTCATCCCGATCAGCACCGCGCCGTTGCCCAGCACCAGCACGTCGCCGCCCTCGATGGTGGAGGGGTAGTCCGCCTGGCCCTCCGACCAGACGTGGAAGGACTCGTCGCGGAAGAGCGGGTGGAAGCGGTAGATCGCCTCGTAGTGGACGGTCTCGCGCTGCCGGGCGGGCCAGCGCATCGAGTTGATCGACACCCCGTCGTAGATCCACGCGGAGGTGTCGCGGGTGAAGAGGTGGTTGGGCAGCGGCCGCAGCAGGAAGTCGTCGAGGTCCATCACGTGGAAGCGGACCGAGGTGGGCTCGGGGTGGTGCTCCAGGAACTCCCGCTTGGTCATGCCGCCGACCAGCGCCTCGACGAGTTCGGGCACCGGCAGCTCCTCGAACGCCGCCCGCAGGTGGTCGGTCGCCAGCGGCCCGTACTCCTTCTCGTCGAAGACCCGGTCCAGGACCAGCGTGCGCGCCTCGGGGAGGGCCAGGCTCTCGGCCAGCAGATCGCCGAAGAGGTGCACCTCGACGCCCCGGTCGCGCAGCACATCGGCGAACCCGTCGTGTTCGGCCCGGGCCCGGCGGACCCACAGCACGTCGTCGAAGAGCAGGGTGTCCTTGTTGGTGGGGGTGAGCCGCTTCAGTTCGAGATCGGGGCGGTGCAGGATCACGCGGCGCAGCCGCCCGGCCTCTGAGTCGACATGGAATCCCATCTCCCCATCTTGGCCGCTCGGGGGGCGGGGCGGGGGG
>NZ_LLZI01000096.1 GCF_001509485.1 Streptomyces sp. NRRL F-4489
CCCCCGCCCCCCTCACAACCGCACGATCACCAACGCCACATCGTCCGGCGCCCCGCCGCTCACATCCATCCGGGCCAGCACCGCATCGGCCAGCCGTTCCGGGCTGACCCGGGGGAAGCGGGCCAGGGCGTCCAGCAGGCGGTTCAGACCGGCGTCGATGTCCTCGCCGCGGCGTTCGATGAGGCCGTCGGTGTAGAGCACCAGGGCGTCGCCGGAGGTGTAGCGCACCTCCGCCTGGGGGCGCGCGACGTGTTCCGGGCGGGCGCCCAGCGGCGGGTCGGTGGCCTGGTCCAGCAGCTGCCCGCTCCCGTCCGGGTGCAGCAGGACCGGCGGCGGATGGCCGGCGCTGCTGTACATGATGCGCCGCCGCACCGGGTCGACGACCGTCTGGACGGCGGTGGTGGCGAGCGCGCCGTGGACCGATCTGGCGTACAGGCCGAGCACCTCCAGCGCCTTGGCGGGCCCGTCCACGGCCCGTACGGCGGCGGACAGGGCGCTGCGGAGCATGCCCATGACGGTGGCGGCCTTCAGGCCGTGCCCCACCACGTCGCCGACCGCGACGGAGAAGCCGCCCGAGGGCAGGTCGGCGACGTCGTACCAGTCGCCGCACACGTTCAGCGAGCCGGCCGCGGGCAGATAGCGGACCGCGACGTCCCGGTGCCGGTCCAGGTCGGGGGAGTGCAGCATCGCTTCCTGGAGTGCGAGGGCGACCTTGCGCTCCCGGGCGTGCGCCCGGCGCAGTTCGTCGTTGAGGTGCTGGAGTTCCCTGGCCCGCGCGTACAGCTCGGTCTCCATGCTCTCCTCCCGGCTGTCGGCCACGCCGCCGGCCGGCAGCCGGTGGTGGGCCTCGCGCGCCTGGACGAAGGCGGTGACGTCCTCGGCGCGGTGGATGATCCACGCCACCGAGCCGTCGGCGGCCAGGACGGGCGTGTTGACCGGCGACCACCAGCGCTCCTCGAACTGCCCGGGCCGGTCCGCGCGCGGGATGTCGTACTTCTGCAGGGCCATGGTGTCCGGGCCGCCGGTGGCCAGGACGCGGTGCAGGGACGCGGAGAGGTTCCGCACCCCGTCCGCGGCGGGGTCCGCGGGATTGTCCGGGAACGCGTCGAAGAGGTACTGGCCCACCAGATCGCCGCGGGTCCGGCCGGTGGTCCGCAGATACGCCTCGTTCACGTCGGCGATCACGAGGTCCCGGCCCAGTAGCAGATAGGGACTGGGGGCGGCGGCGAAGAGCGCGCCGTAGTCGATCCGTGGTGTGGTCACATTTCCTGCCGATCCGCGCGCCCGGATGGCTGACTGCCACCAATCTAAGAGCCCCGCCCACCCGCCGCCCGTCAGGGCGGACGGGTCCGGGCGGCGGAGTCCCGGCGGCACGGCGCGCCGGACGGTGTTAGAAAGGGCAGCATGGTCGACGGGTCCGGCCGATACCGGCGCGGATCGGTACGGTCACTGACCGCCAGGCGCCCGTGGAGCGTCGCCGGGCAGGTCTTCGTGCTGCAGGTGGCGGTGGGCCTGCTGCTGGTCATCGGCGCCATGGCGGCGCTGCTGCTGGAGTCCCGGCACGACACCGAGCAGGAGGCCCGGAACCGCTCCGTCGCCGTCGCGCAGACCTTCGCCAACGCCCCCGGCCTCCCCGCCGCGCTGCGCTCGCGCGACCCCACCGCGATCCTCCAGCCGCTCACCGAGCGGGCCCGCAGACAGGCGGGCGTCGACTTCATCGTGGTGATGAACGACCAGGGGATCCGCTACACCCACCCCCGCCCGGAGCTGATCGGCAAGCACTTCATCGGCGACATCGCCCCGTCGCTGGCCGGCCACGTCCGGACCGAGAGCGTCCACGGCCCGCTGGGGCACGAGGAGCAGGCCATCGTGCCGGTCCACGGGCCGGGCGGTTCGGTCATCGCCTTGGTGGCGGCCGGGCTGAAGGTCAAGAACGTCACCCACGCCGTCAACCGCCAGCTCCCGGTCATCCTCGGCGCCAGCGGCCTGGCGCTCGTCCTGGCCACCGGCGGCACCGCGCTGATCTCCCGGCGCCTGCGGCGGCAGACCCACGGCCTGGGCGCCGCCGATATGTCGCGGATGTACGAGCACCACGACGCGGTGCTGCACGCCGTCCGCGAAGGCGTGGTGATCATGGGCGGCGACGGCCGGGTGCTGCTCGTCAACGACGAGGCCCGGCGGCTGCTGGCCCTCCCCGACGACGCCGAGGGGCGGCACCTGTCGGAACTGGCCGGCCTGGACGAGGGCATGGCCGAACTCCTGGGGTCCGGCCGGGAGGCCACCGACGAGGTCCACCGGGCCGGCGGCCGGCTGCTGGCGGTCAGCCAGCGCCCCACCCGCCGGGACGACGGCGGAATGGGCACGGTCGCCACCATCCGCGACTCCACCGAACTGCGCGCGCTGTCCGGCCGCGCCGAGGTGGCCCGCAAGCGCCTGAAACTCCTCTACGACGCCGGTGTCGGCATCGGCACCACCCTCGATGTGGTCCGCACCGCCGAGGAGCTGGCGGCGGTCGCCGTCCCGGAGTTCGCCGACTTCGCCACCGTCGACCTGGCCGAGCCGGTGCTGCGCGGTGACGAGCCGGGCGACGCGGCCGGCCAGATGCGCCGCACCGCCGCCCACGGCATCCGCGACGATCCGCCGCTCTACCCCGTCGGGCAGCGCATCGCGTTCGCCCCCGCCACCCCGCAGGCCCGCGGCCTGGGCGACGGCCGGTCGCAGGTCGTCCCCGACCTGTCCGAGGCGCACGGCTGGCACACCCAGGACCCGGTGCTGACCCGCCGGATCGTGGAGTACGGCATCCACTCGATGATCAGCGTCCCGCTCATGGCCCGCGGCATCATCCTCGGCGTGGTCAACTTCTGGCGCTCCCGGCCCGAACCGTTCGACGAGGAGGACCGGTCGCTGGCCGACGAGCTGGTGGCGCGGGCCGCGGTCACCATCGACAACGCCCGCCGCTACACCCGCGAGCACGCCATGGCGGTCACCCTCCAGCGCAGCCTGCTGCCCCGGGCGCTGCCCGAGCAGAGCGGCCTGGAGGTCGCGCACCGCTATCTGCCCGCGCAGTCCGGGGTCAGCGGGGACTGGTTCGATGTGATCCCGCTGCCCGGCAGCCGGGTCGCGCTGGTCGTCGGGGACGTGGTCGGCCACGGCCTGCACGCCGCCGCCACGATGGGCCGGCTGCGCACGGCCGTGCACAACTTCTCCACCCTCGACCTGCCGCCCGACGAACTGCTCAGCCACCTCGACGACCTGGTGGACCGGATCGACCAGGAGGAGGCGGACAGCGGCGGCGGCCCCGGCATCACCGGCGCCACCTGCCTGTACGCGATCTACGACCCGGTCTCGGGGCGGTGCGCGATGGCGCGGGCCGGGCACCCGCTGCCGGCGCTGGTCCACCCGCACGGCGGGGTGGAGTTCCCCGAGCTGCCGGCCGGGCCGCCGCTCGGGCTGGGCGGGATGCCGTTCGAGACCGCCGAGCTGAGCCTGGCCGAGGGCACCCAGATCGTGCTCTACACCGACGGCCTGGTCGAGGAGCGCAGCCGGGACTTCGACGTGGGGATGGACCTGCTCGCGCACACCCTCGCCGGCGCGGAGCGGTCGCCGGAGGAGCACTGCCGGGCCGTGCTGGACGCGCTGCTGCCCACCCGCCCGCACGACGACGTGGCGCTGCTGATCGCCCGCACCCGCACCCTGGGCCCGGACCGGGTGGCCGACTGGGACGTCCCGTTCGACCCCGCGGCGGTGGCCGGGATGCGGACCGAGGTCTCCGACCGGCTCACCGAGTGGGGCCTGGCCGACCTGGTCTTCACCACGGAACTGGTGCTCAGCGAACTGGTCACCAACGCCATCCGCTACGGCACCCCGCCGGTCCGGGTCCGGCTGCTGCGCGACCGCACCCTGGTCTGCGAGGTGGCCGACGGCAGCAACACCTCGCCCCACCTGCGGTACGCGGCCACCACCGACGAGGGCGGCCGCGGCCTGTTCCTGGTCGCCCAGCTGACCGAGCGCTGGGGCACCCGCTACACCCCGCAGGGCAAGGTCATCTGGGCCGAGCAGCCGCTGCCGCCGGCACCGGGCGGCGCGGCCGGCGCCTGACCCGGCCCGGCCGGCCGGGACCCCGGCCGCCCGCCGGAACGGCACCCGCTGCAAGATCGAAAACCGGGCGGGTTAGCATATGAGCACCGCCTAGCTCGATCGAGAGATAAGCCTGTGACTGTCAACGACGACTCGTTCACCAACTGGAAGAACCGCGAGGAGATCGCGGAGTCGATGATCCCGATCATCGGGAAGCTGCACCGGGAGCGGGACGTAACGGTTCTGCTGCACAGCCGCTCCCTGGTGAACAAGTCGGTGGTCAGCATCCTCAAGACCCACCGCTTCGCCCGGCAGATCGCCGGTGAGGAACTCTCGGTCACCGAGACGATGCCGTTCCTCCAGGCCCTGGCCACCCTCGACCTCGGCCCCTCGCAGATCGACCTCGGCATGCTCGCCGCCACGTACAAGGCGGACGACCGCGGGCTGTCCGTGGTGGACTTCACCGCCGAGGCGGTCGCCGGCGCGACCGGCGCCAACAAGATCGAGCGCGGCGAGGGCCGGGACGTCGTGCTGTACGGCTTCGGCCGCATCGGCCGGCTCGTCGCCCGCCTGCTGATCGAGAAGGCCGGCTCCGGCAACGGCCTGCGGCTGCGCGCCATCGTCGTCCGCGGCGGCGGCGATGAGGACCTCGTCAAGCGCGCCTCGCTGCTGCGGCGCGACTCCATCCACGGCCAGTTCCAGGGCACCATCACCGTCGACGAGGCGAACGACACCATCGTCGCCAACGGCAACGAGATCAAGGTCATCCACGCCGACGACCCGTCCTCGGTGGACTACACGGCGTACGGCATCAAGGACGCCATCCTCATCGACAACACCGGCAAGTGGCGCGACCGCGAGGGGCTGTCCAAGCACCTGCGGCCCGGTATCGCCAAGGTCGTGCTGACCGCGCCGGGCAAGGGCGACGTCCCGAACATCGTCCACGGCGTCAACCACGACATGCTCAAGCCGGACGAGCAGATCCTGTCCTGCGCGTCCTGCACCACCAACGCGATCGTCCCGCCGCTGAAGGCGATGGCGGACGAGTACGGCGTGCTGCGCGGCCACGTGGAGACCGTCCACTCGTTCACCAACGACCAGAACCTGCTGGACAATTACCACAAGTCCGAGCGCCGCGGCCGCTCCGCGCCGCTCAACATGGTCATCACCGAGACCGGCGCCGCCTCCGCCGTCGCCAAGGCCCTTCCGGACCTCGAGGCGAAGATCACCGGCAGCTCGATCCGGGTCCCCGTCCCGGACGTCTCGATCGCCATCCTCAATCTCCAGCTGGCCCGCGAGACCACCCGCGACGAGGTGCTGGACTACCTCCGCAACGTCTCGCTGACCTCGCCGCTCAAGCGCCAGATCGACTTCATCAGCGCCCCCGACGCGGTCTCCAGCGACTTCATCGGCTCCCGGCACGCCTCGATCGTGGACGCCGGCGCCACCAAGGTCGAGGGCGACAACGCCATCCTCTACCTCTGGTACGACAACGAGTTCGGCTACTCGTGCCAGGTCATCCGGGTCGTCCAGTACGTCTCCGGGGTGGAGTACCCGACCTACCCGGCTCCGGCGGTCTGACGCCCGGTCAGTACCTTCCGGCACCGCTACGAGGTCCCGCGCCCGCCCGGGTGCGGGACCTCCGCGTTTTCCGGTGCGCGTCAGACCTCCAGGGCGAGGTGGATGCCCTCGTACGCCAGCCACTGGGCGTGGGTGTGGAGGCCGTAGCGCAGGCCGGTGGCGGGTTTCCAGCCGGGCGGGGGCGGGGGCCAGGCGGGCGCGTCGGCTGCGGGCGGGGTGTCCGG
>NZ_LLZI01000097.1 GCF_001509485.1 Streptomyces sp. NRRL F-4489
CCGCGAGGGAGGGGGTGGGGCCGGAGGCAGCGAGGTCAGAAGGGAGGGCGGCCGGGGTGTACCACTGGGCGGTGTCCCAGCGGACCGCGCCGTCGAGGTGGCGGGCGAGGCGCGGCAGGGTGGCCTGGCGGTGGGCGGCCGCCCGGAAGGCACCGAGGATCAGGGCGGCATGGCTGTACGCCGGGAGGCCCTTGCCGCGTACGTCGCCGATGATCAGCCGGGTGGAGGCGGAGGTGCGGGCCGCGGCGAAGAGGTCGCCGCCCATTTCCGCCTCCTCCTCGGCCGCGAGGTAGAGGGAGGCGATTTCCAGGTCGCCGCTGCGGGCCGGCAGCGGGCGGAGCAGGACCTGCTGGGCCACCGCGGCCACCGAGCGGCTCCGCGACAGCCGCCGCTCGTTGCCTTCCCGTAGCACGGTGAAGACGTAGACCAGCGCGGAGACGACGATCAGGGCGGCGATCTGGGCGTTGAGGTTCTCGGTGGACAGGGTGCCGCGGGCGGCGCCGAGGCCGACCTGGGCGGCGACGGCCAGGGCACCGGCCAGAGCCGTCGGGCCCGGGCCGGCGAACGCGGCGGTCAGCGCCGGGGCCGCGACCAGCAGCGGGCCCAGGTGGACCTGCGGCGGCGCGAAGAAATCGACCGCGCAGACCGCGACGATCAGCCCGAGCGGAAGCAGCAGCAGGGCGTGGCTCGCTTCCGGTCGTTGGCGCAGCCGCGTCAGCCGTGGAAAGGGCATGCATCATGGTTGCACTCGGGGGAGCCAATTGTCCGTATGAGCCCCATATGCCCGTCTGCCTCGAAGCATCGCCACCCGGGATCCCTGGTCCCGACCCTAGCCTCCCCGCTCGCCGGCCCCTCGCGCCCGCCGACCCCTCCCGCTCCCCGGCCCGGCGCCGCCTCCGCGTCACTCGCGTTATTCGATGACCAGCTCGACGTCGATGTTGCCCCGCGTGGCCTTGGAGTACGGGCAGAAGCGGTGGGTTTCCTCGACGAGGCGGCGACCGGTCTCCCCGGAGAGGGCGTCGGGGAGTTCCACCCGCATGACGACGGCGAGCCCGAAGCCGGTGGCGTCCTTGCCGAGGGAGACCTCGGCGGTGACCGAGACGTCCTCCGTCGCCAGCCTCATCCGGCGGCCGACGGTGGCCATGGCGCTGGCGAAGCAGGCGGCGTAACCGGCGGCGAAGAGCTGTTCCGGGTTGGTGCCGGCGCCGTCGCCACCGAGGGCCGGGGGCATGGCCAGGGGGAGGTCGAGCCGGCCGTCGGAGCTGACGGCCCGGCCCTCCCGGCCGTTGGCGGTGGCGACGGCGGTGTAGAGCGCGTCCATGAGAATCCGGTCCTTTCGGAACAAGAGACAGAGGAGAGACGGAGAAGAAACGAGGAGGAGCAAGGCCACCAGCAGCGCCGCCGGCCCGAGCGGGTCGAGCAACGACTGCCAGCGGCCCCGTCACACACTCGCACAGAATAAAGTTGCGCGCAATTTAAATGTAGACAACTGAGCGGCACGCAACTCGGAGCCGCGCGACTCAGTCGCCCGCCAACCAACCACCCTCTGCCCGTTACCCTGGCCCCATGACCCCGCCCCGGCCCGGACCCTCCACCCCGTCCTCCCCCTCCCCTCTCCCCGTCTCCGATGCGCTCCCCGTCTCCGATGCCGAGTTGCTGCGGCTCGATCACCAGGTGTGCTTCTCGCTGCACGCGGCCTCGCGGGCGTTCGGGGGCGCGTATCGGGAGGTGCTGAAGGAGCTGGGGCTCACATATCCGCAGTACCTGGTGATGCTGGTGCTGTGGGAGCACGGGCCGGAGCCGGTGAAGCGCATCGGCGAGCGGCTGCGGCTGGACTCCGGCACGCTCTCGCCGCTGCTCAAGCGGCTGGAGGCGGCGGGCCTGGTGCGGCGGGAGCGGAGTGCCGAGGACGAGCGGTCGGTGATCATCCGGCTGACCGAGGACGGCGCGGAGCTGCGGGAACGGGCGCTGCCGGTGCCGCGCCGGATGCTGGCCGCCACCGGGCTCACCGTCGAGGAACTCCGTACGCTGCGCGGCCTGTTGGCACGGGTCACCAGCGCGCTCGACGAGGGCTGAGGGGGCGCCGGCCCGGCACCGCCCCGCGGGCCCCTGCCCCGCCCCCGCCGCACAGCCGTCCCACACAGCGGTCCCGCACAGCCGTACCGTTCAGCCGCCCCGCTCGGCCGTCTCACACAAGCCGTACCGCACAAGCGCTCCGCCCCCCACCCGCACGCCCATCCGACCCGTGCCCCCGCGCCCCGTTCCGGCGTTGGACAGCGTGCCGTCCGGTGAGCGGCGCGGGGCCTCTCCGACACACCGGCGCGCCCCTCACCCCTTCGAGCTACCGAGGTTGGGGAGCGCCCGGGACAAAGGCGTATAAAGGGTGGCCGAACCAGCCGGAGCCACCGGCGAGATCCCGCCCAGGACACGGTTGGCAGCATCGCCTACGAGCAGCGGAGGAGCGCCACGTGAATGCGGCAGAAGTTGTCAACACCTTGCTGGAGGAGCGGTTCGGGGTCGCGCGGGCCGAGGTGACCGCGCAGACCGCGCTGCGCAGTCTGCAGCTGGACTCCCTCGCCCTCGAAGAACTGCGGGTGCTCATCGAGGAGCGGCTGGACATCAACCTCGAAGAGGTGTCGCTGACTTCGCGCGACACCGTGGGGCAGCTGGTGGCGGCCATCGACGGCAAAGTCGCGGCGTGACGGGCCGCCAGAGGCCGTTCACCGCGGCCGTGACGGGGCTGGGACTGGTGACCGCGGCGGGCGTCGGGACGAAGGCGACCTGGCACGCGATCACCACCGACGTGGTGCCAGGCAACGTCGCGTACCAGCCCGAACTCGCCGATCTGCCCTGCGACTTCATGTATACGGCGGCGGATCTGGACCCGGCCGCGGTGCTGGGGGTGGCCGCCCAGCGGCTGATGGACCGGTTCTCGCAGCTGGCGGTGATCGCCGCGCGGGAGGCGGTCGGGGACGCCGGGCTGGACCCGGAGACCTGGGACAGCGGCCGGGTGGCGGTGGTGATCGGTTCGGCGCACGGCGGGCTGCCGTTCTACGACCAGCAGAGCGCGGCGATGGCCGGGCACGGTGCGCGGCGGGTCTCCCCCAAGCTCGCCCCGCTGACCGTCATCAACGGCGCGGCCAGCAGCGTCTGCATGGATCTCGGTGCGCGGGGGCCCAGTCTGGGCGTGGCGACGGCGTGTTCGTCGGGGACCGTCGCGGTGGGTACGGCGTTGCAGCTGCTGCGGGCCGGGGCGTGCGACATCGCGATCACGGGCGGCGCGGAGTCGGTGCTGTCCCGGCTGCTGGTCGCCAGCGCCTGCCAGATGAAGGCGGTGTCGACCCGGCGGGAGGATCCGGCGCGGGCCTGCCGGCCGTTCGACGCGGACCGGGACGGGTTTGTGATCGGTGAGGGCGCGGGGCTGCTGGTGCTGGAGCGGCCGGAGCACGCCCTGGCCCGGCGGGCGCCGGTCCGGGCGCGGATCGCCGGTTACGCGGCGTCCAGTGACGCGTACGCGGCGGTGGCGCCGGATCCGGAGGGGCGGGGCATCGAGCGGGCGCTGCGCGGTGCGCTGGCGGACGCCGGGGTCGCGGCCGGTGACGTGGGGCATGTGAACGCGCACGGTACGTCGACGGTGCTGAACGACCGGATCGAGGCGGAGGTGCTGCGGCGGGTACTCGGCGAGGGACCGCTGGTGACGTCGACGAAGGCGATGACCGGGCACACACTGGGCGCGGCGGGCGGGATCGAGACCGCGCTGACGGTGCTGGCGCTGGAGCAGCAGCTGGTGCCGCCGACGGCGAATCTGACCGTGCCCGATCCGCGGATCCCGGTCGAGGTGGTGCGCGACGAGGCCCGGACGGCGGCGTTCGACTGCGCGGTGAAGACGTCGCTGGGGTTCGGGGGCCACAACGCGGCGCTCGTGCTGACCCGCGGCTGACCAATGGTTCCGCCGCTGACCAGCGGTTTCCACCGGGGCCCGGCCGTGGCGGGGCCCCCTTCGTGTTCTCCGGGTCCGTGTTCTGGCGAGAAGGAAGCAGCCATGTCCGAGGAAGTGATCCGCTCACTGTCGGTGAGCGGGGTGTCGTACGCGTACCGCGTGCTGCGGCAGCCGGCGCCGCGTACCGAGCCGGTGCTGGTGCTGGGCGGTGCGCTGCAGGGGATGTTCGGCTGGCCGCAGCTGGAGGAGCGGCTGGGGTCGGTGGCGGACGTGGTGACCGCGGACCTGCCGGGCATGGGCAGTGCCGAGCCGCTGCCGCCGGGGCCGGGGATCGAGGTGCTGTGCGCGGCGATCCTGGGGATCATCGACGATCTCGGGGCGCCGCGGGTCAATGTGTTCGGCTTCTCCTACGGGGCGGGGCTGGCCTTCGGGTGCGCGCGGCGCTTTCCGGAGCGGATCGCGCGGCTGGCCTTGGGCGGTGTGCCGTCGTATGTCACCGAGGCGCAGGCGGAGCACTGGCGGCGGGCCTCGGCCTGTCTGCGGGACGGGGACGCCGAGACGTTCGCCACGATGGTCGCGGAGGGGCTGCTGTGCCGGGACGAGAGCCGGCCGGTGGCCCGGCGGGAGCTGGCCTACCGCTATGTGCGGCGGGCGATGCTCCAGGCGGCGCTGCACTCACCGCATGCGGTGGAGTCGCTGCGCCGGGCGCTGACCGACCGGCCGGACTTCTCGGGCGGCCTGTCGGGGGTGCCGGCGCTGGTCTTCAGCGGTGAGCACGACACGGTGACGCCGCCGGCGCGGCAGCGGGAGTTCGCGGCGACGCTGGCGGGCAGCCGCTTCGTGACCATCGCGGAGGCGGATCACTGGGTGGTGCTGGAACGTCCGGCGGAGGTCACCGAGTTGGCGGTGCGGTTCTTCACGGACCGGCCGGTGGGGGCCGGGATGCCGGGGCCGCGGGCGGCGGGGGCGGTGGGCGGTACGGCGCGGGTGTGAGCGCGCGGGGCCGAGAGCGCTACGCCGCGTAGCGGGGCGCGTGCGCAGGGGTGCGTGCGCGAGCGGGGCCGGGTCGCCTGGGGCGGGCCGGCCCCGCCGGTGTGTGAGCCAGGGCACAAACCGCCGTGTCCGGAGGGGGCTTTGGGGCCGGCAAACGGTGATGCGGGGCACGCGACGTACGTCACGTACGGCCCGGCCTAGTGGTGCGCGGGGGCGCGGTGCGGCGGAATAACGGGCCGCATTGCGGACATCTCCGCCCAAGACACGAAGTTCGGTAGTACATCACATCATTGCCACCGGTCCGGGGCGGCGCTAACCATGTTTCCGGTAGCACCGAGAACGAGCCTGCGGACTCAGCCGGAGTGGCGAGCGCGGCACTGACCCTCGGTCCCCCACGACACCGAAGGCCACCTCCGGCCGCCTCCAAGCTCTGGAAGAGGTCAACCCCGCATGCCCATGCCCCAGTTCTCCCTGCCCCGCACTCTCCGCGTCACCCGGGCGCACAAGGTCTCCGCGGCCCTGGTCGCGTCCGCGAGCTGCGCCGCCGCGCTGGCCATGACCGCCGCGCCCAGCAACGCCGCGGCCCCCGCCGCGCAGGCGTCCGCCCTGGTCAAGCCGGTCGGCACCAACGGCCTGCCGGTCGTCGCGAAGGACAAGGCCGGTGCGGACAAGCCCGCGCAGCAGGACCGCGCGGCGACCAGCTCGGTCGCGGACGGCCTGAAGGTGACCGCGGTGGCCCAGCAGGGCCGCGCCGCCGAGCAGGCCGCCAGCCGCTCCACGGAGCGCACCGACATCGCCAAGGAGGCGCCGAAGGCCGCCCCCAAGGCCCCCGCGCCCAAGAAGTACGCCAACAACCTCGACGGCTGGATCCGCCAGTCCCTGGACATCATGAAGTCCAAGGGCATCCCCGGCAGCTACGAGGGCCTGCACCGCAACATCATGCGGGAGTATCAACGCCCGCAACGGCATACCCTCCAAGGGCCTGCTGCAGGTGATCCAGCCCACGTTCGACACGTACCACGTCGCCGGCACGGCGCATAACCTCTACGACCCGGTGGCCAACATCACCGCCGCCGCCAACTATGCGGCGCACCGCTACGGCTCCATCGACAACGTCAACTCCGCTTACTGAGGCGGCGTTGCGCGCCGGTTCCCGGCGCCCTGGTAATACGGCAACGGCCCTGTCCGCGATTCGCGGGCAGGGCCGTTGCCGTTGCCGTTGGCGCGTTCGGTACGCGCGCGCCGCTGGTCAGTACAGGTGCCCGTGGCGCGACGGGCCGCCGAAGAGGACGTCGAGGACGTGGCCGGCGATGCGCAGGCCCTCCCGCTCCCTGGGGGACAGGCGGTGCTGGTGGTGGTGTCCCCGCTCGTACCCCCGGTGGTGGTCGCGGTGGTGGTCGGCGGGGGCCGCGGCGGCGGGGGCGGCGGCGAGGAATCCGGCGGCGGCGAGACCGCTGAGCACGACGGCGAGGCGACGGAGCATGAGCACTTCCCTACGGTGAGTGGCGGCTGTGCGTGGTCTCACTCTCACGGCCCGGTCCGGCCGCCGCCATCCGACAGTCCGGACGCTGCTACGAACGGACCATCCGCACCGCCGTATCGATGGATCCGGGGGCGCGGGCGGACTCCGGCGCGCCCCCGGAGGTGCGAAGTGGGCGGTGCCGGAGGGCACTTCGAGGTGTGACCCAGGCAACTCGCAAGGGGGGCCCGGGGGGCTCCAGGGGGCGCCGGCGGGTGACCCCGGGCACGCGACGTACGTCACGTACGAGGCCGCGTAGTCGTGGCGGGGGCGGGCCCGGCCTGTAACCCCGGGGAAAATAACGGAACAATCCGGACATTGCGCCTCCTCTCACGAAGAGAGGTAGTAAAAGGGGTCATTGCCACCCGGCAGGTCCGCCGTTAACCATGGATTCCGTCGCACCGAGAGCGCGCCGCACCTCCCGCCCCGATGGCGAACGCGGTCGCAGAAGCTCCGGTCCGAACGCGCCAACGATGGCCGCCTCCCCGCTCCCGTACCTGGAAGAGGTCACCCCCGTATGCCCAAGTTCACCCTGCCCCGCGCTGCCCGGATCACCCGCGTCACCCGCACCCACAAGGTCGCCGTCGCCGTTCTGGCGGCCGCCGGCGCCACCACGGGTCTGGCCGTGACCGCCGCTCCGGGCAACGCCGCGACCCCGGCGGCGCACGCCTCCGCCGTGGTCAAGCCGGTGAGCGCCAACGGGATGCCCGCGAAGGCCGGGATCCAGGCCGCCGCGAAGTCCGACGCCAAGGCCGGGCACCCGGCCACCGCGACCGTCGCCGACCACCTGAAGGTCACCGACGTCGCCAAGCAGGGCCGCGCCGTGGAGAAGGCCGTCAGCCGCTCCGCCGACCGCCCGGCCGCGCCGAAGAAGTACTCCGACAACCTCGACGGCTGGATCCGCCAGTCCCTGGACATCATGAAGTCCAAGGGCATCCCCGGCAGCTACGAGGGCCTGCACCGCAACATCATGCGGGAGTCAGCGGCAACCCCAACGCCGTCAACGACTGGGACGTCAACGCCAAGAACGGCATACCCTCCAAGGGCCTGCTGCAGGTGATCCAGCCCACGTTCGAGACCTACCACGTGGCCGGCACGGCCAACAGCCTCACCGACCCGGTGGCCAACATCACCGCCGCCGCCAACTACGCGGCCCACCGGTACGGCTCCATCGACAACGTGAACTCCGCCTACTGATCCAGGGCGGACGAACGGCGAAGCGGCGGCACGGCGCGTTCGCCGCTGAACGGAAGAGCGGGTCCCGGCACTGCCGGGGCCCGCTCTTCCGCGTGCCGGGACTTCCCCGCGCCACGGCCTCCGTGTGCCACGGCCGGCGGGCGGGAGCCGCGCGAGGGCGCCCGGACGGGTGAGATGGCCGGGCCGGTCGGCGGACCGGGGGCCTGTTGAGCCATGGAATGCGGCATTTCAGCGTATATGTCTTTTCATCGGCAGGATCCTGCTCACATGCTGCCGAAACTGACTCGACCGAAGTCCTTCGGAGGCACGCGATGCCCTTGCGCAGATCCGCACCGGCCCGCCGTAGGGTCCCCCTGGCGGCCGGCACCCTCGTCTCATTCGTCACCGTGGTCGCCCTGCCCCTCACCCTGCCGGGCACCGCCACCGCGACCCCGGACGCCGGACGCACCCCCGCCCACCCCGAGCAGGACTGGATGGGCTCGACCATCGCGATGCACGAGGGCATGGAGCGGGCCGGCGGCTCGGAACCGCGCAACGCCTGGTCCCGGAAGTCCGTCGCCGGCGTCGATGTCTCCAGCCACAACGGCAACGTCAGCTGGAAGAAGCTGCGCCGGATGGGCGTGCGGTTCGCCTACGTCAAGGCCACCGAGGGGACGAGCTACACCAACCCCTACTTCACCCAGCAGTACCGGGGCTCGTACCACGCGGGCATGATCCACGGCGCGTACCACTTCGCGCTGCCGGACCACTCCGGCGGCGCCGCGCAGGCCCGCTTCTTCGCCCGGCACGGCGGCGGCTGGTCGCGGGACGGCCGGACGCTGCCCGGCGCGCTGGACATGGAGTACAACCCGTACGGCGCGACCTGCTACGGCAAGAGCCACGGCGGCATGGTCAGCTGGATCGCCGACTTCGTGCGCGCCTACCGCGAGGAGACCGGGCGGGACGCGGTGATCTACACCTCGACGAACTGGTGGAAGCGGTGCACCGGCAATTCCACCCGGTTCGGCCGGACCAATCCGCTGTGGATCCCGCGCTACGGCTCGTCGGTCGGGACCCTGCCGGGCGGCTGGCGGTTCCACAGCATCTGGCAGCACACCTCGTCGGGGCACACGGTCGGCGACCACAACCGCTTCAACGGCCCGTACAGCCGGCTCAAGGTGCTGGCCAATGGGGAGGACGACGACTGACGCCGGGCGGCGGATACCGGCAGAAAGCGCGATCAGAGGAAAAGGAACACACGTACTGGCGGAAATACGCGTACAACCATCCCCGTCCGGCCGGTGTCCAACACGGTGCAGCACCGAAAAGAACGCGGTGCACGACCATGCGACGGACACCACCTGACGGGGGTTTTCCATGCAGCGTCCAACTCTTCTCACCGGTTCCGCGGCCCTGGCTCTGGCCAGCGCCGCCACTCTGGGCCTGACCAGCACCGCCTCGGCCGCGCCGGTGCGCGGCGGGGCCTACAACGGCGCGTGCGGCAGCGGCTACGGCGTCGTGAATTCCGTACCGGTCGGCGCGAAGGGAACGGTTTATCTCACCTACAGCGCCAAGACCGGGAAGAACTGCGTGGTGACGGTCCGGAACAGTCCCGGAAAGCCGGTATTCGTGCTGGCCGAACTGGGGCCGTCCGACCACAGTTCCGATCCGGTATTCGACAGCGGGACATTCACCACCTATGCCGGGCCGGTCTATCTCGCGGCGAAAGGCCGGTGCGTGGACTGGGGCGGCGCCATCGAGTCGGTGAGCGTGCGGGTGACCGCCTCCAACTGCGGGCGCCTGGCGCCGGGGACGGTGGTCCGGCACTGAACCGGCCGACCTCGTAAGGGAGTTCGCCACAAGGACGCCGGACCCGGGTCCGTCTCGCAGCAGGGGGAGACGGTGCCCGGGTCCGGTCCCGTTGTGTACGCCTTCGGGTTACGCGGTGCCGGGTGGCGGCGGGCCGGTACTGCGGCGGGGTTCGAGGTGCGGGAGTTCGGCCTCGACGGTGCGGGGCGGGCCGCCGTCGAGGAGGGCGAGGAGTTCGGCGGCGGCGAGCCGGCCGAAGGCGGCGGTGTCCCGGACCAGCGCGGTGAGCGGCGGGTGGGTGACGCGGCAGAGCGGGGAGTCGTCCCAGGCGACGACGGAGAGCCGGCCGGGGACGGCGAGGCCGCGATCGGCCGCGACGGAGGCGCCGGCCACCGCCATCACGTCGTTGTCGTAGATGATCGCGGTGGGCGGGTCGGGGGCGTCGAGCAGGCGGCGGGTGGCCTCGGCGCCCTCGGCGTCGGAGTAGTCGGTGGTCAGGGACCGGACCTGGCCGGGGTCCAGGCCGCGCCGGGCGGCCTCGGTGCGCAGGGAGCGGATCCGGCGGGCGGTGTGGGCGAGACCGGGCAGACCGGCGACGTGGCCGACGCGGCGGTGGCCGAGGGCGTGCAGGTGGTCCAGGATCCGGGCCATGGCCTGGGCGTCGTCGGAGCGGACGGTGGAGAGGGCCGGGGGCGGGGAGGGAG
>NZ_LLZI01000098.1 GCF_001509485.1 Streptomyces sp. NRRL F-4489
CCCCTCCGGCACCCCCAGCACCCCCAGCACCCGCCGGGCCACCTCGCGGCCGATGGGCAGCGAGGCGGTGGCGGCCGGGGACGGGGCGTTCAGGACGTGGATCATGCCGGGGGACTCGGCGAAGAGGAAGTCGTCGACGAGCGTCCCGTCGGGCAGCACGGCCTGGGCGCGCACCCCGGCCGGGGAGGGGACGAGGTCCTCCTCGCGGGCGGCGGGCAGCAGCCGGCGGACCGCTTCCGTGAAGGCCCGGCGGGACAGCGAACGGTGCAGCTCACCTGCGCCATAGCGCCAGTGGCGGCGGGCTATGTGCCAGGAGCCGGGGAAGGCGAGCGTCCCGGCGAGGTCGGCGGGGCGGACCGTGCGCCAGTCGTAGCCCTCCCGGGCCAGGGCGGGCACGGCGTTCGGCCCGATGTGGACGGAGCCGTCGACGCCGCGGGTGAGGTGGACGCCGAGGAACGGGAACGCCGGGTCGGGCACCGGGTACACCAAGCCGCGGACCAGGCCCGCGCGCTCCGGGGCGAGCGTGTAGTACTCCCCGCGGAACGGCACGATCCGCATCCCCGGGTCGTCGCCCGCCAGCCGCGCGACCCGGTCGCAGTGCAGACCGGCGCAGTTCACCAGGGCGCGGGCGCGGTGCACCGTGCCGCCGGCCGTACGGACCGCGACCCGGCCGGGGCGGCGCCCGATGGTGGTGACCTCCTCGCCGTACACGACCCGGGCGCCGTCCTCCTGGGCGAGGCGGGACAGCTGCCGCGACACCGCCCCGAAATCGCAGATACCGGTCGTACCGACATGGATGGCCGCCAGGCCGCGCACCTCCGGCTCGTACTCGGCGATCTGGGCCGGACCCAGCTCCCGCACCGGCAGGCCGTGCTCCCGGCCGCGCTGGATCAGCCCGTGCAGCCGGGGCAGCTCACCGCGCTCCGTGGCGACGATCAGCTTGCCGGTGACCTCGTGCGGAATGCCGTGCTCCGTGCAGAACTTGACCATCTCCGCGGACCCCTGGAGCGCGAAGCGGGCCTTCAGCGACCCCGGCGGGTAGTAGATCCCGCTGTGGATCACGCCGCTGTTGCGCCCCGTCTGGTGGCGGGCCGGGCCGAGCTCCTTCTCCAGCACCACGACGCGTATGCCGGGCATGGCACGGGTGAGGGCATGGGCCGTGGAGAGCCCCACGATCCCGGCCCCGATCACCAGCACATCGCAGTCGTACGCCGCCACTGCACCTCCCCAACCGCATGACCTCCGGCCCGCCCGGCACCGCGGGCCCGCGCGTCATCCCGACGACGTAGTCCATCATGACGCGCACCACTGACAATCCGCTGTGACCTCCGTCAGCCCCCGCCCGGCGAAGCCGCCCGAGAGCCGCCCGGAGGCCACTCCGGACCCGCCGCGGACCCGCCGCGAAGCCGCCCCGCCCCCTCCGGCGCTCCCTACACCGCCGCTCCCTACGCCGGCGCCGCCAGCAACGGCCGGGCCCGCTCCCGGAGTTCGACGACCCGCGGCTCGTCCCCGTACGGCTCCAGGCGGTGCAGCAGATCGCGCACGTACTCCGTGGTGCGCGCCGAGGAGATCCGCCCCGCCACCTCCACCGCGCGGGCGCCCGCCGCGCAGGCCGCGTCCAGATTGCCGGACTCCAGTTCGGCGACCGCGGACACGACGAGGCGCAGCCCGTGCGAGCGGACGAACTCCTCCGTGGGCCGGGACAGCGCCTGCTCGGTGAAGCGCCGCACCTGGCGCGGCAGCCGCAGGTCCCGATAGCACTCCGCGGCGTCCGCGGCGAACCGCTCGTAGGAGTAGAAGTCCAGCCACGACGGGTCCGGGTCACCGCTGCGGGAGCGCTCCAGCCAGCCCTCGGACGCCTTCAGCGCCACCTCGCAGGCGCGCGCCTCCCCGGCCTTGGCCTGCGCCCGCGCCTCCACCAGCCGGAAGAAGCTCATCGTCCGGGCGGTCGCCAGCCCGCGGTTCCGCTCCAGGGCCGCCTGGGCCAGATCCACCCCCTCGTCGGCGAACCCCCGGTACGTCGCCTGGAGGGACATCGACGCCAGCACATACCCGCCCAGCGGCACATCGGCGGCCGCCCGGGCCAGCCGCAGCGCCTGGATGTAGTACCGCTGCGCGGCCTCCTGCTGGCCCGTGTCGAAGGCCATCCACCCCGCGAGGCGGGTGAGTTCGGACGTCGCCCCGAAGAGCGCCCGGCCCACCTCGTCGCTGTACGAGGCGAGCAGCAGCGGCGCCGCGTCCACCCGGAGGCACTCCGGCACCATGGACGAACGCCAGTCGCCGCCCCCGTACTTGGAGTCCCAGCGCCGCGCGTCCTCGGCTGCCTCGCGCAACTTGGCGACGTCACTGTGGCCGACGTGCTGCGGGGCCCCGGCGTCACCGGCGGCCGCGGCGTCCTTGTCCCGCGCCTCGGCCGCCTCCCGCGCAACCGAACTGTCCGCCGGCGATATCAGCCACCGGGACGCGGGCGTCGCGTACGCGCTGACGGCGAAGGAACCGGCCAGACTCTGCCAGATGCCGCCGCCGCTGCCCCGCCGTCCGGCGAGATCGAGACGGTACAGCTCGGTCGCCGAGCGCACCGCCGCGCCCACGTCCCGCGGAAACGCCAGCCCCACCTCCGGCGCCGGATCCGCGTCCGCCAGCCCGATCTCGTGCAGCGGCACCGGACGCCCCAGTTTGCTGCCGATCGCGGACGCGATCAGATGGGGCGCGGCGCCCTGCGGCACCATCCCCTTGGAGACCCAGCGGGCCACCGACGTCTTGTCGTAGCGCAGCGTCAGGCCGCGTTGCGCACCGAGGTCGTTGACCCGGCGCGCCAGTCCGGCGTTGCTGATCCCCGCGAGGGCGAGAACGGTGCCGAGCTTTTCGTTCGGCCCGCGTGTATTGCTGGACATGCGCACCCCTCGACACAGCGACAGCCGCCCCGTACCCCGGGGCATGCGTCCACCCAGAGTAGTTCGCCGGATCCCGACCGTTAAGGGCCGGTGTCCCGGATGGCGAGATTCGTGTTCAAACGGGGGTGCGGGGATTGGCATGTGCTCCGGGTACGTGTGCCCATGCGCCCGTTCGTGCGCGCTGGCCGCCCAACTGCGGGCGCGCTTCGATGAGTTCCGCGTGGGTCGGCCCGCTGCACTGGATCCAGTGGGCTGGGGGACACCGCCACCTCATTCCCCGCGGGTGGCGGTCCGGTCCGGGAGGCGCAGCCCGCTTCCCGGACCGTCGCGGGGCCCGCACCGCCCGCCCGCCGCCGGCACGGCACCGCGCCCGGACCACCCGCCACGGCCCCAACTCGGCCGCGCCACACGGACTTTGGCCGAAAACCGACGTCCGATGCTTTCACGCCGCTGCCTGTCCCGGGGGCCACACGGGGGGTCATCCGGGGCTGGTGCCGGGGGGACGGGGCGTGGCGCGGTGTGCGTCCCCGGGGTGCGTCGAGGCGTCGCGTCCCATGGGGGTGCGAGGCGGTGCTGCCCCCCACGGGGGCGTACGGCTGCCCCCTACGGGGAGCGGGGGCACGGCCTACGGGAGCACGCCCCACCCCCGCACCCACGGGAAGCGAGACCCGCCCCCGTGGTCCCGCCCCACCCACACGCCACCCAGGACGCGGACGCCCCCGCACCCCACCCCCATGGCAGCATGGACCGCACGGCGGCGGCACGGACCGCCCGGCAGCTGGGAAAACCGCCGCACCGGACGGCCGCCGGCCACCGGGCGGACGGCGACGGGGAAGCGGGTGGAGGCGGCGATGCGCTGGTTGGTGGGGTGGAGCAGTTCCCCGGCCGCCAACGGGGAGAGCCGCGCCCTCCACCCGGTCGGCGCCCACCTCCTCTGGGACGGCCCCGACCCCCTCTGGGCCGTCGGCGACTGGCGCCCCCACGAGGTGCGCGTCGTCGAGGCCGACCCGGAGACCCGGCTCGCCGTCCTCGGGGTCTGCGGCGCCACCGACGACCAGTTGCGGGTCGGCCTGTTCGCCGCCCGGGGAGGCGCCCTGCGCCACCTCACCGCCTGGCCGGGCAGCTACACCGCGGTCGCCCGGGTGGGACGCCGGATCACCGTCACCGGGGACCTGGCCGGCGCCCGCCCCGTCTTCCACACCCGCTGGGCCGGCGGCACCGCGTACGCCACCGCCGCCCTGCCGCTCGCCGACCTCGTCGAGGCCGGACTCGACGTCGGCCACCTCGCCGCGCTCCTCGCCTGCCCCGACGCCCCCGAAGCGCTCGGCACCGGCACCCCCTACGACGGCGTCCACCGCATCCCGCCCGGCCACGCCCTCGTGCTGCGCAACGGCACCACCGAGACCGCCTCCTACGAGCCGCCCGCCTCCCTGGCCGTCGCCGCCCCCCAACTCGCCCCGCAGGAAGCCGTGGACGGCGTCCGGGACGCCCTCGTGGAGGCCGTCCGCGCCCGCCTGACGGCCCCCCGCTCCGCCCCCGACCCCGATCGGCCCGAACGCCTCGACCCCGGCCCGGTGCCCGGCATGGGCCCCGCCGAACGCCGCGCGGCCCGCGGCGGCCCCGCCCCCGGTATCGGCGCCGACCTCTCCGGAGGCAGCGCCTCCGGAACGCTCGCCCTCCTGGCCGCCGGCCTCCCCGGCCGCCCCGGAAGGATCAACGGCCACGGCGAACGCCTCCTGGCCGTCACCTTCAACGACCGCGCCACCCAGGGCGGCCACCCCGACCACGAGGAAGAACTGGCGCGCGCCCGCGGTATCGCCGACGATCCCCGGCTGCACCACGTCGTCGTCGCGGCCGGCGCCGAAGCCCTCCCGTACACCGGCCTCGACACCCTCCCGCTCACCGACGAACCCGGCCCCGCCCTCACCCTCGCCGCCCGCCACCGCAGGCGGCTGCTGTCCGGCGGCGCCGACCACTTCGTCGGCAACGGCGCCCGCCAGGTCCTCGACGCCCACCCGGCCCGCCTCGCCGACCTCCTCCTGGACCGCCGCCGGCGCCACCTGCTGCGCCCGGTCACCGCGCTCGCCCGGGCCGACGGGCCGTCCGCCCACTCCGTCCTCGTCCCGTTCACCGTCTACCGCGCCGCCCGGAAGCTCGCCCGCACCCCCTACGCCACCGGGATCGCCGAGGCCGCGCGGCTCCTGATGGAGCGGCAGTTCGCCGACGACCCGGTGGCGGGCGGCGCCGTGGACGCCTCCCTGGCCGCGCTCGCCTGGTGCCGCCCGGGGCCGGCCGCCCGCTGGCTCACAGGGGAGGCGCTCGCCGAAGTATCGGTTCGCCTCGGCGAGGCGGCGCACCGCTCACCCGCCGCCGGCCGCCCCGGCGAACGGCGCGCCCGCGCCGCCCTCGCCCGCCAGGCCGCCGACCACCGGGTCTTCGAACAGGCCGCCGAGGTCCGCAGCCAGCGGCTGCACGCCCCCTTCCTGGACAACCAGGTGGTCCTCGCCTGCCGCGCCCTCCCCGACACCCTCCGCGTCCAGCCGGGCGCCCGCGCCGCCGTCCTGCGCTCCGTACTGGCCGGCGCCGGCGTACGGGACCTGCCCCCGGGCTGGGGCGCCGCCTCCCCCCACCCGCACACCGCGGCGGCCCGCGCCGGCCTGCGCGCCGCCACCGGCCTCCTCCACCAGCTCTTCGACGCCCCGCTCCTCGCCGACGCCGGCCTCATCGAGGCCCGCGTGGTCCGCAAGGCCCTCCACGCCGCCGCCGACGGCGCCCCCGTCCCCCTCGACGGCCTCGCCGACCTCATCTCCACCGAACTCTGGCTCCGCCGCCTCCTGTCCCGCCGCGGCTCCTGCTGGACCGGCACCGAATCCCCCCGCCAACGCGCCCTCCCCACCGGCCTC
>NZ_LLZI01000099.1 GCF_001509485.1 Streptomyces sp. NRRL F-4489
CCGCGGCCCCCGCCCCCGGCGCCCCGGCCGCCCGCGCCCCGCGCCCGGCCCCCGCCGCCCCGGCCGCCTCCACCGCCCGTACGCCCGCCCGCCGGCGGTCCGGCGGACCGGCCCGGCGGCCGGCCGCCCGCACCCCGTTCGCCCGGCAACTGCGGCGGATCGGCACCGGCCGCGTCCTGGAGATCGGCTGCGGCGACGGCGACACCCTCGCCGCCTGCGCCCCCGGCAGCGTCGGCATCGACCACGACCCGCGGGCCGTCGCCCGCTGCCGCGCCCGCGGCCTGACCGCCTACACCGCCGACGCGTTCCTGGCCGGCCCGCACGCCCGCCCCGGCGCCTTCGACGCCCTGCTCACCGCGCACGTCCTGGAACACCTCGACGACGAACAGGTCGAGGAACTGCTGCGCGCCTACCTCCCCTACGTCCGCCCCGGCGGCGGCGTCCTGCTGATCACCGCCCAGGAGGCCGGGCACCGGGCCGGCCCGGAACCCGTCCGCTTCACCGACTTCACCCTGCTCCGCGCCTTCGCCGCCACGGCCGGCCTCACCGTCCGCCGCACCTACTCCCACCCGCTCCCGCGCACCGCCGGACGGCTGCTGCGGTCGAATGTGTTCGTGCTGGTGGGGGAGGTGCCGCGGGGGTGAGGCGGGCGGGGCCGGGGCCCGGCGCGCGGACTGTCAGGGGCGCGCCGCCTGCGTACGCGCCCGCTTCCGGGCCCGTACGAGCGCGCGGGTCAGGACCGGCGGCAGGAGGTCCACCGCCACCCGGCGCAGCACGCCGCGCGGGGGGCGGGCCGCGGTGGGACGGGGCGCGGCCGGACGGGCCGCCGGTCCGGAGGCCCGGGCCGGCTCCGGCGCCTTCTCCGCCGGCCGTTCCGGGGCCTCCACCGCCTCCGCGGCGTCGGCCTCCGCCGCGTACCGCGACACCGGATGCGCCGGCTCCTTCGCCCCCTTGGCGCTCAGCCGGATCAGCGGCCCCCCGTTGACCTGCTGCACCTCGTGCCACAGGTCCCCGCGGCCGGCCAGCCAGGCCAGCAGCGCCTCCTGGTACGGCTCCGGATCGCCCCAGGTGCCGTAGAACTTCGTCCCGGTCAGGCAGAGCGGCCGCAGCCCGTGCCCGGTCACCGCCTGCCACGTCGCCGCCGCCACCCCCGGGCAGTGCTCGGCGCGGTAGTCGTCCAGCACCACCACGCCCGCGCCGGTCAGCAGCTCCCGCACCGCCAGGATGTCGCCGTGCACATGCTCGTACAGATGCGACGCGTCGATATGCGCGAACCGCACGCTGTCCGCCGCCACATGCTCCCCGACCACCGAACTCGGCCCCTGCACGATCACCGGCAACTCGTCATGAAACGCGAGGTAGTTGGCCTCGAAGGCGCGGCGGGTCAGGGTCGCGTACGACTTCGCCATCTCCCTGGAGTTCGGCGCGTCCCCGGCCGGCGAGTCGAACAGGTCGCAGACCGTGAACCGCTCACCGTCCCCCAGCCGCGCCCCCAGGAAGATCGCGCTCTTGCCCATGTACGCGCCCAGTTCGAGCAGGTCGCCCGCCACCGACCGCTCGCGCTGATGGCTCAGGAACCAGTCGAAGAGCAGCTGATCGGCGGTGAAGAACCAGCCCTTGACATCGGCCAGCCGGGCGGGGCGCGGCAGCGGTTCGGCGCTCCGGTCTGCGGTAACGGCAGTCATCTGCGGTCCGTCTCCAGACGGTCGGGAATCGGGGCGGGACACGGCGCACCGGCACGCACGGCACCGGACACGGCCGCGGGACACCCCGCGCGGCCGCCGTCCCCGCGAGCGGCTGCCATCCTGGGCCCGCAACATGAACGGAAGGTGAGCACCGGCCCCGGTGCCGGTCATGTCCGGCCGGTTCCTATGGCGCTTCCCGTTCCGTACGCCGCGACTGCTGCGTACGCCCCGCCCGGTGCCGTCGCTACTTCACCGCGCCCGCCATCACCCCGGACACGAACTGCCGCTGGAACGCGAAGAAGACGATCAGCGGCACCACCATCGACACGAACGCGCCCGGCGCCAGCACATCGATGTTGTTGCCGAACTGCCGCACCTCCTGCTGGAGCGCCACCGTGATCGGCGGATGGCCGCTGTCCGCGAAGATCAGCGCGATCAGCATGTCGTTCCACACCCACAGGAACTGGAAGATCCCCAGCGACGCGATCGCCGGCCCGCCCAGCGGCAGCACCACCCGCGTGAACAGCCGCAGCTCACCGGCCCCGTCCAGGCGCGCCGCCTCCAGCAGTTCCCGGGGGATCTCCGCGAAGAAGTTCCGCAGCAGGAACACCGCGAACGGCAGCCCGAACGCCGTGTGGAACAGCACCACCCCCGCCGTCGTCTCGAACAGCCCCACCGCCCCGAACAGCTTCGCCACCGGGATCAGCGCCACCTGCACCGGCACCACCAGCAGCCCCACCACCACCATGAACCAGCCGTCCCGGCCCGGGAAGTCCAGCCACGCGAAGGCGTAACCGGCCAGCGACCCGATGACCACCACGAGCACCGTCGACGGCACCGTGATCGCCGCCGTGGTCGCCAGCGAGCCCATCACCTTCCCGTTCGACAGCAGCTGCGCGTAGTTGTCGAACGTCAGCTGCGCGGGCCGGGTGAACACCTCCCACCAGCCCGACTCGGCGATCTGCGCCGGACTCCGAAGCGACGACAGCAGCAGCCCGACCGACGGCATCAGCCAGAACAGCGCCACCAGCACCAGGAAGACCCGCACCGCCCCGCCCCCGGTACGCGCCGCGACGCGCGCGGCCCAGGAGCTTCTCGGCGTGCGAACCTTCACGGTCGTGATCGGCGTCATCGGCGGCGTCCGCGTCGTATGCGTCATCGGCGGCGCTCCTTCCGGATCCGGCGGAGATTGACGTACATCACCGGCAACACCAGCACCAGCAGGAACACCGCGATCGCGCTCCCCAGCCCCTGGTCCACATCCGTCCCGAACGACGACTGGAACAGCTGCAACGCCAGCACATTCGCCGACCGCAGACTCGACCCCGGCGCGATGATGTAGACCAGGTCGAAGATCTTCAGAACGTTGATCATCAGCGTCACCAGCACCACCACCAGCACCGGCGCCAGCAGCGGCACCGTGATCCGGCGGAACACCTGCCACTCACCCGCGCCGTCGACCCGCGCCGCCTCCAGCAGCTCGCGCGGCACCCCCGCCAGCCCCGCCGCGATCAGCACCATGGCGAAACCAGCCCACATCCACACATAACTGCCGATGATGGCCGGGGTGACCAGCGCCGGGCCCAGCCACTCCACGCCGTTGTACGCCGCCGCGAAGTTCGCCGCGGGCAACCGCAGCCGCGCCCCCGCCGCCTGCGCGGGCAGCGCGTACGTCCCGTCCGCCGCCGTCACCGCCGACGCCACCACCCGGCCGTCCCGCACCGCCTCCACCCGCAGCCCGGCCAGCGCCTTCTCGCCCCGGTCGATCACATTCGGCCGGCCCCCACCGCCACGGGTGAAATCCAGCCACGCGGTCCCGGTGACCTGCCCCGGCCGGGGCCGCGCCGGCACCGCGGGCCGCGCCCGCCCCACATCCCCCGGCTGCACCGCCACCAGCGGCAGATCCGCCACCGCCCCGGCCCGTACGGCCGACCGCGTGGTGAACGCCCCGCCGCCGGACGGCCGCAGCTCCCCGTTGGGCCGCGGCTTCGCCCCCGGGAACGGCGCCGGCTCCGCGAACGTGTCGTGCACCGCCACCCACACCGCGTTCGCCACCCCGCGCTGCGGATCCTGGTCGTACACCAGCCGGAAGATGATCCCCGCCGCCAGCATCGAGATCGCCATCGGCATGAACACCACCAGCTTGAACGCCGTCCCCCAGCGCACCCGCTCGGTCAGCACCGCGAAGACCAGCCCCAGCGCCGTGGCCACCGCCGGCGCCACCACCACCCACACCACGGTGTTCTTGAGCGCCGTCCGGATGCCCTCGTCCGAGAACATCGCCCCGTAATTACCCAGCCCCACAAAGCCGTTGCCGGACGCGTCGAACAGGCTCCGGTACACCGAGAACCCGATGGGATACACCACCAGCGCCCCCAGCAGCACCAGCGCCGGCAGCAGGAACACCGCCGCCACCCACACCCGCGTCCCGGACACCCGCCGCCGCCCGCCGCCGGCCCCGGCCCGCACACCCACCGCCCCGCTCACGCGCACCACCCCCGCTCCCGCTCGCCGAACGCACGTCCTGACACCGGGCCCGCGGCGCGGCCGCCGCCCCGGCTGCCACCACTGGAACGCCGGTGCCGGCCGTCAGTGGCCGAACGCCTTCGCCGCGTCCCGCTCCAGCCGCTCCTGGGTCCCCGCGACATCCCGCGGATCCTTCAGGAAGTCCTGGAGGTCCTTCCACTCGCCCTGGCCCGGCTTCCCGCCGAACGACGCCGGAGCCTGGTCGGACATATCGAACCGGAAGCCGTCCCCGGCCGCGATCAGCGCCTTGGCGATCTTCCGCGTCACGTCATCCGCGTACGCCGCCGGATCCAGCGCCTTGTTCGGCGAGAGGAAACCGCCCGCGCCCGCCCAGATCCGCGCCGCGTCCGTCGACGCCAGGAACGTCAGCAGCGCCTGCGCCGCCTTCTGGTGCTTGCCGTCCTTCAGCGCCACCGCCACGTCCCCGCCGGTCACCACCGGCGGCTTCGCGCCCACCGCCGGGAACGGGAACACCTTCGCGTCCGCCCCCACCTTCGCCTTGGTCTGCGCGATGTTCGCGGCGGCGAAATCGGCCGACGACACCATCGCCGCCTTCGGCGCGTCCCCGCCGCTGAACGTCTGCGTCACCGACGTCGGGAAGTCCGTCTGCAGCGCGCCCGCGTTACCGCCCGCCAGCAGCTCCTTGTGCCCGAACAGCTCCCCCAGCGTCGTCAGCGCCTGCTTGACCGACGGGTCCGTCCACGTCAGCTCGTGCTTCGCCAGCCGGTCGTACTTCTCCGGCCCGGCCTGCGACAGGTAGACGTTCTCGAACCAGTCGGTCAGCGTCCAGCCGTCCGCCCCGCCCACCGACACCGGCTCCACACCCGACTCGGAGACCGTCCGCGCCGCCTTCAGGAACTCCGGCCAGGTCTTCGGCTCGGACACCCCGGCGTTCTCGAAAACCTTCGTGTTGTACCAGACCAGCGACTTGTTGCTGGCCTTGAAATACACCCCGTACCCGGTGCCGCCGTGAGCCCCCAGCTCCCGCCACCCCTTGCTGTAGTTCTTTTCCAACTGCCCCTTCGCGTCCGCCCCGAGCGGCGCCAGCCACCCCTTCTCCGCGAACTCGTTCAACACCCCGACCTGCTGCAGCAGCGCCACATCCGGCGGCCCGCCCCCGGCGATCTTCGACCCGATGAACCCGGCCATATCGTCCCCGCTCGGCACGAAGTCCACCTTCGCGCCCGTGCGCTTCTCGAACTCCCCCAAGACCTTCCCGAAGTTCTCCCGCTCCGCCCCCGTCCACACCGCCGTCACCTGCACCCGCTCCCCCGCCAACTTCGGCAACGAGACAGTGACCGGCGCCTGCTTGCCCTTCTCCTTCCCCTCCCCGGCCCCCCCGCCCCCGCCACCACCCCCGCAACCGGTCACCCCCACCGGCGCCAGCCAACCCTCCTCCACGAACTCCTCCACCCCCCCGACCTGCTGCAGGAGCACCCCAACCATCGGCCCGCCCCCGGCGATCTTCCACCCGATGAACCCGGCCATAT
>NZ_LLZI01000100.1 GCF_001509485.1 Streptomyces sp. NRRL F-4489
CCGTTGCCCTACGGGGTGGAGGCAGGGCCGCTGCCCTACGGGGTGGGGGCGGGGTCGTTGCCCTACGGGGTGGGGGCGGGGCCGTTGCCCTACGGGTGGACGGGGCGCCGACCCTCAGCGGGTCGTGGTGTGGAAGCGGGAGCGGTACGCGGACGGGGTGATGCCCAGGCGGCGGAGGAAGAGGCGGCGGAGGGATTCGTCGGTGCCGATGCCGGTGCGGCGGGCGGTGGCGGTGACCGTTTCGCCGTTCGCGAGGAGGTGCTGGGCGGCCTCCAGGCGGACCGCCTCGACGTAGCCGGCCGGGGTGGTGCCGGTGTGCGCGCGGAAGAGCCGGGCGAGGTGGCGGGGACTGAGGCCGGCGCGGGCGGCCAGCGCGGTGTTGGAGTGGTCGGCGGCCGGGTCGGCGGCGACCGCGTCCAGGAGGGCGCGCAGCACGTCGTGCCGGGGGCGCGGGGTGCGGGCGGGTACCGAGAACTGCGACTGGCCGCCCGGCCGCTGCATGAAGACGACCAGGTCGCGGGCGACCTCGCGGGCCAGGGCGGGGCCCTCGTCGGCCTCCACCAGGGCCAGCGCCAGGTCGATACCGGCCGAGACCCCGGCGGAGGTGTAGACCTCGCCGTCGCGGACGTAGAGCGCGTCCGGGTCGACGGTGAGGGCGGGGTGGCGGGCGGCCAGGGTGGCGGTGTGGCGCCAGTGGGTGGTGGCCCGGCGGCCGTCCAGGAGCCCGGCGCCGGCCAGCGCGAACGCGCCCGCGCAGACCGAGGCGATCCGGCGGGAGCGGGCGGCCAGGGCGCGTACGGCGTCCAGCAGGCCGGGCGGGAAGCGGCCCTGGGTGAGTTCCTCGGCGCCGGGGACGAGGACGGTGTCCAGGGGGTCGGCACCGGTGCCCGGCAGGCCGGCGAGGATCTCCGGGAGGGCGGTGTCGACGGAGAGGCGGGTGCCGGAGGCGGTGGTCACCGGGCGGCCGTCGGGCGCGCAGAGGCGGACCGTGTAGCGGGCGCCGAGCCGGGCGGCGGAGCTGAAGACCTCCAACGGGCCGGTGATGTCGAGCAGTCGGGCGCCTTCGAAGGCCAGCATGACGACGGTGCGGGGAGCGGGGGTGCGGGGGGCCAGGGCGCGCGCCTCGGGCGTCGTCGTCGGCCGCGGCGGCAGGGACATGACCGAAGGGTAGGGCCTGGGGGCGGAGGGCAGGGCCTGGGCGGAGGCCCGGGACCGTACGCGGAAACGCGGCCCGGTGGCGGCGGACAAAGCGCCCCGGCGGGCGCGCACAAAAAACCGGACCCGGTCGCAGGGACCGGGTCCGGGGAGTACCGCAGAAGCGGAGGCGGAGGGATTTGAACCCTCGATGGGCGTTAAAACCCAAACCGCATTAGCAGTGCGGCGCCATAGACCGGACTAGGCGACGCCTCCACACACCCTCCACGCGCGTGAGCGCGATGTGGCGTGACCAGATGATGACACAGCCCGGCGGCCTGTCACCAATCGCCCCCTACGGTACTAGCCCCGCGCCCCACCCGGCAAAGACGTTCCTGCGGCGCAACGTCGCGGGCGCGGGGGCGTTAGAGAGACGGGGCCGCGGCCGCGTGCGCGCGGTGGTGCGCCCCGGTGCCCCGGTGCCGCGACCGCGCGTACCGCTACCGCCCGTACCCGTCTCAGGAGCCCGTGATGTTCCGTCGCCGGATGCCGTCCCTGTCGCTGTCCCTGTCCCTGTCCCTGTCGACGTCGCCGTCCCTGTCCTCGTCCTCGCCCTCGGCCCCGTCCCCCCGGCCCCGGTCGCTCGCGCTGGTCGCCGCCGCCGCGGCCACCGCCGCCGTCGCGTTCGCCGGGGCGCCGGCCGCCACCGCCGCGCCCCTGCCGCTGCCCTCCCGCCACGCGCCCGGGGAGTCCGCCGAGGCGTTCGGCCCGTCCGGCCCGTCCGGTACGTCCGGTACGTCCGGGGCGTTCGGCGGTCCGCGGCGCGGGGACCATCTGACGATCACCGTCACCGAGTCCGGGTCGGCGCGCACGGACGGCAGGTTCGAGCTGTACTGCCACCCCCGCGGCGGGAACCACTTCGACGCCCGGCGCGCCTGCGACCGGCTGGACCGCATGACCCGCTGGGGCAAGGACCCGTTCGCGCCGGTGCCGCAGGGCGCGCAGTGCACGATGATGTACGGCGGTCCGGCGCGGGCGCACGTCACCGGGGTGTGGGCCGGGCGGCCGGTCAACGCGGAGTTCCGGCGCACCAACGGGTGTGAGATCGCCCGCTGGGGCCGCTTCGAACCCATGCTCCCGGCGACGGTTTCCTGACCCGGTTCGTGCGGGAGTAGCGCGCCAGGTCAGGACGAGGGGCACATGTCGGGCGTGCGGCGAGTCGCGCCGGGGCGCGGCATTACCGGGCCGTCATCCGCCTCCGCGTCCGCGGCATGTGCCCGTAGACTCCCTCCCAGCGGCCTGCCAGGGTGGGCCCGGCAAGGTGCGGTAACAGGGAAGGAAGCGTCGCGTGAGCAGCAGGCCATCCCGAGGCGCTGCTCGCCTCGCAGCCATACTGGACGCCCTCCCGGACGCGCTGCTGCTCGTCAACTGCAACGGCACCGTCGTCAACGCCAACGCGATCGCCCTGGAGATGTTCGAGGCGCCGGGCACGGCCCTGGTCGGGCGCGGGCTGCTCGATCTGCTGCCGACCTTCGACTCCAAGCGGATCCCGGGGTCGATGCGGCGCCGGGACGAGGAGGTCGAGGGCCGGACGAAGCCGACGCGGATGGTCGCGCGGCGCACCGACGGCACCGAGCTGGCGGTCGAGGTCACCAGCGCCAATCTGGAGGACGGCCGGACCCCGTACGAGTCCGCCTTCGAGGCCGCCTACGCCGACCACCGCAACGGCTACACCGGGGACGAGCTGCTGATGCTCGTCGTACGGGACCTGAGCGGCACGCTGGACACCGAGGCCGAGCTGGCCCGGCAGCAGCGGCAGACCGAGATGATCCTGCGGGCCGCGGCGGAGGGCGTCGTGGGCGTCGACTCCGAGGGCCGGGTCGTCCTCGTCAATCCCTCGGCGGCGCAGATCCTCGGCTACCGCGCGAGCGAGCTGGGCGGCAAGGAGCTGCACCCGCTGATCCACCACTCCCGGGCGGACGGTTCGGCGCTGCCCTGGGAGGACACCCCGCTCGCCGACACCCTGAAGTCCGGGCGCAAGCACCGGGTGCGCGGGCAGGTGCTGTGGGCCAAGGACGGCCGGGCGGTGGCCGTCGATCTGACCACCGCGCCGGTGCGGGACGGCGACCAGCTGGTGGGCGCGGTGATGACGTTCACCGACCGGCGGCCGCTCGACGCGCTGGCGGCCCGCCACGATCAGCTGCTGGCCGTGCTGGCGCGGTCGCTGCGCGGGCCCCTGGAGGAGCTGAGCGGTGAGCTGACCACCCTGGCGTCCGACCCGGCGGGCCAGTTGTGGCCGGAGGCCAACCAGATCCTGCACCACCTCGCCGCCGGGCACGCCCGGATGACGGCGCTGGTGGACAACGTCCTCAGCTACCAGCGGCTGGACTCCGGCCAGGAGAAGCTCAACCGCACCCGGGTGTCGCTCGACCAGGTGGTCGCGGCCGGTGTGGAGGGCGCGGTCGAGCTGATCGGGCCGGGCCGGGCGCAGTTCGCGGTGCACGCGCCGCCGATAGCGGCACTGGTCGACCCGGAGCGGCTGGCGCAGGCGCTGTCGCATCTGATCGCGGACGTGGCCGGGGTGGACTCGACGGGACGGACGGCCGCGGTCGAGGGCGCTCCCGTTGGCGCGGGCGGACGCCCGGTGCCCGGTGACTCGACGATCGTGGTGGCGGCGGCCAAGCGCGGCCAGGTCGTCCGGATCGAGGTGCGCGGGCCGTTCGGCGGCGGCGACCCGGTGCACGGGCCGATCGTCCGCGGGATCGTGCGGATGCACGACGGGCTGATCCAGACGCACAAGGTGCCGGGCGGCTCCGGCGCGCGCGGCAGCGCGTACGTGCTGGAGCTGCCGGTGCTGGTGGAGGACGAGGAGCCGGCGGACGGCGCGGCGGCGGATGGCGCGGCGGCGGACGGGTCCGCGGTGGGTGATTCGGCTGCGGGCGGTGCTGCGGCGGGTGGCGGTACGGCTGGTGGGCCGGGGGATGGGCCGTCGGCGGGGAAGGCCGCGGGCGGGGACGCTGCGGGCGGGAAGGCTTTGGCCGGTGGCGGTGCCGAGGGCGTGGTGCCGGGCGCGGGCGGTCCCGGTGGGGCCGTGGCTCCGGCGGGTGCGGGGAACGGCACCGGCGGCGGTGGGCGTCGGCGGGCGCGGCACTCCGGGCCGGCGCAGGGTCCGGCGGCCGACGGTACGCAGGGGGCCGGGCTGCCCTTGGGGGCTGCGGGCGCCGAGGCGGTACCGCCGAGCGGGCGCCGGCGGGCGCGGCAGGTTCCGGAAGGGGCGGCCCCTGAGGGGGCGGCGCGTGGCGGAGCGGCACCCGGAGGAGCGGCGCTGCCCGCGTTGCCGGCGGGGGCCGGGGGCGGGGGCCCGGCCGGGGGTGCGGGGCGGGGTCCGGGGCACGGGCTGACGCCTGCGCTCGGGCGGGTGCCCGTACCGGCACAGGGTCAGAACCAGGTTCAGGGCCAGCAGGCTGGGCGGCCACAGGGCGCGGGCGCGGCCCCGGCGACGGTCCCCGTACCGGCGCAGGGGCACGGGCCGCAGCCGGGGCAGTTGGGGCAGCCGGGACAACCGGGCCAGCCGCCGCACGGGGCGGTACCGGTGCCGGCACAAGGACAGCGGCCTGGTCAGCCTGGTCAGCCGCAGGGGCCGGTTCCCGTGCCGACCGGTGGGCGGCGGGCCCGGCGCGCGCTGGCCGAGGCGCCCGAACGGGCCGGAGCGGCCGGGGAGTCCGGGGAGGCCGGGGCGGCCGCGCCGCGCGCGCCGTTCGCCCTGCCGCCCGCCGCGGCGGACCGGACGCCCCAGCCGCAGGCCGGGCAGCAGGCGCCGGCGCTGCCCGCGATCTCCGGCGGGATGCCGGTGCGGGCCGCGGACGGTACGCCGGAGCCCGCCGGTACGGGACGGCGCCGGGCGCGCCGTCCGGTCGCCGGCGGCCCCCAGGCCGCGCCCGGGAACGACCCCGCGAACGGCCCGGCGAACGGCCCCGCGAACGCGCCTGCCGACCTGCCCGGTGCCCATCCGGTTCCCGCCGCCGGGGACACCGCGGACTTCCCTGGCGCGCAGGGCGTTCAGGGCGCGTGGGACGCCGGATCGGCCGGCCCGGCCGGGCGGCGGGCGCGGCGGGCCGCCGCCGAGGAGCGCGCGGCCGCGGCGATGGCCGATTCCGAGGCGTCCGGCACGTTCGTAGCGGGTCCCGAGGGCCTGGTCGCGCAGCCGGCCGAGCCCGCCGGGCCGCCGGCAACCGGGACGACGGGCCCGGGCGCGGGTACGGGTGCGGGGACGGCTCCCGCAGGCACGGCTACGGGCACGGCTACCGGCGCGCCTACGGGTACGAGCACGGGCGGCGCGCCCGGTATGCCCGCCACCCCGGGCACCCCGCCCGGCGCGCCAGGCGCCCCCGCCCCCACCGGCCGCCGCCGGGGCCGCCCCAGCCCCGCCGAGGAGGCCGCGGC